>CAZKBP010000023.1:0-96066 GCA_964551015.1 uncultured Cytophagaceae bacterium | reverse complement strand
CGATTTTTCACGGTTTCTTCTAGTTCTTTCTGGCGATTTTTTAAGCCTCGAGTACGGATACGCACGATTAAAATAATCGTGCTTATCAATAGCAAGGCATAAAGACTCCAAGCCCACCAGGTATGCCACCAAGGGGGGTGGATGGTGAAAGAATAGCTAAAAGTATCTCCCCAAGCTTGTAGCATATTCATGGCTCGCACCTGAAACGTATAGTGCCCGTAGTCGAGATTCCGATATACCACCTTCGGTTCTGAGGTAGGGGCAGCCCATTGCTTGTCTAGTCCCAGCAAACGATAACTATATTTGGTTTGACCAGAGAGGTGGATATCGGGAGCCGAAAAGTAAAAACCGAGCTGATTCAGGGTATAAGGCAACTCCAAACCTATCGGGTAGTTGGTAAATGCAGGAATTTCTTGGAAGGAAATTTTTTGAGCAAGCTCTTCGGGAAGATGACGAAAATCCTGAAAGTTGCCTCCGATCTCAATGTGGTTCAACTGAGCCTGGGCTTGGGCGACCGATAGGTCAAATTGTTTCATATCCAGCATAGTAAGTCCATCTGCACTGCCCCACCAAATGCGATTCTGTCTATCTCTTAGTTCACTATTGCCCCAGACGTAAAGTGTTTTCAGCCCTTCATTCTGGCCAAAGGGGATAATTACCGGGGACTTCACCTGAGTTTGGTGGCCGGGGGTTTTTCCTTTTAAAAGATAGTTGAGACCTCGCTCAGTACCCAGCCAGAGGTTGTCCAAATGATCGGGCGTAATGGTCCAAATTCTATCATCAGACAGCCCTTCTTTTTTAGTATAATGCGTGAAAGACTGCCCATCAAACTTATTCAATCCTCCTCCTCGGGTACCTATCCACAGATGGCCCTGTGCATCTTCGGCGATGGATAAAACCGCATTACTCGAGAGTCCTTCCTTTTCGGTGTAATGCGTAAAAGATTGCCCGTCAAATTTGCTGAGTCCCCTTGAATCGTTGGCTAACCAAAGGTTTCCGGTTTTATCTTCAAAAATCTGCCAGATCACGTCATCTGCCAGTCCGTTTTTTTGAGTGAAATGGGTAAAAGAAAGTCCATCAAATTTGAACAAACCCTGACCAATGGTAGTAAACCACATATGACCTGCTTGATCTTCCAAAATACTGCTAATCACCATCATCGAAAAATCTTCCCCACTCCCGTAAACCTGAAAGGATTTTCCATCAAATCTGGCAAGCCCAGCCCCCCCAAGGCCAAACCAGATATCACCCTCCCGATCCTCACAAAGGCCGTGGATGCTGGTGCTCGGTAGCCCTTCTTCGGGGGTGTAGTGGGTAAAAGAAGTACCATCGTATCGGGTTAATCCTCCGTGATGGGTTCCGAGCCAGATATTGCCCTCCCGATCCTCTATGATAGTGTTTACCGAATTACTTAGCAGTCCCTGTTCTTGATGAAAATAGACAAAAGAGTTTTTTTGATATTTGTTTACTCCTCCTCCGTAGGTATTGATCCATAAATTTTGGCCTTGGTCAAGGTAGATCTTGCGAGTTTCCAGGCTAGTCAAGCCCTGTTTCTGATTGAAATGGGTAAAGGTGCGCCCATCAAATTGAAAGATTCCATTCCCAACTGTACCAAACCAAAGCTCACCCTTATCGTCTTCGGAGATGCTGTTGACCCAATTTTTAAATTCTGATTCGCCGAAGGTGTAGTAATGAAAATACTCTCCATCATAACGGAAAATTTTTCCTTCTAATCCCCCCCAAAGATCGCCGGATTGGTCTTCCCATAAAGCATTCAGAGCCATATCGCTTCCCGTTCCTGGCTCGAGCTCGGTAAAGGTATCACCATCCCAACGAATCAGCTTACCATAACCGGTGCCCAACCAGATGTTCCCTTTTCGGTCTTGGGTGATACAGTTAATTATCTCCGGAATTCCTTCCCTAGCGGTATAGTGTATAAAAGCGTTTCCATCATAGCTCAGTAGATGATCCCAAGTAAGAATCCAGATCCTTCCCTCTCGATCCTCGTAGAGATGGTCAATCTCCTCAATCGCAAGTCCTTGTTCATCACTAAAGTAGGTAAGGTGATGGCCATCATAGCGATACAATCCTTTCTGAGAACCAAACCACAAATTGTCCTGTTGATCTTCCAGAATAGAGCTACCTTGATGAAAAGATAGATGATCTTTGTACTGGGTGACAAAAGTACCATCGTATTGATTCACTCCGCTCCCGTCGGTGCCAATCCATAGATTCCCCTTATTGTCTTGTAACAGGTCTGTGCCATAGGAAGAGCTTAATCCCTGCTCCAGAGCTAGGTATTGTACGTTATAGCTAGCCCCATCCTTGAATCGGAGCGGATCCGCCTCAATGGGGCGGGAGCGCTCCAAAGGATTTTTTTTGCCTTGTGCTGTTATGGGAATTCCCGAGGGAATCGTATCTCCTTTGGAATTGATTAGTACTGAGAGATGGCTGGTTTGGTTTCCAGCCGAAAGTATGCGCTCTTCTACTTTCACTCGCATTGAATCCACGGCTGGGTAGCTGTTGTTATTCAGGGGTATTACCTGAGGTTCTTTCAGCAGGGGGATAACCTTGGGTGCAGGTAAACTATCCAGAGGGATCACCCTGCCTTGAGCGCGGACGGGCCTACCCGTTACTAGGGTATCCCCCTGAGAGTTGATCAAGGGAGGTATATTTTCGGGGGCAGAAGCAAGCTCCGATGAGGCATCCTTTGGGGTGTTTTCATCGGTTTCTAAAGTATGCTGCTTGGGTTGACAAGCCCAAAGGCTTAGTCCTGTAAGTATGTATATGGCTATTTTCTTCATAAGGTTCAGATTTAATAGGAGGGCAGTTTAAGGTACAGATTTAATGAGAATGCCATCCAATTTGCCCACATTCTCTATCACAGACGGGGCAATAGGTGATTTTCTTATCTACTCGGAGATTGACTTCTATATGTCGGGGGTTTTCAAGTTGAGCCTGAGGCGAAAATTTCTTTTCTTGAGGAAAAACATTTTGCCCGTTGATCTTTAATTCCAGATAAGTATCTGGATCGCAACTACTGGCTCCCAGTAGAGCCATCCCTAGTAATAACAGGCGGAGGGAAGCAGGCAAATTTTTCATAATTAATCAGCGTTAGAAGATTCAAGAATGATTGTTTACTCGAATTTACGCTGATAATCAGGTTATGCCCAGCTAGATTTGTGAGTAGCCCGATTGACTTAGTGAGTGAAGGGATTGATCATTTACGAATGGATCCATCAAACCCCCAGCCTTTGTTTAAATTCATCCCGGTAGGAACCGGAGATATAGACGACATTGTTGATTTTATTCTTCAATTTCAATGCATCCGTATTGATGACTACATAGGTAAACCGGCGATCAAATTGTTTGATGTGCTTGAGATTGATGGCTTCTGACCGACCAACGCGCATAATATCGGGATGAATCAGTTCTTCCATTACTTTTTTGAGAGATTTGGAAGCCAAACGGTAGATTTTCTGTTTTGTATAAATATCCGTAGCAACATTTTCGGCCCTCAAAAAGAGAATGTCCTCAATCTGAATAATTTCATAAATACCCTCACTCCACACGAAAAAACGCCCGTCTTTCATTATAGAGGAGCTAGGTTCACTCGCCTGATGATTTTTCAAGGCCAGTTGAATGGCGATGTCTAATTGCCCGTAATTGATTGGCTTCACTAAATAACTGGCGGGCTGGGTCAGAATGGCCCGATCTCGTAATTCCTCATTCAAAAAAGCCGTCAAGAAAATAACAGGAATATCGGTCATCTTCTTGATATCCTGTGCAGTTTGAATGCCATCTTTATAGCCCCGAATCTTGATATCACAGAGGGCTAAATCGGGCAGTTTTTTTTGTACAGAAGTGATGGCTTCTTCGTAAGAACTCACTAAGTCCGTGATTTGATAGCCAAACTTTTGCAGATTGCTTTGGATTTGGTGGGCAATCTCAGGATGGTCTTCTAGGATTAAGATTTTGGGGGTTGAATCCATATTTAATCTTTTTTGAATTGAAGATTGATTTCAAAACAGGCTCCTTCTCTGGCATCCGTTTTAACACTCAATTGCCCCTGGTGAATTTTGGCGATCAGGTTGATAATTTTCAGCCCCATTGATTGAATGAGTTCAAATTTGATTTGATCTTGCTCGACCAACTCGGGGGGTAGCCCTACCCCATTGTCCTCGATGCAGAGTTGATATACCTCTGCCTCTAAGCGGCTGAGCGATATTTTTAGGCAAGGCTTCTCTGTACACTGAAAAGCATATTTAAAGCTATTCGTGACCAACTCGTGCACGATAAAACCTAAGAAATAGGTTCGTTCCTGTTTCATCCTCAGCCCCTGTGTATCAATTTGAATGTGCGGTGCTTTTTGGTTGGCAAAATACATATGAGATAAGATCGCAGTAATCTCTTTGAAATAATCTGCCAAATCAATAGCCGCCTCTTGGCTGTTGCGGTACATCAGGAATTGATGAATGCGAGCCATGTCGTTAATTCTCTGTTCAACTCTTTGGACAATTTCAAGCACCTGGCTATCTCGGACAACTTCACTTTCTCGCCCTAATACCGCCGATACCACTTGTAGATTATTAAGCACGCGGTGATTAAGCTCACGCAAAAGCAAATCAATCATTTCATTTTGCTCACTTAGTTTTTGGTGACTGTAACCAAGCTGTGTATAGCGTTCGGCTAGTTCATGCTGAGATTGTTCTAAGGCCAAGGTGCGGGCTTTTACTTTGGCTTCCAATGCGGTATTGGCTTCTTGTAGTTGCGCGACCAAGACTTGGTTTTCCTTTCTTAATTGATAGGTTTGGAGGGCATTATCGATGGTGATCTTGAGTTCTTCTTTATTCCAAGGCTTGGTTAAATAGCGATAGACTTCTCCCTGATTGATGGCTTGGATAACCGCCTCTACATCACTGTAGCCCGTTAAAATAATGCGCATCGGTTCAGGAAATTCGACCAAGATGCTTGTTAGAAATTCGGTTCCCGTCATTTCGGGCATACGTTGGTCTGTAATAATTACCTGTATATCTTCCTGCCTCAGAATTTGAATCCCTAGTTTGGCCGACTCGGCCGTATGAATTTGATAGGTGCGGCGAAAAGCCGATTTGAACGCCAATAAGTTTTGTGCCTCGTCGTCTACAAATAAAATCTTGGGTTTGACTTGTTCCATTGTTTATACCCTTTGACTTCTGCAAACAATTTAGCAAAAAGTTTAATTAATTTCACAGTATTTAAGCTGTATTTGGATATGAATCAGGCAATCCTTTGATAGATTTGCCTCAAAAAATCCTTGATTTCGCCTGCTTGATCCATCGCTTGCCATTCTTGCTGGGTCATCCTTTGGAAAACTTGGATATTTTTGCCGCTAGATTTGAAATTCGGCAACTGGTTTTCAATCAGATAAGCTTCTACGTCAAAATCTCCCAAGCCATCAACCATCGCAATAGACTGATATTGTCGCAATAGTTGCTGTTCGTGTGGGGCTTTGCTACTCTGGGAAATAGAATTGAGATAGATTTTTTGGATGCAATCTGGATGGCAATAATGTTCTATATTTTTTTTGGAGAGTTTGAAGTAGATGGCTCCGTCGGCTTCACAGTGGGCTTGAATTTTCTCATTTTCTTTCTCCTTGGCCGTGTTGTCATGGTCGCCGTCCACGAGTACGGCATATTGATCGCCTCGTCCGTGGCTTAGTTTCTTAAATAAATCCAAATCGGCGTAATTCTTCAAAGAGGAACCTCCCCCAATGGTCACGATAATACCATCGGCTTCCAAATCTCTGCCCATCACGGTCTGGGCGTAGCTCTGGATAAAATGCACATCGCCCTTCCCCTCTACAAAAATGATAAATTTGGCCGTTTTTAGCAGATTATAATCTGGTTGAATGCCCAATTCGTCGATCACCGAGCGAATTACATCCGCCTCATCGTTGGAGTAGTAAGAAAGTGAATTTTCTTTGCGCACGATCACGATATTGGATTTTTGCGTGGCTCCCGCAAAGATGGGCGAATGGGTACTCAGGAAAAATTGCGAAGTCTCGGCCAGGCTCAGAATGGAGTTTAGTAAATCTTCTTGCAAGGAAGGGTGCAGGTAAGTTTCGGGTTCTTCTAGAGCAAAGATTTGATTTTTATTGGTTTGTTTGGAAGCCAAGTATTCAAAGTAGGCTACCATCAGCAATCGCTTGAAGCCAGTTCCCTTGTGGGTAATGGGCACGTCATAGCGTTCCTCTTTGAATTTCAAATCCAGATCAAACTTGACCAAATTATTCCAATTGGCCGTGATACGAGGCTGAATGCGCTCCAAATTAGGCACATTTTTTTGCATGAAAACTGTGATCTGGTCAAATTCTGTGGAAAGGTCTTGGCTCACCTCCTGCTCGATGTGCTCGGCTAAATTTTGGTTTTTTTCCAAGGAAGCCAAGCTTAAATGTCGGAATTGTCTTTGGAAATTGGCGTGACTAATATCCAGGTTGTACTCTGCATCAAAACTAAAAAAGCTAGGCAAGGCAAAGTCAGGATAGCTTTTTTCTAAATTTTTGAGAAAATCTTCAGCGCGGTAGGTCTTCTCGCTTCGGCCAAACTTCTGACTTAATTCCTCGATCTCTTCTATTTTGGAAAGATTGGTAATTTCTCGACCAGAGCGCGTGTACTTGACTCCCAAAACTTCTCCCAAATAACGATTCAGATCGGCTTCTTTTACGCCAAAGCAATTACCCAACTCAGGGTGA
Source organism: uncultured Cytophagaceae bacterium (assembly GCA_964551015.1). Taxonomy (GTDB): domain Bacteria; phylum Bacteroidota; class Bacteroidia; order Cytophagales; family Microscillaceae; genus CAZKBP01. The sequence goes on along the minus strand of CAZKBP010000023.1, from coordinate 89,333 downwards.
TTGATATCGTGGCAAGTATAAAACTCTTCTACCTGAATTCGCCCCGTTTCACTAAAAGAGAATCGCTTACGCAAACAAAGCAAACCCTGCTGATCCAAGGCCAGAGGATGTAAATCCAAATCAGGTAAAAAGCGCAACGTAACTTCGGTGTGAGCCTGGGTTTCTCTTCCCAAGAAAATATCCTGAGCCGTAAAGTTTTTATTAAAAAAGGCATCCAAGGCTTTGATAAGCGAGGATTTGCCCGCGTCATTTTTGCCCACGAGGGTGTTCAATCGGCCACAAGGAAGCTGCTCGAGGCGATGGATGCCTCTAAAATTTCGGACGCTGATGTCATGAATCTGCATGGGCTAGGACAGGAATAGATTGGGACGAAAACTTTTCTGGCTTTGATTTTTTGAACTCCCTCTTCAAATTTAGGCAATTTGCGTGCTAGGATCGAGGGGATGAGGGGATTTTTTCGGGGGGATTTCTCATCAATAATTTGTATTTTAGTCAATACAAATCAACGCCGCCTATGAGAAAAGCTTTACTACTAGCCCTATTCCATATCGTCCCTTTTTTTGTTCTAGGTCAAAAACTCGTGAATAGCCGTCAGACGAGCTATTTTACTTATATCTACCGAATCAGCAATGAAGAAGCCAAGCAATTCTACGAGGAAAAAGTACTGCCCAGTGATGAAAGCCTATTTTATCAAAAGGTAGATTCTTTTCCCACGGATTCTACCTATCGAGGAAAGCTGGAAGCAGGACACTATCTCTACGGCTACGCCCAAAAATCCAACCTGATCTACGAGTTAGAGAGTGTGGGTGGCCCTACCTTGATGATTCTCAATAATCAAGTTGATCTCTCGCTGATTTTGTATGATTCCTTGGGCAATCTGATTGAAGATGCCGAAGTCCGTTTAAAAAGACGTAAAGTTCCCTTCGATCCCGAGTCGCATACTTATCGCTACCCCAAAACCAATCGGCAGGGCTTACTCTCCATCAAGCATCGAGGCACGACTTACTACCACGGCATCAAGCGTAGCTATAATAACTCGCGCTTCAGGCGGATTAAAAATACCATTCTCTACCGACCGCCCACGGGTTATTTATTTCTACCTTTTCGCTGGCTCTACCGAGGAGGACAAGATATTTATCGCTCCATCAAGTGGCGAAACCCTTATGGATTTATTGCTAAAATTCGAGATTGGTTTGATCCGTATTACCGAGAAGATAACTTTCCCCGTAAATTTCGAGGCTATCTTGCCTTCAATCAACCCAAATATCGTCCTGGAGATACTTTACGCTTTAAGATGCTATTGCTTAATCGCAGAGGAAAGCCGATCAAAAAGCCCGTTGAAGCTTATTTTAAGTACAAAAAACTTTTGAGTCTAGCACCTAGCTCGTCTGGCTCTTATGCGGGCGAAATTCACTTACACGATAGTTTGAATTTGGACTTGGATAGTCGCTATTATCTGGATTTGACCGTAAAAGGCAAACCAGATAAGGTCTATATGTCAGAAAGTTTTCGCTTTGAGGATTATGAACTTCTGGAAAATACTTATCAAATCCGCGCCTCTAAAAAGGATAGCTACGCTCCGGGCGAACCCATTGTCCTCTACGCCGAAGGAAAGGACGCCAGCGACCGCCATTTGCTGGATGCTCGTGTTAGATTGACGCTTACACCACAATCAGCCTCCGATTTCCAAAAAGATTATGTCTTCGTGCCCGATACGCTTTGGACTTGGGAGCAAAGGCTTGACCCGATCGGCGAAACTAAAATTATCATCCCCGATAGTATTCTTCCTCCCGCTCAATTGGGCATTCAGGTTCAAGCGGAATTTCTCAATAGTAACCATGAATGGCAAGCCAAACGCCTGGTAGTGGGGTATAATCCTGAGGATGAGCTGCTTGATTTCCGACTAGAAAAAGATTCTATCAAAGCGGTTTATCTAGTTCAGAATCAAAGCCTGCCCAAGTCAGGACGCTTGCAATATTATCGTGGGCAGAAACTTTTGAGCGAAAAGTCAATCAAATTACCTTTTCAAGAGGCGATCAACCCTTTTTATGACCATTATGAACTCTGGGTTGATTCTATCCGTGCCGTTGCCAGTAAGGCATCCGACGAGGCTCTGCTAGAAGTTTACACGCAGCGTTCGGCTGATTCCGTATGGATACAAGTCGATAATCCGGGTCAAATACCTTTTTGGTACGGCATTTACCATAAAAACAAAAAAATTAAAAGCGGTCTGAGCCAAGCACTCGCTTGGAGCGAGGCCAATCGCAGCCGCAAAAAATACTTTCTCTCGATGCAGTACGTTTGGGACGGACAAGTTCAAGAAGAAGAATATGAAATTGCCTTGGAGCCACATCGCTTACGTTTGGAGCTTAATCATCCCAGGCAGATTCGCCCCGGCCAGCAGACCGAGATGGAAGTACTGATTAAAGACGAAAAAGGCCGAGCGGTTCCCAACGTGGATCTCACGGCCTACGGCCTTACTAAAAAATTCAAAAACTATGATCCGCCTGATGTACCGGCTTTTCCTAAAAATCCTCGAGGGCGTAACCTGTACAACTTTTTCCAAGAAGATTCTAAGTTTGACTTAAAGCACGAACGTCCGCTACATTGGGAATATTGGAACGCGGAAATGCATCTGGACAGCATCGAGTATTTTCGTTTTCTTTTTCCCGAAAAGGGTTGGTACGCTTCCAGCTACGCGGTGCAAGATACGATGGCGCAGTTCAGTCCCTTCGTGGTCAAAGACGGAGAGATTGTGCCTTTGCAAGCGATTTACCTAGACGAAGTTCCCATTTATTATCACAAAACCACGACCTTGCCTCGCTATGTTTTTCCCGCCCGGCCGGGCTATCACCATTTGAAGTTACGCGGTGCCCAGCAATCCATTGAAATAGACAGTCTTTATCTGGAAGGAGGCCAAAAACTGATTTTTAGCCTGAATCCTGAGCTTTATCAACAAGCGCAAATTCGTACCTACAGCGACGACGGACTCAGCGTAGCCGAGAAGAAAAGTCTCTTCCCCTATCTCCTTCCCTACCAAATGAACTTCGGCGAGCAACTGAGCTACTTGTATAATGATCGGCAATTCCAATGGCTCAATCCTGATTTCATGAAGAATAATCGGAAGCGTGCCTCGGGTGAAATTGGCCTAGCGGGGCCTTTCTCGGGAGATTCGCTGCACTTGGTCGTCGCGGATGATTATCAATTGGATTTTGTACACGAGCCGGGCTTTGCATACGAATTTTCGGACAAAATCATGAAAATGCGAAGCTGGGATTTTGAGAATTATGAGAATTACTTCGCGCCCAGAAATCGCGCCCAGTCTAACCCCGACTTGACCGAGGAAGTGCTTCGCCCCACCCAAGTGGATTCGCTTTGGCAAATTTACTTAGAAGAAAAAAGTCAGCGTTACCGCAAATATGATAATCCGCAAGCAACCACCGCGGGTCAGGGCAGGCTAGAGTTGAACGCCTCGGCCTTGCTTGAGGATAGCCTTCCTTCTTTGCAAAATATCTTGATTTTGAAAGATGATATTTCTGACTTTATAAGAATTTATCCGCCCCTTGCGCGGGTAATGCACGATCTGAAGCCCGGTTTTTATAAAATGCTCTTCCTCAGAAAAGATGGAGCTTATCAGGAGATAGATTCCGTTTTGATCCAAGCCAATGGCCTCAACTATCTAAAAATCCAAAAACAAGCCCTACATCCTCCCGATTCATTCAGCCTGAAAACCCAAGCAATTATCCAGCAAAAAACCTATCTGATCAAGGGAAAACAGGAAGAGATTTTCCAAATCAAACGAAACTACAATCAACAACAACGCTTTTCTTTCAGCCATTTACCCACTCGCTGGGTTTCCGGAGCTGTAACTGACGCCGAGACAGGTCAAGGCTTACCCGGAGTTAGCGTTTCTGTGAAGGGAACTACCGTGGGTATAGTTACAGATATGGATGGTTATTATCAATTACAAGTACCCCGAAGAGGTGTTTTGGTATTTCAAGCGGTGGGCTTATTAACCCAGGAGGTAGGTACTGGATCGAGCATTGAAATTAACACAGGAATGCAGGTTGATACTACGGAGTTGAGTGAAGTAGTAGTTTCAGCATCTCGTGCTTCAGGACTAAGAGCTTTAGCTGGATCGGTGAGTGCAATCAGGATTAGAGGATTGACCTCGATCAAGTCAAGTACAAATCTAGCTACCCAACAAGCTGCCGACCAAAGCGAAGCCAGCCTACTCGCGCCGAATTCCGAAAATTCTATCCGGCAAAATTTTCGAGATTATGCCTTTTGGGAGCCAAGCTTGAGAAGTGATGAGAACGGTCGAGTTACTTTTCCGATTACTTTCCCCGATGATCTGACGACCTGGCGTAGCTTCTTCCTCGCTTATGACCGCCAAAAACGACGCACGGCTTCGGTAGAGCAAACAATCACGGCCAAACAAGATGTGGTGGGCAGTCTTGCCATTCCGCGCTTCCTCGTGCAAGGCGATACAGCACAGATACTAGGCAAGGTGCTCCATTACCAGGAAGATACTCTACGAGTCAATACTGCTTTTGAGGTCAATGGGCAAATTTTCAGGGAGCAAGATCGCGACGTGCTTCACTCGGCTCTGGATTCCTTGGAAATCACGGCGCAAACAGAGGATTCACTGGAAGTGAAATTTTATCTCCGGCAAGCGGATGGGTTCACGGACGGGGAGCTTCGTAAAATACCCGTCTACCCAAGAGGGATCGAGGAAAGTGTAGGTAAATTCTGGGCTTTGTCAGGAGATACCAGCCTAAATCTGGATTTTGATCCGAGTTTGGGCGAGGTAAAGCTCTACGCGGAAGCAAATATCCTCGAGGTAATGCTCGACGAAATCGAGCACGTTAGTCGCTACCGCTATCTTTGCAACGAGCAGATTGCCTCTAAAATCAAAATGCTTTTGGCAGAACAAAAAATCAGAGCCTTTCTGGGAGAGAAATTTACTCAGCAAAGAGATGTGCAAAAGCTCATTCGCCTCTTACAAAAAAACCGCAAGAATGAAGGAACCTGGGGCTGGTGGCAGCACACGCCGACTCTCAACTGGATTAGCGCTCACGCCGCAGAGGCCTTGATCGAAGCCAAGAAAGCAGGATACGAAGTCAAGTTTAATTCCCAACCACTAATTGATTATTACACTTGGCAACTAGAGCAAGAAAAGCTTGACCCTACCGAGCAGTTAGAAATCTTGTATTTACTCAAAGACTTGGAAGCCAAGCTAGATTATACCGAATATATGGCTGATATAGAAGAGGATACGGCTTGGGCAAAACGCGGCTTGAACGATCAACTGGCACTCATTCGTCTGAAGCAAGGACTCGAGCTACCTTATCGCTTGGATACTCTTTGGAAATACCAGCGGGAGACGATGTTTGGAAATCTGTACTGGGGAGAGCCAGCAAGTTATCATCCTCACGGCAATGCACGCCACACGACCCTCTTGGCCTATCAGATTTTGCGGCAGGATGGAAAACATGCCCGTCTGCTTCCTAAAATTCGCGATTATTTCTTAGAAATCAGACAAAGCGGACATTGGTACAATACCTACGAATCAGCTCGGGTTCTGGAGGTTCTTTTGCCCGATTTATTGGTGCAAGAGCAAATTTCCAAGCCACCCACTCTGAGTATCAAAAAAGACACAGAGGAACAGACGGTCAGCAACTTCCCCTTTGAAATGAGCCTTGATCCAAGCGAGGAAGTGCAAATTGAAAAAAGTGGTGCCTTTCCTATTTACCTGACGACTTATCAATCTTTTTGGAATGCCGAACCAGAAGCCAAGTCGGGAGATTTTATCGTGAAAACCTATTGGGACGAGCATCAAGAAAATTTAGAAGCTGGAAAACCTACCACGCTGGTCGCCGAGGTGGAAGTCAAAAAAAGAGCCGAATACGTGATGATCGAGATTCCTATTCCCGCTGGATGCAGCTATGCCAAGAAGTCAACTTACGCGCGTTTTCCTGAAACGCACCGGGAGTATTTTCGGGAGAAAGTCGCGATTTTCTGCACGACCTTGGAGCCAGATACCTATCGCTTCGAGGTAAAATTAAACCCTCGCTACTCGGGCAAGTACCACCTCAACCCCGCTCAGGCTTCCTTGATGTACTACCCGACTTTCTTTGGGAGGGCAGCAAGTAAGCAACTACAAATAGTTTCAAAATAAAAGGCCAAGAAGCATCTCGGGGTACAAGAGTCAGGGCTAAACCCCCTCGCTCTACTTCCCCTGCTGGCTCGTTCGCTTTTTGGCTTCTTCGGTCAAGACCATACTTTCGCGGCGGGTGATTTTCGTTGGTTAATCTTCAGATTGCGATGAAGAAGTAAGGTAGCTTAGGGGCTGCTATGACCCAAAAGGCCATCAATCAGGCGTTATTGTGCTCCTCGTGTTATTTGATGATTTCCCTAATTCAGCCCTTTGCTTGTATGTACCGCCTTTCACGAAGAGTTATTCAATTAATGATGAGTTTTTATAAGAAGTTGTCCCGAAGGCGTTGACTTGTTGGCGAAAAATTCAGGTTTCGGATTCTGGAGAAGCAAATTTTTGAGTAAGATCAAGCTCCAGTAAAGCTTGAGCCAGCCCGCACAATGCTAATGATTGACGAGAAAATTTACGAAATCAGCTTCCGAAAGAGGTATTTTGCAGCCAAAGGTAAACTTTAGGCAACTTCTATGTTAAAAAAGCGAATCACAATCAATTCTACTATCAACAGAGCTGTGGCTAACAAGGCTGCATAGCCTACCAGCAACCCTGTATTGGCATTCCGAAAATAAATCCAAAACAAGCCCCATATTCCTACGCTCAGAAAAACAATACTTACCTTTTTAGTGAGTGATAAAAAAGAAAAAAGACCAAAAGCTGCCAACACGACTAGCGTAGACCATAGGTCAGGACTTAAAAACATCTCGCCTGTCCAGCCAAAATCTTTGATAAACCATAGCGTAACCCCAATGGGAAAGGCTACGGTGATCCACCCGAAAAATAAAGAAACAGGAAAATTGATAAACCATCTTTCATATATAGAAGCACTCTTCTCTCCTAATCTGAAAATACTATTCAAATAAATCAGGCTACCAAGCATCAGGATAAACCCTATTATGCAGATCGTGAGAACCTGATAGACATCGCCTACAAACCAAATTGTATTGCCCAGACCGCTCAGGAAAATAAAAGGTCTAGCCTGGATGAATCTTTCCTCCTCCAGACGGGAGGGCTTCAATTGATAAGCACCCAGGAGCACAAAACTGATGAAGATAACTGGCCAGATAGCAAAAGCCAACCCACCAGGTAACAAATGCAGCCTGACTGGCAACTTAGAGACAGTATCGGGTCGGTCAAACTCCTGCGCGTTGCTGGCAATAAATGCCGCAGCAAACTGCATAACTGACCCCAAAAATGCGAGATAAACCCAGAGTTTTTTCATAATTTTTCTATTTGGAAAAGCTTGATAATGCAAGCTTAATGGAATCACGTCAAAAATGTAATAGTAATATGTCAATATTGACAATGGTGTTCATCCATCTCGAATCCGCTTTTTTAGCCAATGGCTCAGAGGGTATCCATTTGATCTAGTGAATAAATTGATTGGATGTAGGGTTTATGTCAACATTGACCTATTGTTTGGCTAATCAAAGAAATATCGCCTTCCTTTGCATAGGGCTTTTTGAGATAATCATTCATCTTCAAGCCAATACAAACCCAAAATAGCATTACTATGAAAAATCTGCTGACACTCATCAAAGATTACGAAGAATATGTCAAAGCTGGCAACTCTGAGAACCTGAGCCTCTTCGCCGAATGGCTCAAACAAAAATACTCTGAATCCAAGGATTATCTTTCCAAAGAAAAAACCGTCAATGCCGTCGGTCCGATGATCGTAGCTTCTTACCTGATTGGGGGAGTGGCGGCCTATGCGGATATGTGGATGCGCCTTGCTATGAAAGATGAACCTATCTCGGGTCAGATGGATTGGAGCATTCTCAAAAAAGTAGAAGAATATGGCAATCCCGCTAAAAAAGAAGTGATTGTAGAAGCAATCGCTGAGCGAACTTCCTGTGTAGAAGCCATCAAAAGACTCATCAGAGGAGGTCTCCTGATTGAGAAAATCGACGACCAAGACAAAAGAGTCAAACGAATATCACTGACCACCGAAGGTACGGATTTGATTAAAAGACTTAATGTCAAAATGCTCAACCTGGGTAAACTGATGATGGGAACCCTCCATGAGACTGAACAGAAATCGCTGATCCCGCCTTTGAAAAAATTAGTAGGCTTCTACGAAAATCTGAACAAGACCCGGGACAAGGCGGATGTGAAGCGCATCTATGGAATTTGAAATTCTAAGCTGAGCCATCCGAATAATAACGCTCACACTCATCCCCCGCTACTCGGGCAAGTACCACCTCAACCTCGCCTAGACATCTTGGATGTATTTTCCAACTTTCTTTGGAAGGACAGCAAGTAAGCAACTACAAATAGTTTCAAAATAAAAGGCCAAGAAGCATCTCGGGGTACAAGAGTCAGGGCTAAACCCCCTCGCTCTACTTCCCCTGCTGGCTCGTGCGCTTTTTGGCTTCTTCGGTTAAGGCCATACTTTCGCGGCGGGTGATTTTTTTGATAAATTCCACCTTACGGAAGCGCAAGGCACTCCAATCGGCATCAATGGCAACCATTCGCACTGGCTCCAGATTGTACTTTCCCAAGATATCCCAGCCCGTGTCTCGGTCAAAATCACAGTGGTAGTTTTTAGAACTTTTCTTGGGATAAGCCAACCAAACGAGGGCATCGCCTTCTAATTTGGGAGCAATTTGGGGCACAAGTTGCTCGATTTGCGATTGTTGGGTGACAAAAGCCAGCACAAAATGAATCTGCTCGACATTTTCCAAGGCAAACACGAAAGAAGTCAAGTCCTGCATTTCCTCAAGGTGGACTTGAAAGCTCTCGGGCGCGTCCAAAACCAAGACCTCGGCCTGTGTTTTGAAATTAAGTTTTTTGAAGATGGGGTTCATGGCTAATCCTTTTGATAGGCACTCAATTTAGGAAAAAATCTGTATATTTATAAAAAATAAAAAGCCGTGGATATGACTGATGACGATCAAACCCCAAGCACTTCACCCTTGGTAGAGCAAGCCATTCCTGATGAACTTATTTATGAAGTCCTAGATGGTCAACCCATCTATTATCAGGATTTTGAAACGGTGCTGAGTGGTGAAAAAGAAATCAACGAGATTATGGGCAGTAGTATTTTGCAAGTAGCCATTGTATCGGTTATTTTGAGGCATCTTTATCGCGAACTCTCCGAAGACGCGTATTTCATCGGCACGAATGAAGTAGGTTTGCATTTGAGCAAAAATCTAAATCCTTCCTGCGATATCGTGATTTTTGACCGAGCACAAATCAAGGATATTTCTTTTGATGAACACTATACCCAAATTCCCCCCCGCATCGTGATTGAAGTGGATACCAAGGCTGATGTAAAAAACTTCGCTACTCCCTTAGACTACTATTTTACCAAAACCCAGCGATTGCTCGATTTTGGTATTCAAAAGGTCATCTGGTATATTTCCAAAAATCAAAAAGTAACCATTGCTACCCCTGAAGAGTGGCGTGTACTAGATTGGACGAAAGAAGTTGAGGTCTTGAAAAATTGTACGCTTTCACTAGGAGAACTCCTAGCTAAGCAAGGAATTGATTTGCCAGAAAAGAAAAGTTAATACAATCTGAACGCAGACATTCATCAAGAATTTTCATAAATTGACCCTACTAGATTTCTTGCCAATTTACGAAAATTCTTGGTCTTGAAAGTTTTTCCTGCTTATCTATCACATATCCGATCTATATTTCGGTAGCCTTGATTATCTTTGTACCAATCTTGAAAAAACGCACCTCCAGATTCTGCCCACTGCACAAAACGATTGTAAGCCAAATTGATCTGATTTTTTTCCCGAGGCACTCTAAAACTGTGGATAATGTTGATCGCCCAAGGCAGATTTCGCTCGCTCACGTAGTAGCGGCCTAGCTCAGGATTACTATCATCTTGTAATTCACCAAACAGACTCGTATCTGCCAAGTCCGTGGGCATCTGGTTGACTAAATGTACCTCGTGTCCTCTGACTTGATTGACAAAAATAAAAGGATTAAAAGGGGCTTGCCCCAGTAGAGCGATTTCCAAGGGTTGATTAAAACTCATATCTATTTGTATCTCTTGGTCGGTGGCAGGGGCACAAGTGCCGATATTACCGTTCTGGAAGGCATTGTCCATCACGATGATGACTGCCCTCGATTGTCCAGCTTCCGTCCCGTTAGGGTTGAGGTTAATGATGCCATTGGTCAGGTTCATCCCCGTGGCCTGTTGGATCAAGTCGGGACTGATGGGCAATTCAAATCCAAAGCCATTGGTGAGTGAGGCGCCAATGTTATCTACTTTAAACACGCATTTCATAGCCACTACTTCATTTCGTGCATTGCTAATGGCCGTGAATCGGTAATTAATAACTAAATCGTTAAAGTCAAAATCTCCCTTGGAAGGCCACAAGTCCTCAAAGGCTAAAGAACCCCATCCGATTTTGCTGGGCGTGTAATTTTCGAAGGCCTTATCCGGATCATTTGGAAATTTATCCTGCACATCGGGGATTCCATCATCATCAGTATCGTCATCAGCCAGTTCCTCGGCAAAACATTTGAAAGAACCCAAATCATTGATCGCATGGTCATAAGTGGCTCTGACCACCCAGGCTCCATCAAATTTGTCCATCTCGATGAGTTGAGATTGCGCATCATTGGTGGCCAAATACAAGCGGTCATTCCGGTCGATGGCCATAGAAGTGGGTCGGAAAGGCAGGTTTTCGGCACTGATGCGCGTGGCTCGTGCGGTATTTCCCACGATTTCCACCCGATACAGCCCTGAAAAACAGCACATATAGATAGTGCCATCCAAAGAAATCGCTACATCGCCTCCACCCACGGGCGATTCCAGTCCTGTGATGTTGTAAGTGGAAATTAAGGAGTTAGTCAAAGGATCAAGTATGTACATTTTCTCATCTCGGGCGATGTACATCAGTCCGGTATTGCGGTCATATTCCATTCTTGGATAATTGCCATTGAAAGGATTGCCGTTGGAAATCACCTCAAATCTCCCGCTTTCTAAGCTGTAAGCTCTCAGCGTGGTTCCCGTGTTGTAGTAAACTCGGTTATTGCTACGATCTACCGCACAAGCAATCGAGCCTCCGCCCTCCAAATCGGGCAAGGGATGGTTGGTATAATTAGCATCTTCTAAGTCTATCCGAAAAAACTGTCCCTGATTATTAACTGCGTATAAGCTCTCAGCGCAATCCGCTTTATCGGTTTTGCTTGTCATCTTGCTGGGATCATAATTGAAATTCGCCTTTCCTTGATTGATGGCTAAAATAGTCGTGCTAAATACGCCTAACTGGTTTCGGCTAAGGAATAATTCTTGGGTCGAGCTGGGCAGAGTCGCTTCGTAGCGATATACTCCCTGCACCGGAGCTCCAGTGGCAATCTGAAAATTGCTGGTATCTCCTTCGTAGGTATAGAGAGAATAAATAACGTGAGAAGCGGTGTCTTGAATCGTGATTTCTACTGTCTGCGTAGTAGCATAATCAAACCCTTCGGGAATATTCATCATCTCGAATTCACTGGGCTCCTGTAGAGCATCAATTTCAAGTTCGCTCCTCGTACAGGCGCACAAGCATATCAATAGCAAAGTTGAATAAATGAGATTATATTTTAGCATAACTTTTTTTCCTGACAGACGCAGCCCAGAAAATGATAGTTAGCCAAGAAGTGATCGAAAAATTACGCCAAATAGATTTCCAAAAGAAATTAGAAAATTGCTTTTTTCTTAAAAAGTCTTCCTCTAAGATTTATTCTGCTTGGTCTATCACCTCCACAATCCTTTTCAAAAAAAGATTAAAATCAAAGCCCCCGAAAGTAGATAAGCCCAAGCGCACGACCACCAAGTCTCGTGAAGGAATCACGTAAACGCGCTGCCCTTGAAAACCATTGAAGCTATACATATCTGAGGGTACATCTTGAAGTTTTTGGGATTGATTTAGCCAAATATGCGCTCCATAACGCCCTTTGGCGGCTCGGCTGGAGCTGGTGCTGTATGTGACCCACCCTTTGGGTAGAATGCGTTCACCTTCCCAAACCCCGTCCTGTAGATAGAGCAAACCCAAGCGTGCCCAATCGCGGGCGGTGGCAAAGCTAAAAGAAGAACCTACGAAATTTCCCGAGGCGTCCATTTCCATCACGGCACTACGCATACCGATTTTCTGAAAAAGAGCCTGATAAGGGAAGTGCTGATAAGTCGTATCGTTATTCAAAACTTGACGTATCAAGCCCGAGAGAATATTAGTCGTACCCGAAGAATAATACCAAACCGAGTCTGCCGGGAATTTAGCAGCACTTTGAATGGCATAATCATAGGCACTTTCTTGGTTGAAGAGCAACTCGGTGGCATCTGAGGGGCTGCTATAGTACTCTTCCCAAGCCAGTCCGCTGGTCATTTGGAGTAAATTTTCCCAGGTAATCTTTCGCCTCAGATCTTCCTGCCAAGCGGCAATAGGGGCTGGCTTTTTCAGGTCAATTTTGCCTTCTTTGACCAAAATACCCAGCAGTGCATTGACGATACTTTTAGTGGCAGACCAGCCGGTCAGAGGTGTATTTTGGTCAAAGCCTTCTGCATATTGCTCCGCAATCAGTTGCCCTTGGTAAATGACCACAACCGCCCGTGTGTTTTCGATAATGGCTTCTCCCCTTTGGTCAAAAGCTTGGTCAACCGCTTCACGTAAATCATCAATCTCTAAGTTTTCTGGCAAAGAGTCTTGGATTTTTTCTCCTCGGGGCCAGTACTGGCTGGTATCAGCTTGCGCGAACAGAACTTCCCGAGGGAAAGTCTGTGCCCGTACTTGCTCAGCTTCGCTCTCGATAAGAATAGAACAGCCATATCCCTTTCGGTAAATGGCCTTACGCTGTCCTAATCCTAATACTCGACTGCTGACCGTGGAATCTTTTGGGTCAATCTCGTAATGTGCCCAATTAATGGGAAAAAAGTTGAGATCTTGCTCGGGATTGGTTCTTTGCGCTGAAAAAACGCAGGAGCAGACATTTTTGGCTACATAGCTATTAATAATCAGAATTCGAGGATAGAGGTAGAATTTCCCGACTAGATAAATGGTTCCAACCAAACCCAAGAAGAACCAGAGCCAAATCCAGAGCGTTCTTTTTTTCAAGAAAGTAGTATTTGTAGGGTCATATTGCTAAATATTGAAGTTGTCTGAAGTTTTGATTTGCTAGCAAAAAATTCATGTTTCAGGTTCTGAAGAGGTGAATTTTTAAGTGAATGGTCTGAGCTATTGACGGAAAAATTCGAGAAATCAGGTTCCGAAAGAGATATTTTGCAGCCCAAAGGTAAAATTAGATAACCTCATTTAATGGAGTCGTATCCGAGGGTCAATGGTCGCGTAGAGAATATCCACCACGATATTGACCACCACGAAAATAAAAGCAATGGTAATCGTAGCACCCATGACGATCGGCAAATCTAAATCTTGTACAGCCTGAATGGTCGTACGCCCCAGTCCTTTCCAATTAAAAATATATTCAATAAAAAAGGCTCCAGCCATCAGAGAAGCTAACCACCCCGAAACTGCAGTAATTACGGGATTGAGTGCATTTTTCAGCGCGTGCTTAAAAACCACTTGATGAAACAATAAACCTTTGGCTTTAGCCGTCCTAATGTAGTCCTGAGAGAGTACTTCTAGCATGGAGCTACGAGTCAATTGTACGATAATCGCCAAAGGACGCAAAGCCAAGGTCAGCGCGGGTAAGACTAGATTTTGCAGCTGAAGCTCCCTATTTCCAGTGAAAGGATTAATTTCCCACAAGGAACCCGTGAGCTTCAAGCCCGTGTAATCTGCTAAATAGAATCCGAAAATCGTGGAGATGATGATCGCCAATACGAAAGAAGGCGTAGAAATCCCTAATACAGAGAGCGTTACCAGAGAATAATCAACCCAGGTGTTTTGATTGAGAGCCGCCACGATTCCAAACACAATGCCGATGGCCGTCGCAAAAAACATGGAAACCAACGCCAAGATGAGTGTTCCCTCGATGTCTTCCAGCAAAATTTCATCTACCCGACGATTGCTGAGGTAGGATCGCCGCATGTAAGGAGATTTGAACACCAACACGTATTCTCCGCTCAGGTTGAGGAGTGGAAAGTAATCATATTTTTTTTGTGTAGCGGGTTCAGCGCTATGCACGCTAATAGGTGAAAGGTCATTGAGATAATAGACTAATTGCATGTAAATAGGTTGGTCGAGGCCCAGCTCCTCGGTGATCGCTTTTTTAGTCGCTGCATCTCCCTTGTCCCCTACAATCACAGCCACAGGGTCGCCGGGTAGCACGTAAAAAAGCAAGAAAATCACGATGATGACCCCAAAGATCACCAAAAACCCATAACTCAGTCTCCTCAGTATAAAATAAATCATTCTTTATTAGATCAAAGCTGCGTAAAATAAAGTAATTTTTGTGAAAAGCCTAGTCATCTTGCATTCAAAACAAATCTTACAAAAACCTTGCACTAAGCAAGCAGGATTAGGATGTCTCCTCCTTCTCCCCAGCCGTCCATTGGATGACTTCCTCAGCCGTAGGCGCGTCATTGTAATGCCATTTTTGCCTCACTACACCATCTTGCAACAGGATCAAACCCGGGTTGGCGCGAATCATGGTTTTAAGTACTTTCTTATCTACAAAATAGTAATTAGGAATAGACAATTGAATCTGATGGCGAAAAGCCTCGAAAGTTTTTTCATCTGAGGCGGTCAAAATAACGGGACGAACTTGGGTTCCTTCCAAGGAGCGAGCCATTTGGTTAATGTTAATTAAGGAGGCAACGTGAGCCGTTTCCACCTCGGGGATGATGACCAACCATTGCGCCCCTTTGAAAAGTGCTTCGGTGACTTCATTTCCCTGTGTATCCGTGACGGCAAAATCTGTAATCTTGGGGGCGGCCTCTGGGTTCAAAAGGGGTTTTTTGAACTCGACATACTGGTAGCGCGTGGTATCGCTGTATTTTTTCCAGTTTTCTGTAAATTCTTGCTGATCCAAACGAATTTCTTCTCCTTTTTCCAAATCTTGATAAATATACACTTCTGGCCCGTATTGAAGCTCTTCGGAAGGCTGCATTTGTTTTGGTAGACTGGCTCCCACGTGATAAGGACGAAAATCAAGCGGTGGTAAATGCAGAATCGCGTAATAAGCTAATCCAAAAGAAGCCAGCGTAGCTACCAGCGAAAACCCCCAGGCCCAATAGCTGGTGTTGTTGCTAAATTGCTTCCGAAAAATAAATAGCCAAATGATCAGAACCGAAAGAATCACGTCCTTGGTAAAAGATTGCCAAGGAGTCAACTTAATGGCATCCCCAAAACAGCCACAATCGGTTACTTTATCAAAATAAGCGGAGTAAAAAGTCAGAAAAGTAAAAAAGATAATCGTGAAAAGTAATGTCCAGAGCGTAGTCTGCGGTTTGTACATCAGTAGCAGATTTAAGCCCAAGGTTACTTCCAGCACACTTAACAATACCGCTAACTCTAGGCTGAAAGGAGCTAAAAACTCCCAAAGCCCACTCAAAGCCGCCAAGCCAAGCTCGGTCTGGTCATTAGCAAATACCTCGAAGTATTCTTCTAGTTTGATCTCTGTTCCTACTGGATCAATCAATTTGATCAGACCAGAAAAAATAAATACGCCTCCCACGAGTAGGCTGATGATTCTATTGATGATCTTCATGCGTTAAAAAATCTGATTGAATAAGACAAAAAACGGCGTAATTGATAATATCCTGATAAATAGTCTCTACTCCTTCCGACACGATCGTTTGCCCCTGATTGTCTTCAATCTGCTTGATTCTGAGGAGCTTCATCAAGATTTGATCGGTCATTGAGCTCACCCGCATATCTCGCCAAGCTTCGCCGTAGTCGTGATTTTTATGGTTGAGCAATTCTAAGTTTTTCTCGGCTCTTTGTTCGTACATTTGGCTCAACAAGTCAGGCGCGAGGTGCAGTGCTTCCTCTCTTTCTTTTTCTAAATCAATCTGCATCAGGGCGATAAAGCAATAATTGATAATACCAATGAATTCCGAGAGAATATCGTCGGCTATTTTTTGCGTACCCTTTTCTTGAATAGAACGAATACGCTTCGCTTTGATAAAAATTTGATCCGTGATAGAAGACAAACGCATAATCCGCCAAGATGAGCCATAGTCTTGATTTTTTTTATCAAAGAGCGATTTGCTTTTCGTAATTATCTGCTTATATTGGCTCGAAGTCTGTGTTAGCATTCTAGATGAATTTCAGGTTTGTAAAGTTCATAAATTCAAGGCAAACATTCAAACTCTGCCCAACACATCAATTGGTATATTCTGTTAAAGTTTTGTGAATGAAGCGTGATTTCGGATATTTTTGATAAAACCAACCGCCTCGTCCTCAGAGGCAAGCTTTTTGACCTTTCTACGCCACTCATCATGGGTGTGCTTAATGTGACTCCAGACTCCTTTTACGACGGGGGAAAATACCAACAGAGCACCGCCACCCAAGCTCAGATTCAAAAATTGATAGAAGAAGGAGCCGATCTCATCGATGTAGGTGGTTATTCTTCTCGCCCGGGTGCTCAGGATGTTTCCGTGCAAGAAGAACTCAATCGTGTGCTCCCCACCATTGAATTGATTCAAAAGAGCTATCCCGAGGCACTCATCTCTATAGATACTTTCCGAGCAGAAGTTGCCCGGAGAGCCATCGAGCAGGGTGCTGATATGATCAATGATATCTCAGGCGGTGAGCTAGACCCTGCCATGTTTGAAACCATTGCTTCTCTAAATGTCCCCTACGTCTTAATGCATATGCGAGGTACGCCCCAGACTATGAAGACTTTAACTGATTATGATGATCTTTTGTTGGAAATGATCAGCTACTTCGAAAAAAAGGTACACATATTGAGAGATTTAGGGCAAAAAGATATCATTATTGATCCTGGCTTCGGTTTTGCTAAGAATATCACACAAAATTATTATTTGTTGCAACATCTTGAGTGCTTTGATATACTCAACTTACCAGTTTTAGTTGGTATATCTCGTAAATCCATGATCTACAAAGTATTGGGGAATACAGCCCAAGAAGCACTCAACGGAACCACGGTACTCAACAGCATTGCACTCTTGAAAAAAGCTTCTTTCCTGCGTGTACACGATGTCAAAGCGGCTCGAGAAGCCATCCAATTGACCCAACGCTATCACCAAGAAAAGCATCACTAATCTGAATTAAATCTTATTGCTATGACCCTACTTTTTACCATTGGTTTTTTGGAAATGAATTGGATGGATGTACTCGACATCATCTTGGTTTCCTTTTTATTATATCAAGTATACCAATTGGTAAAAGGTAGCGTCGCGGTCAAAATTTTGCTAGGGGGCTTAGCCATTTTCATATTTTGGCTTTTGGTAAATGCTCTGGGTATGAAACTGTTGAGTAAGATTCTGGGCCAATTTATCGGGGTGGGTGTGATTGCAGCCCTGATTCTTTTCCAACAAGAAATTCGGAAGTTCCTCTTGGTCATCGGTAAGGCGAATTATCTGGGAAGCAATCGCTTTTTTAGAAATTTATGGAATAGCAATATCTCACGAAGCGCCCTTCAGGTTGAGATCTTTATAGAGGCTGCTCAGGAGATGTCTGCCTCTTTGACCGGAGCCTTGATGGTGTTTTCCAAAGGCTCTGAGCTAAAGTTTTTTGCCGAATCTGGCGATGCCATTGATGCCATAGCCTCCAAACGATTGATTATCTCCGTATTCAATAAGTATAGCCCGCTGCACGACGGCGCTATGATTATTGATAAAGCTGGGCGTATCCAGGCCGCTCGTTGTATTCTTCCTGTCTCCGAAAATGACGAGCTTCCGGCCTCCTTAGGGCTTCGCCACCGCTCGGCCATCGGTCTTACCGAGGTTACAGATGCGGTGGTAGTCGTTGTTTCTGAAGAAACGGGGCATATTTCTATCGTCAAAAATGGAAAGATTTACCGGAATCTTTCTCCCAAAGAGTTAAAAAATAAATTGATTTTCTACCTTACCATTGAGGAAAATAAAAACAAGGCCAAGGACCAGGATGCAGAAGAATATCAAGACACCTTAAATTGATTCTTCTCAAATTAAGCCTCGTCCACCAAAAATCCAGAAAATCTAGAAGATAATACCCCAAAAATAAACTCCTAACCGATCACTCACCCCGAACGACTACTCATGATTATCAGCCTCATCGGTATGCCTGCCTCTGGTAAAAGCACTTGGGGGCTCAAATTAGCGCAGGAGCTTCATTACCCTTTTTTAGACTTAGACACTTACATCACACGGCAAAAGGGAAAAACAATTGCGCAAATCTTTGAGGCCGAGGGCGAGTCAGTTTTTCGCCAAATAGAACAAGAAGCACTTTTGGAAGTTTTCCAAAGCCATAAGCAGTTGGTTCTTGCCACGGGCGGAGGTACGCCTTGTTTTTATGATAATATTCAAACAATCAATGAGCACAGTATTAGTGTTCATCTACAAGTGCCTCTTCCCATTTTGGCACAGCGCTTATTGGCAGATTCGGCATCTCACCGTCCACTTTATGCCCATCGCTCCCCAGCCGACTTGCTGAATTTTTTGGAAGCACTTTGGCAAAAGCGAGCCCCTTACTATCGTCAAGCCAAGTTTTGCCTCACCTTAGATTAGTTGGCATTTAGATATATTTACTTCTCATGATTTGCTGATCTACTTTTTTGCGAAATTTTATGTAAATTTAGATTTAATTTACTAAAAGCAAAGGTTTCTCGACTTCCCAATGATCCAGATTAATGTGTCCTTAGGTAGGATTTGGCCGTTAGAATAAACGTGGTCTTGTGATCAAAAGAAATTTAAATCTAAACCTAATCAGGACTGACAACATCATCTATTAAAAGAGTTTCGTGTTTTGTTTAAACGCTATTAGTAATCACCCCTATGAAAAAAATATACCTGCTATCCACCTTCGTTTTTCTTCTTTCCTGTTTACTGGCGATTTGCCCGATGCCAGCACAGACGCTTAGAGGAAATACCTGGGCTGAGGTTCAACGGAACCAAGGAGGCACGATCATCTTGACTTATATCCACACTCCGGGTCTAGCTTATAAAAACGGCTACGGCAACCTGGATGGTGTGTGTTTTGATATCATCAAGCAATTTATTGAATATATGCAGCGAAGCCGGGGGGTGAATATCAAAGCGCAAGTGATGCCTGAGACAAAAAATTTTAACCAATTCATGGCTACTATCCAGCAAGCCAATGGTGGCGTCTTTGGCTTGGGCAACATCACCATCACGGCGCAGCGAGAACTGCAGTATGATTTTTCTCCTCCCTTTGTCAAAAATCTTTCCTTCTTGCTTACCCACGAACGAATCCCAACGCTGAGTGCACTTTCAGGCATCAGCCGACAATTCCAGAATCTAAAGGCTTACACGGTCAAAGGCTCTACCAACGAGCAATTTATTCTCAGTTTAAAAAGACAGTATTTTCCTGCCCTAAAAATTGATTATGTGGCGAACAGTGGGGAAGCTTTGAGCAAGATCGTACAAGACCCCTACTCTTTCACTTGCTTGGACTTCAATTATTATGCAAAGGCTCTTCGCTCCGGCCAGCCTATCAAACGCCATCCCGTGGGAGATAACAGTACCGAGCGTTTTGGAATCATTATGCCTAATAATTCTGATTGGCAGCCACTTTGGAGAGAATTTTTCCAAACTTATGGCTTTACCCGTTCTCCGGTCTATCGCAATATTCTCATTGAGCATCTTGGGCTGAGCGCAGTACGTGCTTTGGAGCGATATCGAGATTAGTGCTGAGTAGTCAGTGCCTTAGGTGGAACCTTATCTCGGTTTTTTTTGTAATTTTGCCAAAAAACGGAAGTAAGCAATGGTCAGAGATTCCACCAAGCAAGATATTCGCAAGTTGAGTTTGAAAGAGATTCAGGAGTTTTTGGTAACACAGGGAGAAAAGCCTTTCCGTGCCAAGCAAATCTACGAGTGGCTTTGGAAAAAATCCGCCCAAGATTTTGATAGTATGACCAATCTCTCTTTGGCACTCCGTGAACGCCTGAAAGAGGTCTTGGAGATTCGCCCTGTCCAAATTGATAGCCAGCAGTTGAGTCAAGATAAAACGATTAAGTTCGGGTTTCGCCTCCACGACCAGCATCTGGTCGAGGGGGTTCTGATCCCAGCCGACCAAAGGATGACGGCCTGCGTATCTTCACAAGTAGGCTGTTCGCTGAGTTGTAAGTTTTGTGCCACGGGTTATATGCCTCGCCTGCGCAATTTGGATGCGGGCGAAATCTATGACCAAGTGGTCAAGATTAGTGAACAATGTGAACAGCATTATGGCATCCCTCTGAGCAATATTGTTTATATGGGAATGGGCGAACCCTTGCTCAACTATGCCAACGTGTTGAAATCTATTGAATATCTTTGTTCACCTCAGGGCTTGAACATGTCTCCCAAGCGCATTACCGTCTCTACGGCGGGTATTGCCAAGATGATCCAAAAGCTAGGAGATGACCAGGTGAAGTTCAATCTAGCCCTTTCTTTGCACGCGGCCAATGACGAAAAGCGCAATCAAATCATGCCCATCAATCAAAGCAATAATTTGGAGGTGCTCACCGCGTCTTTACAGCATTTTTACACGCAAACCAAAAGCCGGATCACCCTGGAATACATTGCCTTGGATCATTTCAATGATTCTTTGGAGGATGCAGAAGAGCTTTACAAGTTTAGCAAGCGCGTGCCTTGCAAGATCAACATTATAGAATACAACCCCATTCAAGAAGCAGATTTCCTCAATAGTGGAGAAGATCGCCTAGACCGCTTTGCTGGTTTCTTGGAATCACGAGGCTTAGTAGTCAACGTACGTCGAAGCCGCGGCAAAGACATCGATGCTGCCTGTGGTCAGTTGGCAATCCGAGAGCAAGGCAAAAAATAAATCCCAGAGTGTGTATACTTTGGGATTCAAAATATTGCTAAGTTTTTCTGAGGCTAACGTTTGAAAGCCAGTACACTGCCTGCACAGTAGTCATTTGTATTCTCGAAAGAGAAGCGGATAAAGTAGATACCTGTGGCGTGACACTTGTAGATCATCGCTGGGTAGTATCTTCCCTTGTTGTAGCTAGTCGCGAGCGGGCGGCGGTTAGAGTCATACAAAGTAACTTTCAAGCCTTTGGTATCATTACCACTATTGGCAAGCATGACTAAGTATTCTGTATTTTTACTGAAGATGTATGAGTACTCCACATCTTTTCGGCTACCTCCTTTTCCGTCAATGGTATAGCTCTTCAAAAAAGTGTAACCCTCAGGCAGAGATTTCACGCATCGATCTTTATACGCTTTAGCATCGCAGGCGGGCACTTCTTTTTCTATCTTAGTTTCACCTGGGTTTGTGTAGGATAGAAACAAAGCCAATACCAAGTTTAAAACTATCATAGTTTATATTTTTTTGTAAACAATTATAACAATAAATGTATTGATTCGCTGAACCGAAGATTTCTTAAGCTCAAAACGCCTCTCTTGTTGGAATATTACATGGAGACGACTTAAAATGTCCTTACAAATCTAAAAACTTCTCTGAACAAAAACCAAAACCCTTCTTTAAATTACGCCTATTTTCTGTCTAAGAAAATAATATCTGAGCTTGTAGTGGTTTGTACAGGGCAAGGATTAGACTTGCGTTTTATTTATTTCACGGATTCTCTATCAAGATGTTCATCTGAAAAGATAAAGGATCAAATTTCTTTCGCAATTCGGTGATAAAGTCCGGTTGATTAATGTAGAAATTCAGGAAATTATCGTGCCGTTCTTGTAATTTTCCATCTGGAAAAAGTTTATCTTTTAGAGACAATAACTGATTGAGTTCATTTTTTTGTTTGTTTTCTTCTGATTTTTTGAGTCTTTTCTCGATATTTTCTAGTGATTTGAGGGCTTTGTTCTCCTCCGCTCCTACGAACCCCTCCAAGGATTGGTCTACCTCGTTGGCTTTTTGGGCTACTTGCTGATAAGTCTCGTGAATGGCTGCTTTTTCAGCTTCTAGCTCAATTTCACCATCCGTATGTGCTTTGATATATTCATCTTTCAGCACGTGGCTAGGCTTGAACAAATCTATGGGCGCCAATGCTAGTTTTTCAAACTTACTTGCATTGGTTTTATTGAGTACCAAGGCAAAATTACGAGGCAAAAGTATTGGATAAGGCACTTGATAATGCTCAAAGACATCTTTGAGTTGTAGCCAGTAAGCCAATTCTCCCGGGCCGCCCAGATAAGCCAGATTCGGCAAGATCATCTCCTGATAAAGTGGCCTCATCACTACATTGGGGCTAAAATACTCGGGATGCTCCTCGATGAGCGCTTCCATTTGTGCATCAGAAAAATGAATATCGTGGTTGAGCACCTCGTAGGTATTCCCTTCTCTGACGATTCTTGCTCTTAGGTCGTCTTTGAGATAGAAAAAATTAATCTCACGAGGGAATACCTGCGTTTTATAGCCTAATTGATCTAGGCGTTCGGAAGCCTGATTGACTAGTTCGTTAGCAAGGTGCTTGTGTAGCTCTTCACGAATGATGGGCTTGAGGAAAGATTTTAAAGCTATCTCATCCGCGTCTAGGATGATTAAGCCTTCCTCGGCAAAGAGATGATGAACCAATCGGCGGGTGGCCTCGGCCAAATGTGCTGCATTCAGATAAGCCTCCTTGAGCCAAGGCAAGTCTTCTCCAATTTTTTCGTAGATAGCAGCGACTTCTTGGGTTTTGAATCGTCCCACGGCTCCTTTTTGCTGACTCTCCCAAACATAATCTTGATAAAAAAGATGGAAATGGTTAATCTCCTCAAAGTCGTGATCCTCGGTAGCCATCCAATACACGGGCACAAAATGGTAATCAGGATAGGCTTGATTGAGCCGCTCGGAGAGATTAATGGTGCTAACAATTTTGTAAATAAAGTAGAGTGGCCCCGTAAACAGGTTCAATTGATGTCCTGTGGTAACCGTGAAGGTTTTCTCGTCTAGCAAGCGATCAATTTGTGCCTGTGGAGCTTGGGGAATATTTTGATACTGTCGGCTCAATACCTCGTGCAAAGCTTGGCGATGTGATGAAGAAACTCCCTGAGGGTTTTGCTTCCGCGCCTGGATGGCGGCCTCGAATTGCGCTAAATTAGGCTCGTATTGATAAAAAGGGCGAAGCTTTTCGTTTCCTGAGAGATAATCCAAAAAAATAGGAGCAAAGGCTTGACTTTCCTCGAATGAGATTTGATATGAGTTCATGATGTCTCTGGATTCAGCAACCAATCAGCCAGAAACCGATCTGGGAGTCTGAAAATCCTGCATATTTTTTTGTTGAATACTATGACCATTGAGCAGGGCTTCGTAAATCTGAACATATCGCGTAGCACTAAGTTCCAAGCTGTATTCTTTTTCGGTAATGAGGCGTGCATTTTTCCCCCAGAGTAATCTTAGTTCTTCTTCTTCCAGCATATAATGTAGCTTCTGTGCCAGGTCCTTGGCATCTCTGGGGTGCGCCAATAAGCCTGTCTGATAGGGTCTGACCATATCGGGTATTCCTCCTACTTCAAAACCCAACACGGGCGTTTCGCAAGCCATGGCTTCTATGACGGTATTGGGCAAATTATCTTCCAAAGAAGGGATAACATATACATCTGCTGCCGAGTACACAATGGCTAATAACCGATCATCCGAGATAAAATCCAAGACTTGCGTAAAGGGGGTGGTCGAGGCGGATGTATCTTTGCCCACCACTAAAAGTAAAATATCTTCATCGTCGAGATAAGTAACCGCCTCGGATAAGTACTGAAAACCCTTGCGTTTGCTCTTGATGGAGTCGGCTACAAATAAAACAATTTTTTTGTGAAAAGGCAGGTTCAGAATCTCGCGTGCTGCTTTTTGGTCGATTTTTTTGTAAGTTTCTAAGTCTATTCCGTGAGGAATGTGGTAATGTTTGAATCGCCCCAAAATTTCTGATTTTCGCGCTTGCCCATAAAGCCACCGGGAAGGACTCACCACGCTCATCTCAGGTAATTGGCGCAGGGCATTGGCTTTCAGGCGTTTGATTCTTTTTTCTAAACCATAAAAATCTATTTGATTCTGTAAAAAATCTCCTTGATAATGAAATCCACCGTTGATTGGATTGAGATCGTGCAGCGTCCAAACTAGGGGCTTATTAATTTTTTTGAAAAAAGAGCTGTAGTCCACAAAATCGGCCACCCAATGCAGATGAATCAAATCAGCTTCTTTGATCAGTGGATGTTGATGCAAATGGTAGATGGTAGTAGGAAAGGAAAAAACTTCATAATCATCAGATTTCTGATTCAGAATCATTTTTTTCACATAAGCATCCGAGCGATAAGCAATAGAATTTAAAATTTTCCGAAAAAGGGGTACTCTGGTTTCGTGATAGGCATGTACCTGCTGCGCTTGCTCACGATATGCGTGCAATACCAACAACTGGGAGTGGAGGTTGCTCTTCATTAAGCCTTCCTGTAGGCGAAGTACGGCTTTGGCGGCTCCGCCCAACTCAGAGGTATTGATATGAAGAATTTTCATGAATAGAAAACTGGATTAAAGTGCTTGCTCAACATCTATAGATGTTAACGTTTTTTAGTAATAAATAGGGCTGTTTTTAAGATCATCTTTACCCTCTCACCGATCATATCCGAATAAGATATTTACGTTTCAAATTTTGGTAAAATGATCTGATTTGTCTGGGTACAAACTTATAGATATATCTTTTAAAGACACGCCAAAAATATAAAAATCTATGCCCGTAAGTATCTCCTCCGTATCGGTAATATGAGCGCATAGCTCGCCGGACTGATGAATTCTCAACCAATGGAATGGGAGCCACGTTGACTTTTGGGGCTAAGGCGGGTATCCAGTAGAATTGGCTTTTGCCAGTATTGGTGCCTGAGCCATCAAAGCCCATGTTCTGCACGAATGATTGCTTTGGATTGAGGCAAAAGCCGTTCTGCAAACAAACCGAAGCATACCAATAAACTGCCCAAACGTCTAGATTACCTGTTTGGGCGGCTTCCAAGGTTTCTAGAAACCCTCCGTTCCCCTGTAGATCAAAGTAGCTCAACTTGTGTTGCTCCTTTAATGCTTTAAGCAATTCCGAAGCATTGGTATTCAAAGCTTGCCAAGCACTCTGCCACGTGCCCCAGCCCCAACTCGAGATCACATTGTAAAAAAAAGTTTCGGGCAGTGCTCGGCGCAAAGGATACATATATCCATTGATCTGCATCACGCTTTTCTCGGAGGCATACAGCTCCAAGGCTTCATTCATATAAGTCAGAAAACCTGGCGAAGTTACTAGATCATCTTCTAGTACAATGATCCGATCGTGCGTCTCTAATACTTGACTAATCCCATGGATGAGATTGTTGGCTAAACCTAGATTTTCTTTCCGTTCGTGTACAAACATCTGTTTAGGCCACTTTTGTTGGTAAACGATTTTCCTTGTGGCTTGGACTTTTGCCATTTCCTCGGTGGAAGCACTCGGCTTCGCCCCGTCAGCAAATACATAAAGAGTAGACTCCCTGCTTAATTGATTGGCCGCCAGGCTGGCTAATGCCTGCTGTGTATGCCTAGGACGATTGTATACAAATAAAGCAATGGGAGCTAATTTTGAATTCATTCCTTAGAGATGCTATTCTTTTACTTAGATAAGTCCCCTGCGTGGATGCTTCTCCAGAAACGAATAAAAGACTTAGGCACATATCTATTTCTGAAATTTAATTTCTTCCACAGGTGCTGATCTATTTTGGTTAACTGATTTATTTTCACAAAATCCAAGTATTCAAGAGAAGCCTGGAAGTTTCCCTCAGCGTACAGCTCGTCTGCTCTCAATAATAAGTAATAGTTAAGGCTCTGGGCAATCAATTGAGGAGCTACGCAAGGCAGTCCTTTGATTTGATAGTCCAGATTGAGGCTTACTCTGTCTGCCAAAAAATCGGTGTATTCTTTCAGGTGGTAAACTTTTGCGAGTGCATAATAGTAGGAATCGCGGTCTAATTGGAAATTTCCTATCTGAGAGACCGTTTTGGAGTCAGGGTGCAGACGAAAATTCACTAATATATCTTCGAGTTTGATAATTTCATCAAGGCCAAAATGGCATAGATATTTAATCCACCAATCTTTATCCATGAGGTAGTGAAGCTCGGTGTCAAGCAAACCCATTTTATCTAAGGCAGAACGGTGATAGAAGGTAGCAGGCTGGTCGGTACGCGCCCAGCCAATGGTTTTGGCTAGATTATGCTCGTACACATCCGTTCCTTGGGTAACGTGTGATATTTCTTGGGCGTTTTTATGCACACGACAACGACCGCCCACCATCTTGGCTTTGCTTTCTTGAAAGACTCGAGCTACGGTATGCAGGGTTCCTGGCTCGTAGAAATCATCGGAATTAAGCCAGTTGATAATTTCACCAGAAGCTCTTGCCAGCCCCTTGTTAATCGCATCACTCTGTCCTTGATCGGCTTGGCTCATCCAAAAGTCAATCCGATCTTGATATTTTTGGATGATCTCTAAGGTGTGATCTTGGCTACCACCGTCGATAATAATGTACTCCAGATGAGGATAATTTTGATCAATTACCGAGCGAATGCATTCCTCGATATAATCTCCTTGATTATAGGAAGGGGTGATAATACTAATCTTTGGATAGGACTGATCCGCTTGAGCCATGAATGTGTGTCATTGAAAAATTATACCTTGAGCCTATTCCAGATTACTTTTCCATAAAAATGAGCAATTTCACGAAACCTCTTATGCCGCAGACTTAGATATTTGAGCATTCGTATCAAATACAAGAGGTAAACATAGCCAGTTCCTCGGGTACTTTTCAAAAAAATAATTTCGTGGCGGGTCGTGTTGAGTAATTTACGGAATTCTCGATCGGTTTTGACCGAGGCACTCAGGCTAGCCGAAAGGTGGTGAATTACTTTACTCTGAGGATAGTATAATACTTTATAGCCCATTTTCCGAATCAAATAGCACCACTGCACATCTTCGTAATACATAAAAAATGTATCCGGTAATTTAGCATCTGGTAGCTGTGTAATCACTGCTCGTGAGGTCAGAAAGAAGGTTCCCCACACCCAATCTACCTCTTTTTCGCTCTGATGATCAAAGTAGAAGCCCAGAAAGTAATCTGCTCGACGTGCTCGGGACATGAAGTAGTGCCATCTGAACAACTCCACCAGTTCTATTCTCAGGGAGGGGAAGCGTTGCGCGGCGGCCTGTAATGTACCATCTGGATACATCAGTCCTGCCGAAAGTACCCCCAAGCGTGGATCAGACTTGATTTTTTGAAGGCATTCGTACAGCGTATTCTGAACCAGTTCGGTATCGCTGTTGAGCAATAAGATATACTCGCCAGAAGCCTGTTGCAAGCCTAGGTTATTTCCACGAGCAAAGCCTAGATTCTCTTGGCTTTTGATCAGATGGATTTCAGGAAATTTTTTTTTAAACAAATCAGGCGGACATTCCGGGGAGGCATTATCTACCAATATTATTTCGTAATCTACATCGCAGGTGTGTTGGTAGATACTCTCGATACAAGCGGAGGTCAGTTGGAAAGTGTTGTAATTAACAATGATGATAGAGAGTTCCTTAGACATCAGGCAGGATTGATTTTCTGGTAAAGGGCTCTCAGGCGAGCTAGGTTCCGATTGTTTTTGAGGCGCAATTGCAATTGGCTCAGCGGAAAAGGAGGTGGCTCAAAGTGCTGGATAAATTCTTCTATAGTTTCGCCTCGGGAGAAACCCAAAGCTGGCCATATGGCTGGACGAGTGGGATGAAAATCACGCACATATTGAAAATTATTAGCATCTAAGGCTTTCCAAAAGTTATAATAACTTTGTTTTTGCTGTTGTGTACTAAATTCTTCGCCGCTATGCCCCCAGTTATGCAGCTTGTACCAAAGCTCTTGATCTTCTCTGGCCCAAGTTTCGTGGATCACGTAGAAAGGGCTCGTGATGTTAAAATGCCCATTGTTTCGTCCTGCCTCATATTGTGGTACATTGCTTGCGAAGGGAGCCTGCTCGGGAAGCGTTTGGGTGGGCTTTACATACAAGTAGCCCTGATCTACTTTTTTGATTAGAGAAATCCAATTAGCGCAGACGTTCAGCGGTTTCTCGTGGCCGCTGGGATGGGGATGTATTTTCTTGAGATAAGCTACAAAGGCATCAAAATCCAAGAAATATTCATCTACATCTATTTGTATGTGCCATCCTCCTGGAGAGAGTTTTTTGGCGATTAGGTTGCGTTGTCTGTTTTCGTTTTCATAAGGGCTAATGTGAGCGCAAGCAAAGTCATCTTCGTAAAGTATAATTTTATGCTGCGTATCTATTTCTTCTACAAACTGGTAGAAAGCTTGTTCATCAAATTCGTAAGGATTCCCTGCCCAAGATTTTCGGTTCTTGTCCAGAGATAGACAGATGGCGTCTGCACTTTTGTAGACTCTGGGCAAAGCCTTTTTGAGCAGATGCCAATCATAAGCCACACAAAACCCGACTTTGATACAATTTTCTTTTTTGGAAGAATTAGACAAGATTTAATTTATTTTAATCGTACCCTCAAAACTAGCAAATCTTCCTAAAAATACCTTTCTAAGCTAAAAAAGCTTAGAAGCGCAAGCCGATAATTAAAATATCATCCATTTGCTTATAATCTCCTTTCCAGTCTAAGAATTCTTGTCGGAGAATCTCTTTTTGCTTAGCCATGGGCTGATCTTCAATACTGGCGAGTAGCTTTTTGAAATTTTTGCTCATGTACTTACGGTTTTTGGGGCCACCAAACTGATCGGGGAACCCATCCGAGAAAATATAGAGCGTGTCTCCCTCTTGGAGTTTCATCTCGTGGCTCTGGAAAACTTTTTTCTTTTTGTATTTAAAATTTCCACCAATTGGGAAGGAGTTGCCCTTGTGCTCAATAAACTCCCCTTCTCGAATCAGATACAAGGGACGGTAGGCTCCCGCGAAACGAAGCCTTTTCTCGTAGATATTCAAAGAACAAAGTGCCAAATCCATTCCATCTCGGCTTTGTGAGCCTCCCTCCTGTTGCTTGAGCGAGTTGGTGACTTCTTGATCTAATTTAGTGAGAATATCAGCAGGATCAGTAAAGCCTTGCTCGATCACGATTTTATTCAAATTAGAATAGCCAATAATCGACATGAAAGCACCCGGTACCCCGTGCCCAGTACAATCGACGGCGGCGATCAAGGCGTGTTCATTTTTCTCCGCAAACCAATAGAAATCACCGCTCACGATGTCTTTGGGGATGTAGAGTACAAAATGTTCTAAGAAGCCTTTACCCATCAAGCGGTCGCTGGGCAAGATGGCTTCTTGGATACGTTGGGCATACTCGATACTGGAGGTAATATCCTTGTTTTTTTTCTCCAACTCAGTCACGAGGCGAGCGATGCGATTGGCTTCCTCGAGTTGTTTTTGGGTGCGTTTTTTCTCGGTAATATCACGAATGGAAATGACACTCATCCATTCATTGTTATACTTTACTTCGCGGGATTGAATCTCGATGGGAAAGGTTTCGCCCGATTTTTTGAGTGCCTGTGTTTCGTGCGCCAAGCCATCACTGAGCATTTTTTTATCTTCTATCTCAAAACGATACTTGGGCGCAATCAGATTGATATAATGCTTATCCCAGAGCTCTTTGATGCTATCATAGCCCATCATGTTGACCAAAACCGAGTTAGCATCTTTGACCAAGTGATCCTGCATGAATAAAATGCCCTCTTGGGTTACTTCAGAGAGTTTGCGAAAGCGCTCCTCATTATCTCGGATTCTGAGGAGGCTCTTTCTGAGTTCTTTTTGTGCCATTCTGGAGTCGGCCAGCAATTGGCTAATGCGCTTTTGGTCTTGTAGCGTGCTGAGGTGTGAGCCAATGCTTTCATTCATTTTTTTGAGCAGTTCCACGTGTTTTTCTTCCAAGGCGTGCGCAGTGGTGATTTCCAATACGCCCGCGATTTGCTCGTTGTAGAGGCATGGTAATACAAACACGGCCTCTGGTTGGATTGCTTCGGTGCCGGTTTGTGTACGATAGGTTTCGGCAGATCCGTTGAGTTCTTGGAGATAAATAGGTCGGAGGCTTTTAGCGACCTGCCCTACGAGTCCGGCTCCCATTTCTACTTCTGCTTTTTCCATGAGCGTATGCTGGTCGATGGCATAGCCTCCGGTGATAAAGAGTTTTTCTTTTTCTAAATCATACACATACATGGCGGCCTGTAGCCCTCCCACGTAGGGCACTAATTCGCTCAGGAAGTTTTCTGTCCAAGAGTAAAGGTTCTGGTTGGTTTTCCAACGCATGACCTCGGAGAAGTGATTCATGGAAGCGTCAAAGAAGCGAGCGGCCTCGAGTTGAGCATTGATATGCATGACATCAGAGGTTTCTTCCAGCTCACGATTCTTGGCTTTGAGTTCTTCGTAGGTAAGGGTGAGCTTTTCTTGGGTTTTTCTGAGGTTAATGTTAGACTTTTTGAGTGCTTCGGCGTTGAGGCGGGTTACTTCCTCAATGATCTTGAGTTGCTGGTAAGCTTCGGTGATTTGTTCATTTTTTTCTTGGGTATCTCGGTGGGCATTCTCGATATTTTGTGTGTACTCCTTGATTTTCTGTACGATATTAGGGAATAAGAAAAAGGCTTCCAGTGCCAGCACGATAATCGCTATGACCAAGACAATGCGCTGGTAGAGTTTGACACGTCGAATATACTCCTGTGCTTCTTGATTGTAAAGCGAGGCCATTTTCCTTAGATTATTCGCTAGTTTGTCCTCGAGGTTGATAATATTGGTGATATGAATAATGATGAGGTTGTTGGCGCCAGGAGAAGCCAAGCCCTGAGTTTTGGAAGTGAGCTGTTTATTTTTGAGCTGCGTGATAGACTGAGAGGCATTGAGGATACGATCGCCGTATTTTTGATTTTCTGCGATGAGCGAGTCTAGTTTCGTATTGTGCATCCCTTGAGATTTCAGGACCGCATTTCCTTTCAGGAGAAGCTTTTCAGACTGGGCAAGTTGAATCAATTTGCGTTTGAGCGTACGAATTTGCCTCTGACAGTAGCGGTCTTCGCAATTTCTCAGTAAGAGTACTTGCTTGGCAATTTCTTGGCTAATGGTATTTTGCTTGACGATGGTATTGACCTGCGAGACAAAGTCGGCCTGTTTGTCAAGGGTGCCCATCAACAAGAGATAGCTTAGGTAGAAGAGAATGCCAGTGATGATCAAGGCCGCCCAATAGCGTTCACGAAATTGTCGGGTGGGGCTTTTTTCTTGCGTTCCCTGAAAAAGAGTTGTATTTTCCTGGTCTATCCACAAACTGTTTCTCTCATGTTCATTTCTTTTTGACTCAATTGTTTCTTCTTTTGGTGTCATTTTTTTGAGTTGGCGCTAGGATACTTGTCCGTTGTAAGTAGTCTGTTTTTCGGCTATTTATTTCATTTATAAGGAATTAGCTTGAAGAAGCGCGTGCGATGATCGCGATAATTTTGGTGACTTTTTCGCCCGCATCTAACACAGGAAAATAACTTCCCCGAAGCTGCAGCTCGCTCTTATCTTTGGTAATGGCGGTAAAATCGTTTTCTACGAATTGATTCTGGTTCAATTTTTCCCAAAATTTGCGGTAAGCAGGTGAGGCAGCATCCTTCTTATCTAGTAAAACTCTGTGGTGCTTGCCAGAAAGCTCTCCGTTCTTATAGTTAGAGAGCTTCAAGAACTGCTCATTGGCTCGCAATATTTTCCCCTCTGGGTTCATCTCGAGTACCCCGATGGCTCGGTCAATCGCGTTGATTTGCGCTCTTAGCTCCATGGTCTTGTCCTTGAGTTTGGCCTTGGCTTTCTCTAGATCGAGTAAGTATTGTTTTATTTTTTCTTCCTGTTGCACTTCCTGCGTAATATCTGAGGCGAGGAGCATTACTTTGCTCAGTTGGCCGGCTCGGTCGCAGATAGGATAATAGCTTCCACGGAGCCAACGACCTTCTTGTTTTTTGGTTTTGATTTCGAACTCTCCTTCTATGAATTCCTTTTTATGTAATCTTTCCCAAAACTTGGCATAGGCTTTTGATTGGGCAAACTTATCTTCTACCAAGATTTGGTGTGATTTTCCCATTAAATCTTTGGGGCGATAGCCAGAAATTTCTAAGAATTTGTCATTGACATATCGGATGAACCCTTTTGGGTCATATTCTACCATGGCCGTAGAAACATTGATGGCATTCATTTGCTCCTGAAGCTCATTGGCTTTTTTCTCTACTTCATCTCGGAGGTGCTCTACTTCTTGGAGATGTTTTTCGGTTTGTTCTTCTTTTTTCTTGAGAGCTTCCAGGTGCTCCAGAATACGAATATCTTGTTCTTTCTCGCGGGTGGTATCGTAAGCAAGCACCATCACTTTGGTTTTTCTACCCGTTCCCAAGGTATAGTAATTGGCTTTCATCCAGAAAGATTTGCCATCTTTGGCTACACATTCGTGCTCGGTATCTACGAATTGATAATTACGGATTCGGTTCCAAAGCTCTTGATAGTCAGAAGTATGCGCGTAGTGCCCGGCCAAGAAAATACTCTCGTGTTTTCCGATCATTTCTTGGGGTTGGTACTTAGATAGTTTGAGGAAGTTTTCATTCGCGTCTAAGATTTCGCCTTCGGGCGTACATTCTAGTACGAGCATAGAACGATCAATTGCCTTGAATTGGCTTTGAAACTCGAGGGCGCGTTGCTCTTCTTCCTGTTTGGTTTTTTCGAGTTCGCGGGCATTGGCACGAAGCTGACTGGTGATTTCTTGAGATTGTTTGAGTAGCTTTTGGGTTCTTAAGATACCACGGATACTCTGAAGCATGGTGGCTACGTTCTTAGCCATACGCTCCAAAAACTCTTTGTGTAGATCGTCTATTTGATGTAAGAGCGCAATCTCGATGACTCCTTGAATGTCTTCATTGTAGAGCATGGGCACGATGGCGATACTCTTGCTTCGCACTCGGGTGAGGGCTGATTCGGTAATGGCTCCTTCATCTGGTAGGTCGCTGAGATAAGTGGTTTTTTTGGTTTTCACCATTTGCCCGAGAATGCCTTCTCCCATTTTGAAAGTGGCTTTTTTCACAGTTTGCGGCGTACAGGCGTAGCCACCGGTCATTTTGAGCAAACCTTCTTCCTCGTCATAGACATAAAAAGCACCCTGGGTAGCATTTAACAATTCGGAGAGATTGAGCATAATTTTGTCAGAAAGCTCTTCTAAGCCCTTGTCATAGCTCAGGCGCATAATATCGTCAAAGCGGGAGAGATTGGATTCCAGCCATTGGGAGCGTTCCATTTTGGACTGCCTTTCTTGAAGCTCTTGCTGGACTTCCTGCATTTTTTCCTGATTCTCGAGAAGCTTATTGCGCTGGTTTTCCATTTCATCCTGCGTAGCCGTTAGTTCTTCCATATTTTGTCGGAGTTCTTCCTCGTTGGCTTGGGTTTGCTCGAGGGCGGCTTGGAGCTCTTGAGTTTTCTTTTTTACATTGTTTTCTAGTTGCTCGTTTGCCTTTTCTATCTCTAGTTGCTTGGTCAGGATAGCTTGTTTAGAAAGGACTTCTCCAATGGTTTGTCTTTTGAGAAAATGTGCCCATACGCCTGCTAACATTACCTGTAAAGAAGAAATCCCCACATAAAATCCGATTCCCCTCCAATTTACATTTTCTCCTTGCTTCACACCCGCTACCCTGAGTACCAAGTCCTTATACTCTTCGGTGACAAAGGGCAAAGAGTCTGCATAACCTCCAAGATAGGTAAATACCAGAATTTGAATGTAAAGAATCAACGCCGTGGGCCAGAGTGACCTCCAGTCTTGATACACGATCAAGATGGTAAAAGAAGTAAAAAAGAAGAAACGCACCTCGGGTAAACCTTTTAACAGATGGATATAAAGCAGAATGTAAGACATCAGGGCGACCCCAGCCATTACCCGAGTAAAAAATTTCTTAGGATAGAAGAAAACAATGCCCAGAAAGATAAGAAGTACGGCTGTTCCTAAAAAGCCATAAAGTCGCCAGCTATCATTGTGAATGGCGGCAAAGAGCAGACCTAAGAGGTAATGCAACCCTACGAAACCAATCATCACCTTGTCACCTCGACTGTATACCTCATCGAGAGCCTCTCGAATTAAGGTCTGAGAAAGCGACTTCTCGGCTTCTTTGTCAAATTTGCTATAAAGTGTTTTGGTCACATTGAGCTTTTCCAATGTCTGAGAAACATTGAATCGCTCCATTAGGTCGTTCGTGCTATTAAACATTCGCTGTCATTTCTTGAATTCGCTACCCGAGAGCAAGTTAGTAAATTATATAGATAGTTGTTCGGCTGTTTGTCTCAAGTTATTGAGAATCGGCCTAATCCGCACGGAATCAGTTTGATTACCTTCTGCAAAAAAAATCGCATGGCTATCTACAAAAACATTTACGGATTCGCTTCAAATTGTTTTCAGCCCATGAAAAAAGCCCGGCCAAGGCCAGGCTTTTATTTCAAGTATAAGCTTACTTGCTTAGTTTTTCACCACTTTCATCGTTTTTTGTTTCAAGTGATCTCCACGCAGACGGAGGTAATACACGCCATTATTACGGAGGTGAGCTTTCAAGTTAATTTCCATAGAATAAACTAGACCGTTGGTATCCATATCACCACTGGTGATGATATTACCTTGTTGGTCTACCAAATCGTAGTGTACCTTTCCTTGAATCACATCGCTGAACTCTACTTGGAAGATACCTTCTTCGGAGGGATTCGGGAAAAGATTCACGACCTCAGAAGGTAACTCACCCCGTGATGGCTCATCTTCTAAGCGCACGTTAGGAATGACCCGAGCAGAGCTATTGGTAACATTGAACGAAACGGTCAAAGCGGTACCTGTTCCACTACTACTATTTGGTGTAACGGTTAGGTTGTAAGCCCCGTTTGGCAAGCTACCCGGTAAGAAGCCATTTTGATCACTGTCTCCAAACAAAGCGTAGGGAGCACTTCCTTCGGTTCTGTTGATGTTTTGAGGACCTCTCAGCGCAAAAGTAACAAAACTTGGAGTTCCGTTCACGACGGCCTCAATGTTGACACCATTATTCAAGCCAAGGGCTCCTAAATTGAGGGTGCTACCATTGTTGATATCCGTAACGATCGTATTGTTGTTTGGATTAATCAATCGCACTTTGGTCACGCTCAAACTACCATCACCACCATTATTCGTGGTACCAGCGGGTTTCATCAGCACGATGCGATTGGCTCCAAACTCAGATACATAGAGATTACCATTTTTGGTATCTTCTATTAAGTCCAGAGGATTAGAGAAGTTATTCAGTCCTACGG
This sequence comes from uncultured Cytophagaceae bacterium, assembly GCA_964551015.1. GTDB lineage: Bacteria > Bacteroidota > Bacteroidia > Cytophagales > Microscillaceae > CAZKBP01. The sequence goes on along the minus strand of CAZKBP010000023.1, from coordinate 53,865 downwards.
CCTTACCGTCAATGGGCGTTTCTGTGATGTTGCCTAGTTGTGAGGGGTCAGGTCTAAGAATCATAATATCATCTTTCTCACTGTATCTCACTATGAGCAATCTTCCTTTCAATTTTCCATTAAAGGTATTGCTCTTGTACTCGATAACTCCATTGGGTGATTTGTTGAACTCAAAATCATAGGCAATTCCACCCCAGTGGTAGTTCGGATCAGCTCCCAAGCCATTATATTGTGAGTTGTTCACATCTCCATCTCCACGGTTCAGGATATACTCTCCTCTTCTGGGGTTGGGGTGGCCGTAGTATCTTCCGGGTTCTACACGGAATAACCAATCTCGTTGGGTAGGAGTAACGCCGTTTATGCCAGGTGCTTTGGGACCATTGTAGTTAGGAGCTTTGGAGTCTTTGGATACATAGTTAAAAGTACCAGGAGTAGAACTAGGTACATTACCCGGAGCAGCCGAGCCATTGGTAGGCACGTACAATTGTCCATTGCTATGGAATACCAAATCGTAAGCATTACGAATACCCGTGGCGTAGAGCGTAAGTGGTGCGCCAGAAGCGTAAGGGTTGTAATTACCTCCCTCTTCGGTCTTCGCGTTGATCGGGTTGTTGGGTAGTGGATTAATTTTCAGACGTAGCAGCGCGGCTGAGAGCAGTCGTTCCTCACGGTTACCCCAGTTGGAATCTCCTTTACCCATCGCTGTGTTCCCGCCTTGTAGGAAGTAGATAAAGTTATTATTACCTGGCTCAAAGGCGATGCTATTGGTCAAGTGATCACGCTTGGAGCGGGGCAGGTTAATCACTACATCCCTGATATTCTGCAAATTAGAGCCAGACAAGCGAGCAATGTTACCATCCCAAGCTGGGCCGTCGGTTAAGGTATAAGCACCCGCGTAAGATATCCAGACAATCGGATTATTGGGGCTAGAACCTGGCTGTACGACCAAGCCAACCAAGGTCTTGGCGTTAGAACTTACCTGAGAGCCACGACGGTGATTTCTCAAAGTATTGATTACGAATTTGTTCGTGAGCGTACCGTCATTTTGAATGTCAAAGCGGTGGATATAACCATCAATGGTAGCAGCATAAAGCTTATTGGCTTCTTCGTGAATATCTAAGCTCGTATATTGCTTACCCTGAGAAGCAGTTTGCACGAAACGATTAAAGTTTACTCCACCCAGATTGCCCGAACCCGTAGAAGACTGAGCACCTGTAGTAAAGGTAACTGAGAAAGGAATCATCGCTTGTCCACTCACATCCTTCACCCCACTGGTAACTTCAAAAGTGTAAGTACTGAAGGCATCCAATCCACCATTAGGCACCAAGGTGATGGCATCGCCACCCGCCGTAGAGTTGATGGTAGCATTTACTTGACCATTGCCTGATTTAATCAGTCTCACGGTATTACCATTGACGGTATTATTATTCAAGCTACCGTTGGGTAGGTTCATCTGTGTGGTAGAAATGCTGATGTCTGTATCAATACCAGTTTCTCCATTCTGAATTACATCCAAAGTACCGTCGTGCACCGATAAAATAGAAGGACGACTACCACCAGAGCCACCACCGTCTCCTAATATCTCAATGGCGGAGATGATGGCATTGTCCTTAGAGGCATTAAAATTAATATTCAGAGTACCATCGTTGACGGTGATATTGTTGAAGGTTTCCACTAAGGCCGTGGCCGGAGCAGCATTGGCATTGATATCAAAATTAGTACGGAAACCTTGACCTTCTACATTGATATTGAAGACACGACGACCTGTACCACCGGGTCCTCCACCGGGTGCACCGAAGAAAGGCTCTAAGAAGTGTAATTTCACCGTGTAAGTACCTTGACCTACTGGAATGTTGTAGCCAAAGGAAGCTCCAAAGCGATAATTTAGATAAAGCGCATCATCTGATGTACCATTTACCCCAAAGCTTTTGGAAGAAGGAGTTCCGCCGTTGAAGTTACGGTCGTTGTCCCAACCATTGAAGCTACCGTTTCCGGAGTTGATCTTCACGAGCGAAGTGCCAGAGGGAGGAGGTGTACTTCCACCACCTGCGGGTTTCACATTAGAGAGGACAAAGCAATAATCTTGGTAATCGCCATTGGTTGCATCTTCAAAGCAAACTAAGTAGCTATTGGCGACCAAAGCTCCCTGACGGTTCTTCAAAGCGTAGGTGCGTACGCGTCTTTCCACACCAGAGGGAGCATTCAAGGCATCTTCGGTGTAGTTGAAGCGATTAAAGAAGTTAGATTTGGTATAAATACCAAAAGTCGCGTTACCTGGATCGAAGCTTTTTCCTCCACTAGATAAATTTGGGAAAAGCGTTTGGTGCTCGTTGCCACCATCTGTCAGTTCGCCCACTTGTCGCTCATCAGGATTAGAGCCACTGGGCAGGTAGTAACCAAAAGGCAGTTTTTCGGCAGGTGAATAACGAGCCACAGGCTCAATCTGTACTTGCCCCCCTCCGGCTTTTTGGAAGAGTTGCACGAGTACTTCTTCGCCTTGAAGGTTCTTGGTAGTACCTATATCTAGCTTAGTCCAGCCTACATTGATGTCGTAGCCTAATGTTTTTACCACATCCGACAAGAAAGGCTCTTGGATTCCTCCGTTGTAGCCTCTGATGCTCAGACCGTGAAGCCCGACGCTAGCTAGTGTGCTCGTTCCACTTCTGAAGTTCAAAGTTCCATCAAAAGCACCAATGTTGTTTTGTCCAGGAGCAAACTTCACTTGGAAGGTTTTGGATTGGCCTGCGTTCAAGTTGATTGGGTAGCCTTGGTTGACCGATACCTCAAATTTATCGCCCAAGACTTGTGCCTGACTAATAGATACCGAAGCCGAGCCTGTATTGGTAACCGTTAGGTTTTTGGTAATCACATCAAATTGACTTCCGTCAAAAATCATTTCGCTCTCCGAGGTGCTGAGTAGTCCTGAACCACCTCCGCCTCCGGTGCTATTGCCGATGCTGAAGTTGACCGTGCGAGAAGCAACCACATTTCCACCTGTATTCGGTTGGGAATAAGCGTCTACCTTGATGGTGTAGTTACCATTGGGGAAATTCTCTCCAAAAGAATCTCCATTACTATCTCCGTAGAGCGTGTAAGGTTTTACGTTCTCAGTCTGTCCTCGGCTTTTGGTGCCAGACAAGACCATTCTTACACTTTTCACATTGCCATCGATAGCAGGGCTAGGGTCTACTCGGATAGAAACCTGAGGATTGCCCAAGGCTCCCAAATTAACAGAGTTACCTTCGTTTAAGGCTTGAATATCGCTATCCGTATTAGCGTTCACCAAGATAAAGTTCAAGTCACTGTTAGTTGGTGGTGGCGGTGGTGGCGTTCCTCCTCCACTGCCCGAGATGACCTCAATGGCGGAGATTTTTGGATTATTTTTAACGGCCTGAGTACGAATCGTAACGTTGCCATCCGTGACATTGACGCTAAAAGATTTAACCAAAGCCGTGGCCGGCCCTGCTTCCTTCGCAATATCAAAGTTGGCAAGTACTTTTTGATTCTCGACAAAGACATCAAAAACACGTCTGCCGACTGGATTATCCGTTTTTACTCCAAAATAAATTTCTGCAAAGTGAAGGTTTACCGTGTAAGTACCACTACCAGATACAGGGATATTATAAGTATATACACCCCATCTTTCGGATTGGTAAAGTTGGTCATCGCTTGTATTGTTGATCTGTAGTTGGTTGTTGGTAGCGGTTCCCATCGCTCCATTGGCCGTAAATTGCTTATCGGCATCCCAGTCTTGGTAGTCTCCGCCTCCTACATTAATCTTGCTGACGGTGGTTCCTGTACCTGGATTAGGCTCTGGATCGGGGTCAGGGTTGGGAGGCGTGGTCGTAGAAGAGCCGATGACTTCAATTCCTGAAATCTTGGGATTATCACTGATTTGAATGCCCTTGATGTTCAGTACGCCATCCTGTACATTTACATTAAAAGTCTTTACATCAGCTGTAGCGGGGCCTATTTGTGCTAATATGTCGTAGTTAGAGAGTACTTCCTGACCTTCTATTTGAATACTAAATACGCGTTTACCAGGTCCTCCCGAAGAGGTGAGTACTTTCCAGTAGATTTCTGCGAAATGCAGTTTTACCTCATAAGTACCTGCACTAGGAACTGGAATGTTGTAAGTCCAGTTACCCCAGCGCTCTGATCGGTAGAGCTTGTCATTGCTTGTTCCAGAAATAGAAGCTGTTGAATTGACAAAAGTACTTCCTCCCGAGAAAGACTTATCATCACTCCAGGCTTGTCCTGCTCCGTCGGTGTAGGCATCGGATGCCAAGAGCCCACCCGCATTGATTCGGGTAATTACCTGATTCACTGGAGCGGTGGGGAATACATTGGCTTGCACCTGAGGCGATAGTGGCTCAGGAGAAAAAGTTGCGTGGTTTGTGGTGAGTTCTCCCTCTAGGCTTGGGTTTAAAAAGGCACGTAAGCCCCCGATGATCGCAAGGGCGGATACGAAAGCTAAAACGCTAGCGTGACCTTTTGCAGAGCCCCAAAGCTCACGCAGGGTGAAGCTCAACGGTTGTAATTGGTTACTGATGGTCGTCATGATTGTTTGCTTGGCTTTAAAAGAGATTTTTTTGTTAAAAGATTGATTTGTTAATGCTTGTGCTGAATTTTTGATAAAAACATGCCAGATTACTAAGTTTTTATAAAAATATAGCCTCTCGATAGTCTCTCCCTAATACACAGCACTGTCAAAGCAGTCTAATTGTGTCAATTGAGAGGTAAAACAATGTCGCCACTTTCTAAAGATGATGACTCTCTGAGTAAATAAATTGAAGATTCTCCCTGAGTGTTGTTTTATTAAATGATAGCATATAATCTACCAGATAACATTAGATAGAGTTACCTCTGCCCTAGGCAAGGCACTCTGCTATGAAACACTTAATGTATGGAACGCTGATGGTTGAAGCTCTTTTCTAAAAAATCAGAAGCTAATTTCTGATGCTAGATACTACATGAGCTGAGATGGCGGAAGAACTTTGTGATGTAACTTTGGTGTATGAAACTGTGAACAAATAAAATTATTTTTTCTTCTCGATGCAAGTTTAAGAGCATTTTATTTTAGCATGTTGCTATTTTCACTCTTTTTTCATAACCTAAAGTAGATATATTATATTTTTCTAATGTAGGAAAATTAGAACTGTATGTGCTTTTATCCTCATTCTTATACAAACAACGACAGAACAGATCGATATCGCATATTGTTCAAGCAGAATTCTTTTTCTTTTGTCCACGGCAGAGAATTCATGGAGGCAGAATACTTCAAGGGTATTTACGATATTCCAACGGGATCGTTATCTCATTTTTAAAATGGGAGAATATCGAATTGTTAATTTTTACCTCTCCACCCATCGAGGTGAACACACGGGTATTTAGCAAATGATCAAAGGAATAAAAAGCACCCAGATGAAGGAACGAGCACCTTCATCTGGGCACAAGGTATTATTTCCTTGCCTTGACTTCAAGGGTCGTCTGCGCCTTTTTCCCTCCCGCCTGAACCATTACTTGGTATTGGCCTGGCTTGAGGTATTGGTCAGACTGGTCTTTTAGATGCCAAGTATGGCTGTGAAAGCCTGCGGATACATCCAAGGTTTTTTCATATAACTTTTTACCCTCTTTGTTTTTGACTTGGAGTTGTACGGGACTGCTTTTTTTGGTAAAATAAAGTATAGAAACCTCTGGCTCCGAAACGGGTAAATATTCTGTACGGCGTTCGCCCCAATTTTCGGAATGACGAACGGGCTCGATGGCAAATACTTCTAGATCAGGCATTTGCTCCTGAGCTGCCATGGCTTGTAGTGGCTTGACATCCATGACGTACATACTACGCCCGTGCGAGGCCAATACCAGTTCATTTTCGCGTGGATGCACGATCAGGTCGTAAGTGGCTACATTAGGATAATCTCCAGTAATCAAGTGCCACGTTTCTCCTCTGTTCATGCTGAGGTACGCTCCTTGGTCGGTGCCCAGATAGAGCAATTCTGGATTGACCGGATCGGGAATAATGACATTCACCGCTTCATTCGGCAAATTTCCTTGGATGGATTTCCAGCTTTTCCCATCGTCTGTACTCACGTAGACGTGAGCATCAATTTCATCGTAGCGGTAACCATTCAAGCTGGCATAAACCGTAGTCAGGTCGTGGGGTGAGGCATTTACACTACTCACCCAGCGATTGGGGGGCAGATTTTGAGAAATGAGTTCCCAAGTTTCGCCAGCATCTCGGCTGACTTGTATGTTTCCGTCATCAGTTCCAACGTACAATCGCCCGAACTTGAGAGGAGATTCACTGATACAGGTCAAAGTAGAGTAGGGCACATTGCCATTAGGGAAGTTTTTGGTCAAATCAGGACTAATTACTTCCCAGTGATCGCCTTTGTCTAGGCTACGTAATAATTTTTGGGAACCAATGTAGATAATATCTGGATTGTGTGGACTCATCACGAGGGGCGTTCGCCAGTTGTAGCGATAGGGTTCTTCGCCAATGGCGTGCTGTGGAGTAATTTTAACAGGGCGGCCTTCTCCCAAACGCCAGTAATTTCCAAACTGCAAACCCGTGTAAATCAGATTACTATTCTCAGGATTTACTTGTACAAACATTCCGTCTCCACCCCAGATACGCTCCCAATATTCGCCCTGATTGGGTTCAAAGCGAGAAGAGCCTTTATAAACGCCATTATCTTGCAAGCCGCCGTAGATGTTGTAGGGCTTTTCCATATCAATCCCTACGGTATAAAATTGCCCAGCCGATACATTATTCATGTGAATAAAATGCTCTCCCTGGTCATAGCTCATGTAAAGCCCTCCGTCATTGCCATTGAGAATCCGGTTAGGGTCAGCAGGATCAATCCACATGGCGTGGTGGTCGGCGTGTACATCTTTGCGATAAGTAATGGACTCAAAAGTTTTGCCTCCGTCTCGGGAACGCAAGAGGGGTACGCCGAAGATATAAATCAAGTCGGGGTTTTGGGTATCGACTCGAATTTGCCCAAAATAATAGCCATAAGTGTAGAAAACCCCCTCCAATGGATAGGTATTGACTTTTTGCCAGCTTTTACCGCCATCGTCGGAGCGATAGACTTCCGCGCCGCGTACTTCTGTATCAAAGAGATCATCATTGGCACTTTTGAAATAGCGAGCCAATGCTTCGGGTAAGTATTTGCCTTGTTTTACTTCTTGCTTTACTTTTTGAGCGGTATATTTTTCGGGAAATCCTTTTTCTTGCAGAAAGGTATCCACATCGGCTTCATTCAGCGCAAGAAAGTCTGCCTTAGCCATGGTTTTGAAATCCTCGAAGGTGAACTTAAGTTTTTGCTCGTCCTCCTCTTTTTCGGTTTTGACTTCTTCTTGGTTATCCACGATGAGGTAGAGCGTTTCGGGTTGTGCCTGACAAATATCCAAGCCAATTCTTCCCATAAACTTAGCCTCAGGTAGTCCGTTAGTGGTTCTTTGCCAATTTTCACCTCCATCTTCAGAGTAATACAAGCCAGAACCAGGGCCATTTTCTTTGAAGTCCCAAGCCTCACGATCCCGCTCCCAAGCGGCTGCCCAGAGTTGATTAGGGTCAGTAGGGTGAATGATCAAATCTACGACGCCTGTACTGTCATTGATGAAAAGCGTTTTATTCCAAGTTTTACCGCCGTCGGTGGTTTTGTATATGCCTCTTTCTTCATTGTGGGAGTAGAGGGCACCTAAGCTGGCTACCCAAGCTACATTTTTATCCTGAGGATGCAGGACAACGCGCCCGATGTGTTGGGTATTCTCAAGGCCCAAATGTTGCCAGTTTTGGCCGCCATCTTCGCTTTTGTAAACGCCGTAGCCCGCGTAGCTGGAGCGACTGCTGTTGTTCTCGCCCGTGCCTACCCAGATGACTTGGTCATTTTGGGGATGCACCGCAATATCTCCAATGGTAAGACGCGCTTGGTTGTCGAAAATGGGTTGGAAAGAAAGTCCGTTGTTTTCTGTTTTGTAAACTCCCGCCGAGGCATAAGCCACATAGAAACGCTTATTTTCTTGGCGACTTCCTTCGATGTCCACGATGCGCCCACCCATTACCGTGGGGCCAATCTCTCGGATGGGGTAGTTTTGGAAAAGAGAAGCTTGGCGCATTTCTTCCCTTTGCTTCACGGCTACTTTTCGTTCTTCGAGTGAGGAGGGGGGAATGCTTATTTTTTCTAGGGATTGCGTGTTTTTTCGACCTTGTGCCGTGGCGGATAGACTCAATAATATCAGACAAAGGCAGAGCGCCAGGGATAGATCATGATGGATGTGTTTTTTCTTCATGATGTTTAAAGTAGTTGTTCGTTATGAGTTGTTTGTTATTAGCTTCTTTTTCAAAGCCTTACTCCTGAATTCCCCTGATTCTATTTAGGCAATTCTCTGGAGTTTAGCATGCTTGATGATCGTTCAGCGTAATGCTTTTAGATGGCTATTTTTACTTTGGACAAATTCTTATTGATAGCTGAACTTTCGCAGGGCTTGATTTTAAATAAAAAAAAGAAAAAATACAGCCTAATTACTAAAAAAAGAGGCAAGAAATAAAAAAGCGACCTGTCTGAGGGTCGCTTCAATCAAGAAAGGGGAAAATTTGATTAATGGACGTCTTTACCCGTGATTTCAAATTCTAGTTTATCAGCCGTTCGGGCTACCTCAGTGATCATATAGCGGATTTCTTCGGCCGTGGCGAGATCATATTTGATCGCCGTCATGAGCTCGAGGTAATCCTCATCGGTGATCGTGATTTTGGCGTAACCTAATTCGTAATTCATCTCAAGCATTTTCCTAAAATCTACATCTGGATATTCGTGTAGACGGCAGATCGTGGAAGTAAAGATGAGCATGAGGCCAGCATCTTTTTCGGTGATTAGTCCACGGACGCTTTGAAAACGTCCTTCTTCCAAGGGTAATGTTACAATGATAGTATCATCGGAGTATTCGGTATAGTTGCCGTCCATTTCTTCGGCAAGTTTTTGCAAATGCCCCTTCACGTTTTGGTCTTCCATTTCTAAATTTTTTATATAAAATACGATGCGAGTAAGTTATCAAATTTTATACAAATATGCCTTTTTTCTTGCATTTTTTATAGCCTAGACAAATTCATTAAGAGAGAATTAGTCACGATAATCTTCCCGGATATCATTTATTTTGTGATAAGAGCTAAGAATGCCTTTGATGAGCGCAGAACTAAAGCCTTGATGTTCCATCTCGTTTAAGCCTGCGATGGTGCAGCCCTGGGGTGTGGTAACTTTATCAATTTCTTGCTCAGGGTGATTGCCATTTTCTAGAAGTAAAGCCGCAGAGCCTTTGACCATCTGAGCGGCAATGAGTTGAGCCGTCTGTGCATCGAAGCCAATCTCGATGCCCCCTTGCGAAGCCGCGCGGATATAGCGCATCGAGTAAGCGACCCCACAGGCGCCCAGTACCGTGGCGGCGGCCATCAGTTCATCCTGAATAATGACCGAGCGTCCCAAATGATCAAACAGATTGAGGATGGCTGCTTTTTGCGCTTCATTGGTATTGTTGGTAGAGATACAAGTCATGGATTCTTGGATGGCAATCGCGGTGTTGGGCATGGCTCGGAAGAGGGGAATTTCCTGCCCAATGAGGGCTTGAATATCATTCAGGGTTACCCCAGTAACGAGTGATACCAGCACGGGTTGATTTTTTTCTAAAACTGGTTTGATCTCTTGGAGGATGGCGTTGAGGGTATTGGGTTTGACGGCCAAGATCACAATATCCGCCTGAGCGGCTGCTTCGTGATTATCCGAAAGGGTATTCACTCCTTGGTGCTCGAGGTAGGCAATTTTTTCTAAGCGACGGCGCGTTACAAAGATACGCTGAGCAGGGATCATTTTCGTTTTGACCAATCCTTGTGCCATGGCCCCGCCTAGGTTGCCTCCGCCGATAATGGTGATATTCTCAATTTGCATATATTTTATTTTTTGAGTGAACAGCTTCCTTGTATTTTCAATCATCTGGAGTTTTGAGCAATAAAATGAGATGATTCCTTATAAAAATGCAAGGAGAGCGTGAAGAATTTCTGGATTCTGCATTAATTTCGTAAGAGAAATTTAGGAGGCAATCTCCAAAAACGCAATTTTTAATCCGCTTATGAAAAAATAACTGGCGAGATTCATTTCAGATTGGATTTCTCCAAGTTGACTTTTCACTAAGATTCCATTCTCATAATTCTATTTCTATGACTAGTACTTTGATCCTAAACGCTCGCCTGATTAATGAAGGCCAAATCACAGAAACGGACATTTTTGTGGAAGATGGACGCATTGCCCGCATCGATTCTGGCCTTACTCACCTCAAAGCTCAGCGTGTCATTGATGCCAAGGGTAAATACTTGCTCCCGGGGGTCATTGACGATCAGGTGCATTTCCGAGAGCCAGGCTTGATGCACAAAGCTGAAATCTACACGGAAGCGAAGGCAGCGGTGGCCGGGGGCGTTACTTCTTTTATGGAAATGCCTAATACGGTTCCCAATACGCTTACCCAAGATTTGCTAGAGCAAAAATATCAACGGGCAGCGGAGGTGTCCTTAGCCAATTATTCTTTTTATATGGGAGTTTCTAATGATAATTTAGAGGAAGCTTTAAAGACAAATCCTCAGCAAGTATGTGGTCTCAAGATTTTTATGGGTTCTTCTACGGGGAATATGCTCGTAGACGATGCCCAGACCTTAGAAAATATTTTCAGTCAATCACCTCTCCTCATTGCCACCCATTGCGAAGACGAAGCCACCATCCGAGAAAATTCTCAAAAATATCGAGATCAATATGGTGAGCAAATGCCTATCAGCAAACATCCTGAAATTCGCAGCGTAGAGGCTTGTCTCAAATCTTCTTCCCTGGCCGTAGAATTGGCCAAAAAACACGGTACGCGTCTCCACGTTCTGCATATCTCAACCGAAGAGGAATTGGCTTTATTTGAAAATTCCTTGCCTCTATCAGAGAAAAAAATCACGGCAGAAGTCTGCGTACATCATCTTTGGTTTGACGCCAGCCAATACGAGACGCTGGGCACACAAATTAAATGCAACCCTGCGATCAAGGAGGTACGACATCGGGAGGCACTCTGGCCGGCTTTGCTTAATGATCAACTAGATGTGATCGCTACCGACCACGCGCCTCACACTTGGGAAGAAAAGCAAGGCCATTACTGGAATGCGCCCGCTGGTCTGCCCCTGATTCAGTACCCGCTACATATGATGCTGACGGCTCACCGAGAAGGTAAGATTAGTCTGGAAAAAATCGTAGAAAAGATGTGCCATGCCCCTGCTCTTTGTTTTCAAATCAAAGAAAGAGGCTTCGTACGGGAAGGTTATTGGGCCGATCTGGTGCTTTTAGATTTGGATAAAAGTACAGAAGTAGCTCCTCAAAATATCCATTACAAATGTGGCTGGTCGCCCCTTTCAGGACAAAGTTTAGTCGGACAAATTAGCCATACCTTCGTATCGGGTCATTTGGTCTATGCGCACGGCAAATTTGACGAGAGCCAAACCGGTGAACGGTTGCTGTTCGAGCGCACAACATCATAAATAATCCAAACTCGCGTCCATCTAACGAAGGCTAAATACTAACTTACTGAACTGAATGCAAAACACTCAATCCGATCATTATCGCTCACTGATTCTGAAGGTCTCCTTGTTCGCAACGGGGCTTTCGGGGATTGTGGCGGAGTATATTCTCTCTACTTTGGCTACTTATTTTTTGGGGAATTCTATCCTGCAGTGGACCTTGGTACTTTCTTTCATGCTCTTCGCCATGGGTTTGGGCAGTCGGGTAAGTCGTTATTTTCAGGGAGGATTGCTCGAGAAGTTTATTTTGATTGAATTTTTGCTCTCCATATTGGTGTCGTTTTCGGCACTGAGCGTGTATGTAGCTTCAGCCTATACTATGTACAACGGGTTGATTATCTACGGATTAAGCATTTTGATCGGCTGGTTGATTGGTTTGGAAATTCCCTTAGTTACGCGTCTGAACGAAGAATACGAAGAATTGCGCTTCAATATCGCCTCGGTGATGGAAAATGACTATTACGGGAGTTTGATTGGCGGCTTGTTTTTTGCCTTCGTGGGTTTGCCTTATCTGGGATTGACCTACACGCCCTTTGTGCTGGGTGCGATTAATTTTGGCGTGGCTTTGATTCTCTTCACACGTTTTGCTCATTTGATTTTACTAGAAAGGAGAAGATTATTAGGTGGCCTCGTGCTTTTGGTGTTCGGGTTGATCTTAGGTGGATTTATTTACGCAGATCCAATTATTTTCTTCGGAGAGCAAAAACGCTATCAAGATCAGGTCATTTATGCCGAACAGACGAAATATCAGAAAATCGTGATTACCCAATGGAAAGATGATTACTGGCTTTACCTCAACGGTAGCCAACAACTCAGCACCCGCGATGAAGAAATGTACCACGAACCACTGGTGCACCCCGTGATGCAACTCTCCCCTACTCCCTATCATATCTTAGTACTAGGCGGGGGCGACGGAGCGGCCGTCAGAGAAATTTTGAAATATAAGGCCGTCAAAAAGATCACCTTGGTAGATTTAGACCCCGCCATGATTCGCTTGGCCAAAAACCATTATGCACTCTTAGAGGTCAACGATAGTGCTTTCTACCACCCCAAAGTTCATATTTTGACACAAGATGCCTTCAAATATATGAGCGACACCCAAGACTATTTTGATCTAATTGTCATCGACCTACCCGATCCGCGTACCGTAGAACTGGGCCGCTTGTACTCGAGAGAATTTTATAGCTTATGTTACAAACATTTGCGACCCGAAGGTTTGCTCATTACCCAGTCGGGCAGTCCTTATTTTAATGGGCGTGCTTTTGAGTGCATCAAACAAACCCTAGAGGCGGCTGATTTCCAAACCGTACAGATGCACAATCAAATCATCACGATGGGCGAGTGGGGCTGGACGATTGGCTCCAAGCATTTTTCTTCCCAAACCCTAAAAAAAGCCTTACGCAAGCTGAAATTCGAGAATATCTCCACGCGGTGGATTAATCAGGAGGCCATGACCATGATGACTTCTTTTGGTAAACAAAGCTATTTTTTTAATCCTGAAGTAGAAGATTTGGAGATCAACACCATTCATAATCCGGTTTTGTACCGTTATTATTTGGATGGGAATTGGGATTTGTATTAGAATGTCGAAGATTTACGAAAACCACGCTCCCACGCTTATCTTGTAAAATATTACCTGAAAGGGAACTATCCTGATTGAGCAATTTTTAAATTAAATACTTGGCAATTAAGCCCTTAGGTGATAAAACCTAAACTATCCAGCAAAACATATGGAGATTCGGAAGGAAATGCCTAAATTAGAGTAATAATCTGTTTTACTATCAAATATTAGTACCATGTTACAATCTATCCTAGGTAGGTTGTCTGATTCGCTTTACAGCTTTGGCAGAGCAAAAGAAGCAAATAAGACAATCCCCTCTCCTTTAAATCCTTGGGAGATTCCCAAGCGAGACAAGTTTTATATCACTTCCGAAGAGCTTAAGATCGTGGGTTTAGCCTTGAATCACTACCAGAAGTATCTTCGTCGCAAGCACGCGACCGAGAAGCTCCAACAAGTGGCGGGCTTAGATCACCGTATTTTCCGTTTTATCCATTTTTTGGAAGCAAAAGATAGAAAAGTATCCTCTGTTTCTGAGATGGTATAGAGCTTATCTTCCTAAGAAGTCGCATACTTAGAGACAAAAACCCTTGAGCTAAGCTCGAGGGTTTTTATATTTTATCTTTCACTAAGCAATTTTATTTGGCAGCGGCGTAGTGCTCGGCTACTTTGTCCCAATTGACCACGCTCCAAAAAGCATCAATGTAAGCAGGGCGTTGGTTCTGATATTTCAAATAGTAAGCGTGCTCCCACACATCTAATCCCAAGATAGGCTTACCAGAGATACCAGCGTCTGCCATCAAGGGGTTATCCTGATTCGCGGTAGAACCCACGGCGAGTTTAGAACCGTCCACGTAAAGCCAAGCCCATCCAGAACCGAAGCGAGTAGCGGCTGCTTGGTTGAAAGCTTCTTTAAATTGATCATAAGAACCAAAAGCAGCGTTGATGGCATCGGCTAGTTCGCCACTGGGTGTGCCACCGCCGTTAGGGCTCATTACTTGCCAGAAAATATTGTGATTAAAGAAACCACCGCCGTTGTTGCGGACAGCCATATTGTCGCGACCTAGTCCGACGATGATTTCTTCAATAGATTTGCCATCGTGAGCAGTTCCTTCAATGGCTGCATTCAACTTATTGCAATATCCTTGATGGTGTTTGCCATGGTGGATTTCCATGGTCGTTTTATCGATATGAGGCTCAAGTGCATCGTGTGCATAGGGTAAAGGGGCTAATTCGAATGCCATAATTTAGATTAGTTTTGTGATGAAAAATTTTGAAAATAGAATTAAGAGGTTTGCTCCTCACCAGAAGAATGCTAGTGGTGGGAGCGACTCACAGATAGTTTTGATCTACATGGAGAACCGCCTAAAATTAATTAAGTTTTCTCAATTTTTGAAAAAAGCTTTGCAAGAGCATTTCTGATTCTTGCGCCAGCACTCCTTTTACTAGCTCAGTTTTAGAAGATAATAAAGATTTGCCTTGAGCATTCTGATAATTGAGAAAGCCTCCCTTAGCATCGGATGCTCCAAAAACCACTTGGTCTATCTGTGCCCAAGCAATCGCGCCAGCACACATAGGGCAAGGCTCGAGGGTCACGTAGAGTGTACAATGCTTCAAGTATTTGCTACCTAAATAATGAGAAGCAGCCGTAATAGCCAAGATTTCGGCGTGCGCAGTCACATCTTGGAGTCGCTCGGTCTGATTATGAGCCTTCGCAATGACTTGCTGCTGACAAACGACCATTGCACCGACGGGAATTTCTTGGGCTTCAAAAGCTACTTTGGCTTCTTCTAAGGCCATTTGCATATAAATTTCGTGGAGGGTGGGCATGGCGGGCTTAGTTTAGCGTTATTTTATAGTTCTTTTGTGAAATTATCATCACAATCTGTCTCTGTAATGTGTACACTGGAATGGGAGTGGATTTTCCGCCAGAGTATCCTGAAATCTCTCCGTATATCCGTGTCTCCGTATATCCGTGTCTTCGTATATCCGTGTCTTCGTATATCCGTGTCTTCGTGTCTCCGTATCTTCGTGTCTCCGTGTCTCTGTGTCTTCGTGTGTCTGTGTCTCCGTATCTCTGTGTCTCCGTGTCTCTGTGTGTCTGTGTCTCTGTGTTTGAACAAACCATTCAGATCTATGCACAGAGAGGGTTATAATTTAGAAAATTCCCAAAAAACAAACGCTAATCTATCCTTTTCACCGCGCTCACGAAGCTACCATCTGCCTGAAAATCAAATACGCGATAGCCAGGAGCTAATTCTTCAAAACCGAATTCCTCAGCAATTCTAAATTGATAAGCAGTAGAAGGTGCTGAGAGAAAATGAATTCCTTTGTATTCTTTCTCGAAAACGTGGTGAATATGACCAAATATGACCATCTTGACTTGCTCGTGAGTCTCTAATATGTCCAAGAAATTCTGTGCGTCTCTGAGCATCAAATCATCTATCCACTGGGCGCCAACCGGAAAGGGGTGGTGATGTAAGGCGAGCACAGTAGGTAAATCGGGATGATCTTTTAGGCTTTTTCTTAAAAACTCGAGATCCCAATCTGAAAACTCGCCGTGATCTTCTTCACGATTTTTTTCTACACTATCCATCAAGATAAAATGTATGCCTTCTTGTACGAAAGCTTTCTCTGCCTGCACCGAGATTTTATGCACAATGGCTTCCATCTGGTCAGGGTGGTCGTGGTTGCCTCCTATCCAGTAGTAGGGAATCCCGAGAGAAGTTAAGGTTTGGTCAATGAGAAAATAAACGATTTCTTGCTTGTCGCTGGCCAAATCGCCAGTCAAAATCAAAAATTTAGGTGGAGGCTCTAATTGCTTTATATCCTCTATGATATGAAGAAAAGAGCGAAGTGGCTGGTGCCCATGATAAGTATAATCTGTATCTGGGTGCAGATGTAGATCACTGAGTTGTACAAATCGAAGAGGTGTGTTCATAGTAATGATTTCGAAGGTTTAAAACTTCAAATCTTTTAATCTAATCTAAGGTCATAAAAGTAGACCGTACTCAAATTCAAGCCGCCTTAATTTAGAAAAGCTTTTCTCCATTAGCAAAAATCCTCTCCTCTTGAGAGGAAAGGATTTGAAGGGATTGAGAGAAAATGCTTGGCTTCCGATTATCTAGCAAACCAAAAAAGGAAGCCGAAAACATCCCCGTGATTATTATTTCTATTTACGGATTAAGAACTGTCCTGTTTGCTGTTGTCCGCCTTCTTGGCTCACAATACAGTAATAGCGGTCATTATCCCACTGTCGTATATCTACCCACAACGTGTAGACACCAGGAATCAATTCGGCTTGTATTAAGTTACGCTTGAAAGTTCCAGAATCATTGCTGATATCTGCTCTCACGTAACCAGATGCTTCTACTTCAAAGATGATAGACATGGGTCTCAATTCTACGGGGGGATTTGGAGCCGTTGTGATTGCCAAGTCTGCGGGTGGCTCGTTGCTCACTCTTCTTATGATAAGTTCGGTGGTAGAAGCTCTTCTCTTTTGTTTTGTATTCTTGAGCTGGCTAAAATAAAGAATATCCTGATCTCGGTAAGTCTCTACCAAGGGGTCTGGGTTTAGGGTGTTGCGGTCTGGATTGTTATTGTCAAGACTCTGTGGATCTTGAATTTGGGCACTGATGGGTTGGCTTAGCAAAAGAATCAATCCAAGCCAGAGTATTATTCTGAGGGGGTGGTTATTCATGGTTGGGCATTAAATAATGTTCTCCAAATATTTTTAAATACTTTCTATTGGTAGAACAGCAAACACCCCTCAGAAGGTTTGGTCAAATAGATAGCGCATGTAGGTGATCTCCTAAAAATAGCTCACGAATCATCAGCTACCTAGCTTCAGTAAAAAGCGAGTATGGATCGCCCTCCTGATGTCTGACGAGCCAAACCCACAAAAGGCAACATCTACTTGGAGGGTTTAGTTGATATATACTCGGCGTGCCCAGTCCACGTACATCGTGGTTTCTTCCTTGCTGATACCCATGTGCTCTGCGATTTCATAGATTACTTGTTGTTCCTCGTGCACAAATTTACCATCTACAAAGCCAATCCCAATGAGTTCCATGAGAGCGGATACTTTGGATTTGCTGGAGGAGAAGACAGAGCAGAGATAATGAAGATCATCTTCCATCTCTTCTATTTCTTCGTCGGAGATTTCTAGCTCTTTTTTCATAGACTCGAGTAGAATCATTTCTTTCTCAGCGATCACTTTATCTGCCGCGATAACTCTTCGTGCCAATGTTAAGAAAGCACTTTTTTCCTGGGGCTTCAAGAGATTTAAAAACATATTTTCTCAGTATTTACAAATGTGAGTAAACCTTTTCAAAACAAGATCGAGTGGCCTTGAAATAATGGCCTTCAAATGCTACAAAATTAAACTTAGCAAAGTGGTATGTAGGGATACCCTCAGTTTTGCCACGAATGAATAGGTAGCTGGTATAATTTCTTGCTTTTTAATGATCGTTCTGTGTGTAAGCCCCCCAAAATACAATTTATTTGATAGATATTTTGGGAAACCAATTTTAAAACAATTTTCCCAATTACAAGAGAATTTTAACAAAAATAGTGCGTACTTTTTCTTTTCAAATAGATAATTCTTGCGAAAGACCGTGGATTCTATGAATGATTCGGTCTTGGTTCTTGACTCAATTCTCATCAATTCTGAAACATAATTCACCTTTGGGTGCTTAATCTATCATATATACTAAATTAATTTAATTCTAGAAGGTTTTCATATATTTTCTTTAGTTTTACGACGTGATTTGTGGCGGTATTTGTTCCATACTCCTACCTGAATGTTCATCCCAAATCCGTCTACTTGATCCCATTTGGTCGGGAATGGTAGTCTCTAATTCTTAAGCTGTAAATCTATGTGGTTTAAAATCTCCCACATCATACTTCGCTATCGTATTGTTTTTGTGATTATGATTATGGCCATTACAACCGTGATGGCTTACTTGGCACAATTTGCCGAAATGAGTTATGATTTCAGTTCTGCTGTCCCTTTGGATGACCCTGAACAAGTATATTATCAGAAATTCAAAAAGACTTTCGGCGATGATGGCACTATTCTAGGCATTGGCATGCGTGATAGTGCGTTGTACAAAGTGGATAATTTTGATCGTCTTGCGGAAATGAGCCAACAGATTGCGGAGTTGGAGGGCGTAGATCAAGTGCTTTCTCTCCCCCAGATGCGCTACTTGGAAAAGGATACGGCTCAACAACGATTTTTAGCGAAGAAAATCTTTGAGGAGATCCCTGAGCAGGCTTCTGTACTTGATTCTCTGCTGGCCTTTGCTCGAGATCAAATGTTTTACGAGGGAATTCTCTTTGACCCCAATAGCACAGCTACATTGCTGTTGATTTCTATTGATAAGGAGGTGCTGGAATCTAGTGCCCGACAAGCCTTGGTGCAACGCATACAAGAAATTGGAGGTAACTTCGAGCGGGATACAAAAATAGATTTGCACTACGCAGGCTTGCCTTTCATCCGCTCTATCGTGACGGGTCAGGTGGGTTCTGAATTACAGATGCTGTTGATGCTTTCGGGTTTGGTTACGAGTGTGATATTATTTTTATTTTTTCGGTCTTTTATCGCCGTGATTTTCCCACTCATTATCATCGGCACGGTGGTGGTGTGGTGCGTGGGCTTCTTGGTGATTTTTGGCTTCAAGATCACGATTCTTACGGGACTTTTACCGCCCGTCCTCGTCGTGATTGGTATTCCGAATTGTGTTTATTTAATCAATAAATATCACCAAGAGTTCAAAGTACATCAGCATAAGACGCGTGCACTCTCCAATATCATTCGCAAAATCGGCGTGGTTGCTTTCCTGACTAATACCACCACCGCGATTGGCTTTGCCGTCTTTATTTTCATGGATAATATCAACCTGAAGCAATTCGGGATTATTTCTAGTTTATGTATTTTCTCGCTTTTCATCGTGAGCATCACGATGCTTCCGATATTTTATTCCTTCTTGCCCGCACCCACGGCTCGTCAGTTGAGTCATTTGGATAGAAAACCTTTGAATAAGCTGTTACATTTTTTCCATACGAGTGTTTTTCATTACCGACGGGTTGTATACATCACCGTGGGAGTCATTGCCGTTCTGGCGGTGGTCGGCATCACGCAAATGCGAGCTATTTCTTACATGGTGGATAATATTCCCAAGGATAGCCAGCCCATGAAGGACATTGCTTTTTTTGATAAGCACTTCAATGGTTTGATGCCACTAGAAATCGTCGTAAATACGAAGCGCAAGCAGGGCGTGATGCGGCTTTCTACCCTCAGGCAGGTAGAGAAATTTGAGCAATCTTTAGAGGAAGTTTCACTGGTATCTCAACCGCTTTCTCTGGTCACGCTGGTGAAAGCCAGTAAGCAAGCTTTTTATAACAACCAACCTGAATTTTATGAGTTGCCGACCAGCCGAGATCGTCCTTTTATCCTTGCTTACTTAGAAGGAGGACAAGATAGCACCAGCCAGCAGTTTCTTAATACGCTGGTAGACAGCACTGGCCAGCGCATGCGCATCTCGCTCAAAGTGGCCGATGTGGGTTCAGAACGACTAGATTCTTTGATTAATCAAGTAATCAGACCCAAAATCGATGAATCTTTCAAAGATGATCGTCTGGCAGTAGACGTAACGGGTATCACTTTGATCTTTTTGAAAGGAAATGATTATTTGGTGAGTAGTCTGAAGAGTAGCTTAGTTTTGGCGATTATTTTAGTGGCTATTTTGATGGCACTGCTTTTTGGTTCTTTCCGTATGATTGCCATTTCTATCTTTACCAATATTTTGCCTTTGGCCATCACGGCGGGGCTGATGGGCTACTTTGGCGTGTCTCTCAAGCCCAGCACGGCCTTGATCTTTAGCATTGCTTTTGGGATTGCCATTGATGATTCTATTCACTTTTTGGCACGTTACCGTCAGGCACTTCTGGCCAATCCTACCTCCGTGCCCAAGGCCGTGGAAATTGGCTTGCGAGAAACTGGGGCAGGGATGGTTTACACTTCTATTATCCTCTTTTTTGGTTTTATTGTCTTTGCTTACTCTGATTTTGACGGCACAGAGGCTCTGGGTTATCTGACTTCGGTTACTCTGCTCTGCGCGATGTTTGCCAATTTGATCTTGCTTCCTTCACTTCTTATTACCTTTGATCCGGGTCGCTACCACCACAACAAAATGCTGATCGCTGAGTACTACCATGAAGGCATCAATGAGCTAGATGATGAAGAAATTGACCTGAGTCGCATTCGCGTTCAGAAAAAGGAAAATGTGGAAGAGGAAGAAGATTGATCATGGCAAATTGAGAGATTCTTTCGTTTTCTGCAAAGTCCCCCTAGGTTTCCTGCCTATGCTCCTCTTGGTCTTTTTGCATTAACTTTGAGAAAGAGCTTATTGGTTTTTATCAAGTAAAAACTACCGATAAAAACCCACAGCAAATTGACCGTACAAGAGGGATAAGCCCCGTAGTAAAAGGTATTGATAATCAAGAATAAACCTGCCAGTACATTCATGAACTGGTAGCTAAAAGCCTGTGCTTGAATTTTACCCTGACTATTGAGCCAATAAGCAGCAATGCCTAATAAGGAGCCCGCCCAACCTAATAAATCCACGATGATTTGAGTTGTGTTCATCATACGCCTTGAAATGAATAATTTTTGCGGCGCAAAGATGCTAGAAAACTACGATAAACTAGTCCTAAGTTTAAGAAATAATAACATTGAGAAAAGAGAAAGGAATAAAAAGGGCGAATGACCGGACTTGAACCGGCGACCTCCTGAACCACAATCAGGCGTTCTAACCAACTGAACTACATCCGCCATGAAGATAGGAATGCAAAAATAATAATTTTTGGGAAAATTAGTAAAGAAAATCAGGTTTTTTTGAGAAGATAGAAGCTTAAATTTAGGAGATCAGAAGTATATCTTAAAATCTCTATCCATGCAAATGAAACTACTGCTGTTCAGACACTAAATTTTCAAAGAGACTAAAATGATGCGATGGCCAGACTTCTACCTTCTCACTCCTCATCACCTTCATCCCTGCAGTTTTTCTTCCATTTGGGGAAAGATTTTGGTCAGTTCCGCCTTGCTAAATACTTTAAAATGCTTGAAAAGTTTTTTCACCTCATTCGTTCTCTTAATGTTGCCATCCAGCAATGCTTTGATCTCAATCTCGGTACGATCCTGTTTGGTTTTTTCGTCAAGGTCTTCTTTTTTGGTTTTGTAGTAGCAGTCATAATACTCAAGGGCAGAGAGGGGCGTATATTTTTTTTCGTGCTTGGTTTGAGAATTGGGTAGATCAATAAAGCAGTATTTTTTGCGAATAATATCTACAATAGAAATTCCATCATCATTGGGGTGGCTATCAAATTGATGACGCACTTCGGGTTTATCCAGATTCAAGAGTGCAAAACGCTCGAAGCCTCCCCGACCTCCAATTTTTTTAATGACTTCCGAATTGTTCCTTAGGGAAAGAAGAGACTTGGTACACTCCAGAAACATATTGAACTTTGAGAGATTCTTGATGCCATTGAATTTGTAATGCTCAGGATGTAAAATATTGCGCTCTCCGGGTACATGCCTCCCGAAATTCAACGCATCGTACACTACTCCCAGTGCCGTAGCTCCATAGAGCCATTGATGATGGTAGACCAATACGGTTGTATCTTCCAAACCAAAGAAGGTTTCCATTTCCGAGAATTCATAAGCTACCTTAGATTCTACGTCTAATTGGAGACGAAGTGGTTTGTATTTTTTGGGGTCGTAGGAGCGGAGCCAATTCCGCATTTCCTTGTAAATGTTATGTGTGATGAGAAAAACCTGATGTTTGCGTGCCATCGTATGATTGGTTAAAGCTTGATTAACTTCCAGAAATTCTATCCGTAGACGAAGGCAGATTTCTACCTGTCGAAGAATGTTTTGCTTACAAATCACCACTTAAAGCAGTTTAAGTTGGTCTTTGTTGTCTTGTCAAGACAAATATAATCATGATATCTAAAAAGTGAAGCAAAAAACAATTCTTCTTTCACGTAATTGCCATCTTTCTTGTGTATGCGCCCCTGGGTTGCATAAACTTGGCAGGACAGATTTGAATTCTTGGATAAAATGGTTACCAATTTTACTTTGGGAAGTGTATTTTAAAACTCGTGTATTGGTTTACTTCGCTGGCTATTTCTACTTGGGCTCCAATTCTCTCCAAAGCTTTGCGTACCACGTAAAGTCCCAATCCATTTCCTTTGGAAACTTCGGAACCCCGGAAGAACATATCAAAGATTTTATCCTGAAATTCAGGTGGTATACCGACTCCATTGTCCTTAAATTCTAGTTGAATGGTGGCTACTGAGTTACTCACTTGAATCTCAACGGTAGGCGTGATAGAAACTTCTGGATTGCGGAACTGGATTGCATTCTCAATGAGATTTTCTAGAACTGCAAGTACAAGTTCCCGATCTGAATATAAAAAAGTAGCAGGTTCTACCTCTACGCGGAATTGCATCTGGCTATTCTCGATAGACTCTTTCAGATTGACTTTTACCTCTTCAATGATTGTTCCCAGCTCGATCATTTGCTCCTCCATGTTCTTACCCAAGAGATAGCTTACCTGATGTAGCTTCTCGAGCATGCCGTCCATTTTACGCGCGGTATTTTCTATTTTGGTAAAAAGTTCATAAGCCACATGTTCGGGTTCTATTTGTAGGTAAGCCAATTGTGAGAGTCCTACCAAGGTGGTTACAGGCCCTCGAAAGTCATGAGAGGCACGATAGATAACGGTATCGAGTTCTTCATTGGCCACCGTGAGCGCTTGGTTAGCTTTTACGAGGTCTTGGGTTCTCTCTTGGACGAGTTCTTCCAGTCGGTGGTTCATCGTACGGAGGTTTTCATTAGCGGCCTCTACTTCGTCTTGGGCTTCTCGTATTTTTTGATTTTGCAGGGCTAGTTGATCTTTTTGAGCTAAAATTTCTTCGGTCTGAAACTCCAGTTCTCTATTCTTGACTTGTATATCGTCTCTTTGCCTTTGTATTTGCTCTTTTTGGTGGGTTAAAACCCGATTTGATCGCTGTTTTTGCACCACGAGAATCGTCAAGAGCGAGATTAACACCAACATCACGGCTAGGCCACCGATGAGCGTGTAGTTATAGAGTTTTTGATTCTCTATTTGTAATTGGTAAAAACGCTCCGCCTTCGAGAAAAGATGCGGATCATCTAGTTGATCATCTTCCACCTGTTTTTTGAGATTCACGGCTCTCAGAAAATATTTTCGACTGGCTTTATCTTCCCCTATTTGCGCGTAGAGTTGGGCGATCACGATACAAGCGCGCATCTGGGTGGGAGGGTCTTCTAATTGTTTGGATAAGGCAAAAAATTGCAAATAATAATCAAGTGCTCTTTGGTAATACTCTTTTTTGAGGTAGGAAAGTTCGTAATAATAATCTCCGATGGTCTCCAGAGCCTGTGCTTCTTGTGGCTTCAGGTTGATTTTTTGGTATATTTCAAGGCCTTGCAGATAATTCTGGATAGATTCATCATCTCGTTTCAGGGGATTAGTAAAGTAAGCTTCCCCTAGAATCATATGTGCGTCTGCCATCCCTTTGAGGTGATCGATACTTTCTGCCAAAACCAGCGCTTGTTGGCCAAAATATTCAGCATTTTTCGGTCTCAAATCCTTCAGGTATTCTTTAGCCAGCAAGTTAAGCGTGTTCACCCGGTTTGTGTCTCTCTTGGTCCATACCACTAGCACACTTCTTAGACTATCAATCTTGTAGCATTGAGCTTTGCTCTCTTGATACAGAGCTGTAAATAAAATAATAAAAATGACCAGCCTCTTCATGATCTCGCTTGGGTTATTCAGTAGTTCGGGGGTATTGCCTTTCTCCAAGGGGGCTATCTACCATTTGGATAACATAGGAGCTTCCGTATTTATGTTTGCGGAAACCATCAAACTGCTAGGGAGGATCAGATCTACATTATCCAAGTTGTAGTATTTACCGTACAATTTTGATACAAATTTTTCGGCTATGGTGTCAGATGAGATGTTGGTTCGCGTTTACAGCGAAAATTTTCTGTAAGCTTGTCTGAAGTTTTATGTAAATGGAAGGCTTGCCGTTTGCTTTTGTCTTGGGTGATCTTTACCAAGAAGGCTAATCACGAGAGATCAAGCCCTTGTTTGGTGAGCTTGCGGCTTTGCCATTGTCCATCTAGTAGCAAACTTACTTCTTGGTAGCCAATTTTGAGCAATTTTTCGGTAATTTCTTGAAAATATTGTGTGATTTCAGAAGGATGGTGTGCATCTGAGCTGATGGTAATGGGAATTTCCAGCTCGTGGGCTTTTTCTAATATCCAGTAGCTCGGGTAGGGTTCGCTACTTTTTTTCTTGTAAATTCCTCTTGTATTTACTTCCAAGATACTACCTGACTGAGCGATGCTTTTGAGCGTTTTGATAATTTCTTTTTGATACCAACTTTCATTTTCGTCAAAAAAGCTTTTCTTGCGATTATGAATCTTGATTTTGTCCAAATGCCCTACGATATTTGGCCTTTGGCTTTCTACCATGGCTCTGGTCAGTTCGTAATATCTTTTGATTGCTTTTTTGATATTTCCACCAAAAATTTCTTCCAAACCCAATTTAAACTGTGAGGTCTTTCCGTCTATTTCCCAAGGGGTTCCGTCTTCAAATCGGTCTACAAAGTGAATAGAGCCAATGGTATAGTCTAGCTTCAAGCTTTGGATAAAACTACTCCCCGGCCCAGTCACTCCGGGCAGATAATCGACTTCCATGCCCACATAAATTTGAAGCAAATCACTAAATTTTTGCTTCAAGTAATCAGCCTCTTCCAGGTATTGGGACACTTTGTCGTATTTCATGGCCCAATCGGTGGGGAAAGTCAGAGGGGCGTGGCTAGAAAATCCATATACTTTTATTTTTTGGCTGATGGCTTCATGAATATAAGCTTCCATTTGGTCTGTGCCATCACAATAGATACAATGGCTATGGTAATTGGTCCAAAACATACTGCCGAGCTTCGTATTAAGGGAAAGATAGCAATTTATTGAATAGTATGAATCGCAAGGTCATTAAAAGATTATTAATTATTCATAGAAGTATTTTTATAACTTATCTTTGAAATAGAGCTAGTAAGCACGAGAAATACTTCCCTAAGCTACCATCCTAGATAGTAGCTAGACGAATCGCTCTGGTCTGGTTTCTTCTATGAATTTATCTGAAGTTGTAATTGGTTCGCGAAAAAGCTTCGTCTCAGATTCTGGTGAAACAGATTTTTAAAAGCACAATCTAAATTATGATTGGAAAAATCAGTAAAATCAAGCTCCGAAAGAGGGCTTTTGCCAAATGCAAACTTTAGAAAATTTCTCAACATGTAAAGCAATCCGTCAGACTTTTACAAAAGTAAAACAATTTGTTTACTTCCTAGCCCATTTGCGCAGAGACTCTCAAGTTATTCGCTGATTTTGAAAACTTTAGCGTCTCTCATTAGAGAACAAATTTTTGACAAAAATCATCAAACAGAAGCAGGAATCCATGCAAAAATTTCATCCCGACTTCGCACATTTCTATCATTTAGGAATTGATTACAAACAAAAAGGAGAACCCGAAAAAGCTGCCCAAGCACACATCAAAGCCCTTGATTTTCAGCAAGATTATCCCAGAGGCTGGCACAGCGCAGGCGCTGCTTTGCTGCAAATCAAACCCAGAGAAGAGGCGATTCCTTATCTGCAAAAAGCTCTAGAAATCTATGAACAAAAAATTAGCGAAGCTGAGAATGATACTGCCGAGCCACTCTTCTGGAAAGCCGCTGTACACGCTCTGCTACAAGAAAAGGAAGCCATGCTTCAGACACTCTCTGAATGTTTCCAAAATAACCCCAGCTACGCCGAAGCAGCTCAAAGCGAGGAGGATTTCGAGGCATATCGTGAAGATGAAGATTTTCAAAAACTGATTCAAGAAGAAATGGAAGCTTTGCAGGCACTCCACTACCGAGGAGAAAGCCTGAGCCAAGCAGATTTAGACCCCAACGAACTCGAGGCAAGACAATATTTTGTTAATGAATTTAGGCAAGCAGGCTGGGAGGTGGATGAAATCGAGCAACTCTTTGCAGAAGAAATGCACGTTTCTCCCCAGGCGATGGCTGAGTATTGCCAAAATACGGATTACTGCTTGCGACTGAGCTACCACGTGGATACGGAGCTGGTTTTTATGGAGCTCTTCCAAAAAGAAAATGAAGAAGTACAAGCCTTTCGGCTCTATTACAAGAAACACGTGAAACGCATCATCCCGGTACTAGTTGCGCATCAAGATCAATTAAATACAAGCAATTGGATGGATATGATCAAAGCACTGATTCCCCAGTGCCAAGAATTGCTCTATGAAATGCCCAATGGTATGAAAATGCGCTTGGGGAGAATGTAAGAAGTTACAAATTTATAGATTGCAAGCTTGGCAGTTAGATTTTATTATCTTTTAATCTTTAATTTTCCTTACTTCTCCCCTACCTCCGTCCATCTCAATCCAATCTCCTGTATGAAGCTCTAAATAATTTGGAATCTGAGTAATGGCCGGGATGGCTGATTCTCTGAGCACAATTGAAGCGTGAGAGAGTAAACCGCCAACGTAAGAAATAACCCCCTCTACTTGCAAGAAATAAGGAACCCAACCCGGGTCAAGTGAGTCAGCTACTAGTATAGTATGCTCAAAATCAGGCTTTTGCAAATGCACCAAGTCGGCTTGGTGTACGCGCCACACTTGCCCTCTGCGCTTTCCGGGATAAATGCCAAGACCCGTGGCTATTCCTTGATCTTGAGTGTTGGTATCTTGCGAGGCAGTGAGTAGCGTACGCTTTCCCGAGGCACTCGCCAAGAACGTATTCATATCCCAGCCACTGGGTTCTGGATAAGAAATTTGGCCTAGCTCTTCCTGAGAGATTTCGTGGTTGAAGAAACTTCTCAAATCTTGATAATCATAATCAGCAAAATTGGCCGTCTTATTATCAACTTTTCTCTGAAAATTCATTTGTATCTCTTGCCGAAGCATCCAAAGCATTTTCATGGCTTCATGACGAATGCGTTCTCTCAGATGAATGATCTTTATCAAAGGAGCTAGCAAAAGCTTTTGCAAAAAGTGAGGGCGCTTATTGGTATGTTCATTCGTATCATTTGGGTTAGTAGGTACAGTGGCTTTCAATGCTTCCCAGTCTTGATGCGTGTATTCATAAAAACGTTTTTGGCCAATATCCGACTCATAAAAGCCCCGATGTCCATAATTTTTCAAAAAATCTTCTTGACTCATTCTTCCTTGCAGAAAGCCTCGATAGGCTTCTAAATAGCGTGTACTTTCGCTCAGTTGGGTAGCCAAGCTTTGTAGCCAGCCAAAAGTCTGGGCTAGTTTCAAGGGGCCTGACATTGAGCCAGTTAAGTTTTGCATGTGGGTGACCAATTCAATGTACCATTTGCGCAGATCGTCCCAATGCTCTTCGAGAGCCTGCTCAGGCTCTTCAGACCATAATTGCCAGCGAGCTTGCTGGCGAGCTTCTAAATAGTGGTGCATTTCCTCCAACCATTCACGCACATCTCGGATTGCATTTTGCTGTGCCCAAAACACTTTCCAGAAAACTTTAAGCTTGGTCAAAGCTCTATACGGTCTTATTTTTACCCGATAAAAATCCTCTGCACCTACCGAATCACAGACCAAACTGGTCGGCAAACCCCAGTGTAGCATCACGTCCAAGAGTGCGGATAAATTGATCCAGGGCATTTCACCTGAACTGATAATAAAATTTCTGGGGGCTAAGCTGGAATCTAAACCTTGGTAATAGGCGAATAAATCTCGGCTACAATCGCTAATCAAGGAGGTCATGTAGTGAGAAGGCTGGGGTGGCAAAATTTCTTTGTGATTGGCTGAGGTGAGCACTTCTTCTTGGTCGGAAGCAGTAGTAATCGGGCGAGCTTGCAGGAAATAAACTTGCGAACCACGCACGGCAAACTCTATATCCAGACCCAATTGGGCTTGGGCTTGATAATAAGCTATTAATTTTTGTGTGTGATAAGAAAGACGAATTAAAGCCCTCTCGAGTCCTCGACGAGCGGCTTGTTTTGCCCAAGGCTCCCAAAAACGATACCAAGCACTCCAGCTTAGGTCGCTTTTGCTAAATTTGGGTAAGAGCAGTGGCTCTGGATTAACCCGAGCCGATACCAGTTGCTCGCCCATTCCCTCCGTCCACTCGCATTTCCATACGCCCTGTCGGTAAGCAAAGAGTACTCCACTGTATTCGGCTTCTACCATTTCCTGCACGATCAGCGATTGCCCTGCTGTTTCAGGATAAGAGGCAAATACTTCCTGAATGGCTTCGTGAAGGGCGGCGTCGTTCGCTACGTTCAAGATCGTTTGGAAAGCTCCCGCGTAGGATTTTTCTTCTCCATCTTCGGCACTGTAAGCAGATCTTACGCTCACGGGAAAACGCAAGCTCAGATGATCTTTGAGCCTAACCTTGACTTTCAACTGTCGGAATTGCTCATAAGTTAAGCCCTGAAAGCGAGGCACAGGCAGCCCCAAACGCTGAATGTCTTTTAATTGAGATAGCTTAGTCATGGTCTTAGGGATGCTCAGAAGCTTTGGAGGATATCTGAATGGTTTCCAAGAGTTTTTTGGTAAAAGTGTCTGGGTCGTCTAGCATCGGAAAATGATCCCAACCTGCTACCAGTTCAAATTGTGCTTGGGGAAAATCCGCTTTCCATAAATCTAAATACTTGGCAGCTACCACTCTTTCCTGATCTCCCCACAGGAAAATAACCGGTTGATTATCTATTTTAGGATAAGTTTTTTGGTACCATTGTGGCGTGATCATATCAAAAAATACCGCAAAGGCATGGCAATTTTTGTAATCTTGAAAAAACTGTTTTTTTAAATCCTCATCTATATTTTCGGGATGTTGGAAAAGCTTTTTTTCCCAGATAGATTGCATCCAAGGACTAGCTACCAAAGATTGCATCGTTTTTCGGACAAACATGGGTTTCATCAGTTTCGGAAAAAAGCGTTTTTTTAGAGAAGCACCAATGCACGAGTGCAAAATGAGCTTTCGTGGCTTTACCTGTATCCCATTTGGAAAATAATAATCACGGGCGGCCAATTCCATTAACAAGGAACCACCAATGCCATGCCCATAAAATATCCAATCTTCCTCAGCACTGGGTTTCACAGTCTTCCATATATTTTCTAAAAACAAATCCCAGTAAGCCTTCGGGTCAGGTAGCTTAGGCAACACACGCCCCTCAAAACCAGCTAATTCAGGGATAAAAGGCTCTAAATCAACAGATTTGCTTTGTAAACGATCCAGAAAAGGCAGAAAGCGGGTACGAGTTCCCCCGTTGCCATGTAGTAAAAGTAATTTGGCCATAGTCTCTTAACTAGCTTGTCCCGTTTTTGTCTAGTTTCTTTGAAGCTTTTTGTATATTCGCTCTGTAACTAACTCTTCGCTTAGCTTGAGTGTTAAATGAAGTGTAAATTGAATCATCATAAAAATGGATCAAAGCGAAAAAATAGCCGACATACGCAAAGAATACACCAAAGCTTCACTGGATGTAGCTGAGGTAGCTAGAAAGCCCATGCTACAATTTCAAGGTTGGATGGAAGAAGCTATCCAATCCCAAGTACCCGAGCCCAATGCCATGACGCTCGCCACGGTTTCTGGCGAAGGCAGACCCTCTGCGCGCGTGGTACTTATCAAAGGTTGGGATGAGCTTGGTATTAAATTTTATAGCAATTATCAGAGCCACAAAGGAAAAGATATGGAGGCTAATCCTTGGGTCTGCGTGAATTTTTTCTGGGCAGAACTGGAAAGGCAAATTCGGATTGAGGGCAAAGTAGAGAAATTGAGCGAGGCAGAATCTACGGAATATTTTCATAGTCGCCCAAAGGAAAGTCAAATGGGCGCTTGGGCTTCTCCCCAAAGCCAGGTTATCGCGAGCAGAAAGATTTTGGAGGAAAATTTTCAGAAAATCAGACAAGAATACGAATCGATGGAAGAAATTCCCAAACCACCCCACTGGGGAGGCTACCGTGTCATTGTAGAACAAATGGAATTTTGGCAAGGCCGCCCTAGTCGTTTGCACGATCGCATTCTCTATACCCAAGAGGGAAAAGATTGGAAGATTGAAAGATTAGCTCCTTAGACCGTAAGCAGTAATCAGCCATTTTCAAGTATAAATACTCGATTATATCTAAGATATTTACACAAAAAAGAACTTATGTTTTTAGCAGCAATTTTATTATTTCTAGGTGGTCTTCTGGCCTCATCTCGTTGGATTATC
Organism: uncultured Cytophagaceae bacterium; assembly: GCA_964551015.1. GTDB lineage: Bacteria > Bacteroidota > Bacteroidia > Cytophagales > Microscillaceae > CAZKBP01. The sequence continues at coordinate 23,373 of CAZKBP010000023.1, read as the reverse complement.
AGCCAGAAAGCAGAGGCCAAAGATTTTATCCTGAAGCTCAAGCCTTATGAAGGAGGCATCGGGGTAGCGTTACTCATTACGGGCGTACTTTCCTTATTATTCAGGTTGGATGATCTTGGATATATGCTTCGCTACACGTGGGGCTTGGTCGCCCTAGCCGCGATCATCGTGGAAATCCTGCTGGGTTTTGTACTAGGATATGCTTTGATTGATGATTACTTATTGAATAAAAACCCTGAGGTACATCAGAAAGGAAAAAGCTTTTATCGTTCTCTTACGCGCTACCAAACGCCCTTAGGCCTGACCGCTTTGGTTTTATCCGTGCTTTGGCTTCTGATCCAGTTGAAGATTCTTTTCTAAATCAAATCGTAGAGGCTTTTTACGCCGGGAGGGGTGGCTTTGATTAGTCCTTCGCCAAACTCTACACCGATCATCCGCCCCATTTCACGGGCACGGCCTTCTAAAAATTGAATAAAATCTTTGGAAGAAATTGGGGTGCGAGGTTCTTGGTCAGATGAGTGGTCAGGATGATAAAATTGGGAACTAAACGCTTGAATAGACTCTAATTTTTTCTCCCAATAAGGGCTAATATCTACGACTAAGCTAGGCTCTAAGTAGTAGTCTTGGATGTAGTGGTAGAGTGCCTGAGGTCGCCAGGCTTCTTCAACTTGCCCACTGGCAGAGTAAGTGATTATCTTCTTGAGGCCAGAGAGGAAATACGCTGATTTGGCCAAACTTGCGCCTCGGGAATGATCAATATGACGATCTTCGGGGGCATTAGCCAGTACAATATCTGGTTGATAGCGACGGATAATTTCTATGAGTTTGATTTGATGCTCTCGATTATTTTCAAAAAAACCATCTTCAAAACCCATATTTTCTCTGAGGGTCAATCCTAGTATTTCTGCAGAGCGGGTAGCTTCTTGGGCTCTAATTTCGGGAGTGCCACGTGTTCCGAGTTCACCTTGGGTAAAATCAACCATCCCCACCTTTTTTCCTTCATCTACCAGAGAAGCAATGATACCACTACAACTCAACTCCGCATCATCAGGGTGGGCGGCAAAAACTAATACATCGAGCTTTATCATAAGAATTACTTGATAATCAAGGTCTGCCCTACTTTCAGGATAGAATTGGCTTCCAAGCTGTTAAGTTTGGCCAAGGTGGCAATGGATACATTATACTTGGCACTGATGATGGACAAGGTTTCGCCAGGACCGACTTTATGCTCTATGGTACGACGGATGCGATTACCTAAATGCCGGAAGTGATGCGGCATTAACCTAAATTTTTCACTGATTAACTGCTCTGACTTAGAAAAATCATAGATCAGTAGAGGATTAAAAGAATTACCCTCATATCTTACCTCGAAATGAAGGTGTGGCCCGGTACTCCAACCCGTACTGCCTCCCAGACCCACGATTTGACCTGCTTTCACGACTTGTCCAATTGCTACTTTGGGAGTGCTCAGGTGGGCGTATAAAGTTTCTAAGCCGTTTCTATGCCGCATAACCACGTAGTGTCCGTAGCCACGCGCCTGAAAACCTACGATTCGTACGATTCCATCAAAAACAGAGAACACTGGGTCGTACATTCTCAGGTTAAGATCTACCCCGTGGTGGAATCTTCCCCAGCGATAGCCAAAGTTAGAGGTTTGTAATGTCTTATCAAGTGGAGCCGCCCAGAGCTCACCTCGTGGTCGGTTGTAGAGATGGATATCAATGGTATCGCGGAAGAGAGAGGCATCTCTTTGATAGGGATTGATATTTTTGGAATCCCAAATGGAATAGTATTCAGCCGCCTTGACCCAAACACAATCGATTTTGAGTTCCTCTGAGATTTTTACAATTTGTAGCTCTCCTAGCAAGCGCGAAAGAGTATCTTCACTGACGATGGAGAGTTCTTTGTAGAGGTTAAAAGTTCCGCCCTCAGCTCCTCCTTCCACAGAGGAAGGGTCGGCCTGGGAGGCAGTTTCACCTTTCTTTGAGATAAGCGTATCTTGAGTTTGTTGCGTTGCCGTAGAATCAGTTTCCTTTTTAGAAGGAAAATTTCCTTTAATCACGGGGCTTTCTTCGAATTTTTTGTCCTCGACTTGTGCCAAGGTCATTTGCGTAAAGCAACAAAGCAAGAGTACATAGAGGTACTTGCTCATAAAGTGTTCAAATTTAAGTCTAGGTCAAGTGTAATAGTTTGATTGTGTGTATTTTATGATTCTAAGGCCAAAACAGCCTTTTCAGCTAAATATCTCTCTGCATCTAGCGCGGCCATACATCCCGTACCCGCGGCAGTGATGGCCTGTCGGTAGATTTTATCCTGTACATCTCCACTGGCAAAGACGCCCTCAACATTCGTCAAAGTAGAGCCCTTGATGGTTTTGATGTAGCCTTGCTCATCCATATCTACATATTCTTTAAAGATATCCGTGTTGGGCTTATGGCCAATGGCTACGAAGAATCCGCTAATCGCTAGCTCACTAATCTCTCCACTCTGCACATTCTTCACCTTTACTCCGGTTACGCCATCTCCTCCGATGACTTCTTCGGCCACGGTATTCCAAAGGATTTCTATATTGTCTTTACTTTTCACACGAGACTGCATGATCTTAGAGGCACGCATCTCGTCTCTTCTTACCAAGACGTATACTTTATTGCAAATATTGGCGAGATAAGCAGCTTCTTCGGCGGCGGTATCTCCCCCTCCGACTACGGCCACATCCTTGCCTTTGTGGAAAAATCCATCACACACTGCACAAGAAGATACACCGCCCCCGTTGTCTCTCAGTCTTTTTTCTGAATCTAGACCCAACCATTTGGCAGAAGCACCGGTCGAGATGATCACGGCATCCGCTTCGATCAGATGAGTTTCGTCGATTACTACCTTTCTTTGATCTCCAGAAAAATCAACAGCAGTAGCCATCCCGGTACGAATATCAGTACCAAAACGAGCGGCTTGTGCCCTCAAATCTTCCATCATTTGTGGCCCCATTACTCCTTGGGGGTAGCCGGGATAGTTCTCCACTTCACTGGTCAACATGAGCTGCCCTCCGGGTTCTAATCCTTGATACATGACTGGTTTGAGTCCTGCTCTGGCTGCATAGATGGCAGCCGTATATCCAGCGGGGCCTGAACCGATGATCAAACAATGTATTTTCTCTGCAACAGCCATATGTTCCATGATTTTGAGAGTGTAAATTTTATAAAAAAAATGGTTTATCCAAAAAAACGCACAAAATAATGATGATCCTGAGGATCAACCTTAGGTATTTAAGGTGCTGATTTACAATTTTTTAATTTTTATAGCAAATAAGCTACCAATCTTACCAGTATGGTAATGCTCTGTGCGTGCCAAAAGTTCCTAACTAGATTCAGCCCAGATAGGGCTTTAGAGCTTTACTTCGAGAGGTATGGCGCAGACGACGAATGGCCTTTTCTTTGATCTGTCTTACGCGCTCTCGGGTGAGGTTGAAGCGTTCTCCAATTTCCTCGAGCGTCATGGCGTGTTCTCCGTTCAAACCAAAATAGAGAGCAATCACGTCGGACTCTCTTTGGGTAAGGGTAGACAGAGCACGTTGTACTTCTTTGCGCAGAGAATCACTGATCAGCTCCGAGTCGGGCGTTTCTTCGCTGTCGTTCTCGAGCACATCCAGTAGGCTATTTTCTTCTCCTTGTACAAAAGGAGCATCCATGGAGACGTGTCTGCCAGATATTTTGAGGGTATCTACTACTTCGGAGGTAGCCACCTCGAGCACTTCGGCCAATTCATCTGGTGAAGGTTCTCTTTCGTAGCGTTGCTCGAGTTCGGAAAAAGTTTTGGAGATTTTATTCAGGGAACCCACCCGATTGAGGGGTAAGCGGACGATTCGGGACTGTTCAGCCAGTGCTTGTAAGATAGATTGCCTGATCCACCACACGGCGTAGGAGATAAACTTGAAACCACGGGTTTCGTCGAAGCGCTGGGCGGCTTTGATTAATCCGAGGTTTCCTTCATTGATTAAATCTCCCAAAGAAAGACCCTGATTTTGATACTGCTTGGCGACCGAGACCACAAAGCGCAGGTTCGCTTTGGTGAGTTTTTCTAAGGCGAGTGGGTCGCCTTCTTTGATACGTTTGGCCAATTCTACTTCTTCGTCCGGTGTGAGTAGGTCTACTTTACCGATTTCTTGTAGATATTTGTCTAATGATTGGCTCTCCCTATTAGTTATCTGTTTGCTTATTTTAAGCTGTCTCATTGAAGTACAGATTTAGAATATAAATGAACTTGTGGTTTCTAAAACATTCAAAGCATATCTATATCCAAAGTTCTTACCACGGGACAAAATATACGCTTTATCGTTTGTGCTTTCAGTTTTTAGGCCAATTATTTTTGCCTGTAGCGTTTTTGTCGAGAGTGAACAAGATTGAGACATACTCTTAAACACCTGCCTCTGTCTAAGCGAGGTGTTTGTACGAGCAAAACTTTTAGGGCTTAGGGAGCAGTGCCTTGCGAGAGAGGCGGTACTTCCCGGTCTTTTTATCTACATCAAGCAGTTTTACTTTAATTTCTTCTCCGATTTCTAAGATCCCGTCTATTTTTTCAAGTCTTTCCCATTTAATTTCTGAGATATGTAGGAGTCCTTCTTTGCCCGGCAAGAACTCTATGAAAGCTCCAAAAGGCAAAATGGATTTTACTTTGCCATCGTAGACTTGCCCCACTTCGGGTACAGCGACGATCCCTTTCACACGAGCGAGGGCGATGTTGAGTGCCTGTTCTTCGGTTGCAAAAATATTAACAAAACCAGCATTCTCTTTCTCTTCAATAGCAATTGTGGCTCCAGACTCTTTTTGAATTTCTTGTACCACCTTACCGCCTGGTCCGATGACGGCTCCAATCATATCGGTAGGGATTTTGACCGTTTTGAAGCGAGGAGCGTGTGGTTTTAATTCTTGATTTGGTTCAGAAATGGTTTCCGCCATTTTTTCAAGAATGTGTAAGCGTCCAAGGCGAGCTTGCTCGAGTGCCTCGATCAAAATCTCATAAGCCAGTCCGTCAATTTTGATATCCATTTGGCAGGCCGTGATTCCCTTTTCGGTGCCAGTTACTTTAAAGTCCATATCCCCTAGATGGTCTTCATCTCCTAAGATATCTGACAGGACTGCATATTTACCACTCTCACTATCTGAGATCAGCCCCATTGCAATACCTGCTACGGGTGCTTTGATGGGGATTCCCGCATCCATCAGTGCTAATATGCCCGCGCAAACGGTCGCCATAGACGAAGAGCCATTAGACTCTAGGATATCAGATACAAGACGAATTGTGTAGGGGTTTTCCTCCTCATCGGGCAGAACATTTTTGATGGCGCGGTAGGCAAGATTTCCATGACCGATCTCACGACGGCCCGGGGCGCGATTCGGTTTGATTTCTCCGGTAGAGAAAGCGGGGAAATTGTAGTGGAGGATAAATTTATTATAACCTGAGCTAACGGCACTATCAATCATCAACTCATCCATCTTGGTACCGAGCGTAGCGGTGGTCAATGACTGGGTTTCACCTCGGGTAAAAACGGCAGAACCGTGGGCAGCGGGTAAGTAATTAACCTCCGACCAGATGGTTCGTATTTGGTCGTAAGCGCGTGCGTCTAAGCGTTTTTTCTCGTCTAGGGTAAAATTACGGGCTGCTTTTTTCTTAATTTTGCCATAATATTTGGACACGAGAAATTCGTCTAATTCTTCTTCTTCTCCTAATTCCTCTTTGAGTTTCTCGATGTATTGGTCTTTGAGGTCAGCGTAAGCTTGGCTGCGTTCGGCTTTGATTTGAATGCAGGAGGCGGTAATTTTATAAACTTCGTCGTAGAGGTCTTTCTCCATTCTTGCGGCCAATTCTTCATCACCAGCACTCGGTTCAAAGACCCGCTTCACTACGCCTTTTTCTTCGGCGAGTTCTTTTTGGGCTCGGCATTGAAGCTTGATGGTTTCGTGGGCAAAGCGAATGGCTTCCACCATTTCGGCTTCGGAGATTTCTTGCATTTCGCCTTCTACCATCATCACGTTTTTCTCAGAGGCTCCCACGATGATATCCAGATCTGCCTTCTCGATTTGCTCAAAACTAGGATTGACCAGCAGTTCTCCCTCTACTCGAGCCACTCTTACCTCGGAGATATATTCTTCAAAGGGAATATCCGAAACAGCCAGCGCGGAAGAGGCAGCTAAGGCCGCGAGGGCGTCGGGTGGTGCCTGTTGGTCGGAAGAAATCAGGTAGATATTTACTTGGGTTTCACAATAGTATCCCTCGGGAAAGAGCGGGCGCAAGGTACGGTCTACCAGACGGCTCACGAGTACTTCATAGTCGGAAAGTTTTCCCTCACGTTTCAAGAACCCCCCTGGAATTTTACCAGCTGCGGCAAATTTTTCTTGATAATCGACAGAGAGTGGAAGAAAATCGGCACCTTCACGGCCTTCGGTGTAAGAAACTACGGTAGCGAGTACCATGGTTTGACCCATCGTAACTACGACTGAGCCATCGGCTTGGCGAGCCAGTTTACCAGTTTCTATATGAATTTCTCGTCCATCCTGCAACTTGATTGTTTTCCTGTATACCTTAGGTAGCATATGATTATGGGGTGTAAAAGTGGGGGTTAATTAATTTGCGACTATAAAAAAATTAAGAATGAGCATGGTCATTCTTAATTTAATGGGATAAAATTATTTTCTAATCTCCAGAGCAGCGATGATGGCTCGGTAACGCTCGATATCTTTTTTCTGGAGGTAATTGAGGAGTCGGCGTCTCTTACCGACCAGCTTCAGTAGCCCTAAACGAGTGGAGTAATCTTTTTTGTGTTGCTTTAAATGCTCCGTAAGGTGGCTAATCCGATGGGTAAAAAGAGCGATTTGTGACTCGGCAGAGCCCGTATCTTCTTTGGAATGCTCTCTCCCGTGTTTTTCAAAAATTTCTTGCTTTTTTTCTTGGTCTAGATACATATGATTTTACATCAACAAATATAAATCTTCACTAATAATTCGCAAATTTCGTGTTTTTACAGCTAAAAAACAATGCTAGGGATTTTTTTTTCAGTTGCTTTTAAATAATGTCTGATTTCTCATAACGTCTCCACCATTTGAAATAAGCAGGTTTGAGGCGGTCTATGAGCACGTAGTAGAAATCTGGCTCAAGGATACGAGAGTCATCTCTGGCTTCTTTGAGAAAGAATATTCCGATTATAAATAGTAAAAAATTAGCCATCCACATGCCCGGAATTACCTCCACGAAGCCTTCTTTGACCCATTTTTCACCCGTGATGGAGATAACATAAAAGACGATAAAAAACACGATAGAGATCAGAACGGGCACACCCAGCCCTCCTTTTTTGATGATGGCTCCCAAAGGAGCACCGATAAAAAACATGGTAATACAAGCGAGTGCATAAGTAAATTTTTTATACATCTCAATCAAGTACTCTTTGGCCTGTTTCTTCATGCCTGCCATTTGATCTCGCCGGCTCTTAATCACGGCGTGGATATTACGAGTACGGTTCAAAGCTTGTGCGATGATCGCCTCGTCTTTGGGTTTAGGCTCGAGTGCCACTTTGGAGAGTTGAGGGGCTTTTTTAGAAGAAGATTTTGCGGGATTTATTTTTTTATTTTTCCTAGGGGGAGTAATTATCTTCACTTCTTGCTGGGGAGATTCCTCTGCAGCACTTGGCTGGAAAGATTTGAAATGATAGCTGTAGTTAGCTTTCATATTATAAAAAAGATTTTCCTGATTTTTCTGGGTTTGTTTCTGTAATGAATCCACATCTTTCTGTAATTCTTGAAAATTACGCATGTAGCGGTGCCCAGCAAATAAGTTCACGTCTGTGGTATCCATATCAAAAGCGGCGAGACTGAATACAATTTGGCTTTTCTCAAATTGATTTCGCACGAATTTTTCGGTGGAGCGATTGCCATCTCGAGACTCTACTTGGTCGTGGTAACTCTTACCCTTGAATAATTCTAGCACGAGGTATCTTTCTTGGTGAATGGTGTACATTCTACCTGAATCAGCCAAAATCAATTCTTTATTGCCCCTACCCTTGCTGTGGTCATAGATCATAATGTCCTTGATCGCTTTGCCGTCGGGATACTTGTGGTTAATCTTGATGCTATAATTAGGAAGGCCGTCATAAAAAGCACCTTCTTTGATATTGAGCGTAGGGCTTTTCTGGCGAATGTCCCAGAGTAAGCTGTAAGCTCTCAGATTGGCCTCTGGCACGACCCGATCATTGAACCAAAAGGAACCTACGGACACCAACACTACGAGAAGAAAAACAGGAGTGAGCAACCTAATCAGAGAAATACCAGAGGCTTTGACCGCGGTAAGCTCACCGTGTTCTCCCAGATTACCGAAAGTGATTAGGGAGGAGAGCAGAACAGCCAAGGGCAAGGCTAAGGGCACGATATGGAGGGAAAAATAGAAGAGTAGCTCGGCAAAAACCAGATAAGAAAGCCCCTTTCCCAACAAATCGTCAATGTGTTGCATCATCTGTTGAATCAGAAGGATAAAAACCACCACGGCCGTCGTGAGGATAAAAGGGCCAATGAAGGCTTTGAGAATCAGTCCATCTAATTTTTTAAGGCCAGGCATATAGAGTCGTCTGTTACTTGTTTGGAAATACTACTTCAGAACAGCTTTTGATTTGCTGAGCGTAGAAGCTTTATTTTAAGTTTAAGCGTAAAAGTACAATCCCTGTTCCGCTTTCTAGAAAATCAGGTGCAAATTTCACAAAATTTAACGATCAAGCCGTCTGGTTTATTCGCTTTTTGCTCATCGAGCTGGCCTAAGCACCAATGACTTCTTTTAGATTATTAACGAGTCCTTTCCAGAGATCTTGTAAATCTTCGGTTTCGGTCATTTCTGAATAATCTGTAATTCTCAGAAAAGTGGTGTTGGTGAGTTCACTTTCCTGCAAGCGAAAATCTAGATAAGCCGGATTACGCTCCTTTTCTTTCTCGGCGTTTAGGAATTCAAAGCGAACTTGTTTGTTCATACGGGAGGCTACCAAGTGAGCGTAATGATTCTCATCGTCCCACACGAAGTTAAAGATTTTACCTCGCTCCATTTTCACCTCGGCGGCAAACCATTCGGAAAGATTGGCCGGACTATTCAAATAAGGATAAATCACCTTGGGGGAAGCATTGATCTCGAATTCATCTACATATTTATGTTTGTCCATAAGGCATTGGATTTGATTTTGTTATAATATTTCCGAAAAAATTAGAGCAATTTAAAAAAAACTCCTATCTTTGCAAGCCAAAAGGGACAAAGATTCCCATTTATTTTTCTAAAATTTGGCGAGGTAGCTCAGATGGTTAGAGCGTCGGATTCATAACCCGGAGGTCGGGGGTTCAATTCCCCCCCTCGCTACATCTCTCCTAACACATTTCCTCCGCTAAAACATAGCCAACAATACGCATATGCCAAGAAATCTGGCGCAAATGCGAGCAAATGCCCCGAAGGAACCTCAACGCATCATTCGTAAGCTGCTCTACTATCTCACGGATATGTATCCGAAGGGAGAAATACCCTATGTATCTTTGCCAGAAACGATGATTGATGAAAGCCAAACTAGCCCCACCCCTGATCTTCTGCTCTATGATATTGATAGCCAAAGATTCGTAGTGATTATGGAAATATCATCTACTCAGGGTTTCAAAAAAGACTTCCAAAAAATTGAGGAATTGTGCCAAAGCTACGAAGTACCCGAAGGCTTTGCGTATGATTACCTAAAAAATCAATGGCAACGATACGCACTCTCTGACGACCAAGCAGAGATAACACCTTCTTATTGCCAGACGATTGCGTGCGATTTGAGCGAAGCACTTGCCCGGTAGATGCCCACTCGGTAGAATAGAATATTCTACTAATTCCGCTTTAAGTATCTCGTGCTTGGTTGCAATGTGGGATTGAATAATTGTAAAACTACCTCTCCACTATCGTCTTGAATCAATTCTCGAGTAAATTCAGGAAGTGAATCACCAGAATCCAATAGAAGAACAGGGTCTAATACCAGTCGATTGTCTTCGAATCTTCCCCTGAAATGAACGGGCAAACCTTGTGCGTTCACGTCATTTACCCCATTAAACAGGGTATTATCATCTAAGAATACTTCACGCAGCACTCCATTGTTGGCAATCAAGATCCGGTTTCCACATTGCTCGATTCGCTCCGAATACAGCATCGAGCTAGCAGGAAATTCAACGCCCCCAATCACCACGGTTTCTTCTGTCCATTCGCCTTGCAAGTCTGGAATGCCTGAACCAATTGGCGTATCACAGCCCGCGTAAAATAAGTCTGGATATTCATCGCCATAGCCAAGTGGCATGACCGGTGTGTTGACTCTGGGAATTTCCGTGGAAGATCCCGTGTATCTCGTACTAAAATCAAAATTTGCCTTAGCAATAAGATAATTAGTTGGACTAACCACTCCATATAATGGATAGTTAAAGTAAGACATATTGACCATGTAATCGTCTCCTACTTTTACCACCGTAGTGGGGAATATATCACCCGTGGCATAAGTGTCTCCTTCTAAGGTACCCGATGCCCAACTGTCATTGCTTACAAACTTAGAAACAAAGGGGACGCCCGCGTTATTGACAACGACGAGTTCATTGCCATCCAAATAAATGCCATCACCACCCCGCACAAACCCACTCGGCAGACTTACCTCTTGGAGGGTGCTTGGATTAGCGATTTCTAACTTATAAATTTTGTCGCTTAGATAATGGCTAACTAACAAAAAACCATCCTCATGATAATCAATCCCATTAAATCCTATTTGGATGGCAGGGTTCTCGGGTGTGAAGCTATCGTCTTGAAAAAAGATTTCGGCATTGCCATTTATATCGACTTTAAAAATAATGCCCTGATCAGAGTTTGTGACATAAGCATTCCCGTCGGCATCAACGGCTACATCATTGACAAAGTTTAAGCCTGGACTCAAAGTAGACAAATCTGCATCGAAGATCATGCTACCATTCCCTAAATTGAAACTAAACAAATGGGCAACGCTTGCATCCAGTAGACTACTGGAAACCACCAACAATCGATTATTACTTTTGTCTATTTGTAAACCAAATGTACCGTTGCCAAGAAAAATTGATTCTGATACTAAGGTAGTTACGTTTCCTTCAAGATCAATCAATCTGATTCCTAACCCCGCCGAGGATGAAACAAGGAAGGATGCTCTATCTGTATCAAACTCTATTCCCTCTGGAAATACGGGTACTAACCCTGTGTTATAGGACACGAAATTGGGTAGTTCAGTAACCTGTGGCGAAGGTGATGACGAAGTATCATCATCGCATGAAACCAAAGATAATCCTAATAATATTACTAAAAATTTATAATTAAATACTATTTGTTTGGTCATAAAAGATAGTAGTTAGTTGAACGGCGGGGCGAACTTAAAAAATTTGAGGTTTATCTTCAATAAAAACTGAATTTTTTTAGAGGATCAGTAAGTGGATGAGAAAGCGAAGGCAGGGCTGATTTATTCTAGATTTTTCTAAACAGCCATCAAGGCGCAGGGCTTTTTTTGGTCAAAAAGAATGAGCCGTATCAATTTTATGATAAAATATGATGAATTTAATCTATTTTTCTAAAAATTTCTATCCTTATTTTTGCCTTCGTTTCTTTTGGGATAATTATTCATTCAAATAATTCCTAAATGATTCTGGAAATCACCATAAACAGTATGAATAAAACAATACACTACGCAATGTTTAACTTTTTGAAATTCAACTTCTTATTATTTTTTATCCTCTTATTTTCTGCCCAAACTAAAGCCCAAGATTTGAGCTTGACGGTGGGTACTGATTTTCCCTATGAACATTATGTAGGGTTTAATGTGAATGTCAAAAACTTTGATATTTCTTACCGAACTGGGTTTTTAGTGCCTCCCTACTCTGATGTTTTGATAAATTCCCTGTCCATCTATGATGTGGATGAAATTTACATAGATTTATTAGAAAAAACCTTTGACTTTGGTTGGATGAACAGTTTGGGGGTTTATTACAGATTGGGAAAGAATAAACAATGGTACCTGGGGCCTGAATTCCGGTTTGACTTCTTTACGGCCTCCACCACGCCCGTGGAGGTAGTTGAAACCGTGATTGACCGCTCCGACCGCAGGAATTTGGTAGCTATCGATAATAATACTATTGAGACTGAGTTTGGACTGACCACGCTTGCATTAAGTTTGAGAGCCGGGAGAACCTTTTTTCTTGTCAAGGACAATCCCCATCATATTCTTAATGTGGAAATAGTACTTCATAGATATATTGGTATTAATTCTACGATCACAATAGATGGAACTGAGTCAGAGGTCGCCGGTGATATCACAGATGAACTGCTCTGGGAAAACTTCTTCAAATCATACGGTTATGTCCCGGCACTGGGCGTAGCTTACACCTATCGTTTTTGAGAAAAAACAGCACCGCCCTACCCGATGGCTAAGCTCGTAGGGATTTTGCTTTATTCTCATTTTTATTGCCTCAATTCTTTGTGGGGTTAATTTGGTAAAGGCTTTGCTTTCAGTCGTGTTCCTAGTACGGGGTTTGAGAGGAAAACTTAGGATTTCTCCAAACCCTAAACTTCGCAACCTAGTTGTAAATTCTGCACCTAACCTATATGTACCCCGCACGGGCGAGTTGGCAATTTGCGCCCTTATCCTTCGTGTATTTGGTTTGGAACGACCAGTAGTTTCGGGATACGGAGGTGCGAAATCAATCGGCGGTGGCTAAGATTATTTATTTCCTAGAAGGACTAAAAACTAAGCTAGGAAAGAAACTAATTGGCTTAGGTGTGTATGCTTAAAGTCCCAGCCCGTCCACTCGCTTGTAGGTCGCTTTGTTCTGTGTTTTTACGATTAAGTTTGACTCCCGAGCATCATCTCAGTTTCTACGATTGTTTTTAAAGGACTTATCTGGATAAGTAGGAACGGGCGGTACCTCTCGGGGGTCTTCGGCGATTTTTTCTTGTAAGAGTTTGATGGCTGCATCCAGTTGGGCATCTTTACCCTTAAAGGTTTCGTGGGGTAGGTTATCAATTTCAATATCAGGTACAAATCCCCGACCCTCCACTAACCATTCACCCTCGGGACTGTAAACAGGACTTCTAGGAGCACTCATCACCCCTCGGTCGGTTAATTGATTATTAAAATTCAGCCAGACTTGACCACCCCAGGTTCGCTTACCGATAATCGTTCCTAATCCAAGTCGCTTGATACCGATTAAAAAAGATTCTCCGCTGGAGCCTGTTCTTTCATTGGCTAAAACCACGATGTGCCCTCTAAAAGAATGGTCCATCCTCCAATAGGGCTCGCCCGTTCTATCGCTTAGATACATGAAAGGTTGCCTCAGTAATTTTTCTAAAATAATCGCGTCGGTATAGCCACCCCCATTATTACGCACGTCTATAATCAAGCCTTTCCTATCGATAACTGGAAAAAACTCCCGATAGAAGTGTCCAATATCCCAATTACCCATGGCATTGATATGTAGATAACTGATTTGGTCATCGCTTTCTTTTTCCACCTTCAGGCGATTGTGGTATTCCCAGTCCATGGTTCTCAGCCAATAAGTGCCTCCTATTGGTTTAACAATAACATCTTGGCTTGTATTTCCCCGTTTGATGGTTAAGCGAACCTGTTTTCCGGCCTGATTGCGAAGCAGCTCCCCCAGATCTCTGGCCGACAAAGCATCTCTTCCATTTACCTTAGTAATGATGTCTCCTTCTTGGATATCCAGATAGGGGTCATTCAAGGGTGATTTCCAGTCGCCAAAGTCAGCGTAGTCCGGGTCTCCTTGGTAGATATAGTCAATTCTATATCCTCCATTGGCCTCGTCTCGGCTTGTGTTTGCTCCCAAACTGGCCACGCCAATGTATTGATCATCACTGGGCATATCACCGCCCCTTGCAAAAGCGTGTAATACCGATAATTCTCCTACCAAACGGGCTAGTACATCATTTAATTCGTTTCGGGTGGTCACTCGATCTACTAATGGTAGGTATTTTTCGTACATGGCCTCCCAATCTACACCGTGCATATTCTTATCATAGAAATAATCCCGCTCCATGCGCCAGGCATCCTTGTAGAGTTGCTTCCAGTCTTCTCGGGGGTTGAGCGAAAATTTACAGGTGCTTAAGTCTATTTTGCCATCCGCTAAGTTTACTTTCCCGGTACCGGCATTTACCATGTAGTAAGAGCGCCCTTTTCTGATGAGCATTTTCTCACCGTCTTGGGTCAGTTCAAATCCATTAATTTCCGAGGCCATATCGGCCACTTTTGCTTTTTCGTTTGTGATTTTTACGACTTTGAGGTGAGATTTGGCGTTTGAACCTGTTTCTTTGGTCAGCAGATAAATAGCCTTATCATTGACTGCCAAGGCGTTGTAGTTTCCTTCGGGGATGGGTACTCTGATGTTTCTGGATCGAATACCAGCCGTATCCATGCTTACCAGCAATTTGCCATCTGATTTTTCGGCTTCTTGCTCTTCTTCCATGAGTTCATCTTTTTCTCGGAAAGGCGATCGGTAGTTTTTTTTCAGGGGAACATGATAGATGCTTTCACTTTTTTCCCAATGAACCCCACCTAATCTGGCTCCGCGAGGGCTTCCAACCATTGTTCTAAAGGCTCGGTCGGAAAGGAAATAGATGAATTTACCGTCTGGACTCCACTTTACGTTGTAGTTATTAGACCGATCGGTGGTTAGGTCAAAAAGAGAAGCGTCATTGACATTGTAGACCTTAATTTGGTACATCCGATTGGAAGCCATTTGCACGAAGGCCAGCCATTGACCATCGGGCGACCAGGCAAAATCCCGAATGCCTTGTTGATTGGTGGATATTAATTTGCTCGCTCCCGTACTTGCATTGAGCACGTACATATTATTCTCGACATCTTTATAAGCAATCCATTTCCCATCCGATGAAGGAAGGCCTTGGTATCTGAGCCGCTTACCGTCTTTGGTCAAGGGCTTTACTTTACCAGCACCATCAGCGGCAAACTGCACAAATTCAAACTCTCCGCTTTCATCCGATAAGGCAATAATGTTTTTTCCATCGGGAGAAAAAAGGGCATCTCGGTAGCGCACGACATCTCCTTCTTCTGTAAAGCCAATTGTTCTACCCGATTTAGCTGGAACAATAAATACCCGCCCCCGGGCGGTGACAACTACTTTTTCACCATCGGGACTCGGGTGAACAGAGGTAATATAATTGGAGGGATTTTCCACCCATTTTTCTCTTAGATGTTCGAGATCGGAAGCCAAGCGTATGTCAACTTTATTGTATTTGCCGGAGGCGATGTCTAATAGCCAGAGGTCGGCGGCATGTTGATAGACGATTTTGCCATTATCCAGCTGAGCAGACCGCACATCAAATTCACCGTGCTGGGTGTGTTGTTGCAAATCTTTTCCGTCTGCATCCATTGACCAGATGTTCTGTATGCCATCTCGGTCGGTGATAAAATAAACCCGCCCTTCGTGCCACATCGGATTGAAACTTTCGCCCAAATGGTCGGTGGTCAGCTTAACTGCCTCATTTTTTCCGTCAAATTTCCAGATTTGCCGGGCCGTACCTCCTTGATAGCGCTTTACATTTTCGTTAAAGTCTGGCATATGAACAAAGAACCACATACCATTTTCATTTTGTATGCCATTATGGGCACGGTGAAGAGGTACAATAGCCTTGGTTTTTGACGCTAAATCAAGGCTCACTAATTGGGCTTCGGGAAGTTTGTTAAATATACCTGTACTGTAAATAATTTTTCCGTCGGCTGTCCATCCTCTAGCAGTTGAGCCTTCCGAATAAGTCCAGCGGGTAGGTAATCCTCCGTCCAATGGCATGGTATACACTTCACTCGGTCCTTCGTAGGTAGCGGAGTAAGCGATGGTCTTGCCATCGGGAGAAATGGCGGGGTGGCGTTCTTCCTCGGCGTGGGTAGTCAGTCGCTGGGCAAGTCCTCCTTCAGTGGAGACTTTCCAGATGTCGCCTTCGGCCACGAAAACGATGGTGTTTTGGTGAAGATCTGGGTGTTGATAATATCCCCCGAATCCTTGGGCGATGGCTTGGTTTAGACCAAGTGCTAGGCAGAGGAAAAGTCCGAATAGTTTTGAGATGGTTGATGGCATTTTGGTTTAAATTATTTTCTTAGGTCACTCGGCCTTACTCAGAACTTGATAATACTCTCGATATTTCTGCTCATCTACTTTTTTATCTTGCCACATATCCAAGACTAATATCCGAATTTGCTTATCAATTAATTCCTGTATTTCATCCCGATATTGTTGATAATCATCAAAATGGGTTTGGGCAATAAGATTGAATTGGTTCTGGAAAAAACTCACTGGGTTGAACCAAAAGGTACTTTGGATGAAAGCGTTTTTGGCCCGGTTTTCTTTCTCGACGGGTCGGATACTTGCTTTTTTGAGTTTATTGTCTAGGGCAGCAGTTGATTCCCGGATGGCTGCTGGTAGCTGCGCACTATCCTTTGCCACCGGGCTATCCACGATTTCAGGAAATAGTTCATTCAACTGGTTTTGTCTGACATTAAGGGGTTGATCCCAAAGCTCCCATCTTTTGTCTAGGTTTGCATCGATGAAGCCAGTCATCAAATTCGTGGGATGTTGAATGCTCAGAAGTTGATAGACTGTAGCCGGAATGATAAAGGCAAAAACCAAGTAGGTGCCCGTCATTTTCAGGGTATTCCCCAGAATGCTTCGGCCACTTTGCAAAACAAAAAAATACAAGACTGACCAAAGCACCAAGTAGGCCAAGCTGTACATGAGCATTTGCCCAAAAGCTTCACTGGCTGAAGCAAAGACAGGGGTGAGTACCGCTCCGTATACAATCAGCAAGAAATTTGTCAGGAGTACAACCAGGACGTAAAACAGCATTCTGGACAAGAGCCAAGCATTTTTCGAGGGATTTTGTACTTCTATTAAAGGCATAAAGCCCTGTTCGTTTTCCGCGCTTTTGAGGTTGTAGAGTAATATTAGCAAGAGTAGGGGCGATAAGAAAAGCAAGGCAAAACTAAAATCCAGCGTTCCGGTTTGGAGCCGTTCGGGGTTGGCCATTTCCTCGACCAAATCAACATCATAGGGGCTCGCCCATCTCGTGATTCTTTTATGAAATCCGTACTGTTCGCTTTGCCCAATGCTATACACCATAGCTGGCGAAGGCGGCTTACAATGGTACACCTAGGATCGATCAATCGCGTAGACGGGCTTGCGCAAATCTACCCGGGGGCGGTCTTCGGGAGTAAATTTACCTTCCTGGTAGGCGACAATTTGTTTTTGCTTTTCCTCTCTGACTTTTTGCTCGATTTTCTCAACTTCGGCACTTTGCTCTTGATACAAGCTAGCTCCCTTGTGCAGGCCATACACACTGGCTACCACAAAGAGCAACAGAGCCACAACCTTGAATGGATTACGGATGAAATGCTTCCATTCGTATAAAAAGATGCTTAGATTTTTCATAAAATTTGCATTTTTTTAGTTCCAAAGATCAAAAGAATGCTGGCCAAAAGCCCCCAAAAAACCAGAAGCAGCAAGTCTGATAAATAATAAGGAAATACTGAAGATATCTTCGTGGGTTGATAATCAAAACCTGCAATCGATTTATAAAAATCTTGGCCGACTTTCAAGTATTCATCTCCTGGTTTCTTTTTGCCATAGGCGTGTTCATCGTTGAGGGTTTTGATGAATACGCGGCGATATTTTTCCACTTGCACCAAAAACTCTTGATGGTGCAAATTATCATTACCTGCCAGGCCCATGCTCATATTTTGTAAGGAAATAAAAGGATTGAAAATACCCCCTAGCTGATAAGTTTGTTTTTGCTCTGCCAACACTGTTCGTAAGTTGCCAAAGTGCTTATCCCAGACTTTATTACCGTATTCTTCATCAGCTTGCATTAAGATTCCCCCAAAATCTATAGGCAGTTGCGAAAGGCTATCTACCTTGTATTTTGCTAGGACTTTCTTTTCCAAGTCTTTTCTACGTTTGTCCGAGGGGTTGTGTCCATCAATACCCTGGGAGCGATCCTCTTTCATGTTCGTATAGAATTCCTCCCGGCTGGGCAGTGGGTGCCATTTCTCCACGGAACTCATCAAGATATTGGGTAGAAAGATCGTCCAAAGAATCCATAGCCCCAGCATGGAGGTCAGCGCCAGGCTGGCATTCTGCCAACGAGCAGCAAAATACACGGTCAATCCGCTGATGACAAAATAATAAAGGCTGTATGAGAGAAAAAATAACAAAGTTCGGTTTAGGGTATCGGTGTTGATATGACTTAGGTTCAGCAGAGCGTACGTGAGTATGGTCAGAGCCAGAAGGCTGATCCCATACAAACAAACTGAAAACGTTTTGGCAAGAATAATTTTAGCGGGTTTGGCTCCTTGTAGCAATAATAGTTTAAGTCTACCGCTTTGTTTCTCGCTATTGATGGATTGAAATGCCAAGAAAATCAATAAAAGCGGCACGATGTATTGCAACAAAAGCGAACTCTTGAGCTTACCAAACTTAGAAATCGCTTGCATTTGCGAGGCTTCCGAATAGACAATCTCATTTTGTACGTGTCCTTCTACTCTCAGCACATTTCCAGTTACACTGTTTACACCTTCATCCAAGCTACTCAGTAAATTAGCTGGTTTGAAAACATAAGTTCCGTAGTGAGCAGCACCGTGGGGGTGCATTTCGTCTTTATTTTCCCATTGGTCTCGCAGGTGCTTTTTGGCGGTTTGGTAGCGGTGGGATTGCTCTCGTGTTTGCAGGTTTCCTAAATAAATAGACATAAATAGGATCACTGCAAAGCCCAAACTGATGCCTAATAGTGCCCGATCTCGAGCTAGGAACTGCCATTCATTTCTGATGATTTGCCACATATTTGCTTAGTTTTACCAATTTTGGGTATAGATTTTTGAATCAGCAAGCCTTCCTGTTCCTGGCATAAAGCTGTTCATTGAATGCATCTGTGTTTTGCTTTGATCAGGAGCGGAAGAGCTCAAAATTCCGCAAGTATTCATAGATATTCAGACGGAATTAACTTGCTTGCAGGGTATCGCGCCATTTTGCAGATGCGCAACACTGATGTAAATATAAA
The DNA here is from genome assembly GCA_964551015.1 of uncultured Cytophagaceae bacterium. Lineage (GTDB taxonomy): Bacteria > Bacteroidota > Bacteroidia > Cytophagales > Microscillaceae > CAZKBP01. The sequence goes on along the minus strand of CAZKBP010000023.1, from coordinate 4,254 downwards.
TGATTTTTTTCAAATGCAACAGTGTTGCATCAAATTTATGCCTGTTCATTATAGGAAGCGAATAGGATTGTTTCTCTTCATCTTAGCTTTCCACCGTCGCGTGATGGACTTCTTGAGTAATTATTTTATTGCAGCATTATTGCATTTGCTTCAACCTTGGTTTACATTTGCAACAGTGTTGCATAAAACCTTTCCATTGTATGAAAGCTCAAATCGAATCTTCCCCATCTTTTGCCATCTCAAGCGATCGGGAGCAGCTCAGAGAAATTCTACAAACCAATGTCAGCATTGCCATCTGGAAGCGCCCTGTGATTCCTGATATCCAGCAGTGGATCAGGCAGTTTATTGCATCTGACTTCCAAAAATCTACCTTCAATACTAGCATCCGAAATTTCAAGCAAGATTTTGAACAAGCATTAGGCGATTACCAAGCACTACACCCCGTGGGGTTCGAGATGCTCTCGGAAGACGTGGGCGGCTTGTTAGCGCAATTCTCGGCGATTACGCAGAAGACTAATTTTCGTATCTTCTGGGCCATCGTGGACAACGGCATGTGCCGTCGCTTTCACACGGATGTGAATGTGCTTCGTCTGCTCTGTACCTACGAGGGGCCGGGTACGCAGTGGGTCAAACCCGAAAATATCAACCACGATTTGTCCCACAGCAAAGGCAACGAGATGATCATTAATCCTGATGAAATCCAGCAAGCCCGTCCTTTTGATGTGGTGATTTTGAAAGGCGCACTACACGAACACAAGACTACTCTGGTCTTGCACCGCAGTCCGCCCTTGGAACAAGCGGGCGAAAAACGGGTTTTGTTCCGAATAGATCTAGCCGAGGATTGAACCACCGAGTCCCGAAATTATGCAAATCAAATAAAGTCAAAACTATGATTCATCTTCATCAGGTAAGCAAAAAATTCAAAGACAAAGTCGCACTCGACAGCCTTAGCCTGAACATAAAGGCTGGGGAGATTTACGGCCTGCTGGGAAGCAATGGTGCTGGAAAATCTACCACCATCAATCTCCTGCTGGGTTTTCATAAGCCAGATTCAGGAACGGTAGAAGTGGGCGGTATCAACCCTGCCCAAGACCTGACTAAGGTGCGGAATAGTATCGGCTACATTCCAGAAAATGTAAATCTTTACCCTTATTTGACTGGTTTAGAAAATTTGGACTATTTCTGTAAGCTGGCGGGTCTCGTTTACCCAAAAAGCGAATTAAAGGATTTCTTGATCACCTGTGGATTGGAGGAAAGTACCCACGCGCGAAAAGTAGGAATTTACTCCAAAGGGATGCGGCAAAAGGTTGGCATCGCCATTGCCATCGCCAAGAAGGCTAGTGTGTACCTACTAGACGAACCCACCAGCGGCCTCGACCCCGCCGCCAGTGATGAATTGTCTTTTTTACTCAGAGAGATCGCCAAAAACGGTACGGCCATTCTGATGGCCTCTCACGATATATTCAGAACCAGAGAAACCTGCCACAAAATTGGAATCCTGAAAGACGGGCTTTTGCTGAAGGAAATCCAAGCCTCGGAAGTAAGCAGTAACGAACTGGAAAGTATTTACCTTGATTATATGCGAAATTAACCCAAGAATATGCTTGAGTTAGTCAAGAATGCCTCTCAAAGTAAATCCGACTTACTGGGCGGATTAACAAGTAGCTTATGTCTGGTTCACTGCCTCCTGACGCCCTTTCTTTTCGTGGCTCAGGCGGGCATTTCTGGGCATCACCACCACGCTAAAGGACCTTGGTGGTGGGGCGGAATTGACGTGCTCTTCTTGGTCTTATCGCTGGCTGCCGTTTACTGGTCAGTCCAAAAAACTTCCAAACAATGGCTCAAGTACGCATTTGTGGTCAGTTGGCTGGCCTTGTCTCTGGTTATTTTTAATGAAAAAATCGAGGGGTTTCATCTACCCGAAGAGGTGATTTACCTTCCCACGCTGGGGCTTATTTTCTTACATCTCTACAATAGAAAATACTGCCAATGTACAGACGAACGATGTTGTGCCAATCCTCCTGACTGAAATCTGAAATATCTACCCTAACCCTTTACCACCAATAGACTTATGAATCATCCAAAAAAACTCCCCGTAACCGTATTGAGCGGTTTTTTGGGAGCAGGTAAAACGACACTACTTAATCATATTTTACACAACAAAGAAGGCTTGAAAGTAGCCGTGATCGTCAATGATATGAGCGAAGTGAACGTGGACGCCAATTTGGTAAAAAGCGAAAATACCCTCTCGAGAACCGAAGAAAAATTGGTGGAGATGAGCAACGGCTGTATCTGCTGTACCCTGCGAGAAGATCTGATGGTAGAAGTAGAGCGATTGGCCATGGAAAATCGCTTTGATTACTTACTCATCGAGAGTACCGGGATCAGCGAACCCGTGCCCGTTGCCCAGACTTTTAGCTTCGTGGATGAAGAGAAGGGCATCGACCTTTCGGAATGGAGCTACATTGATACGATGGTAACGGTAGTAGACGCGTTTAACTTTTTTAAGGATTTTGGAAGTCCTGATAAATTAGTAGATAGAAAGCTGACGGATATGGAGGGCGACTATCGCACCATTGTGGATTTATTGACCGACCAAATCGAGTTTGCCAATGTGATCATTTTAAACAAGGCCGACCTAGTGAAAAAGGAAATATTGGGCTTGCTGAAAGCGGCTATTCACAAACTCAATCCTTCGGCCAAGGTCATCACTTCTACTTTCAGCAAAGTAGCCCCCAAAGAAATTATCGACACGGGTCTTTTTGACTTTGCCGCCGCCGAGCAAAGCACCAGCTGGATTGAAGAACTCAATAAGGATGAACATACGCCTGAAACCGAAGAGTATGGCATTAGTTCCTTCGTGTATCGTAGCAAAAAACCCTTTGATCCGGTTCGCTTTTGGAATTTTGTCCAAAATGAATTTCCCATGAGCATTATTCGCAGCAAAGGACTGTTTTGGCTAGCCTCCCGCCCCGCCCAAGCCCTGATCTGGAACCAAGCAGGAGGCTCCCTAAGAGCCGAGAGTGCCGGAGTGTGGTGGTGTAGCATGCCCTTTGAGAAGCGAATTCAATACGCCCCCTTCATAGAAAATCAAAAACATATAGAGTCAGGCTGGGACAAAACCTTCGGCGATCGGAAGAATGAAATCGTTTTGATCGGACAAAATATGGACGAGGCAGAGATCCGAGCGGCACTTGATGCCTGCTTATCTACTGACGAGGAAATCCGCTCGCAAAAATGGCAAAACGGCTACGAAGACCACTGGCCCGTGCAAAGAGCTTACGCGCTGTAATAGGGATTAGCAAGTAACCTCAGATAGATTTCCCCCCCCCTACCACAAGTGATCGCTCGCGCTCAACACTCGCGGTAGGGGGGGGGGTTAGTTTGGAATGTTTTGGCTAGCGGGAGGAGATACCAAATAACGGAACTCTACTTTTTGTTCTTTCCATTGGCTATTTTCGGTCTTCAATATTTTGAGAAGACACCTGAACGTATGCACACCTACTGAATCTATCTTCTCTTTATACCTGTAATGGATATCAAATTTATCTTCGTGAAATTTTTCTAATTTATATCTGGAAAGTAAAGTGATATCAGGTTTTTCAAAAAGATGGAATTCATGAGCTTCAACTCTTTCTTTATCCAAAGAAAATACCGCCTCAAAATATCCTCCATAAGAAACGGTATCATCTTTAAATGTAAAACTATAACTTTCACTTCGGTATGAATCTGGAAGAGTTACATAATCCTTAATCAAGTCTCCATTGGAATTCTCACGATAATGGTATACGACCAGACCATTTAAATCGGTCTGAACGTATTGATGCATCTTGCTATCTTTGACCGTCTCCTCTGTGTAGGCCACAACGCGAATGCTCCTTTCTTCGTCATAGTACTCATAATAATCTGCAGCACAAGGAGGAGCAGAAAGGATCGTATGGTATTCTATTCCGTTTGTTGTACTATCCAGCCGAGTGTTAAGTCTTTCGGTTATTTCCCAAAAATAAGATTTAAAAGGTCTTTCTCCCTTTATTCCTTCATTATATCTTTTGCAAAGCTCCTCATCACTGAGGTAGTACCCTCCACAAGAGTACACGCTAATTAATAATAATAAAAAATAATATCGCATAATATGTTAGAGATTAGTAGCGATTATGATTTAAGATGTACCCCCCAACTACCGCAAGTGTTGAGCGATGGCGAACACTTGTGGTAGAAAATGATTGTAAGTCTTCAGACTTGCATAACTTAATA
>CAZKBP010000022.1:0-96438 GCA_964551015.1 uncultured Cytophagaceae bacterium | reverse complement strand
GTACTCGAGGCTTAAAAAATCGCCAGAAAGAACTAGAAGAAACCGTGAAAAATCGTACTCTGGAGTTACAAGAAAGCAACGAAGAACTCGTCCAACTCAACGAAGAACTGCACCAAAAAAGCGAAGAGATTACTGCTCAGCGCGATTCTTTGGAAGAAGCCCTACAAAAGCTCAAAGCCGCACAATCCCAGCTCGTCCAGTCCGAAAAGATGTCCAGCTTAGGGCAACTCACCGCCGGCATCGCCCACGAAATCAATAATCCGGTTAATTTTATTAGTGCCAATATTGATTCCCTAAAGGCCAATATCGAGGATATTATGGCAGTGTTAAATGAGTATAATACCATAGATAAATCAAATTTTGAGGAAAAACTTAAAAACATAGATCAACTCAAAAAGGATCACGAATTTGATTTAGCCATTGAAGAACTCGATCAGCTTATTCAGGGCATCTCCGAAGGAGCCACCCGTACCACGCAAATCATCCAGGGCTTGCGCACCTTCTCCCGCCTGGATGAAGATGTTTTGAAAATGACTGACATTCACGAAAATATCGATGCCACCCTCACCTTACTCCAGAATCGCTATAAAGATCGTATTGAAATTATCAAAGACTATGGCCACATCCCCAAGATAGAAGCCTACCCCGGCAAACTCAATCAGGTATTTATGAATTTGCTCTCTAATGCCATCGAGGCCATTGAAGGGGAGGGAGTAATCTCGATTCAGACGTGTTTGATTGGGGGTGAGGAATGGGGAGCGGGGAGCGAAGTGTTGGATGGAAAGGTACAAGAGAATACAGGTTCTCACCTCACAGCCCACTCCTCGCTCCTCATCACGATTGGTGATAGCGGTTCAGGGATGTCAGAAGCAGTAAAAGAACGCATCTTTGAGCCTTTCTTCACGACCAAAGATGTCGGCAAAGGCGTAGGGCTGGGGCTTTCTATTGTGCACAGTATTGTGGAGAAGCACGGGGGACGGATTGAGGTAGAGAGCAAAACAGATCAGGGTACAACATTTAAAATCCTAATTCCTGTTCGTCAGGAAAAGGAAAAGCTTCAGACCTCGAGCGATTAGCCTGAGATTTCCGCCCGAAAGCTTGAACCCTCCACCCTTTAGCTTAAGATTTCCACCAAAAAGCCTCAGGCTTCCATCTTTGGGGTAGGCCCCTCCCACCTCTGAGGTACCCTATATCAGGACTGAATCTGTCAGGGGGTACCTTTGGGGTAGGGTCTTTGACTTTTTTTCTCAGCACCCCACCTCAAAGCTGCAACCTTCCACCTTTTTGGCGAAAGATTGCAGCTTTTTGGTGAAATGATTCGGGTTTGAGGTAGGGAGGGGGTACCTCAGAGGTAGGGAGGGGATACCCCAGAGGTGGGGTACTGCCCTCCCACAGGGACGAGGTCAATGTCATTAAGTAGTGAGTTTTCATTATTTATCACTTAGCAAGGTTTCAGTAGATTTTTTTTGATAAATCTTTGGGTTGCTGAATAAGCCCTTTCACTCATCCAATCATCCAACTCTCAAGGTCAATCCGGGGACTCACAAGTTGTATGGCTTATTGCAGCGTAAAGCAGCGTATGAAATTATAAAAACAATCTATTTCCAAATGCTAAAAATCTTCATCTTATGAAAACTCAAAATATTTTCGCTCAGCTTATTAGCTTTTGTATGATTTTACTGCTTGCGCTGGCTTGTTATCGTCTTTATATGACTGTTCTGAGGGTTAACCGACAAATTATTGCTCCACAAATCAGGCAAATTGAGAAGAGCCTAGAATCACAATTCACCCCGGCTAATTCCCATCAGGCTTATCGGGGGATTGAACCGACTGAAAATTAGAGAACGAAGGGGAAACTGATTGATCCAATCAAATCAGTTTTTCTTTCCCTAATTCCATGCAGGGATTCTCAAGTGGAATCAGTTTATTCACAAACTTCACAAGGGATTCCATAAGAAATAAGCGTATATTCACCTGTAAATCCAGGGATATAGTGCGGCTACTGTTTATTTATCTATAAATTATCAAATCTCATTCATATGGATCATAAGTGGATTTTTCTGTCGCTTCTTTTTCTAATTATTTTTCCGGGTAATCTGTCAGCTCAGGAAAATACTTCTATCAGGGTACTTACTCCACTTTCTGGTGATGGCGGAGTCTGGTTTGATACGGAGTTATTTTATTATCATCCTGGAGATAATTTATCCTGGGCAAATCCGAAACTGGATGATAAAAACTGGGCAAAAAAAACCGGTGTTTTTTCTGTCACTGATGAAGACTGGACAGGCATGGGCTGGTTTCGTCTTCATTTCCGTATTGATTCCTCCCTGATGGGAGAGGATGTGCTTTTTTCTCTATGGACATTTGGGGCTACGGAAATTTATCTGAACGGTGAGAAAATTTATGAATTGGGTAAAGTCGGCAAAGACATACACTCCGAAGAAGTATACTATGTCAATATGCAACCCTTCCAGGTATCATTTACAGATACCACAGAGTATGTGATGGCTGTTCGTTATTCTAACCACTACGGGTATCAATTAGCCAAAAAAATTCCCTGGAATAGAGCAGTTTCTGAAAGCGGGTTCATGTTTTTATATGGAGGTAATCTAAATGAAGGTATGAGTGAATATATGGAGTTCCGCAAACAATTTGATATATTCATCCTTCCAGTTTGCACCTTATTATTCATACTCGGTTTTATGCAGTTGCTTGATTTCTTTTTAGTTCATCGGGAAAAGATGAATCTTTGGTTTGGCATATTTAGCCTTCAGGTAGCTTATTTGATTTCCAGCAATGTATTTACATCCAGTCATATCCCTCAAAATGTTTATTGGATTATTGGACACGAATTTGTTTATGTTTTTTTAATTTTTACACTTTATCTGGCCGAATTACGCTTTTTGTATCATTGCTTTTATACCAAAGTTCCTTATATCTGGTATTTTTTCCTGGCTTTTTTGCCGATATATATGCTGATAATTCTTTTCAGCTCCTACTTTGGACATTATTCGGCTGCCCAATTCTTTAAAACTTTTATCTTCATACCTTTGATTTTTTTGGAAATGTTAAGGGTTGTGCTTTAGGCTATACTAAAAAGAAAGAAAAATGCATATATCATTGGAATAGGAATGTTATTATTTGTACTTTCCTGGGGATTGATGCTTATAATTTATACTATTTATGGTTTGATGAACTTTTTTTACGTAGGATTATTCCTCATTTTGTTTGGGATTATAGCCGTGGTTATTTCTATGCAGGTTTTTATTATTCGTAGCAATTTAGCAAAAGAAAAAGTACTCAGGCAAAATCTAGAGGATATAAAGCTCCTATCTGAAAAGAACCTTCGTCAAGAGCGAGAAAAGCAAGAAATCCTCCAGAATCAAAAAGCCCAACTAGAACGTGAAGTAAGTGAACGTACTTTAGAATTACAAGAAGCCAATGAAGAATTAGCGCAATACAATGAAGAACTCCACCAAAAAAGCGAAGAAATTACTGCTCAGCGTGATTCTTTGGAAGAAGCCCTCCAAAAGCTCAAAGCCGCCCAGGCCCAACTCATCCAGTCCGAAAAAATGTCCTCCCTCGGTCAGCTCACTGCTGGCATCGCCCACGAGATCAACAACCCCGTCAATTTTATCAGTGCTAATATTGACTCCTTAAAAGAGAATATCGGGGACATCCTCGTGGTTTTGAAGGAATACGACAGCCTCAACCACACGAATTACGAAGAAAAACTAGAGGAAATCCAGCAGCTAAAAGAGAATCATCAATTTGATTTGGCTATCGCCGAGTTAGAGCAGTTAATTCAAGGTATTCAAGAGGGAACCAACCGCACCACCCAAATTATCCAAGGCTTACGCACCTTCTCCCGCTTGGATGAAGACGTCCTAAAACTCACCAACATCCACGAGAACTTGGACGCCACCCTTACCTTGCTCCAAAATCGCTACAAAGACCGCGTCGAGATCATCAAAGACTACGGCGAGATTCCGCCTCTGGAAGCCTATCCTGGCAAGCTCAATCAGGTTTTCATGAATCTCCTGGCCAATGCCATCGAAGCCATCGAGGGCGAGGGAAGGATTTGGATCAAAACTCAAACCTTGGGAGATCAAGTTCTCATTAGCATTCAAGACACGGGTTCGGGCATTCCCCCCGAAGTACGAGAGCGCATCTTTGAGCCTTTTTTTACGACCAAAGACGTGGGCAAAGGCGTGGGCTTGGGGCTTTCCATCGTGCATAGCATCATCGAGAAGCATCAAGGGGAAATTGAGGTGGAGAGTGAAGTAGGAGAGGGGACTACTTTTAAAATTATTTTGCCTCGCCCTCAAAAATCCCTTCCTAGCTCATAAGCCGCTGTTTTATCCGGCCAAGGGTGCTTTCCTTTCTTTTGGTCAAACTGCCAGATTACATTCATTCCCTAGATCATTCTCCTTACTCACTAGGGCGATCGCCTCACTCACTAATTTCAATTGCCTCAGGAGCCTCCCCTGCTTATTTTGGGGTCAAATCATCTTAAACTCTATATTATGATCACTTTATCAACCTTTAGACTTGTAGTCGCGATCGCGTTGGCTTTCATGAGCCTATCTTGGTCTTCCTTGCTGGCACAAACCCAGCCTCAACTCAAAAGCCGATTACCTCAGCTTTTGGAAAAAAGGAAAGAGCCAAACCCGCAAGACAAGCCCCTGGCTCTTCAGGCGCTTAGCAAACACCTGAAAATATCCCAAGTGCTGCTGGGCTTATTTCGGGAGTATCAACAAATTTCAGGTAAACAAGCCTGGCAAGCTTATGTGAAGGAACAAGGATATGAGCAAGCCTTGATACTTCACGACGAAAAAGTACTCATCGAGGCCGTGGCCGAAAAAGACACTCGGAGCTTACAGAAAAACCTTGAGGCCATGGGTTTGGAGCATTCAACTGCTTTCGGACGTATGGTCTCCGGTCTCTTTCCCATTGCCAAACTCAAATTACTGGCCGACTTGGAAAGCCTCCGTTTGGTACGGGCGGCTCATCGCCCCGTAAGAAGAGCTGGTTCTGTGGTTTCTCAGGGAGACGCGGCTCAAGGTACAGACATCGCCCGGGCAATTTGTGGACTCAACGGGGCAAACACTTTGGTAGGAATCCTTTCCGACAGCTATGATGCCTTGGGAGGAGAAGCAAGGGGCATCGCCAGTGGAGACCTACCCGGCCTTGGCAATCCAAATGGCTTTGTAAATCCGCTGATCAATCTCTCCGATGTAGAATCCGGTGTAGATGAAGGAAGAGCTTTGGCCGAAATCGTGCACGATGTAGCCCCAGGGGCTGGATTAGCTTTTCACACGGCCCTTTTAGGACAGGCCAATTTTGCCAATGGTATCCTGAGATTAGCCGAAGACGTGGATGCCGATGTGATTGTAGACGATATTCTCTATATCAACGAGCCGATGTTCCAGGATGGAATCATTGCTCAGGCAGTAGATAGCGTCGCCAAACGAGGGGTAACCCACGTATCTGCCGCCGGAAACGCCGCCCGAAACTCCTATGAAAGCGAATTTCGCCCCAGCCCTGATACCGTTCAGATCAGGGATGCAGAGGGCTTTACCATCGGGAGCTATGTTTTGCACGACTTTGATCCAGGCCCGGAGGTAGATGTCTTTCAACGTATTACCATTCCCTTCGAGACCCTTATTAGCTTCCAGTGGTCCCAAGCCTTTGCCTCCATTTGCCCCGATAGTCCGGGTGCTGATAGTGATCTGGATATTTATATTTTCACCCGAGAGGGTGACCTCAGCAGCCCCATATTCGGAGGGATTGATCCAAACATCGGGGGAGATCCCTTTGAATCTCTTCGCATCAGCACCGATTTTCCCACAGAGGTCTATATCGTGATTGGAAAATATTTGGGAGACGAATCTTTTATATTTGATAGTCCTGACCCAGAGCTTATCAAATATGTGTATTTTGGTGGCTCCCTTGAAGAAGAGCACGCCACCCAGAGTGCCTCTCTCTTTGGGCACGCCAACGCTCAGGGAGCCATTGCGACGGGAGCCGTTTTTTATGGAGACACTCCTCCCTTTGGACAAGACGACCCCTTACCAGAGGGTTTTTCAGCGGCCGGAGGCACGCCCATTTTACTGAGTCCTTGCGGAGAACCCATTGAGCCAGAACTAAGACAAAAACCAGAATTGTGTGGCCCGGATGGAGTGCGTAATACCTTTTTTGGTACTTTTGCTGATGACGATGAGTTTCCTGATTTTTTTGGAACCTCAGCTTCTGCTCCCCATGTAGCTGGTATCGCGGCACTGCTAAAACAAGCGGAAGCTAGCTTGAGTCCCCAAGACATTCGGGAAATTCTCCAGAATACAGCCCTCGATATGGATGATCCTTTTACCCCCGAAGCTGACCCCGGCTTTGATTTTGGTACAGGCTTCGGCCTGGTGCAAGGTCTGGAGGCCATCTCGCAGGTATCTACTTGCGAGGGCATTGCTCAATTAGAACTTTACAATGCCGACACGGACGAACGGGTCGGAGCACTTAGCGATGGTAGTGAATTCAGCTTCTCAGATTTGGGCACGCGTAATTTAGCCATCCGTGCTTTGAGTATTCCCGACGAGGTAGGCAGCGTGGTCCTAGAAATCAGCGGAGACCTCAGCAGCCAGAAGTTAGAAAATAGAAGGCCTTATACCTCCTTCGGCGATGCTATCTCAGCAGAGGGGCAAATTGATTACGTGGGTCGCTCCTTTCCCTTCGGTACTTTTGAAGTAAAAGCCAGCGCCTATTCTCAGGCCAATGGTCAGGGCGAATTGATCAACACCCTTCGCACCAGCTTCTCATTACTGGAAGAGATCACATCTTTCACCTTGGTCAATGCCCTTACGGATGAAGACATTAGCGAAATTGGATTCTTTCAAGAATTTGATCTCAACGAGATCGGTGATAATCTTAGCATTAGAGCCGATGTATCTAGCGAGCAGGAGATTGGAAGTGTTTTTATTCAATTGATCGATTTCTCTACCTTTGAATCTATAAGCCGTGTAGAAAACATAGCTCCCTTTACACTCTTTGGAAATCAAGGAGAAGATTACCTAGGTGAGAGCTTAGCCACCTCTCCTCTGTTCTCCGTGGGCGCTACCCCTTTTAGTCAGAAAGACCTGGAAGGCACAGAGGGAATATCCACGGGTGCTCTTTTCATCATTTTTGACAGTGGAGAAGTCGCAGAATTAGCCACTTTGAACGGAGAACAGACCTCATGGCTCGTGTATCCCAATCCTCTGCAAGACCAGAGCGCAAGTCTGGAGATCAGGCATAATACGACTATTCCGATCGGCACCGCCCTTACTTTTCGCCTGATCGATCCTTACGGAGAGGAAGTGTATCGGGGGGAATTGACCTCCAGCAACCGAAGTTACCGTCTAGACCTCAGGGAATTAAATCTCAAAGAAGGTATGTACCTCCTCCAGGTAGAGCATCCTGAGGAAGGTCTGCAAACGATTCGCATCTTGAAAAACTAAGGCGTACTTCGTCTCTGAGATGATCCAAAAGGAGAATGAGACCACTCCTGTCCAGGAGTGGTCTCATTGTTTTTCAATAAAAACAAAGACTATAGACTAAAACCTACACCCAAGCCCGACGACCCCACCTAAGTATACTGGAAGTAAACACTGGAAAAAACATGAATGAGAACCAAACCCATATCTTATTTGTAGACGACGAAGAGCACAACCTTTTTGCCTTCAATTCCGCTTTTCGTCGCCACTACCAGGTGCATTTGGGGCACTCCGCTGAGGAGGGTATGGAACTCCTCAGGCAATATCCCATTGAGGTCATCATCACGGATCAACGAATGCCCGAAATCACGGGAGTGGAATTTCTGGAAAAAATCATTCCCGATTATCCCGATTGTATTCGCATGATTCTCACGGGTTTTAGTGATGTAGAAGCCATCATCCAAGCCATCAATAAAGGCCGCGTGTATCGCTATATCACCAAACCTTGGGACAAACAGGAGCTAAAGGTAACCATTGACAATGCCGTGGAAGCTTTTCGCCTCAAAAAACACAATCGTCAATTGGTGCAAGAATTAAAAGAAGCAAATCAATCCCTGGAAGAAAAAGTAAGGCAACGTACCGCCGAGCTGCAAGAAAAAAATCAAAACATCACCGACAGTATTCAATACGCCCGAAGGATGCAACAAGCCATGCTGCCCACCCATGAAGAAATGCAAAGTGTTTTACCCGACTCTTTTGTTTTTTTTCGTCCACGAGATATGGTCAGTGGAGATTTTTATTGGTTGGCAGAGCGAGAAGCTCAACCCGTTTTTGAGAAACGCTACACGCAGAAAGGAGAAACTTCGGTTTTGCAAGGATTTAGCAATGCGAAGATTGTCTTGGCCGCCGTGGATTGTACTGGACACGGAGTGCCGGGAGCCATGATGAGTATGATGGCCAATAACCTGCTTCACGAAATCGTCAACGAAAAAGGCATTAGCCAAGCGGCCACGATCCTGAATCATTTGCACGAAGGCATTGTCAAGTCCCTCAAACAAAATCAAACTGATAACAAAGATGGCTTAGATATCGCCCTTTGTGTGGTTGACCGAGAGGCAAATACCTTAGAGTTTGCGGGCGCCAAGAACCCTCTTTATTTCGTGCAAAATGCTCATTTAGAAACAATTCCCGGGCACCGTAGCTCTGTGGGGGGCATCTGGAGTGGACAGTCCGCCCGTGATTACAGCAGTCAACTCATTTCCATACAGCCGGGTGATTGTTTTTATATCTTTTCGGATGGCTATCAGGATCAATTCGGGGGAGAAAAAAAGAAAAAATTCATGCGTAAACGCTTTCGGGAATTACTCTTTCAAATCTACCAACAGCCCATGGAAGAGCAAAAAGCAGTTTTAGAAAAAAGCTTGCTAGCGTGGCAAGGTGCACTCAAACAAGTGGACGATATACTCGTGATCGGCTTTCGAGTATGATGTGAAACCAGCCCAACGCTATCTATCACCCTTCCAAATAGCAAATCCTTTCCAAGCAAAAGCAACGCTCTGTTGCTAACGGAATATCCTGTAGCCCTCATTCAATCCAAAACTCACACGAGATCGTAGGTATCCCAGAATCAAGAATATGCTCATAAATCTTTTGAGATTTGTAACAAATAGCTGAAGAGGGATGTCTGACATCTCTCTGATTACCAGCTATTAACGCTAGCTTCCGAGCATTGTACTTAATCTACAAAATTAACAACTAAAAAAACAAGACTGTGGTTAAAATTACTAAATTCTTCATTTTTTTCTTACTGCTTCAGGGCAGTTTGTCCTTAGCGCAAGCTCAAACCATTGAGGGAAGAGTCACCGACCAATTAGGTGGTCCCCTGCCAGATGCTTACGTAATGCATCTGGCCTCTCAACATCACGCCCACACCAATGAACTGGGCTATTTTTTACTCAATAACATCCAAAAAGGAGACACGTTGATGGTAACCCACGTGGGGTTTGATGTCCAAAAGGTAGTCGTACAAGATTTGAACACTACCCTGGAAATCAAACTGGCCGAAAAGGTTTTCCAAATTGACGAAATCGTCGTTGCCCAATCCATTCGCTCTCAAAACCGCATTGCCCAAGTAGACTTACAAACCAATCCGGTGCAATCTTCTCAGGAAGTATTGCGTAAAGTGCCCGGACTTTTTATTGGTCAGCACGCCGGAGGAGGAAAAGCTGAGCAAATCTTCCTGAGAGGTTTTGACATTGACCACGGCACAGATATCAACATTACCGTAGACGGGATGCCTGTCAATATGGTATCGCACGCGCACGGACAGGGCTACGCCGATTTGCACTTTGTCATTCCCGAAACCATTAATCAGATTGATTTTGGCAAAGGACCTTACTACGCGAATAAGGGGAATTTTACCACGGCAGGTTACGTGAATTTTGAAACCTTTGACCGTTTGGAAAGTAGCCAAGTAAAAATAGACGTAGGTCGTTTTAATACTTACCGCGCCGTGGGCTTGTTTAATGTGGTCAACTCAGCCAATCACAATGCTTATGTAGCGGCTGAATATCGCCTCACTGATGGGCCTTTCACTTCTTCGCAGAATTTTAATCGTTTTAATATCATGGCTAAATACACGGGGCAGATTTCTAATCGGGATGAAGTTTCGGTCTTGGCCTCTTATTTCACCAGCAAATGGGATGCCTCGGGGCAAATTCCTCAGCGTGCCGTAGATTCGGAACTCATTGGCCGCTTTGGAGCCATTGATGATACCGAAGGCGGGCAGACCAGTCGTACTAACCTATCGGTAGAGTTTAACCGAAATCTGGGTAATAATTCCTATGTCAAGAATCAGGTTTTCTATTCTCACTACGATTTTGAGTTGTATTCTAACTTTACTTTCTTCCTCAATGATCCTGTCAATGGAGATCAAATCCGCCAAAGAGAGTCCCGCGATATTATCGGGGTGCAGAGTGAGTTGAATAAGTTTTTTTATTTTGGTAATGTAGAAACGCTTTTTCAACTTGGAGCAGGTTTGCGCTATGACAATGTGAATGGCAATGAGCTTTCTCGTACCCGTAACCGCCGTACCACCCTCAGCCGTGTGCAGCTGGGCGATGTAGATGAATCTAATTTGTTTGCTTACGCGAATGCAGAATTTGAATTAGGAGATTGGATCATTAATCCAGCCCTGCGGGTAGATTTTTTCAAATTTGATTACGTAGATAATCTAGATTCGCTTTTTGATACCCAATCTGCGTCTGAGGCGATCGTAAGTCCTAAATTGAACATTATCTATAATTACAGCCCAGATTTACAGTTTTTCTTGAAAACAGGGATTGGTTTCCACTCCAATGATACGCGCGTAATCATTGAGCAAGCCGATGGAGAAGATATTCTACCGGCTGCTTACGGAGCAGATGTTGGAGCCATCTGGAAGCCGATGCCTCGCTTGATTGTGAATGCCGCACTTTGGTATCTTCACCTAGAACAAGAGTTTGTGTACGTGGGCGACGAAGGAATCGTAGAACCAAGCGGAGAAACACAAAGAACTGGAGTAGATTTCGGGATTCGCTACCAAATGCTAGACTGGCTTTTCTTAGATGCCGATGTAAATTACACTTATGCACGCAGCATTGACGCCCCCGAAGATGAAGATCGGATTCCACTTGCTCCCGACCTGACCGCCACGGGTGGCCTGAGTGTAAGAGCGGGTAATTTTAATGCAGGACTCCGTGGGCGCTACCTAGCCGATCGTCCTGCCAATGAAGATAACAGCATCGTAGCGGAAGGCTACTTCATTACAGATCTGAATGCCAACTATCGTTGGGGACGCACTACCTTCGGGATTGCCATTGAGAATCTCTTTGATGTAGATTGGAACGAAACCCAATTTGCCACCGAATCACGCCTAAGCTTTGAGGACGAGAGTGTAGAAGAAATTCATTTTACACCCGGAACGCCCTTCTTCATTCAAGGAACCCTAAAATACGAATTCTAGGCTTGATCCAAAGCACCAAAACTAAACCAAGCTGGCGCGCGTTTGCAACGCGTGCCTTTTCTTAGTTCATTTGCCATGAACATGGGCGCGGGAGCGGCAAAAAACGGTGGCAGAGCCGGAAGCTTGGCTAAGACCGAGCCTAAGTGACACGCGTTACAAACGCGCCCCCAAGCGGCACGCGTTACAAACGCGCGCCAGTTTGAAGTAATACCAATAATAACCCGTGTAAAATAGTACAATGCTTATGGATAGTAAAATCGAGCAAGCAAAGAATAAACTGCGAGAAGATCCAATGGGAGGCTGGAGTTTTCCCCTTATAGAATCTCTGGAGGAAAAGTCTAGACATCTAGCGATGTTTTGGATGTTCGATGTTTTGGAAATTACCATAGATACATCCAACCACGAATTATCTAAGGATTGGTTGAATTGGTTAAGACCATTAAAAGAAAGCTTAGAGGGGGCTAAGACTTATTCATCAGAGGATTTTCGGAGTATGTCAAATAAAGTATTCCAGGCTAGAGATAAACACAGACTTCAAAGCGCTATTTTTCAAATTTATGCTGCCGAAGTCTTTTATCAGGAGGACGAATATGAGAGGTACCAGAGAAAGATAGCTTTTATAATGGGAGCAATGAATGATTTTAAGTCTAGCATGACCCCCATCGTCACAACTGCTTTTGCTACATACGAGAAATACATGGGTAGTATTTAGATTTAGATACAAGCTGGCGCGCGTTTGCAACGCGTGCCTTTTCTTAGGTTCATTTGCCATGAACATGGCGCGGGAGCGACAAAAAACGGTGGCAGAGCCAGAAGTTTGGCTAAGACCGAGCCTAAGTGACACGCGTTACAAACGCGCCCCAGTTTGTCAGTAGTTACCTGTGGATTCACAATACTCTAAGTAATGAATTACAAAATAAGGCAATTACGAAGCAATTATAGAAAAGAAATATAGGATGAAAAGATATATAAAAGAGTTGATTGGGATTTGGAGTTACCCTCCCACAAACCTTGATTTATTGGAACCTGATTCCGGAATAATGTTAGTTTTTACAGAAGAGGTTTTAAAGAACCAAGAACCTATAACTCAAATGATCTACAGTATTAGAGAGAGTATTGATGATCTTGAAGAATGGCAAATCCACGAATATTACAAAGTAGTAAATTATCTGGATGGAAAAAATACAAGAAAGAAAACTCCTATTGACTTATTAAAGTTTTTCCAAACTATTAGGGCTGATGTGATATTGCTCGATACAAAGAAAATACCGCCTTTTTGGTTTAGACGCCATTTAGAAGAACTTTTCTTACTAATTGATAATAACGAGTCAATACCCCTAATTATGAACTTACATGAAGTTTTTAAACATACTAATCCACTCGGTATAATAAAAGTAGAAATGTCAACAATTGGAGCTGAGGCTCGAAGGATGATCAAAGGATATCACACTAAACGCTACCCCCATCAAGACTTAGTCTTGAGGGCTGCTTGGTAGGTATGTGCTTGGTATTGAGTGTATTGGTGTGCAGGAGTGGGGTTAGAACCCAAGCTCACGCGCGTTTGCAACGCGTGCCTTTTCTTAGGTTCATTTGCAATGAACATTGGCGCAGGAGCGGCAAAAAGCGGTGGCAGAGCCGGAAGCTTGGCTAAGACCGAGCCTAAGTGACACGCGTTACAAACGCGCCCCCAAGCGGCACGCGTTACAAACGCGCCCCAGTTTGGGATCACCCTGAAAACCCTCTTATTTACACCTTACCTACCATCCTATCCACCATTTCCTCTTATCTTCAGGGACTCTGCGTTCTTTACAGAAAAATAGCTCGAAGAATCTAAAAATCAGCTAATTTTAGGTCTAATTTATCTAGTGATCGTTCTATGTTATCTACAAAAATGACCCGAATCTTATTATTGATCCTATTTTGTTTGCCTATTAGCCATCTAGTCTCAGCTCAAAAAAACGTGGAATGGGAAAACCCCGAAGTGTTTCAAATCAACCGTGAGGCTCCCCACGCTACCTTCTTTCGCCACGCGGATGAGCAAGCGGCTCTTTTGTCTAGCAAATTTGAGAACTCACCTTTTTACCAATCCCTCAATGGTCTCTGGAAATTTCATTGGGTGAAAAAGCCTTCGGATCGCCCGCAGTTTTTCTATCAAGAAGATTATGATGTATCAGACTGGGACAACATTCGAGTGCCCTCCAACTGGGAAATGGCTGGCTACGGGATTCCAATCTACACCAATATTGAATATCCTTTTCCTAAAAACCCTCCCTATATCGACCACGATGATAATCCGGTGGGAAGCTACAAACGTACTTTTACCCTGCCCACGGATTGGCAAGACAAAGAAGTTTACCTGCACTTCGGCGGCGTAAGCGGTGCGATGTACATCTGGATCAATGGAAAATTCGTGGGTTATAATGAAGGCAGTAAAACCCCCGCCGAGTATAAGATTAGCAAATATTTGCAAGCCGGACAAAACTCCCTCGCCGTGGGGGTCTACCGCTGGTCAGATGCCAGCTATCTGGAAGATCAGGACTTCTGGCGACTCAGCGGAATAGAACGAGCGGTGTATTTGTATGCCACTAATCCGGTAACGCTACAAGATTTTCGAGTCATAGGTGGCTTGGATAAAAATTATACCCAGGGGCAATTCCACCTTGATTTGTACTATCGTAATACCAGTCAGGAACCCGCCAATGCCTTTATCAGTGAAGCCAAGTTATTAGATGGAAACCAAACACTGCTGACTTTCGAGCAAAAAATTGATCTTCCCACGGGCTATCAAGCTCAAGTAAACTTTTCGGGAGAAATTCCCCAGGTCAAAAAATGGACTGCCGAAACGCCTTACCTCTATACCCTGCTCATTACGCTCAAAAACCAACAGGGAGAATTAATAGAAGCGATTAGCCACCCAATTGGCTTTCGCCAAATAGAAATCCAGAACCATCAGTTTCTGGTCAATGGTGTGCCCATCTACCTCAAAGGCGTGAATCTCCACGACCACGACCCCGAGACTGGGCATGTGGTCGGGGAAGCCCTTACCCGTTTGGACTTGCAGCGCATGAAAGAGTTTAATATCAACGCCATTCGCTGTAGCCATTATCCCAAAGATGAGCATTTCTACCGCTTATGCGATGAATACGGTTTTTATGTGATCGATGAGGCGAATATTGAGATTCACGGCATGGGAGCCACCAATCAAGGACTGGACGAGGACAAGGCTCAACAAGCCATTCACCCTGCTTATTTGCCCGAATGGAAGGCCATGCACTTGGATCGAACCGCCAGAATGTACGAAAGAGATAAGAATTATACTTGCATCGTTACTTGGTCTTTGGGTAATGAAGCAGGGAATGGCGAAAATTTTTTTGCAACCTACCAGTGGCTGAAGCAAAAAGATAAAACCCGTCCCGTCCAGTACGAGGGAGCAACTCAGTACGAAAATACAGACATCCAAGCACCTATGTACGCAGGGATTCCCGAGCTGGTTGAGTATGCTGAAAATAATCCGCAACGCCCCTTAATCATGTGTGAATACGCCCACGCGATGGGCAACAGCGTGGGTAATTTACAGGATTACTGGGAGGTAATCGAGCAATACGAGGTGCTCCAAGGCGGCTTTATCTGGGACTGGGTAGATCAGGGACTTAGTGCCCAAACGCCCGAGGGTGAGCATTACTACGGCTATGGAGGCGACTTTGGTGCGCAAGATTTGCAAAATGATCGTAATTTTTGTCTGAATGGACTCGTTGATCCTGACCGCTCTCCCCAGCCGGCTCTGCACGAAGTCAAAAAGGTTTACCAATACATCAAATTCAAAGATTTTGACCGCCAAACTGGTAAACTGAGCATCTACAACGGCTATGACTTTATCAATTTAGATCGTTTTCGTTTTTCTTGGATTTTGTTGGAAAATGGCCAGGAGATCGAGCAGGGTACACTTGGTGCTCTTGATCTGGCGGCCCGAGCGTCTACCGAAATTTCTCTTCAACTCCCCGACCTGAAACCCCAGCACGAGTACTATTTGCAAGTTTACGCCGAGCTAAAGAGAGCCACTCCTTTGCTCAAAAAAGGCCATATTGTCGCCCGTGAAGAATTCCAATTGAGTACTTACAAGCCTCTCGCCTTTAATGCCCAAGCTGGAGGCGAAACTAAGGTAGAATCTAATCTGGAGGTGCTAAATATCGAGGGAGCGCATTTTCAGGTCAGATTTGATAAAGCCACTGGTCAGCTTTTTTATCTGGACTATGGCAAGGGCAATATCTTAAAATCTCCGATTAAGCCTAATTTTTGGCGTGCTCCCACCGATAATGACTATGGCTTTGAGATGCCCCAAAAAATGGGTGTTTGGAAGAAGGCTACCCAGCAAGCGAAGCTCAAAGACTTCAGACTGCTGCTTCCATCTGCTTCGGCTGAAGTTCCCGTCAATTTAGACAATTTGCAATTTCGTGGAGAACCCGTACAAGTGCTTAGCTTTTATACTTTGGCAGATGTAGAGGGGGAACTGTTGATTCAATATACTATCAATACCCAAGGTGAAATTCTGGTAAAAAATCAACTGAAAATTGCTTCAAATGCTTTACCCGATCTTCCTCGTCTGGGAAATAATCTGGTGCTAGACAATGCCTATCAACAGGTAGCATGGTATGGGCGAGGCCCTTTTGAAAATTATCAGGATCGGAACACGGCTGCGTTCGTAGGGCTTTATCAGGCTCGTGTGAGTGATTTATATTTTCCTTACATTCGCCCTCAGGAGAATGGCTACAGGACAGAGGTACGCGAAGTCACTTTCTTGGATCAAACTGGTAATGGCGTCGGCTTCTCGATGGTAGATCATAGCTTAGGTTTCAATGCGCATCACCAACTCAATAGTGATTTTGATGAAGGAGATCAAAAAATACAAAGACATACCTTTGATATTCCGCAACGGAGTTTGGTCAATATCAACTTAGACTACAAGCAAATGGGTCTTGGAGGCGATACCAGTTGGGGAGCCAAGCCGCACGAGGAATATATGATACCCGCCCAAGATTATGATTACTCATTTTTGATCAGACCTATTTACACATACTGACCAAATATCAGGCGTCAGGATCATCAAATCTGGATAAAGGAGCACCGCTTACCACGAAATTGCTTCAAAACCTGCATAAAAAACTTCGGGCGCTAGAGTGCTGCGCCCGAGTGAGTTACACCAATCCCTCTCTATGATGTACACACTTGAATGGGAGTGGATTTGCCGCTGGAATACCCTAGAACCCCTCTGTGTCTCCGTGTCTCTGTGTTTGAATAAGTCATTCAGCGCTATGCACGGGGGATATAGAATGGTATTATATCTTGACCAGTTCTTCTCCTTTCAAGATTGGAACCGAGTCATATTGATCGATCGTCAGGCAGAAATCAATGTCTTCCATACGCCCACGGCTCGTTAGTCGCTGAAAATGAGAGGAATCTGTGAGAAAACGCTTAGGGTTATTTTTACCCAAATGGTAAGCAGAGCGCGCCAGGCCACAGGCGTCGTTGCTGTATTTGAAATTTTGAACCAGATCGTCGAGAATCGCCCCGGCAAAAACAGAATCTTCTAAATTGACCATTCCTTTCCAGCCTGCGCAAAGCAGCAAAACTTCTCGGTCTTGATCGAGCAAATACTTAGTCACCGAAGTCTTGTTCAAAAAGGAACCAATGATTACTTCACGAGCGGTTTTGGCTCTTTGAATGGCGTAAGTTCCATTAGAAGTGGTCATGGCGATTTTTTTGTCTTTAATAGCTGAATTATCCACGTAGCTCAGGGGAGAATTTCCAAACTGAAAACCATTTACTTGCTCACCCTCACGCTCGGCTGCCCCCAAGTAGCCTTTGTCTTGTAAGGCCTGGCATTCTTCCAACTCGGCCACGGGCAAGATGGCACTTGCCCCATTTTCTAAGGCAGTGACAATGCAAGAGGTAGCTCGGAAAATATCAATCACTACTACGATTTTCTCGTGAATCTCGAAGTGGTTGAGCAAATCGGGGGTTAAACAGACTTCAATGTTTTTCATTTTTTGAATAATTGTATTTGGTTTAAGAGTTGTGAGTTGTGAGTTGTTGGTTGTGAGCAGGCAATAGTGGATTAGAATCGTGCGTAAATTAGAAAAACTAGCACTCACAACGAGCAATCAACGGACAACTAAATTACACGAAAGGCATTTTGACGACCTGTGCTTTTAGCTTCTTCTGGCGTACCTGTACATATATTTCGGTATCGGGTTGAGCGTAAGCCTTGGGCACGTAAGCCATCCCGATTCCGACTTCTAGGGAAGGAGAGAGACTACCTGAAGTAACCTCTCCAATTTCTTCTCCCTCTGCGTTGAGCAGTTTGTAATGGCTGCGGGGAATGCCTTTATCTATCATTTTAAAGCCGACTAATTTTCTTTGCGTGCCTTTGTCTTTACGAGTTTTCAGATGGTCGTGGTTGATAAATTCCTTGGTAAATTTGGTTACCCAGCCCAAGCCAGCCTCGATGGGGCAACTTTCATCACCTAAATCATTCCCATAAAGGCAATAGCCTTTCTCCAGACGTAGGGTATCTCGGGCACCCAGACCCACGGGCTTTATATGATAGGCTTTGCCTGAATCAAAAATGGCTTTCCAAATCTTCTCGGCGTGCTCATTGGGCAAATATAATTCAAAGCCACCTGCCCCTGTGTAGCCTGTGGCCGAGATAATAACCTCGGGCACATCGGCCAGTTTTCCCTGCTCGAAAGTATAAAACTTCATTTCGTCTAACTTGACATCCGTCAGCGGCTGGAGAGCCAAATGCGCCTGAGGGCCTTGAACGGCGAAAAGAGAGATTTGGTCGGAGATATTTTCCATTTCGGCTCCCATGGTATTGTGTTGGCTAATCCAATCCCAGTCTTTTTGGATGTTGGCCGCATTGACCACGAGCATATATTCCTGTTCGGCCAATTGGTAAACCAGTAAATCATCTACTACTCCTCCTTGCTCATTGGGCAGATAGGCATACATGGCTTTGCCTACGTACAGTTTTGATGCGTCGTTAGAGATTACTTTTTGAATCAAATCCAGAGCTTTCGCGCCTTTGATGATAAATTCACCCATATGTGATACATCAAAAACGCCCACTCCTTGGCGAACCGCCAGATGCTCTTCTTTGTCTGAGCTGTAGCGCAGGGGCATGCTATAACCAGCAAACTCCACCATTTTAGCTCCCAGTGATTCGTGAATATTATTTAATGCTACTTTTTTCAAACTCGTCATGCTTCTTTACAATTTTTAATCCTTATAGAAATGTCAAAGCTTTCTGCCTGTTTCTATAAGCTCAAAGTTACGAATTACAAACTATAAATTAGGAATTGTAAATTGTAGATTACAAATTGAGCTGAGTTTGCTTCAAGTGCTAAGAGAGAAAAATGCCTTCCCTAATAGCCAGAGATGGACAGCCTCTTACAAGTGATCTATTTCTAGGAGGGCTTTCACGTCAGAATTAGTCCAAATATCTTCGGGGCTAATAAAACCCAAATGATTGTAAGGTAGCTCAATGTGGGCTTTGCGAAAACATTCGTACACTAATTCGGAGCACATGTAAGCTTTGTCGCGTTCTTTTTTGCCTTCTCCCTTGGCAATGCGAATCATAATCCGTTGAATTTCTTGGCGATCATAAGGACGTGTGATCTGATCAATACCAAAGTTAATCATATCGCCGATATATGCTGCTTGTAGTGTCTGATGTCGTGCGACCACGAGGCGAGCATAGAACTCTTCTTCGGCTTCGTTTTCTTCTATATTCTTGATGTATTTGGAAAGGGGAATGAGGCGCACTCCCATGCTTTCTACGCTTTCTAAGAGCATGATGCGAGCAAGGTGCTCCACATAATAAAGGATACCGATATGACTCCACATGGAGTTGGTCGCCCAACGGATGAGCTTGGATACTTCATCTTCGCCTGAGTAAAAGAGGATGTCCCCAGATTGAATATGTTCGTGAAGATTTGTGTAGGGAATGCTAGGGATATTCGCCAGATCTGTATTATTCGCCATTACCTAAAGATTGAATCTAGAGTCAAGTTTTATCTTTATCAAAGATAAAACTTGAACTCTTTTTCAAAGTTAAGTAATCTTGCGAAGAATAAGTTCAAAGGACGAGGTGAGAAACCCTTATTGTTTGATCAAAGTTTGGCGATAAACAGTCTCTCCTCCCACAAGAATTTCTATAAAATAAGTGCCCACGGGCAGAGAAGTGAGGCTCAACTCAGTCTGGTCTCCTTCGCCCACCTGAAGACGAGATAAGATTTTCCCAGCAAAGCTATAAATACGAATTTCCTTTTCTGCTTGCGCTAACACAGGTGCAAACTCAAGCTTGAGATAATCTTTGCTAGGGTTGGGAAAAATCTTGATAGACTTTTCATAAACTTCCCGTGCTGGTGAGGCCGTAACCAAGCCTTCGGAGGGAATAACCGCAGAACCTACATAAAAGAGCAGCGTCAAATCCCGCTGAAGGTTGAGTGAACCCGACGCAACAGCCATACGAAAAGTAAATACGTACGGATAAGCTCTTGTATCTTCGTTGCTTGGTTCCCAATCAATCTGTGCAATTTTGTAAGACAAACCATTCGTATCTGTAGAATCACGCACTTGGAGCTGTGCGCCACCGTTTTGGATGGCCTCACCGTAGGCTTTTAGTGGATTCACGGTGCTGTCCTGATCGTTATCAGGAAAAACAACACTAAATGACAAACTCTGTGCTGGTTCTACACGAGCACCGTCAGCATTATTCAGATCGAGGGAGGGGTCATTGGAAATAATTTGAGGCATCGCTAATTCATCATCGGTATTTTCGACGACGATTTGTAAGTCTCGTTGCACCACGCCGAGCAAGGTGCCATTTCTCCATTTCTCGATGCGTACAGCAAATGTATACAAGCCTGCCATCTGAGGCCGATCCCAGATGAGTTCGCCACTGAGTTGATTGATTTCCAAGCCCATTGGGCGAAAATAATTGGGAACATTTTGGTCTTGGGTTTGTAAAGGAGCGACCAGTGAGTAGGATAGGCTATCTCCCTGCGGATCAAAGGCAAGCATATTCTGCTGGAAGATCTCATCCACTTTTGCTCCAAAGAAGGGTACACCTAAGAAGATGGGGGAGTCATTCTGATCAAAATTAGGATCAATGTTCAATTCTGTACGGGTGGCAAAAGGGATAATGACTGAATTGCCATTGTTGATGTTGATAATACCTGCATCTCGGTTTTCTTCTACAATAGAGATCATATAATTACCAGCCCCGGCAAAAGTATGGCATACCTCATAAGTGCTGATTCCGAGAAAACCTACCGCCGAATCTTCTACAAAAGAAGTTCTAGCCACTACTACGGCTGGACTGCCGTCTCCAAAATCAAAAGTAACCTGCGGAGAGTCGGCATTGCCGGGTGTGATGTCTGTGTAAAAATGCAGCGTAAAGCAATACTCAGAGGCACTCAGCCGCGTGTAGGTAATCTCCCCGCCTCGGATGTGGGTAGCAGAGAGATGAGTCGCAAAACTGATGAAGATAAGGATAGTGAATATAACTTGTCGAAAAGGATGAAAGGTGTTCATAGGGATCTAGTTTAAGGATGAAATATATACCAATCCCCACGTAGAATTTGGGCTTTTAGATGCCTTCCCTGCGCGCATAATCTAAGAGCGCGATCTGTAGCTTTTCGCATTTCTCTTGAAGGCTAAAAATGGCTTTTTCTGCCAGCCCGTTACTGAGGGTCCCTTGATGAAGTTGTTGCCAGCAATCTTCTAAGAGAAACGTAATATCTCCCCACTCGAGCAGCTCAATGGAAGCCTTGTACTTATGGATCATGGCTCGGAAGCTGTCGGTATTTTTTGAGGCGATCACCTCTTTGAATTCTTTCTGTAGATCATCTAACACACTGATGTAAAGATGAACCAATTCACGATGATAATTTTGATCCCCATCGGCAATTTCCTTTAAGTTTTTGGTGTTAAGATGGGGAATGGTTCCCTGAGAATATGGAGAATCATTTTTTCGAGCAGTCATAAAATTTGAGATCAATGGCTAAATGCTATCTTATAGAATGTGTTAGGGTAGTGGTCGGGCCTGATGAAAAACTGATTTTTTAAATTTTATTGGAACAAAGGTGCCCTTTGGCCGTGAAAAAAAGCGTGGTTGCAAAGTTTTTAAGTTAAATAAATGGATGAGTATGGTGCTTATGCATTAAAGTTTGGTGAAACAAAATAAGGCTCCCTCGATAGGAAGGCATTTGCTTAACGATTGGTTGTGTGAAATATCAGAATATTCATTGAGCGATCAATTCATGTTGTTTACCGATAAAAATACATAAATTATCTCAAGTGCGCAACGATTTTGCGGGTGCAACCTATAATAATTTAGCTAAAAGGTAGTTCTGAACCCCTAGAAAGTAGTTTTCGCGATGGCAATCATCTCGACCATCATAGGTTTTGCAGCTCTGTATGCTAGCTTCTTATGCCTGTATTCTAATTCCTAAATTCTAAAAAACATGAAATTTCTTCTTCTACCTTCCAAACTCAAGCAAAGCATCACTCCCCTCGTTTATTTGTTGCTAGAAGCTTGTTGTTTGGGAGCATTTTCTGCGCTACAGGCACAGGAGCGACTCCAGAGCATTGAGCCTGAAGTAGGAGTGGGGCTCATGACTCAAACCGATTTAGAAGATTTTCATCTTACTTCTATAGACGAATTCTCACCGCTTAGTCTCTACCCAAGTCGTGATTCTTTACAAACAAGCCGTGTCAATCCTCGTCGTTTACGTACCTTGCTCATTGGCGGAGGAGTGCTGTACGGGGCAACCATGGCGGGGCTTTATCAGGTCTGGTATCAAGAGGGAGAGCAAACCTCTTTTCATTTTTTTGATGATAATGCCCAATGGAAACAAATGGATAAGGTCGGGCATTTTTACTCCGCTTATCACTTCAGTAGAGCAGGGGCCGAGGCTTACCGTTGGGCGGGGCTACCCGAAAAGCGAGCCATGTTTTGGGGAGCCATCACGGGGGTGATCTTGATGACGCCCATTGAGATTATGGATGGTTTTTCTTCCGAATATGGTGCTTCTTGGGGAGATTTTCTGGCCAATACCAGTGGCTCGGCTTTTTTGTATGCGCAATACGCGCTCTGGAACGAAGTGCGCATTCATCCGAAATTTTCTTTCTATCGCAGCGGATTAGCTTCCCAAAGACCGGCCGTATTGGGAGAAGGTTTGAGTGAAGAAATTCTCAAAGATTATAATGGACAGACCTACTGGCTGTCGTTTGACATAGATCGCTTCTTGCCTGAGCAAAGTGCCTACCCCAAATGGCTCAATCTAGCCTTGGGCTACGGGGCAGACAACATGCTGTATGCCAGAGAATCTGAGAATGAAGCCCTGAGCGATTTAGATGCTTATCGTCAATACTACTTGGGGCTAGATGTTGACCTGACCGCCATTCCTGCTCGGCGCAAATGGGCCAAGGTATTGATTTATCTGGCCAATATGATCCGCCTGCCGGCTCCCGCCCTAGAGTATAATCGTGTAGATGGGTTTCGCTTTCATTTTTTGTTTTTCTAGCCTCTAGTTGAGGCAAACTACCTTCAGCGTAGAATAAAAAACACTTTAATTTTGTATTTTTGTTAAAAATGGCCGCTCAGCACTGATCTCTTGGAGTTTTTGCTCGGTCTGATTCGTGTTTTTTAGAAGAAAAGCCTATGAATATTGGAGATAAGGTAAGAATGATTCACTCCAATGAAGAGGGAATCATCAGCAAAGTTGTCAATCACAGCATCATAGAAGTAGAGATTGAGGAAGGTTTTCATATTCCCGTCAAAAAAACCGAGGTGGTCTTGATTGACCAGCAAGAATCGGTTCAATTTGGCAATGATTCTATCATAAAATCAGCCGAAGAGCCTACTCAAGCCGTGAAACCCAAGGTCTTCTCACATCACGGTATTTACGTGGCTTTTCGGGGGATAAATGATCGTCGCTACGGCATGTATTTGATCAATAATACGGACTATGATTTGCCTTTCGTACTAGGGCAAGAGCAAAATCAACGCTATCAAGGTATTTATGCGGCTACTCTGAAGAGTCGTGATTCTATCAAAGTGTACGAGGTAGATTTGCAAGACTTTGAAAATTGGGGCATTTTTATCTTTCAATTTTTATACTTCACCTTCAACGCACAGCCCCTCAAGGAGCCACTGGTGAAGCGGGTTCGGTTCCGAGCAGATTCCTTTTTTAAAAGTAAGCAAGAGGCACCTCTTCTCAAAAAAGAAGCCTATGTTTTACAAATAGATCAGGATCAGAAAATAGAGAGCATTCCCTTGAAAGAAGAAAAAGCTACCAGCCTTGATCCACAGAAGATCAAGGAAAAAATGTTTGAGAATACAGACAAAGCCAGTGAAAGCAAGCCTTACGTGGTCAAACCTCCTAAGATTGAAGTGGATTTGCACATTGAAGAAATCACGCCCGACTTTGCAAAACTCAACAGTGGCGAAATTTTGGAGCAACAACTGCAAGTCTTCGAGACAAATCTAGAGAGTGCCATTGCTTGCGGGATGTACGAAATTACATTCATTCACGGAGTGGGCAATGGTAAGCTTCGCCAAGAGATTCACCGACGCTTAGCAGGGAACGCGGATATTAAGTATTTTCAGGATGCCCAACGCG
Source organism: uncultured Cytophagaceae bacterium (assembly GCA_964551015.1). Taxonomy (GTDB): domain Bacteria; phylum Bacteroidota; class Bacteroidia; order Cytophagales; family Microscillaceae; genus CAZKBP01. The sequence continues at coordinate 72,283 of CAZKBP010000022.1, read as the reverse complement.
AAAAATTTGGTTACGGAGCTACCTTGGTACGTTTTAAGTAGCACTGGTTTGGTGAAGCTATAATTTGATTGAATGATGGAAAAGAAATACGAAGAAGAAATCAACTCAGAAACACCGCCCCAAGTACCCTCACCCAATGGTACAAGCGAGCCAGAAGAGGGCAAAAAGGCCGAGAACTGGATACAGGAGGTAGCGAGCCAAAGCTGGGAACCTGAACTGCTGATTTCGGGGGTGGCGATCTATCTGACCCTGGGTCTGCCAGATTTCCTGAGTTATGCTTTTGATTATTATGTCTATCACATTGTGTCCGAGGCAGATGGGATTGAATATAGCTTTGTGAATTTGATCTATGGGGTGCTCTACGCGGTGTCTTATGGGCTGATCCTTACCTTTGTAGTACATTTTGCCTTGCGGGCATTTTGGGTCGGCTTGGTGGGTTTGTTCTCTGTGTTTCCGCAAGATATCCAATACGATCAGCTCAAAAAATTTAGCAATTATTACCGTCAAGAGGCCAAGCAGCGTCTGGGTAGCTTAGAAGGGTTTATCACTCGCTTGGATAAAACTTGTAGCATTCTCTTCTCTCTGTGCTCTCTGTTCGTGGTGATGCTTTTAGGAATCACTTTTATATACCTGCTCTTCTATATTTTAACCGCTCTGTCCAAGCTCGTATTTTCCCCTGAGGTTTTTGCAGAAAATGAAGCGTGGTTTTTCTTCACCTTTGGCTTAGTCTTCATTTTATTCGGTTTGGCGGTTACTATACTGGGTAATAAGCGATTTCATCAGCACGAACGCTTGGCTCGTTTACACTTCCGACTGAGCTGGGGTTTTTCCAACTTTGTGTTTCCGTTTACTTTTCGCCCTCTGATGTATATCATGTTCACCTTTTACTCGCACATCTCTCGGCGCAAAATCAACGTGGTTGGAGCCATCATCGGGATTTCTTTTTATATATTTTTGTTCTATGGAATGCTGAGAAAACGTGCCCCTCAGCGCGTTTTTGATACGAGATCTTATTACACAGCTGGTTCTCCCTATCATATCATAGAGCCTGCTCATTATGATAATCTTCGGGAAACAGCGCAGAGCCGCTCGGGCGTTTCTATTCAATCAGATGTAATCAAAGATTCTTACCTGAGGCTTTTTATCTCTTATCCCAAACGCTTAGATCAAAACTTTAAAGACTTTTGCAAAGAAGCCGAGATACCAGATTCGCTCAGTAAATACCGTAAACGGGAATTGACGGATCAACAGCGGCTGGCCTGTGTGCAAGATTATTATCAGATATTGATTAATGATTCACTTTACCAAGGGCAGGAGTTTATCTTCCATAGAGATGCCCATGGCTTTGAAGAAGGCTTTTTGAGTTACATTCCGGCGGAGCGTTTTAAGTCAGGTAAAAATGTGCTTACTATCAAAAGTGCCCAGCCCGACCCTGACGACCAACGAGGCTACCTTTATGTGATTCCTTTTTGGTACTTACCCGGCGAGTAAAAACTCGATTTTTTTGACGAAACGTTTGTATGCTGGATTTCACAGATTTTGTACTTCACTACTTAGAAAATCCGATTTTACTCGGTCTGACTTTATCCTTGTCTTCCTATGGGCTGTATCAATTACTTAATCAAACCCGTGTGCGCTTGCCTCATCGATTGCTCTCGCTAGATGCTTCTAAACAACAGCTAGCACATCATCAAAGAATTAAGGAATTGACCAGTATGCTCTTGGTACAATCCAGTAGATTGATTGATGGAGATTATGCCGAAAGCTCTTTTCTCTATCATATTTGGCGAGCACACGGGGGAAATCAGGATAAACTAAAAGATTACGAATTGCGCCGAGCCATCGAGAAGGCACAGATGAACTTAAAAGCAATCTACACTTCTTATAACAATCTCACCATCGCTAACCCTACTCTTCGGCAAGCACATCTGGCGAAGCTGGGCCATCGGTGGGAAATGCTTTTTCTCTGGCTCCGAGGCGTAAGCCCAAACTTACTTAGGCTGAGCAAAGATGAGCTAGAAGATTTATTTAGTGTAGAAGATATTCCGAGTGAACATCCCTTGGCAGCAATAAACAAGCTCCAGGACGATCAGGCAGGTTATTTGGATGTGCAATTCCATTTTCTAAAATCAAAAGAGATCAAACCTTATCAAAAAGGACTGCTAGACGAAATCTGGGCGATCAAGAAGCAGGTAGAACAGCAGGTGAAAAACTCGCATTGAGCATCTAGGAGTTATACCAATCTGTCCTTCGGATGCTTACAAGCTAGTCGACCGTCCACAGACGACTGTCCACAGAGTAGGACTATCTTGCGTTTGAATTAGAACCCATATACAACCATTAAGGATACGAATTGGTATTAGAATAATTTGCAAAGGTTTTTTCACGGAGGAGGCATTATGCACGGCTCGGTTATTTTTCGCCTTCTGGACGACGCCTGTACTTTTAGTGCCTGGGGGCAGATGACTGATCCTGAGAAAGTTTGCGTAACAAAAAGCCTTCATATTCACTTTCAAAAGCCCATTCGAGAAGGTAAAATTAGAGCCGTCGGGCGTATTACTGACACGAGCCAAGAGGTGAATGAAATTTATACGGAAGGCATACTTTATCATAACGAGGAGGAAGTAGCACGTTGTAGCGCGGTGATTGCTCGTATGCGAACTAAAGCACCCAAGTAAAACAGGCGCGCTGAAAAAATTATCAACCTTCTCCTCGGATAACTTGTTAGATAGCTTTGACTAACAAGTTATCAATTTGATCTATGTTTCGCTTCCGTTATCTGATCCTCGTCCTTGTCTTGGTGGTAGCCTTACAATTTTTTCCCTCGTGTTTCCGCTTTCGTATGAGTAATAAAAAAATTCATAAAGCCTTTGAGAATGAACCGCTTGATCCGCAAGTTAAGCAATACGATTTTGATGGCCGTACCATCAATTATTTGGAAGTAGCCAAAGATAGCACCTTGCCTATGGTCGTCTTTGTACACGGTGCGCCCGGTTCATTAAAAGATTTTCTCTCTTTTATGAAAGATTCCAGCTTGACTGCCAAGGCACGCCTGATTTCCGTGGATCGCCCCGGCTATGGTTATTCAGACTTTGGAAAAGTAGAAACTTCTATTCAAAAACAAGCAGCATTGCTCAAACCTCTTCTGGAAATGAATCAAAGTAAGCAGGCGCCCATTCTGGTAGGGCATTCATATGGTGGGCCTGTCATTGCCAGAGTCGCTATGGATTATCCTGAGTTGGTAGGAGCCTTGGTGATGGCGGCTCCCGCCGTTGACCCCGAAAATGAGCGTATTTTCTGGGTTTCTTATCCGGCGGATTGGCCTCCTTTTCGTTGGTTATTACCCAGCGTGGTCCGCGTCACGAATGATGAAAAGCTTTCTCACGTGGAAGAGCTCGAGAAAATGCTTCCTCATTGGAGCCAGATTCAAGCACCCACTACTTTTATTCACGGGCACAAAGACAAATTAGTGCCTATCGCCAATTCTGAATTTGGAGAACGAATGATAACGAACGCTCCTGTGGATACCGTTTTTGTGGAAAAATTAAATCATTTAATTCCTTGGAAACGCCCTGACTTGATTAAAAAAGCCATTTTGAAGTATCTTTCTGACTCTTGATTTTACCAAAGGATAAGGTGAGATTTGACTAAAACAAAACAGCCTTGTGGTCATAACTGCTCTAGATTTTAGTTACCACCATTTCTAGGAGGTTGTCTGAGATAGTCGGTCAGTTGCCGAATAGTCTCTGTATTTTGCTCAATAACCGCCGTATTCTGGTGGATAATGGAAGTATTCTGATGTACAATCTCATAAAGGTTCTCTATTCTATCCTCTTGCTGACCAATTCTTTGTAGCATTTCCTGATTGATACTCAGAATTTGTGTCATCATATCTTCTATTTTATCAAAACTTCCTGTGTAATCCTCGAGGTTTAATTCTATTTGATTGATTTTAATTTCTAAACTCTCTACGTTTTTGACCAGATAATTAATCTGTGCTTGAATTTCCATATATTTGGGTAGCTTGATAAGAACAGAGGCTATTGGTTTTTTAATGCTCAATTGAAAATATTAGCAAAACTAATAAAACCCCATGGTAATCCCAATGCATAGCCAGAGAATTTTCTCTCTTCTCTTAGTTGAATAAACGTACAGGAATAGATTCCCGTACGTTCGTCCATCTGATCGGCTCAATTTTCAAAGAAGCCCCCACATCCGATGGGTGAGCCCGCGGGTGGGTCTACTGGTTCGGGCAGAGGAAGAGGTTCAGGGTTATCCAAGAAGCGGTCTATCTCCTCTTCGGCAAAGTAAAAATGCTCATTCCAGCCGTGCCCAGAGAAATTCTGCTCCTCTAGCCATTCCTTTAAGCGATTCAACTCCCAGTAGACTTGGGATTTAATAGCACTACTTACCTCCGTATGGCTAGCCAAATGCATCATATGGAAGAGAACTACGTCATTGACCTTACGGTGAATCGCACCCTCTAGCCCGTTTTCAGCTTGGGCACGCCAAGTGTTTTCAATCAGGGTTGCTAATACTTGATCAAAACCGGGCAGGGCATTGTTGCGACTTCTCTGCTCAATGAGCCGAGCGGCTCTTTCGGGTTGCAGAATCGTGCGTATGGTCATATCTGCCGCCACCTCAGCGGCTGTAATAGGATCAAAAGTAGATTGGGTATGCACTGGAAAATATTCCCGATCTCGCCCGTAGCTGAGGGGAGGTGGTGGAATGAGCTTAATAATCCGTTCGGGCAAAATTAAGTTCTCTGGCTTGATCGTGTTGAGCAAGGCTGCTAAGGCTTTTTCTTGAGCTTGCGGGGGGATAAATGCGGTTACAGTTTGCCCGTCGCCCCTGAGTGCATAGCTGTAGTCCAAACCTCCCAAGACTTTGGCAGCCGCCTCTACTTGATAGCGGTGCAGTAAATAAATCGGAACTAATGCCTTTTCCAGAGTAAAATAAGGCTGTCCTTCGGGGATATTTTTTTCAGAAAATTGCTCTAAGGCGACCTTACGCACCTCCATGATTCGATTAAGTTCTTCGGTAGCATCTTGGCCATTATCCCAAAGATGTGCCTTAGGATGAGCACTACCCAAGGGGCGCGCATCTGCATCTGAGATAAAATAAAGTCCTGCTTCCAGGGCATCTTGAATAATTTGATTCAAGGCGATTTCTTCATCTGTATCCTCCGGAAAATCACTATAACCATAGCGAATCGCTACCTTGTCCCATTCTCCAATATCCGTATCATAAGCCTCTGACCAGTCCAGTTGACCTGCTTTGACTTGAATGTAAGGATGTGGATAATCCATTACTGAGGCACGACTCACCGTACTGGCTGCGTAGTTATGTGCCAAGCCCAGCGTATGTCCAATTTCGTGAGCCACTAATTGTCTCAGGCGGGCTAGGGCAATCTCTTGCATCGCTTCGGGAGCGTCTTTACCTGCTTCATAAGGCGCTAACAAGCCTTCCGCGATCAGGTAATCTTGCCGCAGACGGAGCGAACCCAAAGTAACGTGCCCTTTGATAATCTCGCCCGTGCGGGGGTCGCGTACCGAAGCCCCGTAAGACCAGCCTCGGGTGGCGCGATGGACCCATTGCACCACATTGTAACGCACGTCCATAGGGTCGGCATCCGTTGGGAGCAACTTCACTTGGAAAGCATCCCGATAACCAGCCGCTTCAAAGGCTTGATTCCACCAGCGGGCGCCATCGAGCATGGCACTACGAATGGGTTCGGGTGTAGCCGGATCAATGTAATAAACAATAGGCTCCACGGCTTCACTGATTTCGGCTCTTGGGTTTTTCTTTTGCAAGCGGTGGCGCACGAGATAGCGTTCTTCTAATGGCTCTCCCAAGGGATTGGCATAATCCTGATAAGTGATGCCAAAGTAGCCCGCCCTTGGGTCCAGCTTGCGAGGTTGGTAGCCATTGTCTGGTAATTGTACAAAGGAGTGATGCTGGCGTACCGTAATCGCTTCGGGAGAGGGAACCACTTGGCGCACATAGCGACCTTCGGGGCTTCCCACGAAGGTCAAAATCGCTTCTACTTCCGTATTTTGGGGAAAATTCTTGGTGCGAGGCAAATAAATAGCAGAGCGAGAGGCTTCTAGTTTGTAATTACCCTGATTTCTTTGGCGGAGCGTTGGGCTTACTCCGTGTGCATCTTGCATATAAAACGAGGTGGCATTCACTAAGACACGATCTCCCGTTTGGGCACCGACCTCAAAACCCCAGAGTACCGACTGAGCAAAGGCTTGCTCTACGGAGACTTTTTCCTCCGGGCTACCGTTTTCAGCACGGTAATCGTAGTTGGGTTCTATCAAAAGTACTTTGGGGCCAATCCGCTGGAATTTGACCACTCGGGTATTGCCCAATTGCCCTCTGTCTAGCCCAATGTCATTAGAACCCACTCCGGCGGGTAGAGAATTGACATAGAGAAATTCTTGATTGAGCTTATCCACTTCTAACCATATTTCTCCCTTGTTTTCGTCCCAGTAGAAGTCAAAGTAGCCCTCATAACGCTGCATATCTTTCGTTTTGTAGGCAATCTCGGGCAGGTTTTGTGCAAAAAGCATGGAAGGCAGACTCCCCACGACAAGGAACCATAATAAGTAAAATCTATTCATATGAGGTGAAATTTTGTAAAATTAGTATTTAAACCTGTTTTATTTTAAGGTGAGTTTGAAAGCAAAATAGGGTATTGCAATTAGTTAAAAAAATAGTAGAACGCAAAAATCTGAGGAAGGAGCTACAGAAAAGAAGGAATTTTACGCTGACTTTGTTAGGAGCAAAACTTTTTTCGAGAAAACATCCTATTTCGGCAACTGAAGCAAGATTATTCCGTTACTCTAAGAAAACAATAACCATCTCTTTTATCCCTAGTTTTGGATAAGGAAATCGTCCAGTATCCTTGATCCACTACGGTTGGAAAGGCTTAATACAGTCCTATTTTATGCAAAATTAATTGTAGGCTTCATCCGACGAAGAAACTGTCATTAAGCTATTCATTGAGTCCTTGAAACGTAAAAAAGAAATTGTGAAAATATCTGTCTAGCAAAAAGGCACCAAAATTTTCTCATCTATTGTAATTCACCTGAAATTTCTCCTTAAAAACGGGAAGGGTATTTTTCTCCAAGCGGGTAGGCTTGGGATATTTAAAGTTGGTTCCCTTCAAAATAGCATTAATAGCATCCACAATCGGAAACATTTTACCCCCCAAGGTGCGGTTACTTAAAACAATGACCGTATTTTTGGTTTTCAAATCTCTTTGAATGTAATTGCGGAATCCTCGATACAAGCCGTGGTGAAATACGATCTGATTTTCACTCAGCCATTGTTCGCCGTGCTTGAGATCTTTGCGGCTTTCTATTTTTTCTGTTCCTAGAATTGTTTTGAGGGCATCTTTGGTGTAGATTTTCCAGCCAAATCCATATTTATAATCTTTTTTGTTGGTAACTGCGTGCGGTGAAAAGGCTTCCCGCAAAGTATTCGCCGAAACCAAGCGATGCTCGTGTAGCGCGCGGTCCCACTTAATCAAATCTTGCGAAGAAGCACAAACACTCTTTTCACCAGCAATGCCATCAAAGGCATGATAGTCTAAGAGCTGATAGCCCTGAGGGTAGGGATAATTGAGCTGATAGCCATAAGCACGTCTCTTTTTGACGGTTTTGATCCGAGTTTCTACCTTGAAGTTGGTTTCTATTTTGATCTCGTTATAATTGACAAGGGTGGTGTCTACACTAACGAGGCTCGTATCAGTCCGAGTAATTGTTTCAAAATTTTGAGAGTTGTAAATAAAGGTGTTCTTCATGTCCAAGGGCGAGAAGATACGCTCGTGCAAAAACTGAGGAAAGGATTGTCCGCTGACCTTTTCCACAATAGAAGCCAGAAAAGCGTAGCCTGTATTGCTGTAGCTAGCCTTGTGCTCAGGTTTAAACTGCAAGGGAGGCTTTTTCTTGCTAAAATATTCTATCAAATCTTCATTGTTAATGAGTTTTCCTTTTGGGAAATTTTTGAGAATAGACCAGCCGATGCCAAAGTAATCAGGAATACCTGAATTGTGGTGGAGTAAATGGCGGATTTTCACCTGAGTGTAGGGAAGGGTCGGCAGATATTGCGTAATCAAATCGTCATAATGAAGCTTCCCTTCTTCTCGGAGCATCATAATCGCCATCGCGGTGAATTGTTTAGAGACCGAGGCCAGCCGAAAGGGCGTATCCAAAGTCAACGTATCTCGCTCCTCAAAATTAGCCCAGCCAAAAGCCTGATGATAAATCAAATGCCCCTCGTGAAGTATGGCCACGGTTCCATTGAATTGATTCTCTTGATAAAGACGCTGAAATAACTGATCTAAGTGATGCGCCTTGGTAGCGCTACCTGGGTGGGATAAATCAATGGCAAAGGCAGAACCCAAACTGGAAGTCTGTATACTGCTAGCCTCCTGAGCCTGAGCTGCTTCACGAATCCCAATCCATAAAATCAGAAGAATAGTTGTGCAGAAAAATTTTCTAAAAGCCATGTTGATTAATTGATGTAATACCTGAATGCTGATCTATAAAACAATAACTAGGCAAATTGCGAGTCTGTGGATGCTAAATTTTAAAATATTCTCCACTTGAACAAGTATTCCCGAAAATATACTTTTTCCAAGTTAAACTTTCTCTCCCTCTCTTGAAATAACCAATAGCAGTAGGCCCTGATTACCAAGCTAATTCAGAGCAAATACCAAGGCAATCTTTGATGTCTGAATCCTCCTCGAGATAAGCTCATACATAAAAAACACAGCTAAAATTGAAGCAAAGCGAAAAGCGAAGACGGGTGCGGAAGTATTTTTAATGCCAAGTGAAGGCTCAATTATTGCTAACTTTTTAAAGGCAAACGCTCTGCTTCTCCAGCTTCTCCATTCAATATATTGTACTTTTCTCATGTTTTTTAGTAAGAGGTTAAAAATCGTTATATATCATGTATATTTAGCCCTGATTTTTATTTTTTAATCCATAGACTCTCACAAAAAAAATTAATTCATGAAAAAACTTTTATCTCTATTTGTTTTAGCCAGCTTTCTATGGCTATTAGGTCATTTTGAGGCAATTGCCCAGACTACTGTCTCCGGTCAGGTGACTGATTCCGAAACCGGAGAAGGACTCATTGGTGTAAACATCGCTATCCAAGGAAAAGTGGTGGGTACTATTACTGATGCCGATGGAAATTTTAGTCTGAGCACTTCCACCCCTCCCCCTTTCACCTTGGTCATTTCCAGTATTGGTTATCTAGGCCAACAAATTGAAGTTACGGGTAATCAATCCGGCATACAAATTCAACTGGAAGAACAAACCATCCAAGGACAAGAAGTGGTAGTTTCTGCTTCTAGAGTAGAAGAAAGTGTGCTACAATCACCAGTAACGATTGAAAAAATGGATATTCTCTCCATTCAGCAATCGCCCGGGGCGAGTTTTTATGATAATATCAAGAACTTGAAAGGAGTAGATATTTCCAAACAAAGCCTCACTTTTACCTCGGTTACGACGCGTGGTTTTAGCTCCAACGGAAACGTACGCCTCAATCAATTGATTGATGGGATTGACAATGCTGCTCCCGGACTGAATTTCTCCGCGGGGAACGTGGTGGGTATCTCCGAGCTAGACCTCGAGAGTGTAGAACTACTACCGGGTGCTTCCTCCGCGCTGTATGGATCGGGCGGAACTAACGGAGCTTTGTTGATGACTAGTAAAAGCCCTTTCGAGTATCAAGGATTCAGTGCCTATGTCAAAGGAGGCGTCAACCATATCAATGACCGCGCGATTGATGCCCAACCTTTTTATGATGTAGGCTTCCGCTACGCCAAGGCTTTTAATGATCGCTTTGCTTTTAAGGTAAATGTGAGCTTCTTGGATGCCGAAGACTGGCAAGCCGATGATTTTCGCGACCGTAGCGACATTGACAATCCTGCCAATTTTGATCGTAATCGCCTGACCAATCCCAATCCGGGCTACGATGGGGTCAATATCTACGGAGATGAAGTAGCCGCCTCTCTCAATGCCGTTGCGCAATCACTAGAAGGTCTAGGAGTATTGCCACCCGGAACCAGTGCCTTGATTCCTGACACCAGAGTAAGCCGCACAGGCTATTCAGATGAAGAGTTAGTAGACTATGACTCGAGAAGTTTGAAGTTAAATGCTTCGCTACACTACCGAGTCAGCGAAAACGTAGAGCTAATCGGGCAAGTCAATTATGGCTTTGGTACTACGGTCTATACCGCGAACAGCCGTAACTCACTGTCTAATTTCAAACTCACCCAAGCGAAACTGGAAGCCCGAGGTTCCAACTTTTTTGCCCGCTTCTGGACTACTCAGGAACGCTCTGGAGATTCTTATGACGCCGTCAACTTGGGGGTCAACCTCAATCGAGTTTGGAAATCGGATAGCCAATGGTTTGGAGAATACACGGGTGCCTTCGCACAAGCTGCCTTGGGCGGTGCAAGCGAAGCTCAGGCACATATCATTGCTCGCCAAGTCGCCGATGTAGGAAGGCTCGAGCCCGGTTCAGCTGAATTTAACCGTGCCGCCGATAGCCTAGAAGTACTTCCTATCAATGCAGGTGGGGCACTTTTTACAGACAAAAGTAACCTCTACACCTTCGAGGCGATGTATAATTTTAGTGAAGTGATTGACCCCAGTGTGCTGGAGATCATCGTGGGCGGTAACTATCGCTTATTCGAACTACGCTCCGAAGGAACGCTCTTTGATGATGCCGAAGAAGAAACCGGAGCGATCTTTATCAATGAATTTGGCTTCTACACGCAACTGAGTAAAAGCATTTTCAACAATCGCCTGAAACTAACTGCTTCTAGCCGATTTGATAAGAATGAAAACTTTGACGGACGTGTTACGCCCAGAGGAGCCATTGTTTACTCCGCTGGGGCAGAGCGAAATCATAATCTTCGCTTTTCGGTACAAACAGCTTTCCGCTTCCCTACCACACAAAATCAGTTCATTAATCTCCCCATTCCGGGTTTTGCTACTTTGATCGGTGGTCTACCTCGCTTCACAGATAGCTTTCAGCAGAATCCTGCCTTCGAGCCGAGCACGCTGGCTGCTTTTGCGGCCACGGGTGATTTAAGCCAATTGCAACCCGTAGAAGTAGATGAATTCAAGCCCGAACGTGTACTTACTTACGAATTAGGATACAAGACCTTGCTGGGCAATAAATTATACATAGATGTCTATGGTTACTATAGTATTTTCAAGGACTTCTTATTAGGAAATCAAGTGGTCAGACAATCCGTAACTCCCATCGATTTGAGCAATCCGACCTCTCCGAGTACCCAACAGGGTTTACTAGAAATCTTAGATCCGGCGGCGGCTGGTTTGTCAGCCGAGCAGGTTACTTTCTCTTATCCGATCAATGCACGAGGCGACGTAAAAAGCTACGGTTGGGGGCTGAGTTTGGATTACCAACTACCCAAAGGCTTTAAATTGGGTGGAAACGTTTACTTTGATGATATTGATGAAATAGGAGATATTGGAGATGCCCAAGTTCAATTTAATACGCCCAAGTGGCGCACCAACCTACGTTTTAGCAACCGCGAAGTGGTTGATAACTTAGGTTTCAGCATAGTTTGGCGTTGGCAAGATAGCTTCCTATGGGAATCTGCCTTCGGAACCGGAGATATCAGTAGCTTCCACACCGTTGATGCTCAGGTCAGCTACAAAATCAAATCACTCAAAACGATTGTCAAAGTAGGAGCGCAGAACTTACTGAACAATTATTATCAAACCAGTTTTGGTAATCCACGCATCGGAGGGATTTATTTTGTCTCTTTTACCTTTGATCAATTCTTGAATTAAATAGTTGTCCGTTACGAGTTGTCGATTGTGTATTTTACTTTTCTGAAGATTCTTTAAGGACTAACAGTTCATAAACGAAAAAGCCCAAGAATTTGGGCTTTTTTTGTTCGAGCTTTTCAGCAAAAGATACCAGTCGGGAGGAGCTAGGAAAATACTCGATTAAATTATTTAAAGAATTAATTTCACTATTTTGAATATCATATTAGTTAGTTTATATTTAGTCTTAAGTAAATTAAATTTTATTTAAGCGGTTAATTACCAAATAATACACTAGCAATATGAAGCAAACTTGGACGAATTTAACGTTATTTTTGGCCATACTGGTATTTTTATCAGTAGGTACAGCGCAAGCTCAACAGACTACCGTTTCTGGTACCGTGAGCGATGCTAAATCAGGCGAACCGCTGATTGGGGTCAATGTCGCCATCAAAGGTAAGGTCACTGGAACCATTACCGATGCTCAGGGGAAGTTTGAACTAAGTACCAATACGCCCCCTCCTTTTACACTCACCATCTCCAGTGTTGGTTTCTTGCAGCAAGAAATTGATGTCACGGGAAGCACGCAAGGCATCAGCATTGTGCTGGAAGAGCAAACCATCATGGGGCAAGAAGTGGTAGTTTCTGCCTCTCGGATGGAAGAAAGTATTCTAGAATCGCCCGTGGCCATTGAGAAGATGGACATCCTAGCGGTCAGAAATGTACCGGCGGCTACCTTCTACGAGTCGCTACAAAACCTAAAAGGCGTAGAACTTGCCACCCAAAGCGCTACCTTCCAATCAGTCAACACCCGAGGCTTTGCCCTTACGGGAAATGCGCGAGTACTCCAACTGATTGACGGCATGGACAGTCAGTCTATTACCAATAGTTTTTCTTATGGAAATATCGTAGGAATTAGCGAATTAGACGTGCAAAGCGTGGAAATACTGCCCGGCCCTTCTTCGGTTCTTTACGGGCCAAACGCAATCAACGGGATATTGCTGATTAATTCTAAAAATCCTTTTCAATACCAAGGCTTGAGTGCCAATGCCAAGGTAGGCGTGATGCACGTCAATTCGCCAGATACCGATGCCGAACCTTTCTACCAACTCAATCTGCGTTATGCCAAAGCCTTCAACGACCGCTTTGCCTTTAAAATCAACGTGGGTTACGTGGATGCCTTAGATTGGCACGCCACCGATACTCGCAACAACATCAGCCCCGCCCGTAATCTCTACGACGATGGAACCCGCCTGACCGACCCGGGCTACGACGGCGTTAATGTGTATGGAGATGAAGGTTTTAACGTACTCAATCTCACCGACCCTGCCTTGCAAGGGGGACTGATTCAAGCACTGGTGGCACAGGGAACTCCCGAAGCAGACGCCACTGCCTTGGTGAGTACGCTACCCAATCAAAATGTAAGTCGTACGGGAAGCCTAGAACCCTTTGTGGCTAATTATGATGCTTACAGCCTGAAATTACACTCTGCTTTCCACTATCGCATCAGTGAAAATATCGAGGCACTTGCCCAGATAAACTTCAACCGAGGAAGAACCGTCTATACCGGATCGGGGCGTTTTAATGTATCTAACTTTAATTCTGGACAAGTCAAATTAGAACTAAGAGGCTCTAATTTTTACGTGAGAGGTTATGCCAACCTAGAAGACGCAGGAGATTCTTACGATGTACAAACCCTAGGGCAGCGCATCGAGACGGCTTGGAAAGACAATGAAACTTGGTACGGCGAATATGCTTTTGCCTTTTTGGGGCTGATTCCCGGGGTGACCGCCGGAGATCACAATACTGCTCGGGCTTTTGCCGATAACCGCACCCCCGACGGACAAGTCCTCGTAGAGGGTTTGCCAGCACGCCCACTTCCGGGTAGTGGTCAGTTCAACCAGTTGAGAGATTCCTTGATCGAGGTGCCAATCAATCAATTTGGTACTCGTTTTACGGCTAAAAACTATTTTCTGCACTTTGAGGGGATGTACAACTTCGAGAATGTCATCGATCCAGCGGTGCTAGAAATTATCGTGGGTGGGCACGTGCGTCGCTTCGTACCTAATACTGAGGGGACCATCTTTGATGATCTGCCTTCGCCCCAACCTGATAATCCCTTTGTAGCAGATGTAGCCGTGAGAGACATTCGCGTCAATGAATTCGGAGGGTATGTCCAACTGACCAAAAGACTGGCAAATGATCGTCTTAAACTCATTGGTTCGGCTCGTGTGGATAAAAACGAAAATTTTGACGCCCGTTTCACCCCCAGGATTGCCGCCGTTCTTTCTCTGGGAGCTAATAAAGAGCATAATCTACGCCTTGCCTACCAAACAGGTTTTAGAAACCCGACCATGCTCAATCAATATCAAAATCTGACCGTGGGTGGGGTAGTAACCCTGATTGGGGGTTTGCCCGAATTTATTGACCGCTTCTTCGGGCAGGGGGTTCCCGTGGGGGTTGGAAGCCCTGCTTACACCCAAGAACAACTTGGGCTATTGTTGACTGGTCAAGAGGCGACTCCTTTTGAGTTTGATGAATTCGAACCTGAATTCGTACAAACGGTCGAGGCAGGCTACAAGGCTTTGCTCGGCACAAAGTTTTATCTGGATGTATATGGTTATTACAACTGGTATAGTAATTTTATTGGGAATCAAATTTTATTTCAAATTGATCCAAACAGTCCGATTGGCGTGCGACAATACCAAGTACCGATCAACATTGATGATGATCTCCGTTCCTTCGGTTGGGGAGCCAGCCTAGAGTACAAGTTTCCCAAAGGCTATAACTTGGCTGGAAATATCTCCTCAGATGTATTGGCGACTCCCACTGAGGATTTGCCTAATAACTTCTTGACTCAGTTTAATTCGCCTCGTTACCGAACCAATGTAACCTTCAGCAACCGAAGCGTTTACAAAGGATTAGGTTTTAATATTGCCTGGCGTTGGCAAGACGATGTACTGTGGCAAAATGAAGGTTTCTTCTCGGGAAATATTCCCGCTTTCCACGTTTTTGATGCCATGGTCAGCTATCAAGCTACCAAGCTCAAAACCATCTTCAAAATAGGTGGCTCTAATATTTTCAATAATCGCTACCGCCAAGCCTTCGGTAATCCTACTTTAGGAGCCATGTATTACGTAGCCATTACTTTTGATCAGTTTTTGAATTAGATTACAAATTATATTTTTAAAGCAAAGCAAGTTAGGAAAGCACTGCCAGTGTGTTTCCTGACTTTTTTTTGACAAATTATTTTGTTTTTATTATCTCTTGAAAAGAATACTTCCTAATTTGAAGCTTGCAATTTGTCATCTGCAATTAGCAATTCTCATGAATATCTCCATTCTAGGTGCGGGCAATGTAGCTTGGCATCTGAGCCAAGCCTTAGAAAAGGCAGGGCATATCATTCAAGAAATTTATAGCCGTCGGCCTGAAAATGCTGAGAAGCTCGCTACACAACTCACATCAGCCACAGCCACTAATCAACTTGATTTTCGCCGGAGCAAAGCTGAATTATTTATCCTAGCAATCAAGGACGATGCTTTGGAAGAGGTAGTGAAGCAAATGCAATTGCCAGCAGGTACTACGGTGGTTCATACTTCGGGAAGTCAAGCCCTTTCTGGTCTGGAGCCTTTGCGGGAGAAGGCCGAAATTGGGATTTTCTATCCTCTGCAGACTTTTAGCAAAGAAAAAAAGCTAGATTTCTCGGAAATTCCGCTTTGTATTGAGGCGAGTAGCCTTGAAACCGAGGAAAAGCTGCTGGCACTGGCTCGTCAATTGAGTAAACATGTTTACCAAATTGACTCCCAAAAACGCAAGTTTATTCACTTGGCGGCTGTTTTTGCTTGCAATTTTAGTAATTATCTTTGGCAAATGGCACAGGAAATCCTAGCGGAGCAGGATTTGAATCTGGAGATCTTGGCGCCACTACTAAGAGAAACGGTAGAGAAAGCCTTGCAAACCAATCCTTATCAAGCCCAAACGGGGCCTGCCCGCCGAGGCGACCAACAAGTGGTTCAAGCACATCTAGATTTGCTAGAGGGGCAAGCTTTTCATCAAGAAATTTATAAGTTGATGAGTGATCATATCTTGAGAATCTATCATCCTGAATCAAGCTAGTCCATCATTTAAATCAAAGAAAAAATCCGAGCAATATGAAAGAAAGCATATTAGTAATTGGCTGTGGGGTTATTGGGCTTTCATCGGCCATACGATTGCGTGAACAGGGCTTTTCGGTAAAGATGATCGCTCGTGATTTCCCCCCTCATACTACCTCCAATCGGGCGGCTGCGATCTGGCTTCCTTTTTTGGCCGAGCCAAGAGAGCGAGTAATCCGATGGAGCAGAAGAACTTACGAAGTATTTGAAACCTTATCCCAAAACGAAGAAACGGGCGTGAAAATGGTCGAGTTGCTAGATCTCCACGAAGAAACGCAACCACCCCTTTGGCAAGAAGTGCTTTCTTCCGAGCAGTACCAGACCTTGGATGCCTCTGATTATCCGACTTCGGTGCGGCAAGCTTACCAACTTCGTGCTCCGATGATTGATACTTCGGTCTATTTGCCTTTTCTTTTAAGGTATTTTCAATCTTTGGGAGGAGAACTCGAGAAAAGAGAATTGCAAAATTTGGAAGAGATCACCAAGCACTCCGATTGGGTTATTAATTGCAGTGGTCTGGGAGCCAGAGAGTTGGTAGCAGATGCCGAGGTGTATCCCATCCGAGGGCACATGGTAGAAGTAGAAGCGAATCAAGCGATTCCTTGGCTCAACCACGATCATACAGAGGGGGTTACTTACATCCTTCCTCGGCAGAAGACCTGTATTTTGGGAGGAAGTGTGGAGCCTCAGGTGGAAAATCCGGAGGTGAACGAAGCGATGGCCAAAAACATTTGGGAACAGGCTGTGGATTGGGTTCCTGCCTTGAAAGAAGCAAAAATTTTGAATAAATACGTCGGCTTTCGCCCTGGGCGTTCTCAAATCCGTCTGGAGAAAGTGCCCCATCAAAAGCTCATCCATCACTATGGGCATGGGGGCTCTGGCTTTACTGTTTCTTGGGGCTGTGCCGAGGCTGTTTGTGATCTGGTCAGATCAGCCTGAAAAATTTCTTAGACATTTTGGTTCGTGTGGCTTAGTAGACACCTAGCTAAGGCTTAAATTTGTATTTTTGTATTATGCCAAGTACCACTGAAATGACCACCAAGACTGCCCCAGTTTGGGGATTTTTAAAGCTAGTCCGGCTTACCAACTTACTCATTATTGTTTTTACACAATATATGATCAAAATTTTCTTGATTGATGATGAATTACGCTTGCTCGAGAATCTCCTAAATCCTCAACTCGCTTTACTCTCTCTCTCCACGGTCTTGATTGCCGCCGCAGGTTACATTATCAATGATTATTATGATGTAAAAATTGATACCATCAACAAGCCAGACCGGGTAGTAGTAGGCCGCCTGCTCAAGAGGAGGGTCGCGCTGGCTGCCAATTTCACCCTCAATATCATGGGGCTAGGGATTGCCTGGATGCTGGCCCCAGAGGTATTCATATTTACCTTTATCGCTGGTTTTTTACTCTGGTGGTACTCTAATTACCTTAAACGCTTACCGCTCATCGGGAATATAAGCATCGCTTTACTGACAGCGATGGCCGTAATTTTAATGGCCGTTTACTATCCACACAATCAAAATATGGTTTATCTCTTTGCGATGTTTGCCTTTTTTATTTCCTTGATTCGAGAGATTGTCAAAGATATGGAAGATGTGCGAGGAGACGCTGATTTTGGTTGCAAGACTTTACCCATCATCTGGGGTATCCGTCGTACCAAGCAAGTGATTTATGTCTTCTTTTTTACCTTTGCGATTATTTTGCTATCTACTTATATTTCTTTTCCGAATAAATTTGCTATCTATCTCTATGCGGTCGTCTTGCCTCCTTTACTCTGGTTTTTCGTGCGTCTGGTACGCGCCGACAAGCGCAAAGATTTTGCCCAATTAAGCCAATTATGCAAAGCCATTATGCTCTTGGGAGTGCTGAGCATGGTGATGATCTAAACATATTTTTTCAGAGATAAAAATCTCCATAACGCGCAACAGACAATTCCTAATGATCATATGAAGCCTCAAAAAATTGCCATTTTCGCCTCAGGTTCAGGCTCTAACGCCCAAAAAATCATCGAGCATCTAGCCACTAACGATTTGATTGAAATAGCCCTAATCCTCACGAATCGGCCTCAAGCTCAGGTTTTGGAGAGAGCAGCGCAATTCCAGATACCTAGCCACGTGTTTGACCGCCCAGCGTTTTATCACTCAGAGCAGGTAGTTCAACAACTGCAAAAGCTGGGGATTGATTGGCTGGTATTAGCGGGTTTTCTTTGGTTGATTCCTCAAAATTTGATTCAAGCCTTTCCCCGGCGCATTATCAATATTCATCCCTCCTTGTTACCCAAGTATGGCGGAAAAGGGATGTATGGTTCCCACGTGCATCAGGCCGTTCATCAAGCCCAAGAAAAAGAGACAGGCATTACCATCCATTGGGTCAATGAAAAATACGATGAAGGTGAAATCATTTTCCAAGCCAAAACCAATCTAGAACCCGAAGATTCACCAGAAAAAATAGCCCGAAAAGTGCAAAAACTAGAGCACGAACATTTTCCCAAAGTCATCGAGGATTTAGTTATGAAATCTATGAAAAATGCCTAGCTTTGTAGCCTAATCATAAATTGTCCTATTTGCTAATTTTTTCTACACATTGAAGAAAATTCGTTCCGCTCTCATCTCCGTCTATCACAAGGAAAATCTAGACCGCTTGGTAGAAGTGCTGCAAGCACATCAAGTGACCTTGTATTCCACTGGAGGGACACAAAAATATATTGAATCACTCGGCGCGGAGGTGATCTCCGTAGAATCGCTCACGGGTTATCCCTCCATCTTAGGGGGCAGAGTCAAGACCCTGCATCCCAAAGTTTTTGGAGGCATCTTGTATCGCAGTGAACTGGAAACAGACCAAGCGCAATTACGGGAATACGAAATTCCTCCTCTGGATTTAGTCGTAGTAGATTTGTACCCCTTTGAAGCCACAGTTGCCGCCGGAGGAACTGAGCAAGAAATCATCGAGAAGATTGACATTGGAGGAATTTCTCTCATTCGTGCTGCCGCCAAAAACTTCAAAGATGTGGCTGTGATCGCTTCTCGGTCACAATATGAAGCGTTGGCTGAACGCCTAAATCAGCAGGAAGGGGCTTTGAGTCTGGAAGATCGGCAAAGACTCGCCCGACAGGCTTTTAGCATCAGTTCGCATTACGATACGCATATCCATCGTTACTTCTCGAGAGATATGGAAGAAACCGACGCTTTTAAAGAGAGTATTCAAAGCGCGCAAACCCTGCGTTATGGAGAAAATCCACACCAAAAGGGCGTTTTTTATGGCGATTTGGAGGCTTTGCTCGAGCAGTTAAACGGAAAGGCACTTTCTTATAACAACTTGGTGGACATAGACGCAACTTTGGGTCTTTTGGCTGAGTTTGAAGAAACTGCTTACGTGATCGTAAAGCATACCAACGCTTGTGGCGTGGCCTTAGGTGCAAATCCCAAAGATGCTTATTTGAAAGCTTTGGCAGGCGATCCCGTTTCTGCCTTCGGAGGGGTGATCGCTACCAATCGTACCGTAGATCAGGCCGTAGCCGAAGAATTACATAAGCTTTTCTTTGAAATTTTGGTTGCACCTGACTTCGAACCCGAAGCCCTGAGCTTGCTTTCTCAGAAAAAAAATCGTATTTTGTTAAAACAAAAAGACACTCTAATAGAAGGAAAGCAGTTCAAGACGATTCTGAATGGCGTACTCGAGCAAGATAAAGACTTGCATACAGAGCAAAGCGCTGATTTGAAAACAGTTACTAAACGCTCACCCACTTCTGAGGAGATAGAGGCACTTCTTTTTGCGAATAAGATCGCTAAACACACAAAATCTAATACGATTGTATTATCTGGTAAGGATCAATTATTTGCCAGTGGAGTCGGTCAAACCTCTCGTGTAGATGCGCTCAAACAAGCTATTACGAAGGCAAAACATTTTGACTTTAATCTCCAAGGAGCGGTGATGGCTTCAGATGCTTTCTTCCCCTTCCCAGATTGTGTGGAAATTGCCCACGAAGCGGGGATTCGCGCCGTGATTCAGCCGGGAGGGTCGGTTAAAGATCAAGCTTCCATTGATTATTGTGATGAGCAAGAAATGGCGATGGTATTTACTGGAATTCGGCACTTTAGACACTAAATCGCTGAATTTTATCACTTCAAGTAATAAAATTCAGTTGAATAAAGATTTTGGCATCAAAATTTATAGTTAATAGCATATTAAACAATGGTAAAATTTTTACGTTCGATCATGGGATTAAGAGACTTCTTCACCGGGGACATTGCCATTGACCTCGGAACCGCAAATACCCTCATTATCCATAAAGACAAAATCGTGGTAGATGAGCCCTCTATCATCGCACTTGACCGCAAAACCGACAAGGTAATGGCGATCGGTAAGCAAGCGATGCAAATGCACGAGAAAACGCACGATAATATCAAAACCACCCGCCCCCTCAAAGACGGTGTGATTGCTGATTTTACCGCCGCCGAACTGATGATTAAAGGAATGATTAAGATGATTAACACGGGTAGCCGCTTTTTTACGCCCTCCTACCGTATGGTCATTTGTATTCCTTCTGGTATCACCGAGGTAGAGAAAAGAGCCGTCAAAGAAGCGGCCGAGCACACGGGCGCACGTGAGGTCTTTATGATTCACGAGCCCATCGCTGCTGCCATCGGTATTGGGATTAACATCGAGGAACCCGTGGGTTCTATGGTGGTGGACATCGGAGGGGGAACCACTGAAATTGCGGTGATTGCCCTTTCGGGAATTGTTTGTGAGCAATCGCTCAAAGTAGCAGGAGATGTATTTACCCGAGACATTTTGGATTATATGCGCCGTCAGCACAACCTCTTGATTGGAGAGCGTTCGGCAGAGCAAGTAAAAATAGAAGTGGGTTCGGCCATGTCCGAATTAGATGACGCACCACCAGATTATGAAGTGCGAGGTCGTGATTTGATGACGGGTATTCCCAAGACCATCAAAGTGAGTTACTCTGAAATTGCTTTCTGTTTGGATAAATCTATCTCTAAGGTAGAAGATGGCGTTCTAAAAACGCTGGAAATGTCTCCTCCCGAACTATCTGCAGATATTTACAATAATGGAATTTACCTCACGGGTGGCGGTGCTTTGCTCAAAGGACTGGATAAACGCTTGCAACTTAAAACCAAATTGCCGATTCACGTGGCCGAAGATCCGCTGAGAGCGGTCGTCAAAGGTACAGGTATTGCCCTGCGTAACTTGGAAACATTTAAGCCAGTATTGATGTAAGGAGCGCGTTTGGGTAAATCCCAAACCCCTTCTCTTAATTTGCCCTAAAACCTAGAAATGCGGGAAGCTTATGCAATCCTTATGGCTACTCATTAAGCAGTATCAAGTGGTACTTCTTTTTATTGCTTTAGAATTTATTAGTGCTTGGCTCATTGTAACCCAGAATCATTATCAAAATGCAGTTTTTCTAAACTCAGCCAACCGCTACATCGCCACCCTGCACAGTTGGATGACCTCAGTAGAAGACTATTTTCGCCTGACGAGCATCAATCGTGATTTGGTTAAAGAAAATGCCCGCCTTAGACAAGCCTTGTCGCGACAAGAGCAATTGGTTGCTTATCAAGGGAGAAATCAACCTGAGGATTCCCTCGTGATTAATAAATATGATTACGTAGTGGCCAAAGTGGTCAATAATTCTACCCATAAACTCAATAACTACATCACCATTAACCAAGGGCGAAGGCAAGGAATCGAGCAGGGAATGGGCATTATTTCTCCCCTAGGTATCGTGGGTAAAGTCAGTGCGAGTAACGATTACTTTTCCACGGCGGTATCACTCCTACATTCGGATACCCGTGTTTCTGCGCAGATCAAGAAAAACGGTGAATTGGGCTACGTACAATGGGAAGGAAAAAACCCTCGCATCGCCAAGCTCAAAGACGTACCAGATTATATTGAGGTTAAGAAAGGCGATACGATCGTTACTTCTGGGTATAATGCGGTTTTTCCCCCCAAAGTGACCATCGGTACGGTGAGCAAAGTAAGCAAAAAAGCCCAAGAAACCTTTTACGACATTGAGGTGATACTGGCTACTAATTTTAACAGCTTGGACTACGTTTATGTGGTAAAAAATATTTTGAAACTAGAACAGGATTCACTAGAAATAGAGACCTTCGAGGAAATCAATGAATAATTCATTTGTCATCAAACAAACCCTACTTTTTTTTACCTACATCCTCGTGCAGGCATTATTTGCCAGTAATCTTGAACTTTTTGGTCTGGCTTTTTGCTTTTTATATGTAAACTATCTGCTAATTTTCCCACTAGAAAGCAGTCGGGTATTATTATTGATTCTTGGGTTTTTACTAGGCTTTGTATTAGATATCTTCTACGATACTTTGGGTATGCATAGTGCCGCCTGTGTGTTGGTTGCATACGTCAGACCTTTTGTCATTCGGTTGATGACCAGCAAAAACGATTTTTCTGAAATCTCTATCAAAGAGACCGGTTTTGGTTGGTTTTTTAATTATGCATTTACCTTAATCCTGATTCATCATTTATTCCTTTTTTTCCTTTTGCGATTTAGCTTTCTGCTGTTCTTTGACACGCTCGTGAAAGCCATCGCCAGTACTTTATTTACTTTATTTTCAGTTATTATTATACAGTATTTATTCTATTCGCCCAATCTAAGCAATGCAAGAAGATAGAAAATGGATCATTCTAGGAATTTTTCTGCTGACCGGACTTATTTTCTTGGTGAAGCTCTTTTTTATTCAGGTTTATAACCACGAGTATGAATTAGCCGCCAATGATAACTCCGTGAAGAAGATTACCGTGTATCCGCACCGAGGCGTGATCTTAGACCGCAATGGTAAAGAACTCGTGGTGAATGCGCCTGTCTACGATATTATGGTGACGACGGAAAAAGCCCAAATCCGCGATACATCTGCTTTTTGTGAATTGCTAGGGATTAGCCCCAAAGACCTAATAAGTAAAATAGAGGAAGTAAAAAAGGATCGAGGATACGCCTCTAATAAACCCATGCCTTTTGTCAAGCAAATCTCTAAAATTGATTTTGCTAAAATTCAGGATCGCCTCATTGAATATCCAGGCTTTACCATCCAATCTCGTACGGTACGGGCTTATCCTCATCAAAGCTTAGCCAATGCCTTGGGCTACATCGGTGAGATTAGCCCCCGAAACCTAGAGGCTGATGTCAGTGGTTATTACCGAATGGGTGACTACGTGGGAATCAGTGGAATAGAAGCAGCTTACGAGCAAGAGCTAAGAGGCAAAAAAGGGGTGCGCCACGTATGGGTAGATGCACTTGGCCGTGAAAAGGGAAAATTCCAAGCGGGAGCGTTGGATACCCCATCCGTAGCAGGTAAGCGACTGATCTCTACCATTGACCTAGAATTACAGAAATACGGAGAGCAACTCATGCAAAATAAGAAAGGAGCCGTGGTAGCGATTGAGCCCGCCACGGGTGAAATCCTATCGATGATTTCTGCACCTTCTTACGATCCGAATTTACTCACTGGGCGAGAATTTAGAAAAAATTACGGCAGACTGCTCTTAGATGAACACAAACCACTGTTTAATCGAGCCATTCAAGCCAAGTATCCCCCTGGGTCTACCTTCAAAACGATACAAGCACTCATCGGTATGCAAGAAGGAGTCATCAACAAGCACTCAGCCTTTGCTTGTAATCGTGCCTTGGTTAATTGCCACGGGCATCCACCCGCTGATTTGCATCGCTCTATTCAATACTCTTGTAATCCTTATTATTACCGTGTATATCGTCGGATCATTTACCAAAATAAAATCATTGATAATGACTCAGCAAATGTGACTCGGGAAGATGGAGATCACCGAGTGGGCTTTGTCAAGTGGAGAAAATATTTAGAGAGCTTTAATCTGGGGCGCAAAACTGGCGTAGATCTAGTCAATGAGCTAGACGGATTGGTTCCTACCATGGATTTGTATGACAACCGCTACGGAAAAGAAGGCTGGAAATTCTCCAATATCTATTCTCTGGGTATTGGGCAGGGAGAACTAGGCGTTTTACCCATCCAACTGGCCAATGCCGCTTGTATAATCGCTAATCGAGGTTATTATCGTAAACCCCATCTGATTAAAAAAATTGGCAACCAAGACAAGCGAGCCATGTACCAAGAAAAGCACGTCGTACCCATTGACCGAAAGCATTTTGACCTTGTGGTAGACGGGATGCGAGACGCCTATAAACAAGGAACCGTGGCATACTATGCCATTCTTAAAGATATTGCCGTTTGCTCTAAAACTGGAACCGCGCAAAACCCACACGGGGAAGATCATTCTGTATTTATCGCCTTTGCCCCCAAAGATAATCCTAAAATTGTAGTGGCCGCTTACGTGGAGAATGCGGGCTTTGGTGGAGTTTGGGCGGCTCCTGTGGCTGCTTTGATGATCGAGAAATATCTCAAAGGCAAAATCTCCGAAGAAATGGAGTGGACGGAGCAATACGTGACCGATAAAAAATTCATTGAGGATACTCCCAGCCCCATTGACTTACCCGAAACCGATTCGGAAGATCAACCGAATCAGGACCGTAACCGAGATACTACTAACCAGAAAAAAGAAAACGTTTTAGCGATTGGGAACTAGAGAAAGAATAGGAAAAGGATTTGACGGATTGACCGCCTTGCTTTATATCGCCTTGGTGGTATTTGGCTGGTTTAATATCTTCGCGGCAGTACACGACCCCTCCACGGGTCAGGGTTTATTTGCTCTCTCCCTTAGCTCTACCAAGCAATTGATCTGGATCGGAACTTCTATTTTGCTCATTATTGTCATTTTGCATTTAGACTATCGTTCTTACGAGACTTTTTCTTATATCATCTACGTGGGGATTATTCTGATTTTGATCTCTGTAATTTTATTTGGTAAAGAGATCAAAGGCTCACGCTCTTGGTTTGAAGTAGGAGGCTTTAGGATTCAGCCCTCTGAATTTGCCAAGTTCATCACGGGGTTGGCTCTGGCGAAATACCTGAGTACGCCCGGGGTTCAGGCTCGTAAACTCTACCATCGAATCATTGCAGGTCTTTTTGTAGCCATTCCGGCGGGATTGATTGTCTTGCAGGGAGATGCAGGTTCTGCTCTTGTTTTCAGTGCATTCGGGCTGGTATTGTATCGGGAAAAGGTGGTACCCAACTGGATTCTCTTCGGAGGAATTATCGCCGGGGTTCTATTCATCTTAGCTCTTTCGGTGCCTTCTCAGCGAATTATCAATTACCTGATTGTACCTGTGGCTACGATCGTTCTCCTAACCATTTTGGGCTTAAAAAATAAAAGCCCAAGGATGCTTACTCTAATATTGATCGCGGGTTTGCTGGTATGTACGTATATTTTTAGTGTAAATTATATCTTCAAGCATTTTCTGGAACCTCACCAAAAAGACCGCATCATGGTACTTGTGGATCCAGATGTAGACCCCGACGGACGAGGCGTTAGGTGGAACCTTAAGCAGTCTCTGATCGCGATCGGCTCGGGAGGAATCAGAGGAAAAGGTTTTTTAAAAGGAACACAAACCGAACTGGGCTACGTGCCAGAGCAAAGTACCGATTTTATTTTTTGTACGGTAGGAGAGGAGCACGGCTGGATTGGTAGTGCCATTACGGTCGGGCTATTTGTCTTCTTATTATATCGCCTCGTGATGATTGCTGAACGACAACGAGATAAATTCGTGCGAATTTATGGCTACTCGGTCGCTTCTATTATTTTCTTTCACTTTGCGGTCAATATCGGAATGACCATCGGGCTTTTTCCGGTGGTAGGGATTCCTTTACCCTTTCTGAGCTACGGAGGCTCTTCCCTCTGGGGCTTCACGATCCTGCTTTTTATCTTGCTCAAGTTGGATGCGCATCGGGATCAACAGATGGAGCGAAGGTAGGAATACATTTGATCGGCCTGACCTATCAGATTATTCAAAGTTATAAGATTAAGAAAGCGGTTAAGCCTGTTTTTCTAAAATAGTCACAGCTTTCTCTTGCTGATGATATTTCGCCCAGCCCAAAGGCGTTGCCTGAAAATTCGGTTCTTCTAACTGGGGATTAGCCCCTTTTTTTAGCAGATAAGCAATCACCTCCGTTTGTCCACGGTAAGCCGCCCAATGTAAGGGACTAAGATCATCCAAGAAAAATTCGTCCAAACCAAAATCTGAGATTTGTCCCGCTAAGAATTCCATCGTCTCGTATTGATGATGAAATAATGCGTAAATGTAGGCTTTTTGTAAGATTTGTTTTTCAGTTAATTGAGGAGAAATAGACCGAGTCGTTGGCTCTGTATAGCGAGTGGTACTTTGAGTAAGGTCAGTCTTTAAACAAGATTCTACTAAATCTAATTTACCCAAGGCCGAAGCTAAATAAATATTAAAAACTTTGGCTCCCTTTTCATACAAAAGCTGAGCGCAGTCACTTGCTCCAAAAAAGCAGGCCAAAACCAAGGGAGTGCCATCCTCGATCACGCCGCCAATGGCTTCCATATTAGCTCCTTCCTCGATCAAAAGTTCCGCTAGCTCTCTTTCGTACAAGCTGACCGCCGAATGCAAAGGCGTTTCGCCGTAGTGCGGATAAAAAGTACTATTTACTTCTGCCCCCTGCCCTAGAAGCAGGGCGACGATTTCTTTCTGATTGCCGTGTGGGTTCTTACCGTGAAAGGGAGCTTGGATGGCTATATCCAAAATGGTCTGCTCAGTGGCTCCACGGCAATTGGCTAACTGCGGATTCGAGTCAATTAGCGTTTCTAAAATGGCTAAATTACCATTTTCGGCCGCTTGGAGAGCCGTTTTGGTCTCTGTGTCTAAGAGTGTTTGATCTTGTAAAGTAGCCACTTGCCTCATCAAGTCTGACCAATCTTTGTGCCCATAGCACTGAGCGATTACCTGTTGTGCTTCGGCTTCGGTAAAATCGGTTTGCACCATTTGAGATGCACGGGTATACTTGGGCAAAAATTTTTGCACCAACTGACATTCCTGCCAAAAACCTTGCTGGACATGATTGCGAAATCGCTCCGCTTTTTTTTGGTAAAATGCAGGACGAGCATTGTAAAAGGTAGGCGTAGGGCTTGCATCAGTCATCACTTCTTTATTTTGATCCAAATTCAAGATAGCCAAAAAAATGCTCAATTGCCAACCGTTTTTGGCAGTGCGTGTAAATTTAGCAGTTATTGACCAAAATCTTTTCCCAAAACTAAGATTTAGTCTAAGCTTTGACACGATCCTCAAATCACACCAACACGATTCCCGAAGCAAAAATACCCGTTCGGCCTCCCTGTTTGCGATAAGAAAAGAAAATATCAGCCTGCTGATAAGTACAAAAGCCAGAAACTTCTATATTTTTTTCAGGGATGCCTAATGCGTAGAGCTGTTGCTGATTGGCATAGACAAGATCAAAATGTTTTTTACCCGTATTGGTATTAGGAATTAAATAGCCTGCTTCGGTACCAAAGGCTTCACGCACAGCCGTTTCTACCTCTGAGCCTACTTCATAGATCGCTCCACTGATACAGGGGCCAATGCCTACTAACAAATCGCGGGGGTGGCTTCCAAAATATTTTTGCAGAGCTTGCACCGTGTGGGTGGCTATTTTTTGTACCGTTCCGCGCCAGCCGGAGTGTGCTGCGCCAATGGCTTTTTGGACAGGATCGTAAAAAAGCAAGGGCACACAATCGGCAGAAGTCACGGCGAGGCAGATATAGGGTGTTTGAGTTATCATCGCATCTGCGTTTGGAATCGCATCGTCCCAAGTGAGCCTGCCTCTGCCACGGTCTTTTTCCCCTACCAAAGCCACCCGATGCCCGTGTACTTGCTGCGCCCAGCAGAAGTTCTCGGCAGGCATCTTGACAGCTTCGGCTAAGATTTTCCGATTTTGAAGCACTCGGGACGGATCATCAAATCTCAGGCTCACATTCAAAGTATCAAAAGGAGCCTCACTCACGCCTCCTTGGCGCGTAGAAACAAAGTGACGTATTTCAGAAATGGCCTGCAGATTTTCAAAAACATAAAAGGGAACTTCTTGATTTTCTAAAAGATACATAGCTTCTATTTTCGCTATTTTAGAATGATTTTTTTGTGAATAATTCCTCTGGAAGTTTTGATGCCAAAGATATAAAGACCAGCGGATAAACCTTGCAGAGGGATTGACAACGGCTGACGGATTTCCTGTTCTAAGCGGCGATGCTCCCTTCCGGTATGATCGTAGATAACGATTTCAACGGATTCTCCTCGGGTAGCACCTATTGCCCAATTCAGCGTGATAAAATCTTGGGCTGGATTGGGGTAAAGTTGGATTTCTTGAGCCAGTTCATCTTCTATACTCGTAACTTGCTTATCGATGATTCGGAAATTATCTAGCCCAAAGCCTTCATTAACATTAGAAATATCCGAGCGAAACAAAAAACGAAATTGTACACGCGATTCTCCGATAAAGTCCATAAGAGGATGGCGCACACGCTGCCAATCGTCAAAGTCAGTACCACTCCAAATGGGGTCGCCGCTTGAGCCGAATAAGTCATTTAGGGTGATTTGATTATACCAGTTTTCGCCAGAGTCTAAATCTCCCAGTCTTATCCAAGTGGTTCCACAATCTGTACTGACTTGCAATTGCACACCATCATACTGATTTTCTAGATTGATAAAAACATCTGCTGAGATTTCGGGTTCAATCATGTTACTGAAATCAAAGATAGGACTCAGGAGGGCTTCATCCTGATTATTACTGTAATTTCCATCTAATACGGTTGTCCAGGCATTATTGCCATTGGAAGCGGTATTGATGATCGTTCCGTTGGGCGTTCCCCTTTCCCAAATGACGACTTGATTAAAATCTTGCCAACTATCGGCATCTTGCTCGAAGTTTTGAATATAGGGGAATTGATTAATCAAAGGGATGTCAAAACTACCTACCTTGAAGATACGACGGTTATTAAGTTGATTATCGTCTGTAAAATTCTGGTCTAGACTAAGTTCTAGTGAATATTCAAAAGAGACATCCGCGTTGAAAGAGACCTCTTCTACACCACCTGCGGCTAAACTATTCAGTTGAGTACTGCCAGACGACGTGAGGTTTCCATCTTGATCTTTGACTTCATAATTGAGCACCAAATTCGTGTATCCTGTTTCTCCTCGGTTCACCAATCTAGCCACGAAAGGGGTATTTGATCCTATATCGCAAGGCAAGGCTTCCAGGGTAATCGCGTCAATTCCGATATCATTTTCAAGTGGAATGTGCTCTTTACCACCCAGAGACATCACGTCTTGGGCGATGGGGTCTAGCCAATCTTGCAGGCGCTCTGTTGGCTGGGCACGAGCATCCCAAGAGAGAGAAAATTTCCCGTACCAGTCGGGTGCGAAAGGAAGTTCACAAGAAGCCTGACCGCCGTGCAGTTGGCCGATAATGAGCTGATCTTGATCAAAGAGAGGAGACCCAGAGGAGCCTCCTTCCGTGGTGCCTTCTTCCCAGATGACTCTCAGATGGGTTTCATTAGCGTTAACTTGGTTTTCAAGATAAGCAGTAGATGTGGCGGGGTCATTATCTACGGAAATCTTTTTGATATCTCCTCTTGGATGGTGAATAGAGGTAGTACGGGTAGGAAGCGTTTCGGCACGATTCCAACCATTGAAATATACATTATAACTAAAAGGAATTTCTGTGCTTAGCTTTAATAATTGAAAGTCTGAGTTGAGCGTACGTGCCAAAAGCGTAGCTCCCGAGATGGAGAGTGCTTCCAAGGGTTCGTTACTTTCGCAAGAGCTACTTTCCAAGTTGAAGGTAAAAACCCAGGTATCAGTAAAATTTTGTGCATTCTGAATAATGCAGTGATTCGCGCTCAGTACGAGCGGTTGGCCGTCCTGAGCCGTGTTGTTGATCAAGGAACCTGTACAGAAAAAGGAGCCACTTTGTCCGGTGAGTGTAACACGAACGACTCCTCTTTTTTCATCTTGCCAATCATCGCCTTGGGGGCAGTTGATGTTGATATTGCAGGTATCAGCATTTAGTATCGAGGTGCCCATTTTATCCTTAGCAAAAAAATAACTCTCTGAGCGGTAGCCGTGATCTACTCGATGCAAGTGGAAGCGACCCTGCCCTTTGACTTTGCGAGGCTCGTAATACTCTAAAATGACCGTATGATGCCTGATCAGATCAGTTCCTAGTTTTCGGCTTTCTTTATTATTGCGGCTAGTAAGCGCACCGATTAGATATTGTTTATGTTCATCGTAGATATACAACTGAGCATTTTCTGGTAGCCAAAAATCATCAAACAAGAAACGCAATGATTTAGCCCCTTCCGACTTGATTTTAAGCCGCCAAATGCGACCTCCATTGGGAAGTTCTGTCCACTGTCCAGCATTACGTGGGCTAAAATCAACAGGAATCGCCAGGGCAAAGCGATTAGCTCCCGAAGTATTTTTATCCTCTTCCTTTACTTTTTGCCAATCTACTTGGGGTAAAAGTATGGTTTCTAAGCTAGTTTGGGCTAATGAAAGATTTTTGAACTGTTGCCCGAAACTGGGGGGAGTACCTCCTGCACTGATTTGGGCTTGAACTGGTACGATGATTCCAATTAAGATTAGAGTACTGATAATAATTTTTTTCATGACAGGACGATAGAAATATAAAATGATGTCTTTTAGGATTTGAATTGGGGATGCCAATTTATCAATTATTCTGTACGTAAAATAGTTCTCGGAAGTGGGCGAGGTCTAGAGAATGAATGCAATTTTTTTGAATGATGAACTTGTATTTTTGATCGGTGGAGTCTTTTCTAATGAAGGTTTACTTCCATCAAAAAACCTCTGGGTACGAATACCCAGAGGCTTGAATTTGCTTGGAGATAGTTATACTTTAAGCATTCTGCTGCTTGATCAAGTTCAAGGCCGAGCCGGCTTTGAACCACTCAATTTGGGCTTCGTTGTAAGTATGGTTCACTTTGAATTCATCCTTAGAACCATCGGCGTGATTCAAGACCACGGTGAGTTGCTTGTCAGGTGCGAATTCGGTCAGACCAATAATGTCCACGGTGTCGTCTTCCTGAACTTTGTCATAATCGGCTGGATTGTCAAAGGTCAGGCCGAGCATTCCTTGTTTCTTCAGGTTGGTTTCGTGGATACGCGCAAAAGACTTTACGATGATCGCTCTTACGCCCAAGAAGCGAGGCTCCATGGCCGCGTGCTCCCGAGAAGAACCTTCTCCGTAGTTCTCATCTCCGAACACCACCGAACCCTCGTTGGCGGCTTTGTAGGCACGGGCGGTAGCGGGCACTTCCCCATATTCACCAGTCAATTGGTTTTTGACTTTATTAGCGGTGTCGTTGTAGTAATTGATGGCACCGATGAACATATTGTTGGAGATATTGTCCAAGTGTCCACGGTAGCGCAACCAAGGGCCGGCCATAGAGATGTGATCCGTGGTACATTTTCCCTTGGCTTTTAAGAGCAGACGCAATCCTTTCAAGTCTGTACCTTCCCAAGGCTTGAAGGGTTCTAGTAGCTGCAAACGATCTGACTTTTCATCAACGATCACTTCTACATTGCTGCCGTCTTCGGCGGGGGCGAGGTAGCCTCGGTCTTCTACTCCGTAGCCATCAGGGGGAGCCATCAGGCCAGCGGGTTCGTCTAGCATTACCTCTTCGCCTGCCTCGTTGGTGAGTTTGTCCGTCATGGGGTTGAAAGTCAAATCACCTGCGATGGCAAAAGCAGTTACAATCTCGGGAGAAGCTACAAAAGCACGTGTTTGAGGATTCCCATCATTACGCTTGGCAAAGTTTCTATTGAAAGAAGTAATGATAGAATTGGCTTTGTCAGGATCATCGGTATGGCGATCCCACTGCCCGATGCAGGGGCCACAGGCATTGGCGAGTACCATTCCACCCATTTGCGCGAAGGTATCCAAGATGCCATCGCGTTCGGCAGTAAAACGCACGGTCTCCGAACCGGGAGTGATGGTAAATTCAGATTTTACTTTCAATTTCTTATCTACGGCTTGCTTGGCCACAGAAGCAGCGCGGGTTAGATCTTCGTAAGAAGAGTTGGTACAAGAACCAATCAATCCTACTTCTAATTTCTGCGGATAGCCATTGTCTTTCACTGCTTCGGCAAACTTAGAAAGCGGCCAAGCCAAATCTGGTGTGTAAGGCCCATTAATGTGAGGTTCTAGCTCGGAAAGGTTGATCTCGATCAGCTGATCGTAGTATTTGTCAGAGTTTACATACACATCTTCATCAGGACGAAGGTGCTCACGGTATTGATCTGCCAATTGTGCTACGTCGGCACGCTCGGTTGACTCCAAGTAATCTTTCATATGGTCGTCAAAAGCAAAGAGTGAGGTAGTTGCTCCGATTTCGGCTCCCATGTTACAGATGGTTCCTTTGCCTGTGGCCGAAAGCGCGTCAGCTCCTTCGCCAAAGTATTCTACGATGGCTCCCGTTCCTCCTTTTACGGTCAGGATGCCCGCTACTTTCAAGATCACGTCTTTGGCTGATGTCCAACCGCTGAGTTTTCCGGTGAGCTTTACCCCGATCAGCTTAGGGAATTTCAGCTCCCAAGGCATGCCAGCCATCACGTCTACGGCGTCAGCACCACCGACCCCGATGGCGATCATACCCAAACCACCTGCGTTCGGGGTGTGCGAGTCAGTTCCGATCATCATTCCCCCGGGAAAGGCATAGTTTTCTAATACTACTTGGTGGATAATTCCTGCTCCGGGCTTCCAGAAGCCAATTCCATATTTATTGGAAACGGATTGTAAGAATTCGTATACTTCCTTATTGGAGGTGTTGGCTGTTTCTAAATCTTGCTTGGCACCTAATTTGGCTTGGATCAAGTGATCGCAGTGCACGGTGGAGGGAACCGCTGCTTGGGGCTTGCCAGCTTGCATAAACTGAAGGAGAGCCATTTGAGCCGTGGCATCTTGCATGGCTACTCGATCTGGAGCAAAATCCACGTAATCTCCACCTCTCTGGTAAGCCTCGGTAGGCATTCCCTGATAAAGATGAGCATAAAGAATCTTTTCTGCTAGGGTCAAAGGTCTGCCTACTAATTTACGTGCCGCCTCGATCCGCTCTCCCATACGAGCATAGACGGCTTTAATCATATCAATGTCAAAGGCCATAATTTCTAAGGATTTTATTTAAAAAATGGTGAATCAAAGAATATTTTCTTAGTAACAAATATATAAAAGAATCATAATTTATTTAGAACCCCTACTTATTTAGAAAACTTCTTGTTTTGAAATCAAAGAAAACATCTTTTGAATTCTTCTGAAATTTAACTCGATTACCTGTAATGCTAGCTAAAAATATCCAACTAATGGTTCAAAGAGTATTTATTTGGAAGTAAATAAGCAAAAAATATATATGAAATCTGAGCCTACTAAAAATCCAAAGAAAAAGAAAAACAATGGGCGAACGGTCCTTACTTTTATCGGCTTTACGTTGGTGGGTGCGTTAGTTGGCTACTCGGCAGGAAAATTAGCATTGGTAGATGGGGTGAAATCACCCAAAGCTTTTTATTGGAGTTGGTTGGTGCTGATTCCATTGGTTTTTATGGTGAACATATTGGTACACGAACTAGGGCACACCTTAACTGGAATTGCCCAAGGCTTTAAATTTCGTTTGCTGACCGTAGGGCCTTTCATGTGGGAAAAAGAGCAAGATCGCTTGCAGTTTAAGTGGAACACGAATCTCAATACCTTTGGTGGACTGGCACTTTGCCTACCACAGCATAAGAAAAATTTGGTGAAGAAATTTCTTCGTTATATTGCCGGAGGGCCTTTGGCTAGTCTGGGTTTTGGCATCTTGATGTTAGGAATTTATTTCTTGGCGGGTTTTCACCAGACGCAGACTCATCTAGCTGTATTTGTTTTCACCAGTTTTGTAGGTTGGAGCGGGGCGTTCTCATGGGTTTTGTTTATTTCTACGATCATCCCAATGCGGGCAGGGGGCTTTTATTCGGATGGAGCGCGTATGCTGAATTTGATGAAAGGCGGAGCGATTGCTAAACAGGATATAGTACTTCTGACCACCATTGCACAGTCTAGTACCACAACCCGCCCTCGCGATTTAGATATAGATGCTTTAGAAGAAGCCATTGCCTTAGAACCTGATAGTCGTTTTGCTACTTACTTACACGGTTATCTGCACTACGCCTACATGGATCAAGGAGTGCTTGAAAAGGCAGCATATCATTTGGATCAATATTGGGAGGGCGTACACGAAATTCCAGCAGGTTATCAGGCAGTCGTATTTTTGGACAAGGCTTATTTTGAAGCAACTTATAAAAAAGATGCCGAGCAGGCACAGTACTTTTTAGATCAGGCGAAGATCGGAGCTGCCATTCCCAAGAATCACGTGTTTAGAGCTAGAGCATCGGTAGCTTTAGTACAGAAGCATTACGAAGAAGCCGCTAATTGGGCACGCCAAGCCGTTGCTGAACTCAATAAAGACATGGAAAAAGGCTCCGTAGAAGCCAAGAAAGAATGGTCGGAAGCGATTCTGGCACAGGCAGAAAGGCAGAAGCTGGTGCTTGAGTAGCTGTAATCCAGAAAATATAGGCCAAGGATTTTCGAGAGAAGTTTTATGGAATTAGCCATAAAACTTTTTTATTTGTTAAGACTTAGTAGAGAAGTTGTTTAAAGTTTACCTTTGGGCTGCAAAAATGAATTTTTTCGCTTCTATACCAAAATCTTAGACAACTTCGGAATATAAACTTTCAAAACCCAACAAAACACAAAAAACAATGACTAAATCCTTAAAAACCGTATTCTTCCTTTCTAGTCTCTTTCTTTTCACCTATTGCGGGGGTGGTGATACGACCACGGAAACCGAAGGGGATACGCTGGATACCGAGGAAACCACCAATGAAGGCGTAGAGGAGAAAAAGTACACACTCACCAAGGTTTCTTCGCCTGAATTTGCGGATGCAAGTCTCAGTATTACTAATTTGGAAAACGAGGCTACCATTCCTGAAGGAGCCTATACTTTTAATTTTGAAGTCAATAATTACGAGCTAGGCGTACAAACCGAAGATGCTGAAGGCAAGGCACTCGCCAACTCGGATAAAGGCCAACATATTCACGTGATTATGGATAACGAGCCTTACTCTGCTCACTATGAGCCCAAGGCCGAAAAAGAATTAGAAGCAGGTGGGCATATCATGCTGGCTTTTCTTTCTCGTTCTTACCACGAGAGTGTGAAGAATGACAATTCGTACATCTTGCGCACGTTCACGGTAGGCGAAGGCGAGCCGATGGTGGTAGATTTGGCTGCTCCACATCTATTTTACAGCCGTCCCAAAGGGGAATACACCATGGCCGAAGGCGATGGCTTGTTGCTAGATTTCTTCCTGATCAATACCACTCTTTCGCCCGATGGCAACCAAGTAAGAGCCACTATCAATGGTGAGGAACACATGATTACTGAATGGGCTCCTTACTCTATTGGCGGTTTAGAAATGGGCGAAGTTACCATTAAACTAGAATTAGTTGACGCCGAGGGAAATGTAATTGATGGGCCTTTCAATACCGTGGAGCGTACCGTTACGCTAACCGCGGCTGATGCTTAAATTTTATTTTTGAACGATCCAACCGCCCTATATCCAAGCTTGGATATAGGGCGGTTTCTTTTTATTCTTTGGTTTTGCTACCAGAGGTTAGGACAAAGCGGCCATTTTGCCAGTCGAAGCGCATGATTTCTTCGGGGTAATTTTGGAGTTTATTTTGGAAAAATACTTCTGGATTTTCCAGATATTCTAGGTCGCTACGGACGGCTATAATTTGTGTTCCGTATTCGGGGAGTTTGAAGTATATGTGAGAAGCTTCTAAGCTTTGTAGTAATTTTTGATAACTTTTTGAAACCTCGTAATCTAGCAATAGAGACCAACTGTACATTTCTTCTTCATAGCTTTTTCTTTTCTTCAACTCGAGGAATAAAGGCTTTAAATCTTCATGTAAATAATTGACCACTATCAAATTTCTTTGAGAAGATGTGAAAAGGGCTATCTCTACTGCTGATTTTACATAACCTTTATCTTCGTGGACTTTTAGATATCCATTCTGTATATTTTGATAGTATAATTTATCTATGTAAAAATTTGGCTCTACTACTCTATTTTGATATTCATCAATAAGTGTAAAAGTTTTATTTTGCTTGAATATAAAAGGAGGCAATCTCTTGTAATAAAACAGAACATCTTTTCTACTTGACACCCCTAAATATTCTTTGTTCAAGTAATACTCGAAACTTACGCCTGCTGACTGCCACTCAAAACTATACTTAGTATAGCGGCTAGTATCAGAAATTTCTTCACCTCTGACTATTTCTGCGGTCTCAAACGATTCCTCGGATCGCGATAATTTTTCTCTTGAAGTGTGTCTACAACTTGTCATTATAGCGATGAATGCTATAAAAAGGAACACTTTTTTCATAACCATATTATTTCTTGGTGACCCTAATCCAGCTAAATTTAACTGCGGTAGCTTTTTTAATTCTACTAAAATTCCAGAAAATCTTCTTACCCCGTGTCGCATTTTTTCCACTAACTTCATTTGCATTGGTGTACATTACATCCGTGTAGGTTTTCCCCTCCCAATACGTGGCACCCATTGGATCGTGAACATAGATTCCATTTTTTTCAACCCCGAGCAAATGTACGATATGGCCATTCTCGTATGACAAATCAGCAATTCCGATAGTTATTGAGTTACCCTTTCTAAGTTCGGGAATTATATGATTCTCATACCAATTATAGTCATATGTCTTTCCGTGCAAGCTATCAAACATCCAAGTATTATCTATCGGATTTTGTTTGTCACCAACTAATCCTCCATAGTAGTATCCAAAGTGTTTTGCAATATCTTGCTGACCACCTCCCGTGCGTTTCCTCATTTCTTTATCGTCCCGAATCTTCTCCAAAGCATCATCATATTGCATCTCTGGTTTGGGATTGGGCATTCCCATCGCGGCTAAGCCCATGGCCATTGCGCTCATATTACACATATAGTCGCCCAACGGCCCCCAGGTACCATCATCCCTTTGACCACTCAATACACTATCCCTCTGATTAAAATAAGGGGCTTTGTACTGCAATCGCTCGTAGCAATCGCCTTGAATGTCGGCTTCTTTTAATTTCTCGATCAATTTTCGCACCTGAGCGATCTCTTCGGGGCTGAGAGTTTCTTTTTTGAGGAGTTGATTGATCTGATAAACTGGTTTCTTCTTCTTCTCCTCCGCTTCTTTCTTTTTTTTCTGGACGCTACTCAGGGCTTGTTTCACGCGGTCAATCTCTGGTCCGTGCCCCCAACTTCCCCAAGTGTAGCCATCATCCATCGCATTTTTGAGTAAGTGCAAGACACTTTCGGGAAGATGATTCAATTCTGAATCTTTGAGAGAATGTGAGATGGCGTAGGCCAAGCTATCATCAGTATTTTCTCCCTCGAGTCTTAGGACGGCTTTTACCACAGCCTTATCTTGGAGATGAGGCCGAAGTGCCCGGGCGATTTCTTGATAAGACCGTCCTTTGCCCCGAATGCCTCGTGCTTGTTCGGTAGGCGTGGGCGGAGCAGGTTTTTTGGGTTTAGAATGGCGAGTGCGGGTTGGCTCGGATCGAGGCTTCTCTTTGGAATTAGCTTCTCGCTGGGGGCTGGCTTTGGTCTCTTGGTTTTGCTGGCGATTCTGAAAAAGGTGATGGTCTTGGGGAGGAATTCTCAAAACCGTGCCTGGCGGAAGTTGTTTGGCGCGGCCGTCCCGATGGTCAATCACATAAGCAGGATTAATTTTGCTCACCTCATAATGATTGTAGCGAAGCCAAGCGTGTAGATTGATGCCGAGTTCACGGGCGGCACTGAAGAGTGTTTTACCCTTTTGCAGGGTGTAAGTGCCTTGGGAGGGCAAGTTGGCATAGGCGGGGTAGGGCGGTGGTGGAGCTTCACGGTTTTTTTTGCCGGGATTTTTCTGGGTTTTTTGCTCCGACTCGGGCTGGGTATGGGCTACATAGGAGGAATAAAGCGGTACTAAGATCGTCTCTCCCGACCTAAGCATGGATTGAGGGGTGATTTGATCGGGATAAGTCTCTTTTAGATAGTGGATGATAAGCGGATCGAGCTTTTCATTTTCCCAGCCAAATTGGCGGATAATGGGGTAGAGTCCATAATCCATCATAGCCGTGAATTTAGCCTTGCTGATCTTATCCCAGGGAATGTCAAGGGCAAGGAGTTGCTCCAACTGAGCCGTAGTGTAGCCAAGGCGCATTTGCAGGGCAAACAGCTCATAGGGGGTGTAGAGGCTGAGCTTAGAAGACTTCGTCTTCGTTTCTTTAGCTGGGTCTGCCTTTTGGAAGACCGGCTGATGGGGTTTGATCTGGATTTGCATAGGATGAAGAATATTGGAAAATCTGTTTATTCTGTTGAATGATGCAAATCTAAGACTTCATGTTTATTTGTCAAAGTAAATATAAAGATAATTTTTACAAACAAATGATCGTATTTTCAGAAAATAATACAATCATTTGTTGACAAGAAAAACTCTTTTAAAAGAAAAAAGAATTTGTTACACTTGTAAAGCTCTGAAATTGACCCAAGTAAATAGAAAAACGCTAAGAGCTATCTACCAATAAATCTTAGTGTTTTTACAAATAAATATTTGTGTTTCGAGAAGACTTTTCTTAAAAGGATCTTTATTTTCTATTAAATCTCCATCATATCTCCCTCTTTTTCTTTTCTCTCCAAAGAATCGGGTTCTTGTTGTGTAGAATCAATCGGAGCCTCCTGAGGCTCGGTGGGTGCTTCCTCTGGTGCTGATTCTTCTGGTTTTTCTTCCACTGTTTTCAGGGCTAATTCCTGAAAAGGATCTTCATTTTGTACCAACCCTTCCAAGCTACGGGCAGCCTCAATTTCGGTTAATTTTAGCGTAAAAATAGCACTCTGATGGCGGGTGGCAACGAGCGCACCCGTAGGCAGCGTTTGCCAATCTTCCCAAGAAAACTGAAAGCCACCAATTGGAATGATGGAAACCCAGAGTTTCCAAGCACGAGGCAAGCCATTGTCATCTACTAGCCATAGATAAGAATCACCGGGGGTAGCTCCACCACTACTGTAGGTGATTAAGAGGGCTTTTTCTCCATTATCCAGCGTGACCAGTCTGCGTTCGGTACCAGGATCAAAGAGTTTGGCAATAGGATTGAGCCAAAAAGCGTCATTGACCCAAATTTCCCAAGCTTTTTGTATGAGTTCTTCGTCTTTTTCTTGACTATTGTATTTTTTTTCTTGGACAATACCTTGGCGATTATTAAGATTAACGACCACTTGGTACTCATCCCAGGTGACTTGGGCAAAATGTCGCTCGCGATCCCAAAGTAATTTTCTTCTACCGCCGAAGTCCCAGCGAATGGCCTTGGTATCTTCCCAAGCTTCTAAATTGACCGCCTGCATCATTTTTCGGGCGAGTGAGTCTGCTGCTTCGCCTTGCTCTCCTTCGGGCACAGGTTCATCTATTATCCAAAAGCCAATTATGCCAATTAGCAGGAACACGAGTAAAAATATTCCAATTCTTTTAAGCCATTTCATGTTGAGTGATTTTTAAATAGTTGTCGGTTTGGGATTTTTCGTTACGTGTTTCTTTTTCAAAGAGTTATCCTCGATCTCCTTGCGATTTTTATGCTCGAGTTTTTGTGATGATTTTTTGGTAAAGCCTAATCGTCTTCGGCTACTTTGAGTATGAGTTTGCCCATTTTATCACCCGAAAAAAGCTTCAAGAATACTTCTGGAAAATGCTCAATACCTTCCTCAATTTGTTCTCTGGTTTGGAGCTTACCTTCTTTCATCCATTGAGCCATCTCCATAATCGCGCTGGGGAATTCTTTCATATAATCAATGACGATCATACCTTCCATGCGCAATCGCTTGGTAATTACGGCAAAATAATTTTTAAGGCCATAAAGCTCCGTATTATTGTATTGAGAGATCGCTCCACAGCATATAATTCGGCCTCGTTCATTCATTGCGAGTAGGGTTTTGTCAAGGATTTCGCCTCCTACATTATCAAAATAAATATCTACCCCCTGGGAGCATTTCTCACGGAGTGCTTTGGAGATTTCTTCGGTCTTGTAATTGATCGTGGCATCAAAGCCCAGTTCTTTTTCCAGATATTCACATTTAGCAGGACTTCCAGCCATACCTACTACACGGCAGCCTTTAATTTTGGCAATTTGCCCGACCACTTGCCCCACGGCACCCGCCGCCGCAGACACGAGTACGTGATCTCCAGCTTGAGGCTGTCCTATATTCAAGAAGGCGAAGTAAGCCGTCAAACCAGCCACACCTAATACCCCTAAATAATTACTCAGAGGTGCCAAGGAAATATCTATTCGGTTAATATTCTGACCATTAGAAATAGCGTAATTTTGAACGCCCAAGGCTCCGGTCACATAATCTCCGACGGAAAACTGGGAATTTTTGGACTCGATGACTTTGCCCACGGTGCCAGCACGCATGACTTCCCCGATTTTGATGGCGGGCAAGTAAGAATCTCCCTCGTTCATCCAACCGCGCATGGCTGGGTCGAGTGATATGTAAAGGATTTTGACCAATACTTCCCCTTCCTGAGGACTAGGAATGGGGTTGGTTTCGTAAGTCCAAGTTTCTTTTTTGGGTAAGCCCACCGGACGAGAAGCTAATTTATACTGATGATTCATAAGCTTGCTTTGTGTAAGTGTATGAGAATTTTTCTTTAAATCCAGAACAAACTACATATTTTATTTTAGGATCAAAAAATCTTCGAGAGGTGTAGTTGGGGAATATACAAAAAAAGAGTGTACAAATTTCATGTACACTCTTTTACATCAATCTGATAACAAAAAACAGTTACATACCGAAGGCGTAGTAAAATTCACCCTCATAGTCGGGGTAAACTCCGGTGAAAAAAACGCCTCCCTTAGAATTTTGTAGTTTCTCGGTAAGTTCTTGGGCTGATTTTACAGGCTCATCGCCAATCTTAGTAATAATGAAACCTTCTCGGATATCGGTTTCACGACGTAGCTTGCCGTCATAGAGGCGTCCAACTCGAACCCCTTGGCTAATGCCTAATTCTTTGAGCTCTTCGGGTTTAAGGTCTTCAAACTCAACGCCTAGCTCGCGCATCAAGTTTACATTACCACCTTTGTTAGAAACCAGCTCGGTACCACCCAGCTTATCCTTGAGGAAAACCTCAAAAGTTTTATTTTTGCCATCTCGTAGTACTTCTACTTCTACTTGATTGCCGGGTCGTCTTTTGGCAATTTCTTCTAAAAGTTCGGGAGAGCTTTTAATGTCTTTGTTACCAATTCTGATGATCACGTCTCCGGCTTTTAGACCTGCTTCTTCGGCGGCACTTTCAGGATTGACCGTTTCTACATAGACCCCTTCGCTAATATCTTTGAGACCTTTCTCTTTGGCTAAATTACCGTCTAGCTGACGAATGGTAATTCCCAAGTAGGCTCTTTGTACTTCTCCGTACTCGATCAAGTCCTTCGTTACTTTGCGGACGATATTCACGGGTACGGCGAAGGAATAACCCGCATAGGTACCTGTGGGCGTAGCGATGGCCGTATTGATTCCGATCAGATCTCCGTTGGTGTTGACAAGAGCACCTCCACTGTTGCCAGGATTCACGGCGGCGTCGGTTTGGATAAAGGATTCAATGGGCGCTTGATCTCTATTGCGCAGAATATCCAGATTACGCCCTTTAGCACTGACAATGCCGGCTGTCACCGTAGACTCGAGGCTAAAGGGATTTCCTACGGCTAATACCCATTGTCCTACCTTTACTTCATCAGAGTTTCCTAATACGATATTGGGCAGGCCGAAAGCCTCAATTTTGATCACTGCCAGATCGGTAGAGGGATCAGTCCCTATTACTCTTGCTTTGTAAGTCTGTTGGTTATTGAGAATAACTTCTACCTCACTGGCATTATCAACTACGTGGTTGTTGGTGACGATGTAGCCATCTTGGCTCAGGATCACACCAGAGCCAGAAGCTTGTGCTGGCTGTGCGCCACGTGGTCTGCCTCGGAAGAATTCCCTTCCAAAATCATCTCCAAAAAAATCCCTAAACATATCAGGCATTTCATTCCGAGAGCGTGCTTGTACATTTTGGGTAGATACGATGTGGACTACGCTGGAGGTCGTTTTCTCGGCAGCCTCCGTAAAGTCCACAGGAGTTTCCTCACCAGATATAGGATGTTTGCCCTTCTTGGTAAGTGTGATTAGATCTTGAGAATCATTTGCTTGGGATGATACCTCCTCAAAAACCACCTGAGGGGTAGGGGAGGTGAGCGACTGATAAGCTAGTAGGGTAGCCAAGCTACTGAATACTGCTAAAAAAGTTGATTGAGCCAAGTTTTTTAATTTCATAATTTTTTCTTTTGAAATGGGGAAACAAAATATTCAAAAATTTTTCAAAAGTAAATTATGTTGTTCCTGGTGCCAACCTCAAACGCACGTTATTGACAGGGTTTCTGTGTTTTTGCTTGAAATGAAGCAGGAATCGTAGCTGCCGAGCGAGCGGGTCTTACGTTGTCCTTCTTCTTTTTCAGGATCGTGCTAATTTTCTGGTTGTATTGCAGGTTGTGTCTATCGGTTATGAAGCTAAATAAAATGCTTAGCGTGGCAAAAACGATTAGGAACAACATAGTAGGACCAAGAATGATCCAGTATTTCAATTTAGATGCGTTCATATGTTATCCTAAGTCTTTAATAAATGATTGTTTTACTATTATCTTCCTAAGTTAAGTTATCACAAAGAGAATAACAACTGTTTCGTCTAATAGTTCCAGTAGTAAGTAGGATAAAATACGAAAAAAGTTCAATCCCTCCGGTAAGATTATACCCTACTGGAAGGATTGTATTTAGTTACATGCCGAAGGCATAATAGTATTCTCCTCTTACGCCTGGATAGATTCCAGTTAGGAATACGCCTCCTTTTATATTTTGAAGAGACTCAAGAAATTCTTCTACATTACGCACGGGTCTTTCATTTAGTTCCGTGATGATAAAACCTTCTCGCATACCTGTCTCTCCTAATTTACCTCCAAAAATACGGCTTACTTTGACACCTCCTTCTAGGCGTAGCTTTTGTCTGGTTTCGGGGCTAAGCTCCTCTAAGTCGGCTCCCAGCATTTTTAGAACCTGACTGGTTTCTTGGCCGATTAGTTCTTCTTTACCCGTTTTGTTTTGAAGAGTAACGGAGATGGTTTTGGTTTTTCCATCTCGGTAGATTTTCACCTCGATCTGGTCGCCGGGGCGTTTGGCTGCGACTTGCTCCAAGAGTTCGGGAGATGAATTGATCGTCTTGCCATCTATGCCCACGATCACGTCTCCATCTTGAATCCCTGCTTTTTTGGCGGCTCCATCGGGTTGTACTTGATTGATGTAAACGCCTCTGGTGATCTCTAAGCCTTGTTCACGGGCAAAATTACCATCTACATCGCGAATTGTAACTCCTAAATAGCCGCGTTGGATGGTTCCAAACTCGATTAAGTCTTGCATTACTTTTTTTACGATGTTCACGGGCACAGCAAACGAATATCCAGCATAAGTTCCTGTAGGCGTAGCGATCGCGGTATTGATTCCGATGAGCTCGCCTCTGGTATTGACCAAGGCTCCGCCACTATTTCCAGGATTGACGGCGGCATCGGTTTGAATGAAAGCCTCGATGGGAGTTTGAGACTTTTCTCTCAAAATGTTGAGGCTTCTTCCCTTGGCGCTCACGATTCCAGCCGTCACGGTAGACTCTAGATTAAAGGGGTTCCCTACGGCCAGCACCCATTCTCCGATATTTACCTCATCAGAATTACCGAGGATAATGGCTGGTAAATCTTTTGCTTCCACTTTGATCACGGCCAAATCAGTAGAGGGAGCCGTACCAACTACTTTGGCTTGGTAGGTATTTTTATCAGCTGTAATTACTTCAATTTCGCTAGCTCCTTCCACTACGTGGTTATTCGTAACGATGTAGCCGTCTTCACTCACGATCACTCCCGAGCCAGAGCTTTGGGCTTGCCGAGAGCCTCGAGGAGCCGAACGAAAATTTCTACCAAAATCATCTCCGAAGAATTCTCTGAAAATGTCAGGCATATTATTGCGATTGCGAGCTACTTGTTGTGTGGCGATGATATGAACCACGTTGGAGGTGGTTTTTTGAGCAGCAATCGTGAAATTAGGTACGAGTTCATCTGTACTGACTTTGCTGTCTTTGGTAAGGCGGGCTAAACCTTGAGCTTCGGAATCGCTCTTGGCCTCCTTAAAAACTACGCCTTCGGGCTCAAAACCAGCCCATTTGTAAGTAAATAAAGTCAGGGCACTACTCAATATTGCCACTGTAAACAGAAGCAGAATGTTCTTTGTGTTCATTGATTTAAAAAATTTAGGTTTTGTATGTTATAGGTTTTTGGTTTTGTCTTTCATCCAACTGGGAAATAATGGTTCAGACGAAAGTGTTTCAACTTACGTACCTAAGGAAATCATAGATGTTTTTTTAACGCTTTTTAATAAATAACAAGACAGCTTGGCATTTTGTTGAATGTCAATTTGGCGGAGATTATACCGATCTATTCTTCGGATGATTATACGCTAGTCCACAGTCCGCAGACAACCGCCCACAGCATAAGGCTATCTAAAACCCGTTTACAAACATTAAATTAAAGA
This sequence comes from uncultured Cytophagaceae bacterium, assembly GCA_964551015.1. Lineage (GTDB taxonomy): Bacteria > Bacteroidota > Bacteroidia > Cytophagales > Microscillaceae > CAZKBP01. Next base: position 27,634 of record CAZKBP010000022.1, on the reverse strand, counting down.
TAAAGCCACAGCAGTGAGCATTTTTCTAGTGCTCTTGGTTGTTTCAAGTTGCGGGCTAAGCCAATACTTGTTTGAGGGTTTTCTGCGAGGGGATTTCTACTTTGACCCGAAGACCTTGTCCTATCCCTTCGCTCTCGATGGTGATAAAGCCTCCTAGTTTATCTACGGTTTGTTTTACGATATAAAGTCCCAGGCCAGAGCCTTCGGCTTCTTCGGTGGCTCGATAGAACATTTTATAGATATCTTTGAGAAATTCTTTTTCTACACCGATGCCATTGTCCTTAAATTCCATGTGTGTTTTGTCTGGGTAGACTTTTACTTGGATGGAGATAAAGCGAACATTTTTGCTAAAATCCTGATATTTGATGGCATTAGAGATGATATTATTGAATACAATTTTAAGGCGGAGTGGATCACTATGAAACTCTACCTCTTCACCCTCGATTTGCCAATCAATACGAATTTTGTCAAAATTTTTGTAATACTGGAGATCATCTAGGCAATGATTAATGATCTGTTTGTAATCAATTTTTTCAGAATTGACCTCGGAACGATTATTACGGGAGTAACTCAACATGGATTGAATAAAAGCATCCAAACGCAAGACACTGCTCTCGATTCTCTCGGTGTATTCTCGTACTCGGTCAGGATGGTCGTCCATTTTCATCAGATTGACAATCCCCAAAATGGAAGAAAGCGGAGAGCGCAAGTCGTGCGAGGTTTTATAGACAAATTGATCAAGCTCAAAATTACGCTCTTCTAGGGCTTTGAGTGCGTGTTTGAGGCTTTCCTTGGAGCGAATCAACTCCTGGGTGGTACGTGATAAACTTTCATTCTGCAGCACCAATTGGCGGTTAGCCTGAGCCAGTTCTTCTTCTTTATTGGCTAGTTTTTCGTTTTGTCTTTCTAGGTTTTGATTAAGTTTTCGTTCGTTATCCAATAATTCTTTGACCCGCAATTCTTCTTGTTTGCGCTGGCTAATATCTCGGATGACCATCACGGCGTGATTTTGCCCACTCTTGAGGAAACGTGCTTCGTAGCTGCGCTTACGTCCCTCGACGAGCATTTCCCATTCATAAAAACTCACTCGGTCGTGCTCGATGGCTTCTTGAATACGTCTTAAGATTTCCTGTTTGACCTCATTATCCACAGCTAGATATTGCACGTCATTGCCTAGCACTTGGAGCACGGGGGTATTTTTTTCATCCTGACGGCTTTTGAAGTCAATAAAACGCCCCTCGTGATCTAAGAGAAAGATCAAATCAGGGAAAGCACTAATCAAAGTTCGGTTTTGTTCTTCACTTTCTGCCAATTTGGCCTGAGCAATGCGCCGGCTGGTGATATTCTCGATAATGGCTAGGCCGTATTCTGGTTGATTATTGGAATCCAACAACAGCGTGCCGGAGACAGAGACCCAAATTTCATCTCCTTTTTTATGATAAACCCGTTTTTCCATTTTGTATGAAATGGTTTCACCAGAAAGTAATTGGTTGACCAGATTCATTTCTTGTTGGTAGTCATCGGGATGTGTAAGTTCACGGGGGCTGATGCGGTTGAGTTCTTCGGTGGAGTAGCCTAGCATTTCGGAGAGCGTGGGATTGGTTTGTACAATGGTTTCGTTCTCCATATCCCAGAGAGCAAATCCCACACCTGCTTCATTGAACATTTTGTAGAAGCGTTTTTCACTAGCGATCCACAACTCTTCGGTCTGAACACGATCGGTAATGTTGCGCATAATCTGTGAGGCTCCCAAGATATGCCCATCCTTATCCTTCACGAGGTTAAAACTAGATTCGTAGTAGGCCACGCTCTTATCCTTGTAAGTTACACGGTCTATATGATGGTAGGCTTCTCCTTGGAGTACGCGTTCCCAGTTGCTTTTCGTTTTTTTATGTTCTTTGGGCAGATGCTCCAAGCAACTTAGCAGGTTGACTCCTAGGTTAATTCTTTTACCCGTAAATTTTTCGAAAGCCTCCCGATAGCGATCATTAAAGAGGATAAAGCGAAAATTTGGATCAATGGCTACGATCAAATCTTGGGTATTATTGATGATGCACTTGAGGCGGTCGTTGCTAAAATCATAGGCTTTGAGTGCATCCTTGAGGCGCTTATTGGTCAGCGACCTTTCCTTGGGGCGGGTATCGGTTACATCTTTGATAATGAGCATGCCGCCTTTGATCTCTCCATTTTGGTCTTTGAGGGGGGAGACATTCATTTCGTAGTAAGCCTTATGATTTAATCTTTCCTGGTGGTAGGCACTCCGGGAGATAGAAATGCTTTCGTCGCTTAGCACCTGCAAGAAAAGCTGTGCATCAGGCTTGAGCAGAGGGAGCATTTCAAATAGGTTAGGTGCTTCGGCGCTGTCAAGATGCAGATCAAAGAGTTGTGCTAACTTTTGGTTATGTTGAAGAACTCGAAAATTTTGGTCAAAGGTTAATACTCCATCAAAACTAGCCGATAGAAAACCATTCAACAATTGCGTATTACTAAACATACATCTGACTTGAGTAAGTAGTTTTTAATAACTCTAATTCCAAAGGCTATTGAAAATAAGACTTCCTCTTTTTGGTTCAAAGACCCAGAAAAAGCATATTTTTAAATTTTTAGGGCTCCCCAAAAGCTAGGAACAATCAAGAAAGGACAAAGACGAAAATAAATTTTCTGATCCATATGATTTCTTCGCTTGAACCTTGGCAAATGGTAGGAGAATGCTCACTGCACGTGCAGTTTAGGAAGTTATGGCCTCTATGATTTATGTGTCAATTTTGTAGAGATATGTACGTGTAAATACATATTCTTCCTTGAAGATAATAAAATTTACCTGTTTTTACGAAATTTTTTGCTTCTCAGAAAGACACTTGCTCTAAAATTGGGATGTATACTCAAGGAGTGCCACTACAAGTTTCAAGCCATAAGTAAGGCTAAGGATAGAATAGATACTACCAAACCCAACTGACCAAGAGGCAGTTGGGTTTGAGCTGCAAATTTGCAGTAAAAGGGTAATGTCTAGAATTCTGTGTCTTTGAAGAAAATACCAGAACCCACATAATTCCGATCGCTACTCCACTCGGGGCGCCATTCCAGGGCGGTATTGTGCTGATAATCTTGGTCGTAATCTCGTATGCTGACATTGATGCGTAAGGATTTCCAATCTTCCTGCCCTTGCATTTCTTGCAAATATTTAAGGGGGATAGCAATTTCGGTTTGGTAGCCCTGGGCGTTTCTGCGCGTAATGGACTTCACCCCCTCCGGAACGCGGTCTGGGCGATATACCTGTTCGTTCATCTCAGCATTGGGACTCTGGATAATCAAGATGCGATTATCCCAGCCGCCTCGGCTGTTGGCACTGATTTGCTGGGGTTGGGCATCTAAAACAAAGGCTAGGTGATCTTGTCGGTAGATCCATTTACTGGTATCAGTCAGTACTTCGTCATCTTTTACTTGGATGGCCGCGTAGAGATAGTCTTGGTCATAGCGCACATCAAATTGAAAGGAAGCATCCTGATTGCCTTGATGTGAGAAAGGATCCTCAGCTTGGATGCTATTTTCGTCTGTGGAAAAAGCCAGAGATTTCCATTCTTTTAATTGACCATCTAGTTTGATTTTAGACTCAGCGGGCAGGAGCTTCTGGATTTGCTCGGGTTTGATGGCAATTGGTTTGCCGATCTCTAGACGGGGTTGATTTTCTTCCTGATAACTAATTTGCGCATGAAAAGTGAGTGGCTCCAAATCATCGCTAGCCAGCACTTGCAGGGCTTTCAGATTCAAGTCAAACATCTCCACGGAATTGGGTTGAATCTCTATTTCTTTTTTGACTACATCGGGCAAAAGCTGTAAATGTGCTTCGCTTTGGAGCTTAACATGCATCAATACATCGCTATCGTTGATGATTTTGACTTGGCTAGAGGCCTGCTCAAATTTTTGATCTTTGAGTAAAATCGGCTCCATTTGGATCGGCATGGCGTCGGCTAGGGGGCGGGCAAAATTGATTTGTTCCTCGGTCGTTACATTTTCATCCCAAATGCCTTCTAGCATGAGGTTAGCCATTACGGGGCCTTGCTCGGTCATCGTGACCCATACCACGTGGTCAAATTCTCCTAAATCTTTCCCTCTTAACTGACTTCCGCCTCCTGTGGTGGCAAGCGTAAAGTACTTTCCATTATTCCGATCAAATTTGATATAACGGTGAATATGCCCCACGAACACGGAGTGCTTGCGATCGTTGAGTAGCTTTTCTACATCTGCCCAGCGCTTGGTATCTTCTTGCATCCAAAGGGGCTGGTGCATAAAAACCAAAGTCCAGCGGACATCAGGATTATCTTCTAAGGTTTTTTTGATATAATCGTATTGTTGGTCATCAATGGTGCCTCGCCCCGCGCCTCGTAGGTTGTCTTCTGAGTTTAGGCAGAGGAAAAGCACATCTTTATAAACAAAATGATAATAAGTAGGGCCGAAGAGTGAGCGCCACTTTTCTTCCATCACCGCGTTGGTAATATCGTGATTACCCGGTACATAAAAGAAGGGAGCTTCCATTTCGTCAATGAATCCTGTAAACTCCTTCCACTGACGATTGAGTTCTACGGTGTCTTCGGTGTAGCCTTCAATCAAGTCTCCGACACTCATGACCAATTCAGGGCGGAGCAGATTGAGCTTGCGGACACCATCCAAGAACACGCCCGGGCGATGGCCTCCGGTACGATCCGTTACGATAACGAATTGGAAGTGATTGGGGTCATTCTGTACATCGAGGCTAGACCAAGGCACTGGCCCTTCGATGGCTTCTACTTTAATCTTCGCTCGATCATCCTGCGCGGTCAGCCCCAGGCTAGATAGTAAGAGTCCTGCTAGCAAATAGTAAGGTTTGAATGCTTTCATTTTTGTCTGATTTTGTTTTGGACAATGTTCAAGATTTTTTAATCAAATTGAGTGTTTTGGATCAGGAAGGTTCTGCACAAAGATAAGGAGGGCTTTTGGAAGCCAGTGGAAGATTTTAACAAGCTTAACCGAAAAATAATATAGAAGTTAGGCTCGCTATCGCTGCGAACCATCAAGGAATCACTTCTAAGGCCACGAAAAAACTAGGAATGAGCGCATTGAAGTTGTTATCAGCTACCAATACCAGCGAACGGTGACCATTAGCGAGGCGAGGCCCCCAGCACATTCCCTCTAAGTTCAAGCTCAGACTACTCTGATCCAGCGTACTAAAATCTAGCAGCAGTCTTTTTGAAACAGGAGTAAACGCCTGCTGAGCCAGTGAGTCTAAGGAAGAAATATCACTAGCCTGAGAAATATCTATTTCGTAAAGCTTGGCATTGAAGCCTTGATTTTCCTCAAAAGACCTTTCTAATACCAGATACAAACTGTCAGTGAGGGCAAGTATTTCCGTCATGCCGTTAGTATTCTGAGGAGCATTCGCTACGGCATCAATCAGGTAGGCATATTGTGCGGTAAGCTGTCTGGTACTTTTATCAAAAATACTAATACGGCAGGGAGAGAGGCTAGTCAAATCACTTGGTTCGGAGCCATCCTGAAAGAGGGGCAGTTCCATGGCCGCAACCAGATTTTGCCCATTTTTGCTAAAGGCCAAGCCTTCCAAAGTGCCATTATTTCGAGGGCCTACCTCCTCGGTATTATCAAAGGCAAAGAGGCTTGGTAAAGGAATTTCCCCGACAAAATCGCCCATAAGGGTGCTTTCTCGTAAGGAGGGAGAAATGAGCTGGGAGCGATCTCCTTCGCTTGTCCAGTAGAACGTGTTCGCCTGAGCATCATAACGAATGGCTTCGGGATCAGCTTCATTCAAGCCGAAGAGATTTCCGTCTGGCTTTTTCAGCTCTATCACATTTTGTATGCTCACCGTCTGAAGGCGGTTGGCATCAAACACTACACTGGCTTCATAAAAGCGAGAAGGGTTTTGTTGAGATCGGTCATCACTGAGTAAATACCAAGTCTGGCGGAGTGAGTCATACTCGATGGCCGATAAGCCACCCACGGTAGTCCCATCGGGATCAGCATTGGCTAGTAGGTTGAAAGTGCCAATCAAGCGTAAAGAGCTGATGGTGTCGGGAACAGCAGGAGAATTACTTTCACTGCCCTCATCACAGCCTGTCAGAAGTAATGATAAAAAAACTAAATAAGCAAGAAATTTGAATTTGACCAGCATAGAGAATGGTTCGGATCAGAACAAACATAAGCAATTTATCCAAGTATAGGCTAAAGACTTGGGCATTTTCATAAACAACTCGTTTCAACTTTTGGTCAAACCGCAAGTGGAATTCCTAAGATCAGTATCTGGTTCTAGATATAGTATTTTTACGAAGCCTTTGCCATCCAGCAAGACTGATGCATCGTAGGTTTAAAAAACGCAGCAATTATTTTCTATTTAAACCCCTATGTAAAATGAACATCCTTAAACCCTTCTATTGCTTGTGCTGTTTGTTGTTTTTAAATGGCTCCCTGAAGGCACAGTATCTAACAAAAAATGCCTTTCCTAATCTGAGGTTCAAGAATTGCTTAGAAATCATTCCAGCTCCTGATGGAAGTAATCGCTTGTTTGTAGTTTCTCAGAATGGATTTATTGAAATCGTGGAGAATGATCCAAATACTACACAAAAAAAACGCTTCCTCGATATCCAAAATCTAGTAATTGCACAAGGAGAGATGGGGCTATTGGGACTGGCCTTTCACCCTGATTTCCAGCAGAATGGCTACTTCTACGTTTATTATTCAAGAACCAATCAGTCAGGTTCAGATCCTTATGAATCCATACTGGCACGCTATCAAGTTCTAGAAAATGATCCTGACCAAGCTGACCCCGCTAGTCAGTTGATACTTTTGTCCATCAAGCAGCCCTTTAATAATCATAATGGAGGCAAAATCGCTTTTGGGAACGATGGATACCTCTACCTTGCCTCTGGCGACGGAGGAGGAGCAGGCGATCCACTTAATTTTGGCCAGAATACTACTAATTTATTAGGGAATATTTTGCGCATCGATGTAGATAATGCCGATGAGGGGCTTAATTATGGAATTCCAAGCGACAATCCCTTCGTGGGCAACACGGATAATATCAGAGAAGAAATATATGCTTTTGGTTTCCGTAACCCTTGGAAATTTTCTGTGGATCGCCCGACTGGTCAGATCTGGGTGGCCGATGTGGGTCAGAATCGCTTCGAGGAAATAGATATTTTAGAAAAAGGAAAAAACTACGGCTGGCCGCTGATGGAGGGCAATCAATGCTTCAAGCCTAGCAATTGTGATACCACGGGGCTAACCTTCCCCGTCTGGTCTTACAGTCAAAGTCGAAACGATCGCTCCGTCACGGGAGGTTATGTATACCGAGGAGACCGACTGCCGGGCCTGCAAGGGCAATATATTCACGGAGATTTTATCAGCGGAAGGGTTTGGGCACTAAATCTAGAAAGTGGGCAGCCTGATACTACCCAATTGTTTGATTTGACCAATGGCCAATTGGCGAGTTTTGGAGAAGATCATCAAAACGAACTTTATATCTCGATGCTGGCTAATGAAGGGGTGATTTTGAAAATCTTGCCCGAGTTTGAATTGAGTCAAGATAGTTTGATTTTTGGAGAAGTGCCCGCAGATTCTACTGCCAGCTTGAGTCTAGAAATTGCAAACAATCGCCAAGAAGCTCTCGAGATCACGAGTATTGGTCTACCCAAAGGCTTCATGAGTGATTGGAACGGCGGAACCATTGCGGCTGAGTCTAATCAACAGGTGCAAATTACTTTCGCCCCCGGTGGCTCGGGAACTTTCGCGGGTGATGTGATCATCCAGAGCAACCTGCTGGAGCAGGTGATTCCTGTGGAGGGCGTCAGTCTGGCCATTACTTCCTTGGCAGAAGAATTATCCTTAAAGGTACTTCCCTATCCCAATCCATCGCAGGGGGACATACAAATACAGTGGGAGCCTAGCAAACAAATTCCTACTTCCATCAGAATCTTGAATACACAGGGTGAGGTTCTGCGTGTCTATTCTGAGATCAAACGGAACCAAACCAGTGGTCTCTGGCAAATTCCAATGCAAGACCTGCCGGCTGGAAATTATTTACTAGAAATTCGCACCGATCAAGCCTCAGGAACGATTCGTGTACAAAAGAATTGATGATCAATCATTGCTTATTTGCCAGAAGAAAACTAACTTCCCGTCCGATCTAATCAAGCCGAGCAAACCAGCTCGGCTTGTCATTTTACCCTATTCCGTTATGCCTATTCATCATCTTGAAGTAACCAAAACCGCACGCTACTGTACTTATGGAGAAGCCAGTGAAGACACCCAAAATCTTTGGCTTGTCTGCCATGGTTATGGGCAGTTGGCTGAATATTTTATCAAAAAATTCGAAGGATTGGACCCCCAAACTAATCTCGTGGTTGCCCCTGAGGCACTCTCTCATTTTTATCACGGCCAGTTTACGGGCAAAGTAGGAGCCACTTGGATGACCAAACATGACCGCGTGCATGAAATCAGAGATTATTTGGGTTACCTCAATAAAGTGTATGCCACCGTGATTAAGCCTCCGCAATTACTACCCTCTCAGCTAAGGATTATTATTTTAGGCTTCTCACAGGGTACGGCCACGGTTTCGCGCTGGGTCTGTGATGGACATGTCAAATTTGATGATCTGGTGATCTGGGCGGGCGGATTGGCGCACGACTTGGACTTTGAGGCTGTGCCTGAGATTTTAAAGAATAAAAAGGTTCATTTTGTGTATGGAAAACAAGACGAACTGATCAAAGAGGAGCATTTTCAAGAACAACTCCAAAAGATCCATGAACTAGGCATTCAACCCAACATTATTCCCTTCGAGGGAAAACACGAACTAAACGCAGAAATTATCAAACAGATCGAAGAGGGCGTTTCTTAGGTAGTTTCAGCTTGTAAACTTATGATTAAGCATTTTTGTCCACGAAGACCGAGCTGGCCTGAGCAGTAGGTAGCACCAGCATATCAGCAATATTTACATGGGCTGGTCTGGTAATCACAAAAGCAATAATCTCGGCAATATCTTTGGCCAAAAGGGGCTGATAACCTTGATAAACTTGGGCGGCCTTTGCTTGGTCGCCTTTGAAACGTACATCTGAAAACTCCGTATGAACCAGACCCGGATTCACGGCTGCCACTCGGATACCGTGTTGATATAAATCTAGACGCATTCCCTGATTAAGTGCGTCCACAGCGTGCTTGGAGGCACAATACACTTGCCCTTTTGGATAAACTTCTTTCCCGGCCAGAGAACCCACGTGGATGATGTGTCCACGCTTGCGCGCGATCATTTGGGGCAAAATGGCCTTGGTTACATACAACAAACCCTTTACATTAATATCAATCATGGCATCCCAGTCGTCGATACTGCCTTCTTGAATCGAATCTAGGCCGTGTGCGTTTCCGGCATTATTAATAAGAATATCAATGTTTTGCCAATCTTCGGGAAGAGACTGTATTTGGGCAAATACGGCCTCACGATCTCTTACATCAAAGGCAAGTTTTTGGATCGCTACCTTGTCCTGAAGCTGACTTTCTAATTCGTCTAATCTTTCCTGACGGCGGCCACAGATAATCAGATTCATGCCGTGGTCTGCCAAGACTTCGGCAGTGGCTTTCCCGATACCAGAACTTGCTCCGGTGATAAAGGCAATTTTTGAGGGCATAAGCGTGAAATTCGGAGATAAAGAGATATTTTGTAGTCCAAAGATAAACTTTAGACAATGCTATCCATAAAGCTAGAAAGCAAAAAGGAATTTTCCAATCTTTCAATTCTTGAGGCCACGGTCTGCCATTTTTTACCCTCCAAAATGCAAATAAAGCGTAGCGGTATGGGTAGTTAATCTGCGAATCGGTTGACTGAAAGCATTTTGATCCTCCTCCTCAAAGGTATTGATAAGACCGTGAGAAAAACGCAATTCCGGAGCAAACCGGAAAAAAGGAAAGAAGACATCAAAGCCCAAACCATACTCAATGGATAAATCGGTATTGGCGGGGCGTACATTAGCCTCTTCATCGGTACGGCGAGAAAGCACAAAAGCGGGTTTAATACCGGCCACCATGTACATATTGTGAAGGCCACGAATTTGGGAGCGATATTTAAATAAAATAGGAAGCTCAAACATCGGCGACTCTATCACTTTGTTGATTACTTCTCCGCTTTGAAATTCGTACTCAATTTGTCTTTCATAAAAAGCGGCATTGGTATGCACCCGCAAATCCAAGAATTCGGTAAGACGAAGGCTGGCATAAAAACCTACCGCAAAACCTAAGGAAGCTTTGGGATTGACATTCACCAATACGTCTGGATTTTCTAAATCATCTGGTACGAAATTGGGCGTATTGATAAATTCATCCGTGAGTTTTTCCCGATAGCCACTGACCAAGGGGGCGATAAAAAAACCAAAATTGAGGCGACGAGTCAAGCGATCCCCTTGCTTTTTGAGGTCGGAGCGTGCATCTCGCGCATAAAGCTTAGAGCTTCGTTTTTGTCGGCCAAACCAAGGCGTTTGTGCCTCGAGTGTGGCCACAGAGAGTAAGGCGAGAAGACTGAAAAGAACAATCACGCGGGTTTTTTGCCCTGATAAATAGTACTGATGCCCAAGGTTAGTATTTTGCATTTTGTAGGTATGTAACCGATTTTTGCCAAAATATTGAGAAAATCCTTCCCATCTGGAAAAGCCTGTACTGACTCTGGCAAATAGCTGTAAGCTGCCTCGTCCTTGGAAATGCTTTGGCCGATGGAAGGTAATATGTTATTGAAATAAAAATTATAAAGCTGTTTGAAGGGAAAATTTCGTGGTTTGGAAAATTCTAGCACCACTAGGCTCCCTCCTGGTTTGAGTACTCTGAGGATTTCTTTTAATCCAAGCTCGAGATTCTCAAAATTCCTTACTCCAAAAGAAACGATCACAGCATCGAAATAATTGTCTGAAAAGTGCAAATTTTCTGAATCTCCGCTCTGGAGTTCGATGCGGTCATCTAACTTCTTTTTCTTCAATTTTTCTCGGCCATAAGAGAGCATTCCCTCGGAAATATCAATGCCAATTACCTTTTTGGGCTTGAGTTCTAGGGCTTCAATGGCAAAATCTGCCGTACCCGTGGCCACGTCTAAAATCAACTTAGGATGCTCATATTTTAATAATTTGATGGCTTCCTTACGCCACAAGATATCTATACCCAAGCTCAAAAAATGATTCAAAAAATCATAACGGGGCGAGATATTATCAAACATTTGCGCGACTTGCGCTTTTTTGTCTGAGTTTTGATCTTTGTAAGGAACAACGGTTTCTTTTTTCATAATCTTATGATTGCAATACTAATAAGGACTGTGGGAAAAGAACTGACCGTAGGGGGGAAATGTTACGAGAGGCAAGAAAAGAGTGATTGATAAACCAAACGTTGCCTTTGGGAAGAGGGCACATTTCAGAAAAAAATCTGGCTCCCATGAAATGATTGTAAATATTGCATCATTTATTGGTAAAAGCTTGCCGTCAATCTTCCTTATTTTTTTCGTCATTCGGACGATCTTCGTTTTTATCCAGCTTAGCACGGAGGCGGGCGAGCTCGGCAAGAGCATCTTCCTTGGCTTTTCTCTCCTCTTCCTTGGCTTTTCTTTCGGCCTCTAATTGTTCTAAAGCGGTTTTAGCGGTTTTATATTGTTCAGTATAAGTAGGCGCGATTTTTCCATCAGGATAGATCAACCGTAATTCTTCCTCAATCACTGCTAAGCGAATACCCAGCAAAGCACTATCTTTCACGAAGGGTAGGGCGGGAACTAAGTACTCGCCCACGCGGATATGCAGAGAAATTTCCTTGTACTCGGTATCATAAACAAAGTATTCCAAGACCCCATATTTGGCGTAGAAATGGTACTTCCTGGCCATATCTTTACTCCGATTAGAGGGCGAGAGAATCTCAAAGAGCACCTGTGGGGGGATATTTTCTTCTAAGTGCTGAATATACGAGCCTCTTCTACCTTTGGGGCGACCCAAAGCCACTAATACATCAGGAGCCATCGTAATATAAGGCTTTCCTTTGACAGGATACCAGAGTAAATCTCCAGCCACAAACACTTCGGGATCGTCTTCAAACAAGACATCCAAAGCAGATTTAATCATAATGAGCAAATCAAAATGCTCGGTATTCTCGGCCATAGGCTTTCCATCTGATTCAGGATAGACAATATGCTCCTCTTCCAGAAGAGCAAGGTCTAGCTCCTGTACTGGATAGCGAACGGGATCATCAGGGAAGAGGCTGAGTTGCATTACATTTCTTTTTTGCTAAGTTAAGTAAAATGGAATAAAAAGTCAAAAATTTATTTTTACTATCATATGATAGTATTTTGCCAGAATAATAGGCTTTTATTCTAATAAATATTTGTAAACAAAAAAGCCGAACTAATCTTAGTTCGGCCTTCGTCCAGTTTTGTATTACGCTATTTATTATTTGCGACTTGCATTATTGTCCTGCATCAAAAGGGTTTTTATTAGCCATGGGCGGGGCTTTTTTCTCGGTTTTGTGCTCGCTGACGATTTGCCCATCAAAGAGATTAATGATGCGATGTGCGTACTCAGCGTCATACTTAGAGTGTGTTACCATCACGATGGTAGTGCCTTGGCTATTGAGTTCAGTCAGTAGGTTCATGACTTCTTCTCCGTTTTTAGAGTCCAGGTTTCCGGTCGGCTCATCCGCCAAAATCAGGTCAGGCTTGGTAATCACAGCTCGGCACACGGCCACTCTTTGCTGTTGACCGCCAGAGAGTTGCTGTGGGAAGTGCTTGCGGCGATGCATAATTTGCATCTGATTCATCATGGCTTCTACCCGTTTTTTACGCTCCGAAGAAGGCACTTTGAGGTAGATCAGTGGCAACTCGATGTTCTCAAACACCGTCAATTCATCAATCAAGTTAAAACTTTGGAACACGAAGCCAATGTGCGCCTTGCGAATGTCTGCTCTTTGTCTTTCGGTAGATTTGCTAATTTCACGATCTAAAAAATGAAATTCTCCAGAACTGGGATTATCCAATAAACCTACAATATTGAGCAGGGTAGATTTACCACAACCCGAAGGCCCCATAATGGCTACAAATTCGCCCCGGTCTATTTTGAGATTCACGCCATTGAGTGCCGTGGTCTCGATCTCATCGGTAGTATAAATTTTTGTTAGATTTTTTGTCTCGATCATGGTGATATGGTTATAATTGGGTGATATAGTTTTAGCGTTGGTGCTTGATTTCAAATTAAGAATATATTTTGAGAGATTACAAAAATGCCAAGTAAATTTAATTTTACTTACGAATGACCAAATTATCTATGTCTTCATAACCTTCATAAGAAGAAACAACCACTCTTTCTCCTACTTTTAGTCCTTCTAATACTTCATAAAAACGAGGATTCTGACGACCTAAACGAATGTTTCTGCGCTCGGCCAGATTTTCAGAACCGTTCACTACAAAAATCCAGTTGCCACCTGTGGTCTGATAAAATCCTCCTCTGGGAATCAGGAGGGCTTGTTTGGCATCGCTCAATTGGAGGCGAATTTGCAAGGTTTGGCCTCGGCGAATGCCCTTGGGCGTCTGGTCTACAAATTCCATATCTACTTGGAATTCACCCTGTTGCACTTCGGGATAAATTTTCTTAATGACCAATTGATATTTCTTGCTATTAAATTCAAATTCGCCGTTTAGCCCAGCGTAAACTTTGGAGATATAATGCTCATCAATGGAGGCGCGTACCTTGAAGCCATCTAAGACATCAATCTGGCCGATATTTTCGCCCACTTGCTTGGCCTCTCCGATTTCGGCACGTAGGGTAGAGAGCAGTCCATCGGTCGGGGATACAATGTACAGATTATCTAAGGTATTGCGAGAGAGCTTCAGATTGCGCTCCATGCGTTGGATAGAAGCATCTAATTGTCGGATTCTTTGTTCTCGAAGTTGAGTATCTTGGCGAAGAGAGCGCAGACCAATCTCGTGCCTTTTTTTCTGGTAATCGTAATTATCTTTGGATTCTTTAAATTCTTCCTGCGAAACCATGTTGGTTTTGACCAATTCGTGGTTACGCTGGTAAATGCGCTCGGCTTGCTTGAGTTGATATTCAATTTCTGCCAATTGATTTTGAGATTGCAACTCATTCTGGCGCATATTGATTTCGGTGGTTTGCCTTTCGTTCATCAAATCGAGCATTTGGGTTTCTCGATTCATATAATCTAATTGGAGCGTGGTGTTGGAAAGCTTGAGAATGGTATCGCCTTCTTCTACCCGACGGCCATCCTCGATAAATTTCTTTTCTACCGTACCACTCTCGATGATATCGAGATAATACGTTTTGATAGGTTGCACGGAACCATCAATGGCAATAAACTCTTGGAAAGCCCCTTGCTTAACGGTCGCGATACTGATTTTTTCATAATCCACATTGAGTTTGGATTTATTGTCACCTAATAATTGATAAATGACAAAAATAATCAGGAGTGCCGAGCCGACGATGGTCAGAATGCGTCGGGGCGTCCATTTTTTCTTCTCAATTACTCTATCCATCCGTTTTTCGTATTTCAGGTTTGGGTTTTAGTTGCTAAACGAAATACAACTATCAACCCGAATTATTTGATCCGTTTGATCCGATTTTATTCCTTCTCCGCCAATTTACATACCACTTTTTTATGTGTTTGATTATCAATTACTTGAATGTGGTTATTTCTCCCAAAAGTTCAGAGCTGTACGAACTTTATACAAAATGCGTCCATTTATGAACGGTATGAGTGCGAATACCCCTGTTCGGAATCGATACAAAAATGCTCGTAAACGCACATTTTTATTATCTTTAAAGAAAGCATTTAGGTCAAAGAAGATAAAGATTGAAAGATTTCACCTCGAGTGTTCAAGTATCTTAAAAGGCTTAAAATGTCTTTAAATGGCTTTCTAGTGAATTTCTACACGAAAAATGCCACTCCCACTCACAGTCGACTGTCTTTGAATGGTATGAAATTAGAAAATCAGATAAAAAACCATATAACTTTAAATTGAATTGACTTATGTCAGAAGAAAAGATCGGAAAAGTATTAATCATTGACGACGATGAAGACATCCTCCTTGCCGCTAAGATGCTCCTCAAGCGCTATGTTTCGCAGGTCATTATCGAGAAAAATCCCAAAAAAATTCCCTTCTTGATGAATAATGATACCTACGATGTGATTCTACTGGACATGAACTTCAGCGAAGATACCACCAGCGGAAAGGAAGGAATCTATTGGCTCAGGGAGATTATGGAACGCGACCCCGAAGCGGTCGTGATTATGATTACCGCCTTCGGAGATGTAGAAACAGCCGTAGAAACACTCAAACTCGGAGCAACAGATTTTGTACTCAAACCTTGGCAAAATGAAAAACTCGTGGCTACCATCTCCGCCGCCCATAAGCTCAAAAGCTCCTACAATGAAGTCAAAAACTTAAAAGAATCCAAAAAACAACTGGCCGAGGACCTAGATCAGCCTTTCAGCGATATGCTTGGCGAAAGTGCCGGTATGCGCAATGTGAAAGGCATTATTGACAAAGTAGCTAAAACGGATGCCAATATTCTCATTCTTGGCGAAAACGGAACCGGAAAAGAACTCGTAGCCCGAGCTATTCACCGCAAATCTAACCGAACAGACAAGGATTTCATCGCCGTAGATATGGGCGCGATCAGTGAAACGCTCTTCGAGAGTGAACTCTTTGGCTACAAAAAAGGAGCTTTCACTGATGCCAAAGAAGATCGCAAAGGGCGCTTTGAGATTGCAAACAAGGGAACGCTTTTCTTAGATGAAATCGGAAATCTACCCCTCAATCAACAAGCTAAGCTGCTAGCTGTACTCCAAAATCGGGAGGTAAAGCCCTTAGGGTCAAACCGTTCGGTACCTATCGATATTCGCTTGGTATGCGCTACCAATATGCCGCTGAATGAAATGGTTCAAGAGCAAACCTTCCGCCAAGACTTGATGTACCGAATCAATACCGTAGAAATTTACCTGCCCCCCTTGCGGGAAAGGGGAGAGGATATTCCTTTGCTGGCAGATCATTTCTTGAAAATGTACAATCGTAAGTACAAGAAAGAAGTCAAAAAAATCGCTGGGCCTACCCTGACCAAACTCAAAAAATACCATTGGCCCGGTAATGTACGCGAACTCCAACACGCGATCGAGCGAGCCGTAATCATGTGCGAAGATAATGTGATTCAACCCGATGACTTTTTCTTCCTCAATCAAAAAGCCGAGGCTGGTAACAATACCGAAAATACGCTAAATTTGGACGAAGTGGAGAAGTCTGTCATCGAGCGGGCACTCCAAAAGCACAATGGCAATATCTCCAAAGCCGCCAAGGAACTCGGCTTAACCCGAGCTTCCCTCTACCGTAGACTGGACAAATATGGTCTTTAAGAATTTTAGAGTCAATATTATTTTTCGGGTAATCGCTTTGAATGCAAATATTCTCGCGGTGATCTGGCTGATCCTGAATACCAATTATCATATTACTACGATCACCTTGGGGATAGTGGCCATTCTACAAATCACCCTTTTGATTAGCTATGCCGAGCGTACCAATCATATGTTTGTAAAATTTCTTAATGCCATTCGCTATGATGATTTTTCGCAAACCTACACCACCAAAGGGCTGGGCCGTTCTTTTGATAATCTGAATCGGGAGTTTAATAAAGTGATTCTCAAATTTCAGGAAATCCGTGCCGAGAAAGAAGCCAATTATCATTACTTACGCACCATTGTACAGCATATCGCCATTGGCTTGTTGGTTTTTGATGAAAAAGGCCAAGTGCAGCTCATCAATCAGACTGCCAAGCAACTGTTGGATGTGAATCGGCTCAATCATATCAATCAGTTTCGGGAAGAGCATCAGGAGTTGGTACAATATTTTTCTCAGACCGAATCTGAGAAGAGAGAATTGATCAAATTTCGCAATGATGACCGAATTTTGCATCTGGCCGTGCGCAAAACTTCGGTCAAACTGCGTGGTGAAGTATTTCATATCGTCTCCATTCAAGATATTCAAAGCGAACTCGAGGACAAGGAAATGGAAGCCTGGCAGAACTTGATTCGGGTGCTTACTCACGAGATTATCAATTCGGTCACCCCGATTGCTTCCCTTTCTTCTACGGTCAATGAAGACCTTACTTATCATCTGGAGCAAGTTCACAAAAGCGAAAAAGAAATTGAAGGGAAAAAACATTTGCTTTTGCCCGCCCATACTTTTCAAGAATCTGTGGAAGAAGTGCACTATGCCATCAAGACCATCCAAAAACGCTCCGAGGGTTTGATTCGTTTCGTGCGGGATTTTCGCAGCCTCACCAAAGTGCCCATGCCCCAGCTACATACACTCACTTTGAAGCACTTGGTAGAAGACATTGTATTTCTGCAGAGAGAAGAATTTAAAAAAAATCAAGTGCATTTTCACTTGGATATCCAACCCGAAGATTTGACCCTGATCGCAGACGTACAGTTACTGGAGCAGGTCTTGATTAATCTACTCAAAAACGCCGTACAAGCCCTCGACCAAGAGCCAGAAAAGCACATTCATTTCCGAGCTTTCAAAGACCGAGCCGGCAAAACCATTCTCCAGATTCAAGACAATGGCTGTGGCATTAGCGAAGAAGCCATGAAGAATATTTTTGTGCCCTTTTTTACCACCAAAAAATCAGGTTCGGGCATTGGCCTCAGCTTTTCGCGTCAAGTGATGCGCCTCCACGGGGGGACGATCAACCTAGAATCCAAGCTTGGCGAGGGTACGGTCTTTACCCTGCGCTTTCCCTAGTCTATTGATTTTCAAGGGAAAAAGTGTAAATTTGGGGAAATGATATAGATGATGGCGAAAAATACTTTTAAATATGATTTCTTCGTATCTCCCTCGTGTCAGCTTTTGGCTTATGCGTAAAATGTAGAAAACATGTGGCCTTCCTCGCTCTCCGAAACTTCCTGAAATTTAACAATATTCTTCCCTTGGAGAGTGCCCTTAACATAGCCCAAAGACTTCTCCAAGCCGCACCTGACCTGCCCGCCGAGCAGGTAGCCCGGGCGCAAGCCCTCATAAAAGAGGTAGAGAAACTTCTGGCTCGGGAAAGTTAAGCTTCTTTCTCAATTGCTCTCCCACGCTCATCGCGGATCGATTCAATCCTGAGACGGGATCAAAATCAATATTTGCAAGTCATTCACCAAAATTGGCCTTGCATTTGCGCTAACAGATAACAAACAAAAACCAAGAAATTCTGCCCTCGTGAGAATTTCCGAATCCATACACTTCTTCGTAACTTTGTCAAATGGCGCAGAAAGGTATTACAGCCCATTCGCTATCGTAAAAAAAACTGAGCAATGAATAAGGCAAAAAAGCAAAAACTGGAGCAAGAACTCAAAAACCTTGAAGATCAACTCCAAACGCTGGAAAGCAGCATCGATCCAGCTACCAAAGCCTCCGAAATCAAAGACCTGCATATACAAATCGGCCAGCAATACGACGAACTCAATGAATACGATAAGGCCATTGAGCATTTTGAGAACGCGGTAAGCTATTTGCATAAATCCGCCGACCAAAAAGCAGAAACCGCCGAAGTTTACTACAAACTCGCCAATGCCTACGCCCAATCCGAGCAGCGCGAACTGGCTTTCAATACCTACTGGCAAGCTCTTGAATTTAAAAGTGATGCCCTATCGGGTAAAATTTACCATCAAATCGCTAACCTCTACTTCGAGAGCGAAGAATGGGACCTAGCCATCGAGAACTACGAAAAAGCCATTGAACATCAGGTAGAAATCGGTCAACTCTCCGAACTCGGGAAGAGCTACCACCTCATCGGGGCGGTCTATGCCAATCAACAGGATAACCAGCAAGCATTGGTCAATTTTGAAAAAGCCATTGACTGGAATACCCAAACTAACAATTACCACGAACTGGGTAAAGTATTCTACAACCTGCGCATCTTCCTGCAAAACGCGATGAATATCAAGAATCGCCTGATTTTTTACCAAAATCTTTTGGAAAAAGCATGGGGCTATGAGCAATACGGACTGATGGCTTTTATTCATCATAACATGGGAATGTGGTATCAAGAGGAAAATCGCCCCAAAGAGGCCATGGACAACTTCAAACAGGCTCTAGAATACAAGCAACAAAAAGAAATTACCTTCGAACTCGGCAGTACTTATTATCACGTGGGCTCCCTTTACGAACAACAAGGCGATCAACAAAAAGCCTTCGAGTATCACGTGACCGCCCTCTGCCAAATGTTGATCCATTCGGTTTATGAAGAAATCGGAATGGTCATTTATTTCCTCCAGACCTCGATTCCTGATATGAAAGACCCTAAGCTCAAGGAAGAAGCCGAACAACTCATCCGAGAAGCCGAAGAGCTAGGGCTAGCTATTGACTACCACGAAGAAGAAGAAGAAAAGAAACCCGCCAACGAAGAGCCTCTTCCCACCAATGAAGAAATCATCACGGATAAAGCCCTCAGTCGTAATCTCTCCGAGGTGGTAGTCTTTGAAAAAGAAGAAGCCGAACCCTATCTGGAAGATTTAGAAACCTATCGGGCAGATTTACCCGAAACCATTATCCCTTTTGCCGAAACAGCCTACCACCGCTTGCTGCATTTGCAAAAAGAGTACAAAGAAGCTTGGTTTGGACGCAAAAAGAAAAAACAGGCTTTCGAAGAAAGTAAATCCGAAATAGAAAATACTCTGAATGATTTACTGGAGTCTTATGAGTTTGAAGCTGTTGCCATAGAGGCAGTTCAAGGCTGGCAGTCTGAAATCGCCAATTTACATTGATTTAATATGAGTGATTTTCAACCTTAGCTTGCGCTCTCGCAAAGCAATCACCAACGATTTTATCTCTCAAATCTTCTGCATTCTAGCCCGATTCTGTTTAATTTGCGAACAGATCACCCAAAAAAGCATTGATTATGAACAAAAAAGTCATTCTTCTTATTCTCGACGGGTGGGGCATTGCTACCCGACCCGAAGTATCTGCCATTGATCAAGCGCAAACGCCTTTTGTAGATGCTCTCTATGAAAAATATGCCCATAGCCGTTTGGATGCTTCTGGCTTGGCGGTAGGTTTGCCCGAAGGTCAAATGGGAAATTCTGAGGTAGGTCATATGAATATCGGTGCGGGCAGAGTGGTCTATCAAGACTTGGTCAAAATCAACAAAGCCATTGAAGAAAATACCCTGGCCGATAATCCTGTGCTCCAAGAAGCGTATCAATATGCCAAGGAAAAAGGGGTTAAAGTCCACATGCTGGGCTTACTTTCCGATGGAGGCGTCCACTCGCACATCCAACACGTGAAAGGGCTCTGTAGCATCGCACAGCAATATGGCTTGGAAAAAGTTTATATACACGCTTTCATGGACGGGCGCGATACTTCACCACACGGGGGCAAAGATTATATTCAAGATTTACAAACGCATTTACAGCAAAACACCGGGCAAATTGCCTCCATCATTGGCCGTTACTACGCCATGGATCGGGACAAACGCTGGGAAAGAGTCAAATTGGCTTATGATCTGCTCGTAAAAGGAGAAGGCAAAGCCACCCAAGACCCTGTGCAAGCCATTCAGGAATCCTACGAAGCAGAAGTTACGGATGAGTTTATCAAGCCCATTGTCTGTACGGATGAAGAGGGAAAACCCAGAGCAACCATCGAGGAAAACGACGTTGTCATCTTCTTTAATTTCCGCAATGACCGCGCCCGTCAGTTGACGAGCGTGCTGACTCAGCAAGATCAGCCCGAGCACGAGATGCAGCAAGTTCCCTTGCATTACGTAACCATGACCAATTATGACGATACCTTTGAAGGCTTGCATATTCTTTTTGATAAAGATAAACTGCAAAGTACGCTGGGAGAAGTTTTAGCGAAAGCGGGAAAAAAACAAATCCGCATTGCCGAAACCGAAAAGTATCCCCACGTTACTTTCTTCTTTTCTGGTGGGCGTGAGGCCGAGTTTGAAGGCGAAAGTCGTATCCTTTGCCCTTCGCCCAAGGTGGCTACTTACGACTTACAACCCGAAATGAGTGCCCAAGACATTCGAGATGCCATCGTAGCCGAACTCAAAAAAAAGGAAGTGGATTTTGTCTGCCTCAACTTTGCCAACCCCGATATGGTCGGGCATACGGGCGTCTTTGAAGCGGCCGTCAAAGCCTGCGAAACGGTGGACCAATGCACGCAAACTGTAGTAGAAACGGCCTTGGCAAATGGCTACTCTGCGCTCATCATTGCTGACCACGGCAACTCCGATATGATGGTCAATGAAGATGGCTCCGCCCACACGGCGCATACGACCAATTTAGTGCCCTGCATTTTAGTAGATTCGGATTTCAAGCCTCAGATGAAAGATGGCAAGCTGGGCGATGTCGCCCCGACCATTCTCAAGCTCATGGGCATTGAGCAACCCGAACAAATGACGGGTGATATTTTGTTTGAAGGATAACTTATCTTAGGAGTCAGCATCTAGGAGTTATAATCCAAGAAATAGAATACGATAACCAGATCAATCTTAGCATAAAAAGACGGAGTCAGGTTATAATTTTGATGTTTCTATGTTAAATATCTAAGAATAAGCTTCTACGTGCTAAGGCCTAGATTCTAGCTCCTAATTCCTAAATTCTCAAAAATGTACCAATTCAAATTTTTTAGTTTTTTCACGCTTTTAATCGCCCTGAACGCTTGTCAACTGGCACCAGAGGCACAAACTTCGGTCGAGCTGTACTTTGACCTGAGAGACTTGATGGAAAAACAAATCAGTCGTTTGGATTCTCTCGATCCGAAGGTAGAAAAAACGGTCTATAAAGGCGATCAGAAACAAAGCCAGGCGGTTCAGCCTGAGGACTGGCGTAAAGAACTCAAAATGTTTATAGAGGCTAATATCAATCGGGCCATCTACGAGGGGCAATACGCTGTGAGGGATTCCATGACCAGTAGTGGCTTATACAAAATTTATGAAGCGAAGGAAAACGACCTCAAGACGAGGTATTTGAAAGTACACTGGAACCAAGATCAGAGTCGCCTTCGGGGAGGGAAGGTGGTGGTTAGTAAAGATAATTTTTTGTATGCATCCCAAAAAGAATTACAGTTTACTTGCCAAACTACTCCTTCGGGAGCAAGCATCTTGGAAAGCTATAAGATTCAGGGCTATCAAAAATCCGTTTTTGGGCAGAATACTGAATATCAAGTGGAGACACAAATTATTTATTAAGGAACCACGGTGGCCTTTACCTCCTGTCTTACTTTCTCATAAAAAGCTTCATATCGAGGGAGGATTTGCTTGATGTCAAATTCTCGGGCACGGTTGAGGGCATTTTCTCGAAATTTTTCCAAATTTTCATCCTTGAGAATATGCAAGGCATTCTTGGCCATGTCCTCTACATCGCCCACTTTGCTCACAAAGCCAGAGTAACCGTGCTTATTCAGCTCAGGAATGCCGCCCGTATCAGAAGAAATCACGGGAACTTGACAAGCCATCGCCTCCAGGGCCGCCAAACCAAAGCTTTCTTTCTCCGAAGGCATCAGGAAGAGGTCAGAGATGGAGAGCATTTCTTCTACGGCACCGATTTTACCCAAAAAGCGCACATCTTCACAGATTTGTAACTGCCGGCAGAGCTTCTCCATATTAACGCGTTCGGGGCCATCGCCTACCAAGAGTAGCTTGCAAGGAATTTCTTGACGCACCCGATTGAAAACTTCCATCACATCCTGAATCCGCTTGACCTTGCGGAAATTAGAAGTATGGATCAAGAGCTTTTCACCATTAGGACAAATGGCGGTACGGAAATGGTTTTTTTCCACGCGCTGAAAACGCTCCAAATCAATAAAATTGGGAATAATTTCAATATGCTTGCTAACCTCAAAATAAGCGTAAGTATCATCACGCAAACTCTTAGAAACCGTCGTTACTCCATCTGATTCGTTGATGCTAAATGTGACCACGGGTTCAAAAGAGGCATCTTTCCCCACCAAAGTAATATCCGTGCCGTGCAAAGTCGTGACCACGGGTACGTGAATGCCTTCGGTACGTAGAATCTGCTTGGCCATGTAAGCCGCCGAAGCGTGCGGAATCGCATAATGGACGTGGATCAGGTCTAGTTTCTCGTATTTTGCCACGTTGACGATTTCACTGGCCAGTGCCAATTCGTAGGGTGGATACTGAAAGAGAGGGTAATTAGGTACGTATACGGCGTGATAATTAAGATTCTCGCTAAAAAAATTCAGGCGTACCGGTTGGGTATAGGTAATAAAATGAATCTGATGCCCCTTGTCCGACAAAGCTTTGCCGAGTTCGGTCGCTACTACTCCGCTTCCCCCGAAAGTAGGGTAGCAAACGATACCTATTTTCATATTTTTGGGTTAAATAGATTGATAGTTTAAAGGTATAACAAGCTGAGCAGAAAAAGTTTTCGAGCAACAGAAATTCCTTGTTAAATAACTGTTAAAAAGGAAAGAGCAGCATTTGGCATAAGACAATCAACTGCAAATAGGAAAAGCTATTTGGCGATAGAAAACTCAAAGGTCGTCCCTTCTGAGGAGGACTTTACCAATTCAATCTTACCCTTTAAGCCTTCTACGAGCATTTTGACTGTAGACAAGCCAATACCTGTGCCCTTGACCCCAAAACGGTCGGTTGGTTGCACGGTTTTGAGTAGCTCGAAGATTCTGTCTTTGTCCTCTAGCTGAATGCCTGGGCCATTATCGGTGACGCTAAAATAGTAGTAATCTTCATCTTGGGAAAAGTCAATATGAACCTTGATTTCTTCTTTATCATTGTAACGAATGCTATTGCTGATGAGATTGAGTAATATTTGCTCGAGAGCAATTTGGTTGAGATACAACCGAGCGTCAGTGGAGGGCAGGCGAATCTGATATTCTTCTTTGTAGTCGAGTAGCTCAATCAGGCTCTTTGAAAAGTTCAAGAGGCTAATGGTTTCTTTTTTCTGACCAAGTAAGCTTTCTCCCTTGCTGTAAGTCAGTACCCCATTGACTAGATCGGTCAATTGCTGTGAAGACTTTTCTAAATATTTCAGGAAAGTAAGCCCTTCTGAGCCAAGTAGATCCTGATATTCTTCCGATAAGATGCCACTGATTTGCTTGATATTGCCCAGCGGTGTTTTGATGTCGTGGGCAATAATGCGGGCAAATTGCTCCAACTGCTGGTTTTGATTTTCCAATTTCTTCTGAACCTCTTGATATTTTTTGTTTTTCCTCCTCAGCTCGAGCAGTTTGATCACTTGGTTGGCAAGGGCTTTTAGGGCTGCAATTTGATTTTCGTTCAGTTGCCTAGGCTCCTCGTCAATCACGCACAGGGTACCCAGTGGGAACCCGTCAGGGTCAATGAGCGGCACGCCTGCGTAAAAAATCACATAGGGGTGACCAGTAACCAGCGGGTTGTCCGCAAATCTAGGATCAAGACGAGAGTCATTAATGATTGTGATTTCTTCGGGATCATGAAGAGCGTGTGCACAAAATGAATAATCTCGTTTAGTCTCGGACACATCCAGACCGTGATGGGACTTAAACCACTGACGGTTTTGATCTACCAAACTGACCAAAGAAATCGGCGTTTGGCAGATTTCGGAAGCGATGCGGGTGAGGTCGTCATAATCTTTTTCAGGTAGGGTATCCAGAATGGAGTAACTTTGTAGTGCTTTAAGTCGGTCTTCTTCATGAGGTAGTTTATCTGGGGCTTTCATTTTTTATGGGGCACGCGTGGGAAATATGGGCGTTCTAACGAGTATAAGAGTGCTTATAAGTTTTCCCTGACATTAGGAGAATTTCTCGGAAAATTACTCAATTATAAGCAATATTCAAACCTTTTTTAGCCATTATGATCAAGCCTTGCATGTAATGTTTATCGCTCAAAAAAATAGCTGGCGGGGGCAAAAACCAAAGTGGCGAGCGTTAAAAATGTCCTCAGGTGCTTCACCGGAGTCTTGCTAAGATCTATGGCGCTTGAAACCATTGCTAACTCCATAGAAGTACCTCTTTTTGCCTTGGGATTGGAGTAAGAAAATTTGCAGCTATGGTTTCGGTAAGATATTTCTGTGAAATAAAGGATAGGGGTAGCACTGGATCAGAGTTAGTTATTTAGTACCAGGAGTGGGACTTGAACCCACACGGCCAAAAGGCCACAAGATTTTAAGTCTTGCGTGTCTACCAATTCCACCATCCCGGCAAAAAATAAAAAAACGTGGAGCCTAGAAGCTCCACGAATTGAGCGAAAGACGGGGTTCGAACCCGCGACCTCGACCTTGGCAAGGTCGCGCTCTACCAGCTGAGCTACTTTCGCTTGCGGCCATTTGGATTTGGAATACAAAGGTAAAGAATAGCGATGAATTTGCAAATGATTCATCAGATTTTTTTCGGGGTTACTGTTCCTTTTCTTTTTTCTCTTTCTTGTGCTTGGCTTCTTCCTCTGGTTCTTCTTGTGGATAATAACGGAGCTTGTTCACGTGAAAGACTTGATTTCCCATTCCTAGCTGATTGCCTGTACTATTTTTCAGCCTTTGCTCTCCATACAATAGGTAAACATCGCCGTACCAATGCACAAGTTCTTGCCAATCATAGTTTGCGATGCCATAATTTTTGAAGAGTTCTGAGATTTCCTGCATTTTCTCTTCCTTGACGGCTCGATAGCGATGAATCAGTTTAGAGTAGATTTCTTCTTCTTTCAGATAAGCCAAAATCAAGCTATCGCCTAGATAGCCAGGCTGTACTACTCGGTTGAGATTAGGCTGTTCTACCTCCTCTATTTTCATCACATTGTCCCATTGGAATACTCCTTTTTTATCAAAGCCACACACCACGGCATAATTAAACTGATTTCGAGTAATAGCAGCTACTCTATTCAGGTTATTCATACTATATAATGGGTTATTAGGGTAATTGTTGAGATTAGGAGAGCTATTTTGGTTTCGGTAAGGAGTGTTCCGGTAAGAAGTATAATAACCTTCCGTAATTAATATTAATTCTTTATCCGTTTCAAATAACTCCCCGTGCGTAGAGATTCTACGCTTGAGCTTATAGTCGCTGCCTTTGTCTCTTTTCTTTTCTACCTTCCTACGCATTCTTTCGGCCTTCTTGTCTCGGTAGTAATTAAAGAAGTTACTTAAGTCAGTAAACTTGGTATAGCGAATACTTTTCTGCTCTTCTCCTTGAAAGTTAGCAATATAAACACCCTGTGGATGCCCAGAACATTTGAGGTTATAGGTACCCATCACGAGTTTGTTATCATTATCAATAGAGTAAACCAGCGCATCTTCGGCGGTTCTTTGTCCGCGGTCGTCGATCCGCATCATGCCCTTCAATCCGATGAGATTAGAGTAAGGTTTGACCACAGTTTCACAGCCTTGGGCACCGCGGAGGTTTTTTTCCATCACAAAATGGATTTGGCGATGCTTGGGGTCGGCTTGTACGCTCTTGAGCTCTTCTTTATCTTCGTAAAAAGAAGGTAATACCTTAGCCAAGCGCTCATTAAAACTATAGCCAATCACCACGGGTTTGGAGCCATATTCACCCATCAAATAAACTTGGTCTCCCAAGGCTTCAAAGTCTGTCACCTCTATGTTAATTGGAAGCTCGAACTCATAGAGGTTGTTTTCTTTAGTGAACAGGTTTAAGCGGAAAATTAATACTTCTTTGTCAGGACTGCTTTGAGAGAAGAAATACAGGTGGCTATCGTCATCATAATAAATTAATTTACTGTCGGCAAAGTCATAAGGTAGTAGAAAATCCTTCTCACTTTGTACTTTGAGCGTGGTATCGATAAAACTGAAAGTAAATGTTTTATTTTTATCGTAGTGCCAGGGTTCTGTTACTGAGATAAGAACCAAGCCTTTATCTTTAATCGGCACTAGGTTGATTTCCTGAGGAGCCTCTCGCTTGATAGGTAGCAAAATACGTGTATCTACCGAAAATTGCGCTCTTGATACTGGGCTGATGAGTAATAGGCTTAGTATACCTAAGCAAATGTAATTATATTTGTGTATTATAAACTTCATATCTCTTTTAGGGGAGGTATAATCTAATATTCTTTATTTTAAATTAATAAGTAGCCCATAGAAATCCAACTTTTCTATGATCAAAGTTCAGCAAATTTCTCGCTCCAAAGATTTAGAGATAGCATTTCACATTCGACAAGTGGTTTTTGTTGAAGAGCAGGGGGTTAGCCGAGAAGAGGAATACGACCTATACGAAGACAGCGCACGACATTTCCTAGCCTGGCTGGAGCCTGACCATATACCCAGTGGCACGGCTCGCTGGCGCTTTACCGACAAAGGAATTAAATTAGAACGCTTTGCCGTGCTGCCCACGTATCGCCACCAAAAGGTAGGCTCCACATTGGTGCAGGCAGTACTCCAAGATATACAAAAGCACCCCGACACCAAGGGAAAAACGCTCTATCTACACGCACAGATTCAGGCCGTCAATCTTTATCTAAAACACGGATTCCGCCAAGAAGGAGAAATGTTTGAAGAAGCAGGTATTCAGCATTATAAAATGATCTATGGGGGATGAAGTCAGCACAGATTTAGAATCCAGCTGTTTACGCTGTGTCACTGTGTTTCAAAAAAATTATAAAAGGCTCGGCTGTTCACTCTGTGTCTC
>CAZKBP010000021.1:0-102605 GCA_964551015.1 uncultured Cytophagaceae bacterium | reverse complement strand
ATCGCTCTACGACGGTGGTTTGGGAAGTCTCCAGCGGTAAGATCGTTCTACGACGGTGGTTTGGGAAATAACCGTAAACATAGCGGCAACTTTCTTAGTAATAAAGAAGGAAATTTCTATCTTTTTTGTAATATTATAGGATAAAAGCAACCAAACCTACAAACTCAATATGTCCATTTTCATTGGTAGGCAGGAAGAATTAGATACCTTTAAAAACAGCTTCGAGACAATCAGCAAGGAAAACAGCCTTATTTCCTTTGGAAAGAAAGCAGAAAAGAATAAAATTCCTCAAATTTTTCTTTTTGACGGGGAAGGTGGTTTTGGTAAAACTACGCTGACCAATCAGTGCATTGACATTGCCAGAGAAGCCACCCAGAAGAAAGTCAAAGTCGTGAAAATAGACTTTCACAATTACTTCCTCCAACAAAATGCCTTCGAGAACAACAGCCGAAAGCTGATCTCCGCTTTTTATTCCCACCTCGTCAAAGACGAATCCATAAACCTCAGGAAATATTTTATCAAATACGAAGAATTCCAAGAAAAGATAGAAAAGGCAGAGGAGAAAGCCGAAAAAGCCAAGAAAGAACAGAGTGGTATGATTGAGGGCTTATCTGATTTGGCAGCCGGAGGAGCATCTATGATGGTAGACTCGCAGATTCCTGGAGCGGGAGCCATTAGCAAAAAAATCTTCAAGCAAGGCTCCAAAAGTGCTATGGAGTATGGAGCCAAAAAAGCCAAAGATGCTTGGGAAAAGAAACTCGATCGGGAAGAACTAGACTTGTACAAAAACTCAGATAAGATTCTTACCGATCGCTTAGCCGAAGGTTTGATTAAAGCTTCTCAAAAGCATCCACTTTTATTGGTGATTGATACCTTCGAGGAAGTCGATAATGAAGATATTGATTCTTGGCTGTTTACCGCCCTTTTGAAGGCAATTTACGAAAACGAAGAAGAAAACCGATTAGTACTCATTATCTCGGGCAGAAAAAACCATCGGAGTGATTACATAGACTCCCATACGGATAGGGATTTACTATACCACAAAACGCTTCCGCCTTTTACCCTCGAAGAAGCTCAGAAATTAGCCCAAGCTTACCAACTAGATTTGGAAGCTAAGACTATCGCGGATATTCATAAGTTTACCTCTGGAATTCCCTTGGTACTAGAGAATGTTTTTCAATACATCGCCGATCATAATCCCAACATTCAAAGCTTTATCCAAGACCTAAGAAATAACCAAGGTAATCTAAACCGCATCTTCTCGGGCTTAGTCAAAAGATTTTTAAGATATTGTGAAAGCGAAGAGGAGGAAAAATATGTGTATTACTTGGCCTTGATGCTGGATTGGGATATAGATACTTTGAGTCAAGCTTGGGAATGTAGCTCCGAAGACTGCGCTCAGATTATCCTCTCCTTGGCTGAGAAACACTCCTTTATCGACGAATCGGGCAAACTGCACGCCGCTGTCAAGGAGTATTTGCGCAAACACTTACTAGTAGATAAGCTATCACGAGACAAAGTAAAAACCTACACCCGAAAGCTCTCCGAAATTTACGCTGCTCAACTCAAAGCTTACGAAGAAGAATGGACAATTGACGAACGCTATGAGGATAAGCGTTATATTAAAGTGCTTATTAGCTACATTAACGCTTTGCTTTGGTACGACCAAGACCAAGCCTTCAAAGAAATATCCAAGTATCTTTTAGAAGTGCTACAGTTTAACTTCTTGCTGGCAGTTCCCATCCTATCTATGAAACTCAAAGATGATGAGGGTAAAGCACTTAGCCCTAGATATGGAATCGGAGAACATCAGGCTAAATTAGAAAGACGCTACAAAGATCAGTGGGAGAATTACAAAAAAACTGTGTTTGAATATCTTCTCATTTTTTTCCTCAAACAGTTGGACGCTGTAAAGTACCGTAGTGATAAAGACTTCGTAAATCTGAAGAAATTTCTGGAGAACCTCAGGAAGAACATCCAAAAGCTCCAACTAGATGCCTTCCAGCAAAAGCTTCTATACTACTATTGGGCGGAATTAGCATTGTGGACTAAGCAGAAAGATAAAGCATCCGACTTACTCTTGAAATGCAAAGATTATTTTGAGCAAGAAAGCTTGAACAGGCAAATTGGTGTTTATTTCTTCCAGTTAGGAACAATATTCCACTTGGATGAGAAGAATTACAAAAAAGCTGAAGAACTATACGGTATAGCCATAGAGAAAGAAATTTGGGTGGCCTACGTTTACTTGGGATTTATCCACCATGAACTTGACGCATATCCAAAAGCAGAGGAATACTATCAAAAAGCAATTGAGAAAGAAGTATGGTGGGGAAATGTTGCCTTAGGATTTCTTTACGAAAATTATCATAAGGAATACCCAAAAGCAGAGGAATACTACCAAAAAGCGATTGAGCAAGAAGTTTGGCAAGGATACGACTTTTTGGGAGATCTTTACAGAATTCATTTCAAAGAATACTCAAAAGCAGAGGAGTACTATCAAAAAGCAATTGAGAAAGAAGTTTGGCGAGGGTACATTGGTTTGGGAAAACTCCACAGAGTTAATTTCAAAGAATACTCAAAAGCAGCGGAGTACCATCAAAAAGCAGTTGAGAAAGAAGTTTGGGATGGATATGTTGGCTTAGGGCTTATCTACAAAGATCATCACAAAGAATACTCAAAAGCAGAGGACTTCTTCCAAAAAGCTCTTGAGAAGGAAGAATGGGTTGCTTATAGGCACTTAGCTGATCTTTACCAAGAAAATAATCAGCCCGAAAAAGCGCATGCCTTCGCTCAAGACAGTATCCAAAAAATGAAAGAATTACTAGCCAAAGAACCAAAGAATGGGCATCATTATATGGTTTTAGCTGCTCTTCACGCGGTTTTAGATGATCGAGAGAACTTTTATCAATATTTACAACAGGCGGTAGGTTATGGCTATGAGATGGATGAAGATAGAGAAGACTACCCTACCTCCGTGCAGAAATACTTTGAAGAAGAGGAATTCCAAGCACTGCTCACAAAGAGTAAGAAACCTATACAATGATCAGCCAGTCAGTGATTAATCCCCCCCAAAACACAAAAACCCACCATTTCGGTAGGTTCTCTGAGGGCTTGGTGAAGCTGATAGGATTCGAACCTACGACCCCCACCCTGTCAAGGTGATGCTCTAAACCAACTGAGCTACAGCTTCATCTTTCTTGTGAAAACAAAGATAAGGATTTTTATAAATAATTCAGACGGTAGCGGAAATAAGTTTGTAGCAAAAGCGTCATCTTGCGAATATCAGCCACGCGCACGCGCTGGTTCATAATCGTGGCGGGAGGGAGCTTCTTGATTTTATTGAAAAGCTTGCGGTAGTAGATATACGCCAAATACACGCCCAGTTTCGCGCCCGTGGGCAATTGGAGAATGCCCTTATAAGCATCTTCAAAGTCTTTTTGAATATCAGCCTCGATGGCTTGCTTCACATCGTCATTGAATTCTTGAAAATCCACGTGGGGAAAATAAGTCCGACCTCGCTCGTAATAATCACTTTTCATATCTCTCAGGAAGTTGACCTTCTGAAAAGCAGAACCCAAACTACGCGCCGGTGCTTTGAGCTTTTGGTATTTGGCCTCATCGCCTTCACAAAATACCCGCAAGCACATCAGACCCACCACTTCGGCGGAGCCATAGATATACTTTTCGTAGCCGTCTAGATTGTACTCGTTGAAGTGCAAATCCATCTCCATACTGTGCAAAAAAGCATCGATCAGCTCACGCTCAATGCCATACTGCTTAACCACCCACTGGAAAGAATGCAAAACTGGATTCAAACTAATGCCCTGCTCGATGGCGCAGTAAGTATCTTCCTTGAATTTGTCGAGTAATGCTTTCTTATTGAAATCATGAAAGGTATCCACGATTTCGTCTGCATAGCGCACAAAACCATAAATAGCGTAAATGGGCGCGTGAAATTTTTTGTCTAAGGTCTTAATACCCAGTGTAAACGAGGTACTATAATGCTGTGTAATGATCTTACTGCATTGAAAGGTGGTAGTACTATATAAATCCATGATGATTCTGATTAGAAATGCATTACTACTAAAAAATACTTTTCAAGCAAATTGTTTGCTGTAAACCTACGAAAAAATATGAAGCTAAGATCGAGGTCCGAGGTTTTTCTTTACGAAGTGATCCAGAGTTTTAATTTAGAAGCGAAAAACTTCAATTTTGGATTTTGATGAAACCAGCTTCCAGCAGTGGAGTTTTGCAGTCTAAAAATAAACTTTACAAAATTCCGTACAATCTTTATGCTAATTCCTTTTGAATCTCTCGTGCCACCACCTGTCCTGAGATCAGAGAAGGAGGAACGCCCGGCCCCGGCACGGTCAATTGTCCTGTATAATACAAGTTTTTTACCTTTTTACTTTTCAGAGAAGGCTTGAGAATAGCCGTTTGCCACAGAGTATTCGCCAAACCATAGGCATTCCCCTTAAAAGCGTGGTAATCTGCTTTAAAATCTTGATGCGCGTAGCTTCGCTTGTAGATCACGTGCTCACGGATACTTTGCCCCGTAAGTTTTTCCATTCGATCCATCACGATTTGGTAATATTTTTCTCGGATGTTTTCTTCATCTTTGAGATTAGGTGCTACGGGAATCAAGATAAATAGATTTTCACAGCCCTCAGGAGCCACGCTCGGGTCAGTTTGAGAGGGAGCAGATACGTAAAAAAGTGGCTCGGTCGGCCATTGCGGACGTTCGTAGATCTCTTCCGCGTGGGGCATAAAATCAGTATCAAAGAAGAGATTGTGATGCAATAGTTTGTCTAGCTTTTTGTTAATGCCTAGATAAAAAATCAAGCTAGAAGGAGCCATTACTCTTTTATTCCAGTATTTTGGCTTATAATTGCGCCAAGTTTCTCCCAAAAGCGTTTTCTCCACGTGATGATAATCTGCACTCGCTACGACCACATCTGCCTGATAAGTCTGATCCTGACAAATCACCGCCTTGGCTTCTCCGTTTTGGACGTCAATCTTTTGTATAGGCTGGTTGTAGACAAATTCTACCCCTTTAGATTCCGCCAGTTTGACCATACCCTCTACGATCTTATGCATACCGCCCTTGGGATACCAGGTGCCTAGTCGGATATCGGCGTAATTCATCAAGCTGTAAAGAGCAGGCGTATTTTTGGGCAGAGCTCCTAAAAACAAAATAGGAAACTCCATCAACTGAATGATTTTTTCGTGCTTGAAAAAACGCCGAATGTGCTTGTGAAAAGAAGTAAAAACATCCATTTTCAAGAGAGCAGACAACAAACGCATGTCGACGAACTCCCAAATAGAACGGCTTGGCTTGTAAACCAAATCGTTCATGCCTACTTGGTATTTGTAAGCGGCTTGGGCTAGAAATTTTTCCAACTGCTGGCTACTTCCCGTTTCCAAAGACTCTAATAATGCGTGAAAGTCTTCTTTCTGAGCAGGAATTTCCATAAAATCATCCTCGCCAAACACCACCTGATAGGAAGGGTCAAGTCTGACTAACTCATAATAATCGTTTACCTTGGCTCCAAAAGCTTGGAAATAATTCTCAAAAACATCGGGCATCCAGTACCAACTGGGCCCCATGTCAAAAGTAAAACCTTCTGCTTGGAACTTACGTGCCCTTCCTCCGGGGCCTTCATTTTTTTCCAGCACTTTAACTTGGAATCCCTGATGAGCTAAGGAAGTAGCCACAGCAATTCCAGAAAAGCCAGCACCAATGACTAATACCTTTTTTTGCATAGATGTATAAAGATTCCAGAACCTAACAACAGGTTGTAAGTGAATAGTAGTACTACCCAAGTGAGAGCAAAAAGTTTAGCTACGAAGCTGAAAAATAAAGTTTAAAAAATATCTAGCTCCCCCTCGAGATGTAAGATGTAAAAGGAAGGATGAAAGGAGCTTTGCGATAAAGAGAAAAGGGCGAAAGCTCCTTGTGATTTTCAACTTAGTTGAGCGCGTACTGTCGCAATTTGGCCTTTAGTTCCTTGCGAGCGATATGGATTCTATTTTTGACCGTTCCGATTGGAATACTCAAACGCTCTGCGATTTCGTGATACTTGAAGCCCCGGAAGTGCATCATAAAAGGAGTCTTGTAAGCATCATCCAGATTATCAATGGCGTGATTGAT
This sequence comes from uncultured Cytophagaceae bacterium, assembly GCA_964551015.1. Classification (GTDB taxonomy): domain Bacteria; phylum Bacteroidota; class Bacteroidia; order Cytophagales; family Microscillaceae; genus CAZKBP01. The sequence continues at coordinate 96,454 of CAZKBP010000021.1, read as the reverse complement.
ATCTTCTAGTGCAAACTCAGAGTAAGCGAGGTTTTCGGTAGTATTCTCGCTAGAATTGATGTAGTGCAGATTATCTGTGGTATCGATAAAAGTATTTCTACGCACTAATCGCTGATAGTTGGTGATAAAAGTATTTTTCATAATCGTATATAACCAAGCTTTTAGGTTGGTACCTTCAGCAAATTTGTCTCGGTTGGTGAAGGCTTTCAGCATGGTTTCCTGCAAAAGGTCGTTTGCTTCCTCCACGTCTTTTGTAAGCTTTAAAGCAAATGGTCTTAAAGACTGTGATACCTGATCTATGGAATTAAATTCAAGCGTTGCCATATGATTAATTAGTTGGAGTTCAAAAAATTCTTTCTCTTTGTTTAAGCAAATTTAGATATCATTAAACATAAATGCAAGAGAATGTCTAACTTTATTGAAGAGATTCTTAAACAAATTATGGCGATTCTCGGGGCGCTCAATCAAAAAATATCGCTCATCTGGCTTCTCAGGATACTCATCTAACAAAAAGTGCAATTAGTCCAAAAATACACGATGTGATTTTTTTAATGATTCTGTTTAATTTTTAATAAAAAATATTAAACTGAGAAAGAAGATAAGAGATTAAAAAATATTCGTTCAAAAAATATAGAAACAGTGAGGGAATTATTTGCTCCTCCTAGTTACACATTATCTTCTGGATAGACAAATAAATCGAAGTTTTATTAGCGCGAGATCATCAAATAAAAGGCTTGAAATTTTGTTAAGGAAACATTTGCAAGAAAATCAATTTTATTAATTTATTTGCACAGATACAGAAAACAAAATACATTGCTATGAAAATTCCGATTTTGCTCTGCTTGATGTTGAGCTTGGTGATGATGCATTGTCAAGCACAAAAAGCAGATGAAAGTAATCTATTGAAGCGCCTGCTGCATTCACGCCAAGATCTATTCGGAGATATTCTAAAAAAATCTGGAACTTATGAAGTGCAGATTCTTTACACACAGATCAACCGAGACGCCCAAAATCGCCCCTCCTTCGTTACACATCGCTATGGAATTGATTCAGATCGATATTTTTACCCAGCCAGCGTAGTAAAACTTCCCGTGGCTCTGCTAGCACTGGAAAAAATTAACCAATTGGCGATCCCTGGCCTGACCAAAGATACACCGCTCCAGATAGACTCCGCCAGAAAACCCCAAGCAAAAGTACGAGCAGATAGTAGCGCGGCCAATAAAAAAGCCTCAGTGGCTCATTATATCAAAAAGATTTTCTTGGTTAGTGATAATGATGCTTTTAACCGTCTCTACGAATTTTTGGGGCAAGCTTACATCAACGAAAGCCTGTGGGAAAAGGGATACGAAGACGTACAAATTCTACACCGCCTGGCAAATAGCGACTTTGAGCGTGAAGATAATCGCTACACGAATCCTATTCGCTTTGTGCAAGGAGAAAATGTCATTTATGAGCAACCAGAGGTTTATAACTCGCAAACCTACGCCAGCAAAGTCAAACAACCTTTCCGTGGAAAAGCACACGAAAATAAAAAGGGCAAAATTGTCCCCCAACCCTTTGACTTTACCTACAAAAATTACCTGTCTCTACCTGTCATGCACGAATTATTGAGAGCCGTATTTTTTCCAGAGACACTGCCCGAACCAAAGCGTTTTCAACTTAGCGATGCCGACTATCGCTTTCTCTATCGCTGTATGTCCATGCTGCCCCGCGAGAGCAAATACCCCAAATATCGAGAAAAATATCATCAAGACGGCTTTGTGAAATATATTATGTACGGTAACACCGAGGATACCATCCCAGATCATATCCGTATTTTTAATAAGGTGGGGCAGGCTTATGGTTTTTTGGTAGAAAATGCTTACGTGGTCAATTTTAAAGAGCGTACCGAGTTTATGATCAGCGCGGTGATTTATACCAACCAAAACGAAACGATCAACGACAGCCGCTATGAATATAAAGACATTGGCTTCCCTTTCTTGGTCAATTTAGGAAAAGTCATCGCTTGGCACGAAAAAAAACGCCCCAGACTTTATCTCCCGGATTTGAGTAAGTTCAAAGTGAGTTATCAGGAATAATGAAAAAATCCAGTTATCAACTTTGGAAGGAGGGAAGCACGACCCTGCAAACTATCTATGAACCAGCAGAAAGTCAGGCCTTACTCTTTTGGCTGTTGGAGGCATTATTCCAACTCACCAAGACACAGGTATTAGCGCAGCAAGAGATTCCTTGGAGCCCAGATCGTGAGCAAGCTTGGCAACAAGCGCTCATCCAATTACAAGAACAAGAACCTATACAATACATAACTGGGCACGCCGAATTCTATGGTAGAAACTTCAAAGTAAGTCCCTCGGTGCTCATCCCTCGCCCTGAAACAGAGGAGCTAGTAGACAAAATCATACAAAAACACCAAGCATCCTCCGACCTCCGAATTTTGGACATAGGGACTGGAAGCGGCTGTATCGCAGTTACCTTGGCTGCTGAGCTCAACGGTAGCGAAGTTACGGGTATGGACATTTCAGAAGCAGCTTTGCGCCTAGCCCAAGAAAATGCGACTGTCCTCAAAACCCCAGTTAAATGGATACAAGCCGATGCCCTCTTAGCGAATTGGCCTTTCTCGGATCATTATTTTGATGTGATCGTGAGTAATCCGCCTTACGTACGCCAGAGCGAAAAGAAACAAATGCAGGCGAATGTGCTGAACTATGAGCCAGCTTTGGCTCTCTTCGTGGCAGATGAAGCACCATTAGTTTTTTATGAAAAAATTATTCAAGCCGCACAGACCTACCTCAAGCCTCAGGGTGAAATTTATTTTGAGATCAATGAAAATTTTGGAGAGGCCGTGCTATCCTTACTCCAAGCGCATCACTTCCAAGATGGGGCACTCTGGGCAGATTTGTCGGGCAAAGATCGCTTTGTATATGGGGTGAAAATTTCAAATTAAAAATCAGCTCAGGGCAATTTCCTATTCATTCTCCGACCAGGGCGATTCTGGCTTCGTCGGCGTTTTTGTAAAATTTAATACCCAAGTCGAAGCCCAAGGCTTGAATGGATTTTACCAACAGGGAAAGCGTAGTGCCTTCAAAAAAGCTGGAGCTATTCACCAAGCCGATTTGCAGGTTGCCTTCTACGTGTTTGAAGAGTTCTGGAAGAAAAGTAGAAACGAGCCAAGTACGCGCCACCAAGGGGGTAGATTTTACTTTTTTGCTGTCAATGACAATCTTGGTGTAATGATGTTCTTTCATATCTGCCAATACCGACTCAAAGCCGGCTTTAAAGTCTTCGGTATTGACATGCCCTTCGGAGTAAATAAGGTAATATTCCTGATCGCGGTTCGCGGAAGTAATAGAGGTTTCCTTCTCGTTTTGGTAGAGCGTTTCCATGAAGTGGCTAGTATAAAAATATTGATAATTTCTTATAGAATAATATCAAATTAATAATTTAAATCCAATTTATTCATCAAATACTGATGAAAATACTGCATTCCTAGCTCCGTGGGATTTTGATAAGGGCCAGCATCTTCTTGGTTCATCCGGTAGAGATTGCATCTTCCCTCGTGGGTTTTGTACATTAGTTCGGCGTCTTCTAGCTCTATTTGGGCAAAAGCCTGAGAGAAAGCCTTTACTAAATCGGTTTTTTCGGCTATACTTTGGTGGGCATACACGCGTTCGTACACGATACATCGCTCAATGCCTTTGGGAACGGTAACTGCGATAGAAAAGAAATCTTGAAAAATATCTATGGTAATATTAGGATACAGCAAAATCCAAATGGCTCCAAAATCAAAAGACCTTTCGGGAAAATACTGCTGATACAATTGGATGTAACGCTTAAATTTAGGATCATCTGTATGCTGATACCGGGGGTGTAGCTCAACCCTTTGCAAGCTGTAAGTATCTCCAAAATCCCAAGTGAGAGCATTGACATCCACAAAATACTTCAATCCTGGGTGGATAAAATTCACGTGGTTGATATCCAAAAACACATCCATGTATTCTTTCCATCCAAAGTTATAAGGCATTTGATTTTCCTCGATCAACTGATACTGCTCGAAGTCAAGCTGCGCCAAAGTGCTGATTTGTGCCAACTCTTGTCTCGTTGCTTGGAAATTCTTAAAAATAAACCCTTGCTGAATGTTAATATCACTAACTGGCTGTAAACCCGAAGCTTGGCTAGCATCAAAACCCGGACAGCGAAACAAAGACCCATCCAAGCGATAAGACCAGCCGTGCAGCGGGCAGACCAGCCGCTTGGTATTGCCCCTTCCTGCCAGCAAAGTAGCCTGACGGTGGCGGCAAACATTGTGTAATACGTGAACCCCTTTTTTGGAACGAACTAATACAAGTGCCCCATCCAAATCGTCCAGTACGTGATAATCACCCACTGAGGGTACGAGTGCTTCTTGGCCTAAATACAGATGCTTGTGGTTGAATAAATGCGCTTGTTCTCTTTGATAAATTTCTGGATCTAAATAGTAGCGATTCTTAAAAAAGGTCATAATTGAGGGAGCCTGATAATAGCTAAATACACAAAATTAACACAAAACAGTTGGGAATGTCAAATTTTGGCGAGGAGCGCATCTTACACTTCAAAAAGGTCAGGCTAAAAATTTTTTTCCAAAAGCTGTAACGAACAGAAAATTTTAGCTACTTATGCATAGAAACAAAATCTCATAAATATCAATATGAAAACGATACAAACTTTATTTATAGCCTTCTTTTTATCTCTAGGCTTGGTAGCTAACGCGCAAGAGGTAAGTGTTGACCAGATTTTAGCAAATTACTTCGAGAATACAGGTGGGCTAGAAAATTGGAAAAATCTTGAGTCCATCAAAATGAAAGGAAAAATGGCTACTCAGGGTCTCGAGTTCCCTATGTCTACCTATCAAGCCGCTCCCGACAAACTAAAGAGAGAGATAGATATCCAAGGGAAAACCCTCGTCATGGCGTATGACGGAGAAAATGCCTGGACCATCAACCCGATGCAAAATATCACGGAACCTACCTTGATGCCCGAAGCACAGGCCGCAGAAATGAAAAGTCAGGAATTTGAAAGCCCCTTTATTGATTATAAAGACAAAGGGCATACCGTAGAATTAGACGGAACCGAAGAAATAGAGGGCACCGAAACCTACAAAGTAAAGCTCACCAAAAAAGACGAATCGATAGAATACTATTTCTTCGATACCGAAAACTTTGTCCCTATCATGGTACGTAGTTTCGTGAAAATGGGCCCACAAAAAGGACAAGCGAGTGAGGTTTATCTAAGTGATTACCAAGAAGCAGGTGATTTCATACTCCCTTACTCAACGGTGATCAAAAATAACGGTCAAACCATTATGACCATGGAGGCTGAAGAATATGAATTAAATGCCGAGATTGACGAATCTGTCTTCGCCTTTCCCAAAAAATAAACATGCCTTCGTTTAGAAAGACTATATCCCATAGTCTTTCTTTTCCATTATTCAATCTAACAAATTCAGACATGAAAAAATTATGGATACTCTTTTTCGTGGGGCTACTGCTTTGTCCCTACCTAAATGCACAAACTGATCCCTTTCTCTTTGGGGATATTCGTGCTCGTCATATCGGCCCGGCGACTACCAGTGGGCGAATTGCCGATCTAGATGTTGTCCACGCTAGCCCTCAGATCATGTACGTGGGAGCGGCTGGCGGAGGCGTATGGAAATCTAATACCGGAGGCGCTAACTTTCGCCCTGTATTTGACGATTACACACAGTCTATTGGCAAAATCACCATTGACCAAAACCATCCCGATACCGTTTGGGTCGGTACGGGCGAAAGCTGGGTGCGTAACAGTGTCTCGGTAGGAACAGGCATTTACAAAACCACCAACGGAGGTACTAGCTGGGAATACAAAGGTTTGCCCAATTCTGAAAGGATAGCAGATATCATTGTACATCCCAAAGCACCAAACACGGTGTATGTGGCCGTGATGGGACATCTCTGGAATGCGAATGAAGAAAGAGGCGTCTATCGCACCCAAGATGGCGGCGATACCTGGGAAAAGATTTTGTATGTAGATGAGAACACCGGCTGTGCGGATTTAGCACTCGACCCTAGTAATCCAGATGTACTCTATGCTTCCATGTGGGATTACCGCCGACAGCCAGACTTCTTTCGCTCGGGTGGAGCCGGTAGTGGACTCTACAAAACGACCAACGGAGGTGCCAGTTGGGATCAAATTCATCAAGGCTTGCCCGAAGGAACTTTGGGTAGAATGGCCATTGGGCTGGCTGCCTCTAATCCCGAAGTCCTTTACCTGAGTGTAGAATGTGAGAAAGAAGCCGAAAAAGGACTCTATCAATCCAAAGACGGTGGGGAAAATTGGCAACACGTGAGCAACGAGTTTAATACCAAAGTTCGCCCTTTTTACTTTGCCAGACTCGAGGTTGACCCCACCGATGAAAATATAGTTTATAAGTGTGGCCTCAATCTCGTCATCAGCGAAGACGGGGGAAACCGCTTCCGTACGGTGCAAAGTGGCGTTCACTCAGATATTCACGCCGTTTGGGTTGACCCTAGTAATCCTAAACACGTGATTATTGGCACAGACGGAGGAGTTTATGAATCGGTGGATCGCGGCTATACCTTCAAAATGTTTATGAACCTGCCCGTAGCGCAATTCTATCGAGTAAGCGTGGATAATGCCGAACCTTATCACGTCTACGGGGGCTTACAAGACAATGGTTCTTGGTACGCACCCTCTCGTAAAGCCGGAGGAATTGCCAATAGCGATTGGCAACAGACCTACGGGGGAGATGGCTTTTACTCTTTCCGCCATCCCAGCGACGAAGATGTTATTTACGCAGAGTATCAGGGAGGAGAGATTGTGCGCTACAACAAAACAACTGGTCAGGCCAAATCTATCAAACCCTATGCGCGAACAGAAGAAGGGAAGTTGCGCTTTAATTGGAATACCCCCATCCATATTAGCCCGAACAATCCCGAGAGAATGTACCTGGGCGCACAGTATCTGTTCATGTCTGAGGATCGGGGCGAATCTTGGCAAAAACTTTCGCCTGACCTCACTACCAACAATCCTCAAAAACAAAGACAAGCAGAATCGGGCGGACTTTCTATCGATAATTCTACCGCCGAAAATCATACGACCATTTACACCATCGCCGAATCTCCCGTAGATGAAAATGTCATTTGGGTCGGAACCGATGATGGAAATTTGCAGGTCAGTGCTGATTTTGGGAAAAATTGGACAAATGTAGTGAGCAATGTGCCGGACTTACCCCAAAATACTTGGGTAAGCCACGTGGAGGCTAGTCATTATGATCAAAATACCGCCTATGTAACCTTTGACGGCCATCGGCAAGGAGACAAAAAAGTCTATGTTTACAAAACTACTGATCTAGGCAAAACTTGGCAATCTATTACTACCGAAGCCCTAGAAGGCTATGCGCACGTGATTCGTGAAGACTTGGAAAAAGAAAACCTGCTTTTTCTCGGAACGGAGTTTGGACTTTATATTTCCTTAGATGCAGGGCAAAGCTGGGCACGCTTCGAGAATAATGTCCCCAAAGTAGGCATCAGAGATATGGTCATTCACCCCGAAGAGGCTGATCTAGTCTTAGGAACGCACGGAAGAGGGGTCATCATTATTGACGACCTAGAAGCCTTGAGGCAAATTACCCCTGAGCTACGTACACAAAAGCTGGCTTTTCTGGCCACGAAACCCACCGTACTGCGTGATCCTGGCGCCGGAGGAGGTTGGTTTTCAGGAGCTGGTAATTTTGTGGGAGCTAATCCCAGCAGTAATGCTCAGATCATGTACTACATGAGTAAACGCCACACCTTCGGGAAAATGTACATAGAAGTCTACAACGAAGCAGGCGAAATGATCAAGGAGCTTTCAGCTGGCAAAAGTGCAGGTATCAATATCGTGGAGTTCATCACTCGGGAAGCTCCTCCCAAGGCCGCCCCTACCAATAATCGTAACGCCCTCTTTGGTTCTGCTTTTGGTCCTAACCTGCCCGCGGGCGAGTACCAAGTAAAAATCGTGAAAGGTAAAGAGGAATTTACCACCAAGATAGAACTGATGTATGATCCAAAAGCTCCTTATAGCCCAGAAGATCGTCAAGTGCAAGAGCAGACCGTTCGTCAACTCTACGACATGAGCGAGCAAATCGCTTATATTTATGACGCACTCCAATCAGTAGAAGAACAAGCCAAGCAAAAAGAAAGTAATTCTAAGAAACTCAATGCTTCCCTAGAAGGACTCGCCGAAAGTGCCGCCCAGCTCAAAGGTAGTATCGTCGCTTTGGGAGGAGATTTTTATGTGAATTCTGGTGAAGAAATTAGAGAGCAAGTCTCTGATCTCTATCGCTTAATCAGTTCCTACCCAGGACGCCCCTCGGATTCACAACTCAAGAGAACCGAAATGCTCGGCAATCAACTCGAGGAAATTCAGCAACGTTTCCAAGCATTCCAAAAAGAGCAATTAGCCGAAGTCAACGCGGCACTGGAAAAAGCCAATTTGGAAGCGATCCAATGGATGACTTGGGAAGACTTCAAAGCCGAAGGTAGTTGATAATTGAATATTCATCAGATGGCTAGCGCTCTGGTCATCCGATGAATATATATGATTTTATCATGAAAGACACCCTACTGGCTCAGGTAAAGATCACAGATGCACTTTATGAATCATTTGTGAAACTCGCCACCCTAAAACACGCACCCAAAAACGAAATTATCGCGCGTCCAGATAAAATAAATACTAAAATGATGTTCTTAGAAGCTGGAATCATGCGGGCGTATCGCTTGGTGGAGGGGCAGGAATACACGCATTATTTTTTTATCGAAAATTGGTTTTCTACCGATTATAGAAGCTATCTAACCGAGCAACCCAGTGAATTGTATATCGAGACGCTGAGCGAGGTAACTTATTATGAATTTGAGAAAAAAACTCTAATTGACTTTTTTGACCGTCATCATACTTTTGAGAAATTAGGTAGAATTATCGCCGAGACAGCCTACCTCAAAATGGTAGAAAGACTGGTAGATTTTCAGACCAATGACCTGAAACAAAGGTACCACAAATTGATGAGTAGCCATCCACGACTTTTTCAACAAGTACCTCAAAAATATATTGCCTCCTACCTAGGTGTGGCAGAGCAAAGCCTCAGTAGAATTAAGGCCATTTCTTAACAATTGTGCATGTCTTTGGGAAAATTAAAGCTTTTCTTTGGGCAAATCAAAACCCATTCAATTCATGAAATTTCAGTTATTAACATGGGCTATACTGGCACTGATGGCAGCCAATAGCTCCTTTGCCCAATCCGTTTATACGCCCAAATTTGTAGAGTCAGAAAAATCTCTTTTCAAAATCAAAGCGGAGCAAAAATTTACCTTTGGCTACCTTGAGGTTCCTGAAAATCGCTCCGTGGCCAACAGCCAAACCATCCGCCTTCCGGTTTATATTTTCAAAAGTAGAAACCCTCATCCCAAGCCCGATCCCATCATCTACACGGTTGGCGGCCCAGGGTCGACCACGATGCCTTCTGCTCCCTATATGGAATACTATCCCTATTTGGATGATCGAGACTTTATTCTCTTCGAGCAAAGAGGGACTTATTATGCCCAGCCCCACCTAGACTGCCCCGAATGGGGAGAAGCCCTTTACCGCTCCCAATTGCCCGATGTTGATCAACAAACCACGAACCGTTTATTCGCCAAAGCGGCTCATGATTGTAGACAAAGATTAATCGAGCAAGGCATAGACCTCAATGGCTATCATACTCGGGAAATTGCTGCCGATATTGTAGATCTAAGAAAAGCACTTGGGATCGAGGCATATAACTTGCTGACCATCTCCTACAGTACCAAAATCGCACAGGTATTATTGAGGGATGATCCAGAAGGAATTAGAAGTGTGGTCATGGATTCGCCCTTGCCACTGGAGGTAAGCTACGACGAAGAGAGTGTAGCCAATCTTTTAGAGGCCATCACCCAACTATTGGCAGATTGCGCCTCGGATGCGGATTGCGATCAGGCATTTCCCGACCTCAAGCTACGTTTTTTTGATTATTTGCAAAAAATCACCGAGAATCCTTTGGAACTTCAAGTCAAAAATCCAAGCACCGCTAAGCTTGAAACTTTTTATCTAAGCGGAAAAGACCTGCTTACGGTTTTTACCGCTGCCTCTACCAATCAAGTCTCTCGTATTCCCTTGGAAATGGAAAAGTTATTAAACAATGATTTCAGGAGTATTCAAGAGCAACTGGCTAATCTATTGGAAGCACCCCAAACCAGCGATGGTATGGGAATGCGTTTGTCGGTCTGGTGTGCCGAAGAATATCCTTTTGCCTCTCAGGAAGTGATTGCCAGAGAGACGGATCAATACCCAGCAACGAAAGGCTTATCTCCCGCTGTATTTGAGGCTGAGGTCTGTGAAATATGGAGTGTGAAATCATTAGCCGAAATAGAAAATCAACCCATCCAAAGCAATATTCCCGTGTTGCTCTTGAGTGGAGAATACGACCACGAAACTCCACCCAAATGGGCGGCTCAGATGCAAAAAAACCTACCCAACAGCCATCATCTCATTTTCCAGGGATGGAAACACACCGTCACGACCAATTGGGGAAATCCGTGCGCCAGACAAGTAGCTAACGCCTTTTTTAATGATCCCAGTCGAGAGCCAAGCTTGGACTGCTTTCAAGATATGCAAAAAGTAAAATTTGATTTGGAATAAAAACGAAGACGACATACTCCTTGCTCTGAGGAAAGATGAAGTAGTGCTCACGGAGATTTTAATGGCCAACTGTAAACTGATCAAAAGCCTGTGCGAAATCTCGTTACGCTAAGATTTCGCACAAGCAAGGACAACACGCTGAACCTATTTCTTTATGTTCATTCGTTCCGCAAAGAGTCCACGGGATTGGCCAAAGCCGCTTTGATAGACTGATAGCTAATGGTAACTAAAGCAATGACCACGGCAGCGATGCCCGCCAAGGCAAACATCCACCACTGAATCTCGATGCGATAGGCAAAATCTTGCAACCACTGGTGCATGGCGTACCAAGCAATCGGAATGGCGATGACAAATCCAATCAAAACCATTTTGAGGAAATCCTGAGAGAGTAAGGCCACGATATTCTGGATAGAAGCTCCCAAGACCTTGCGAATGCCGATTTCCTTTGTCCTACGCTCGGCTGAGAAAGCCGCCAAGCCAAACAGTCCCAAGGAGGCAATAGCTACCGAAAGCAGGGTAAAAAAACCAAACATTTCGCCCAGTCTGACATCCGTTTGGTAAAGACGGTCAAATTGTTCATCCAAAAAAGCATACTCGAAGGGATAGTGAGAGTACTTCTGGAAAACCGCCTCCACCTCAGCCACGGTTTGAGACAGGTTTTCTGGCCTTACTTTCAAGGAAATATAATTTGGATAGAAATTATTCAAATGCAGCATCATCGGCTCGATGGCTAGATGCATAGAATACAAGTGGAAATCCTTGACTACACCCACGATCGTCCTGGACTCCTCTTCTTCGAAGCTCCAAGTGAATTCCTTACCTACCGCTTCTTCAGGGGAATAACCCAAGGCTTTGGCGGCGGTTTCGTTGATCAAATAGCCTTTTTCCAAATCAGTTTTAAAATCAGGAGAAAAGTTGCGTCCGGCTATTAATTCAATGCCAAATACCTCTAAGAAACTATACTCTACTGAGGTACGATAGACTGTGATTTCCTTCGGATTGTTTCTCTGGGGTTGAATGATCGTATTGGAGCTGATATTTGTAGGCAGATGACCAGAACCCGTAACCGCCAACACGTGTGGGTTTTGGCTTAGTTCTGCTTTGATGACTTCAAACTTTTTTCGTGCCTCCCCATCAGGTACTTTGATGGTGAGGACATGCTCCTTGTTGTAGCCCAGTTCTTTGTCTTGGATAAATTGAAATTGCCGGTAAAATATCAAGCTGCTGATAATGAGCGTGATAGATACAGTATACTGCCCTACGATGAGGACGCGTTGTATCTGCGACTTAGAAAAACGGCGGCTCAAATTTCCCTTTAAAATCTGCACGGGATGCAGAGAGGACATCAGTAAGGCTGGATAGCTTCCTGAAATTAACCCTATCACTAAAACCAGCAAAATCAAGCCAGGTAGTAGCCAAGGGGTCTGAATCACATCAAACTCGAGGGAGCGATCTAGTAAATTTCCAAAAGTAGGCAGTAGCAGTGGCACCAATCCCATCGCTAATAGAAAAGCCAAAAAAGAGATGAGTATAGATTCGCTCAAAAACTGGCTAATCAATTGCCTTCTCAAAGCACCTACTACTTTGCGCAAGCCTACCTCTTGGGCACGGCGCATGGATCGGGCGATGGCCAGATTAGTATAATTCACACAGGCTAATAAGAGTACTAAAACCGCAATGGCCGAAAAAAGATAAATGTACTGCGGATTCCCCTTGACCCCAATATCAAAATTGATTTTGTTGTCTAGGTGAATCTCGCTCAGAGGCTGTACCAGATAGGCATGCTCTTGGAAATACTCCTCCGGATTTTCCACGTGCTTCCTGATGAGCTTGGGAATTTTTTGCTCTACCACACCGGGCGAAGTGCTTGCTTTGAGTTTTAAGATGGTTTGGAAAGAACTATTCGTCCAGTTGCCCAAATCTTTCTGATAATATTTATCAGCTTCTAGGTTGACCACGAAGGCAAATTGGAGTGAAGAATTTTGAGGTGGATCAGCGATCACGCCCGCCACTACACGTGCTGTTTCGCCTTGGTAGTTCTGGTAATTGACTCTTTTTCCCAAGGGATTCTGCTTACCAAACATCTTCTTGGCAAAAGTCTCGGTAAGTACGATTGCTTGGGGGTTTTTCAAAGCTTGCTGAGCATTACCCGATAGGAATTTATATGCGAACACTTTGAAAAAGTTTGGATCGGCGGAGAGGCCACTTTCCCAATAATATTTTTTTTGACGACCCAAAAGCGCAGAAGGCGTTTGGATGGATGTAGCCACTTCCACCTCGGGCAACTCTTGCATCAGAGTGCTGGCCATTGGGGCAGGATTCACGGCAAAATACTCACTGCCCATGTAGTCATTGCCTGCTTGCTGCTGATAGATACGATAGATTTGGTCGGCTTCGGGGTAAAAACGATCATAGGAAAGCTCGTGCTGCAGATAAAGAAAGATAAGCAGGAAGCAAGTCAGCCCGATGGCCAAGCCACCAATATTGATAGCAGCGTAGAGTTTTTGGCGAAAAAGGCTCCGCCAGGCGATTTTGAAATAGTTTTTATACATGCCAAAATGGATTATAGGATGATTATATGGAATGGGTCGGATTAAATTCAGCCTCAGTAGTGAAATGATTTCCCAGAAAAAAGCCCAGTTAGCTTTCTTTAGGCCACTTGTTTTCACGAAGTAATCATACATTTCCAGCAAATCTCCCTCGATATCTTCTTGAAAATCAGGATGACAAAACCAGCGAAAAAAGCGGAGCATCCACGCGGGGGGCTGGGGGTAATTTTCTGAATCATTTTTCATTCGAAAGCAATTTTAGGAATGGCCTTCCAGAGTCCAAGGCGTTGTTCTTTGGTTTCTTTGAGCACTTGAATACCAAAATTAGTTACTGAAAAAAATCGTTTGCGCTTGCCGCCACGCTCCTTGGTCGCTTCTCCAAATTCAGAACTCAGGTAGCCTTTCTCCTCTAATCTTCTCAGCACAGTTTGTAAAGAACCAATGCTTACTTTACGGTCGAGCCTTTCTTGTATTTCGGCCATAATGGCCACCCCGTAAGCCTCCCCGTGCAGAATGGCCACGGTAAGCATGACGATTTCCTCGAATTCTCCAAGATGATGTTTGCTCATGGATTTTTATATTTACCTTAAATGTAGTTTTTATAATCGAGTTATGCAAACATGATTAAGTTTTAGGTTACTCCACCCCGGGTTCCTTCAGGTTTTCGTAGATGGTATTGAGGACATATTTGAAGTGATCAAAATCTTTTTTTTCCAAATTTGCCCAGGCTTTCTTACGAATCACGGCTACTTTGGGGCTGAGTTCCTTGACTTTTTCCTTTCCCAAAAGCGTTAAGCGAATTTTAAATTTACGCCGATCTTCTTCGTCGTTGTGTCTCTGCACGAGTTCTTTTTCGCAGAGTAGGTCTATAATACGCGTGAGGGTGGGCGTATCTTTGAAGGTCATTTTAGCTAATTCACTCTGGTAGAGGTCTTGGTGTTCATTTAACTTTTTGAGAAGAATCCATTGATCTACGGTAATGCCAAAATCCAAGTCTTTGAATTTTTTTTGTGCATATTGTTTGACACGACGAGAAGTACGATCCAAAAGAAAAGAATAAGTATTAAAATAATCTTCGTCCATATTTTAAAGATAAGCGAGTCAGGCTTCTAAACCTGGCCTTGGCTCACTAAAGCGGAGAAAGCCTCGGGTGAAAAAGAACATCAAGAGGCGAGCGGCCTTAGCGTGTGATTTGGTACTGAATCCCCAAATTTAAGTTAAAAAAATTATTATTGCTTTCTTCCGAAAAGATCAAGTGATATTTCAAATAGGCATTTATTCCCCAATCAGCACTAAATTGATAGACAAAGCCTAAGAAAGGGCTGAGGCCAAAAGCATTTTCGGCGTCTCGTAGGGTGAGATCAAGAGCCTCCGAACGCCTCACCACTCGGTATAGCCCCAAATCACTGCCCACTACGGGGCGAAAAGCACCTTGTTTTAGATGATATTCTCCCTGCAATTGAAAAGGAAAGACTCTCACCGATAAGGTATCTTCTGCCATAAATTGATAAAAACCCACGTGCGCTCCCACCGCTAACCTAGAAGTAAAAAAATGCTTAGTGCCTACTTCTCCTCCTATTCCTAATTTAGTGGATTGATTTAACTCACCCGTGGGCACACCCAGACCCAACTGTGCATAACCCATGAACTGGGCACGCAGAGTCAGGGGTAGAAGCAAGAAAAAGATTAAAATGAGGTGATAACATTTCATGGCAGCTACCCGAGGGGAGTTAGTTCGTGCAAATTTAAAGGTAGGATGCCAAATCTACAATTTTAAAAGCAACTCTCCGACTTATCCGAGGAACTGAACTTGCTATTGATTTACTCTGACTTCTTGGAACCTAGATAACGCAAGAAAGACCAGGGGCTTCTTTTTCGAAGATATCCCAGATCATTTTCATTTTCATAGGCTTCTCGTTCGAAGTACATATTGAGGTAAGCTTGGTGGTGCTCTTTATACCTGAGGAGATTAAAAATATAATTGCTCAGGTATAGTATATAAAAGGGGAGAATGAGCGTTTCTAATTGCTGAATCAAATGAATACGTTCATGGTTGATTAATACCTGATCGTAGCGATAATGCCTTTGACTGATCAAAATGAAAGGGAAAAAGGCCATTCCCGCTACTCTTAAAAAAGGAATATAAATGATAAATATTGGCATAACACAACTAACTTGAAACAGAGATTTCACGTTCTATTTTTAAACTGAAACCTCCACGATTTTATTATGAAAATGCGTAAGCGAGTATTCAGTTATTTTCAAAAAAATCACAAAATCTTCACGCGCCTCGCCGCGTATCGGAGTACGGCTCCTGACCCTAGAAAGACAAGCAAATAAAAGACAAAGGCACTCCACTGACCAAAAATAATTGATCCTGTCAAAAATAAAACCGAATAAGCCAGCAAAATCGCACTGAGCCAACAAACTAGTAGCCAAACCAAGCTCGAGGGAGGCGGAGTAATACCCAGTTGCTGGCGAACAGGGTTCCAAGCTCCTTCTGGTTCTACTTTTAAATAAAATTTCTTTAATGTGTTCAAATGGGTAGGTCTGGTCAAGAAAGTAGCCAGAAGCCACGCGATCGTCGTGAAGCCAACCGTAAAAAAGAAAGTGCGAGGGTTTTGTTGAATTCCTTGCCCCCAAGCCGGATCAAATTGTACCAAATAAAACCGAGCCAACGCATAGGCCAAGAAGGGCGCAATCGTGGCTACAATTTCGCTCCAGGCATTGATCCGCCACCAATACCAGCGCAGAATGAGCACCAAGCCCAAGCCTGCCCCACATTCTACAATAAAACCCCAAGCATTGGATATATTACCAATCTGCGTAGTAACGACCAGAGCCACTAACATCATCAGGAAAGTAGCCAAGCGGGAAATACGGACAAGCTGCTTTTCTCCCGCATCCGGCTGTACAAATCTTTGGTACAAATCATTGACCAAATAACTCGCTCCCCAGTTCAATTGGGTAGAAATCGTGCTCATGTAAGCCCCTAAAAAAGCAACCAACAGCAAGCCTTTCAGACCACTGGGCAAAAAGTCTTTCATGGCCATCACGAAGCCCAGTTTTTTCTCATCTGCGGCCAACTCTGGATAGAGAAGGGTAGAGGCTAAACCCACCAAGATCCAAGGCCAAGGCCGGATACAATAATGCGCGATTTGAAAAAATAGAGTGGCATAAATCGCGTCTTTTTCGCTGCGGGTGCTCATCATGCGTTGGGCAATATAGCCGCCCCCACCGGGCTCTGCTCCCGGGTACCAACTTGCCCACCACTGCATCGTCGTAAAAGCCAAGAAGCTCCCCAAGCCCAAACTCAAACCTTGTCCTATACTCGTGGCCGAACTCCCAGCAATATTCGGAAAAAAATCAATAGCTCCTTCGGGCAATCTTGCTTTTAAGGTGGCAATTCCTCCTACTTCTTCTGATTGAATCACGAGAATGGCTAGCATAATCGTACCCAACATCGCCACTACGAACTGGATTACATCCGTCATCACCACGCCCAATAGTCCCGACACACTGGAATAGATCATCACCAAGACCATCGCCACGGCTACGTAATAAATACTGGAAGCGGCAGGTACATCAAAAAATACTTCCAACAGACTCATCAGGGCGACATTCACCCAACCAATGATGATAGAATTCATAAACAAGCCAAAGTACACCGCCCGAAAGCCCCTCAAAAAAGATGCTTCTGGCCCAGAATAACGCATTTCTATCAATTCTAAATCGGTCAGAATATCCGCCCTGCGCCAGTACTTGGCAAAAAAGAAGGTCGTGAGCATGCCACCTGCCAAGGCATTCCACCAGAGCCAATTACCCGCGATGCCATTTTGAGCGACCATTTCGGTAACCGCCAAGGGCGTATCTGCAGCAAAAGTAGTCGCCACCATAGACGTACCCGCGATCCACCAAGGAAGGTTCCGTCCTCCCAAGAAAAAATGCGTGGTGCTTTGCCCCGCCTGACGAGCGTAAGAAAAGCCCACTCCCAAAATCAAAATCAAGAAAAAGACAATGATAACCCAATCTAACGTGCTTAATGCCATGGAAGTAGTTGCTAAATAAACAGCGAGCAATTTAAGAAAAAAAGTGTAATTGCAGTCAGAAGATAGGAAGCAGGAGCTAAGGCACACGGCTTATTCCTTTTCCTTGTCTTAACTCCTAGCATCAGACGGATTTGGCAGAATTGGTCTTTGTTGGAATAATCTAAGCCCTTTCCCAAGAAGATTAGTTGAGATGAGCTGTATGGAAAGTAAATCCAAATATATTTCTGAAAAACAAGATTCTTAACCTCGAAATAACAAATAAAAAACTAATATTTTTTATTAAATTTTAGAATTGTTTTGTGTAACTATTGTAGCTTTGCATCGTAAATGTTCAGTAGTGAAGCTAGTATTGTTCATTTTCGATACACTTTTTGAAGATAAAATCTAGCTTCGTTTATAAAAAACTGGCTACCAAAGGTTTATGGAAAATGGCACAACCATTGACCTAGTTATGTAAACCATATAGCCGTTAAGCAAGCATACAATCACTATGAAAGCGATGAAATTACATCAAACACAGACCAGAAATCTGAATTTCGTGAGGATTTTCCTCATCGTGATGGCTTTGATACTCTGTTTGCAATTTTTTACAAACCATAGTAGTATCTCAACTGCCTCTGAGGAGGCTCCAGTTTCTCAAAAAAAGCAAAAAGAATTGAATGAAAAGAAGGAATCTACTCAAAAGAGTTGAAGAGCAGTAGAAGCTGCGGATTAATTACCGCACTTCTCTCTTGATTTGATTAATTATTAAAACCTATCATATAAGGTCGGGCTTTTGGTCCGACTTTTTATTTGGTCAAGTGTTCAAAAATGAACATTGACAGCGTGAAGGAGCTTCTCTAAAAAATGATCTTTCAACCGTAGCCGTACTGCTTGCATATCAAGTGCCTTTCCTAATTCTTTTTGCATGGAAGTCGTCCCTTTGTCTTGAAAGCCACAGGGATGAATCCAATCAAAATAACGCAAATCCGTATTCACATTCAAAGCCAAACCGTGCATCGTCACCTGACGACTCGCCTTGATTCCGAGTGCGCAAATTTTACGATTTTGCTCTAGCCAAAGCCCTGGTGCGCCCTCCATTCGCTTGGCTTGGATACCAAAATCTTCCAAACAGCTGATGACACTTTCTTCCAGTAGCCAAACGTATTGCCTGAGACCCAAGCCAAATTGTTCTAAATCTAAAATGGGGTACATGACCAACTGACCCGGCCCGTGATAAGTAATATCTCCCCCTCGCTCAATCTGGTAAAAAGTGGCTCCACGCTCCCGAAGCTGCTCGGTGGGAAGGAGCAGATTTTGTTCAGAACCATTTTTGCCGAGCGTGTAGACGTGAGGATGTTCACAGAAAATCAAATACTGATGCGGGGCTTGCTCAGATTTTCTTGCTTTGTAATCCAGCAATTGCTGAAAATACATTTTTTGCAAGCTCCAAGCTTCCTGATAATCAATTATGCCTAGGTTTTGAATGAGAATATTTCCAGTCATCAGTAAACAATGCTCAGTGATTTGTAAGCAATGATCAGTAAATCGGAGATAGATTTCTAGATTTCTCTGTGAAGAGAAAACCGATCACTGATCCATGCTCACGGTATTAAATTAATGTACGTGTTTTTCGGCGTGGTAAGAACTTCTGACCATCGCTCCACTTTCTACGTAGCGAAAGCCTTTTTCTAAGCCAATTTCTTCATACCGCTTAAAAACTTCGGGTTTGATAAACTCCTGTACTTTCAGGTGCGCTTTGGTGGGTTGTAAATACTGCCCAATGGTCATCACTTCGCAACCCATGGAGCGTAGATCGTCCATCGTCTCGATGATTTCGGCTTCCGTCTCGCCCAATCCGAGCATAATTCCAGACTTGGAGCGAATACCCGCCTGAGCCACCTGCTGAATCACCGCGAGGCTACGATCATAGTTAGAGTTTCTACGCACTTGGCGTGTGAGGCGACGCACGGTTTCCATGTTATGAGAAATAACATGAGGCTGGGCATCGATGATGCGCTGGATATTTTCGGTATTGCCTTTGAAATCTGGAATGAGTACTTCCATCGTGGTTTCGGGCATAGCTGCCTGGATGGCTTGAATGGTCGCTTCCCAGACCAGTGAACCTCCATCTTTGAGGTCATCTCGGTCTACCGAAGTAATGACACAGTGCTTGAGCTTCATCAACTTGACCGATTCGGCTACGCGCTCTGGTTCTTGCCAATCTACCTCGTTGGGTCGCCCTGTTTTCACGGCACAGAAGCGACAAGCACGCGTACAAATATCGCCCAGAATCATAAAAGTAGCCGTGCCACGCCCCCAGCACTCTCCCATATTGGGGCAGCGGCCACTTTGGCAGATGGTGTGTAGTTGGTGCTCGTTGACAATTTGCTTCACCTCGGCATAGTTCTTTCCGCCGGGCACTTTGATCTTGAGCCAGTCTGGTTTTTGTCTTTTGGATTGCGTTTTAGTATCGTTCATATCAGGTATATCCATGCTTTATTTTCTCTCTTCAGAGAAGTTATTTGTGAAAGCTTTTTGTTCAAATATAAGTCTTTTCGCAGAAAAGTAGTTCAGATGACATACTTCGGCGGTCGATTTTAACTAAATAGACTTTTCTTTTGTTAGAAACAAAAAGCATAAAAAAATGAAAAATCCAATTTATCTTATTAGTATTCTATTAGTAACCATACTCGTGGCTTGTACCCAATCTCAGGGCACACAGCGAGCCGAAGTTTTGCCACCCCCCACTTCTGAGGAGTTGGAAGAGCTGAAAGAAGCTACCTTCGCGGGAGGTTGTTTCTGGTGTACCGAAGCCGTGTTTGAGCGTACCGAAGGCGTGCGTGATGTAGTGTCTGGCTATTCGGGAGGAGATCAAAAGAATCCGACTTACAAGCAAGTGAGCTACGGCGAGACGGATCATGCCGAATGTGTCAATATTTATTATGATCCCGAAGTCATCACTTACCAAGAATTATTAGAAATTTTCTTTGCCACTCATAACCCTACCCAGCTAAATCGCCAGGGGCCGGACGTAGGAAAGCAGTATCGTTCGGCGGTTTTCTACCGAACCGAGGAAGAGAAAAAAATGACCGAAGCCTACATCCAGAAGCTCGACAAATCTGGTAAATATGACGAACCCATCGTAACCGAAGTTTCTAAACTCAAGATTTTCTACGAAGCAGAGGATTATCACCAAAACTATTACGAGCTTAATCCAAACAACCCCTACATTCGCCAAGTGGCTGTGCCGAAGGTGAAAAAATTCTTGAAGAAATTCCCCGAAAAAACCAAAGAGAAGTACAAAGAATCCTAAGAAAGGAACTAAATACGAGCCCCGAAACTTCAGTTTCGGGGACTTTGTATTCTACCATTCCCCTTATTTATGCTTAGCTAAGCACAAGTAAGGGGAATATAGTCTCCTTCTAGATATTTAGCTGATAGATTGGAGAATATCTAAGGCGTTAGCTGATTAGGATCAGATTGGAGAATGATGCATCCTAATTATTGCATGGCGTCTTCATTTGTAAGGGGTAATTCGTGATAAAATTTACTTAGCATACTAATTATTAGTTTATAAAACTTTTGTGTGCTAAATTTAGTTCTTAAATCAACATAAGAACATCAATCAACATCATGAAAACATTTCAAAGCGACCTTTGCATCATCGGCGCAGGCCCCGTGGGCTTATTTGCCGTCTTTGAGGCTGGATTACTCAAAATGCGCTGCCACGTAGTAGACGCCCTGCCCCAAATTGGTGGACAACTCTCCGAAATTTATCCACGCAAGCCCATCTACGATATTCCTGGCTATCCGAGCATTTTGGCACAGGAGCTAGTAGATCGTTTGGCTGAACAAATTGCCCCTTTTCGACCTGAATTTACGCTAGGAGAGCGCGTAGAAACTCTGGAAAAGAATGCGGAAGGCAAGTTTGTGGTCAAAACTTCCGAAGAGACAGAAATCATTGCTTCTGCCGTGGTAATCGCGGGTGGCTTGGGTTGTTTCGAGCCTCGCAAACCACAACTGGAGCAGCTCGAGCGCTTTGAAAACAAAGGCATTCGCTATCTGATCAAAAATCCTGAAGACTATCGGAACAAAAAATTGGTGCTGGCCGGAGGAGGAGATTCTGCCTTAGACTGGACTCTCTATTTGGCCGAAATTTGCGAAGACCTGACGCTGGTACATCGTGGTTCAAAGTTTCGGGGAGCACCTGACTCTGCGGCCAAGGTACAAGCACTGGCCGAAGCTGGTAAAATTCGCCTGCATTTGAATAGCAATTTACATCGCTTGGAAGGGAATGGTATTTTGCAAGCCGTAGAAGTCATCGATAAAGAAAAGAATCTGACTCGCCTCGAGACTGACTACCTTATTCCACTCTTTGGCCTCAGCCCCAAGCTTGGCCCCATTGCGGATTGGAATTTGAATTTAGATAAAAACGCCATCCAAGTCGATACCCGTGATTATTCTACCAATATAGAAGGCATCTATGCGATTGGCGATATCAATACCTACCCCGGTAAGCTCAAGTTGATCCTGAGTGGCTTTCACGAAGCAGCCTTGATGGCACATAGTGCTTTTAAAATCGTGAATCCGGGCCAGCATCTGAGCTTTAAATACACGACCGTGAACGGCATCGAGGCTCTTTAATCAAAAGCAATCCATCACGCTAATCAATCATTGAATTAACATGGCAAATATTCAAATTTTTGTAGAAAATATAAATGGCGATCGCCAAACTATTGAAGTGCCGACTGACGTCTCGCTCTCGCTTATGGAAGTTTTAAAAGCTTCTGACTATTCGGTACAAGCAACCTGTGGAGGTATGGCTTTGTGTGCTACTTGCCACGTGGAGGTACTGGAAGGGGAGGCTTTTATGGAAGCGACCGAGGCAGAATGGGAGATGTTGGATACACTTCCTGATGCGAGTGATGGCAGTCGCTTGGCTTGCCAAATGCGAGTAAGCGAAGCCATGCAAGGTTTGACTTTGCGACTCAAGACTTCTTAATCGTCTCCCGTATTAGGTTTCTATCGCTGACACCAAGCGTGTGTATAAATTGCATAACTAACTTTTTTTTCGTACCTTATGTTTAATAAATAGACGAATAGGACAAAAAATAATTCCTCTGATTTCGTGTGCCTATAAAGTGTAGTACAGGTTAAATAGCAAGGAGAATGGATATGCATACGCAAATGATAGAAAACCAAATCAAGGGTCGTGGTGTCAGAGACCCCAAGGTGATTCGTGCCCTGCAAAAAGTGAAGCGACACTATTTTGTACCCCCCCAGTTTCAATCCAAAGCCTACGAAGATACCCCTCTACCCATTGGCCACGGGCAGACCATTTCACAGCCTTACATTGTGGCCTGTATGAGCGAAATTCTTGATCTAAGTAGCAAGGATCGCGTATTGGAGATAGGAACAGGCTCGGGCTACCAAGCGGCCGTGTTAGCTGAAATTTGCGAACAGGTCTATTCTATTGAGGTTGTAGAATCGCTGGCCTTGCAGGCGAAAGAAAGGCTAGCTAGGTTAGGATATTTGAATATCAAAACGAAGCACGGAGATGGTTACCAAGGCTGGGAAGCACACGCTCCCTACGATGCCATTATTGTTACCTGTTCTCCTAGCCATGTGCCTCAAGTTTTAGAAACGCAACTCAGGGAAGGCGGACGCATGGTCATCCCGGTGGGGAATGCCAAAGAGCAAGATTTATATCTCTTGAAAAAGGAGAAGGGAGTAGTTCGTCAAAAAAATATTTTCCCCGTTCGCTTTGTACCCATGACCCAAAGCAATGGTGAAAAATATTAGTATCTTTACTCCATTCTTATTTTTTACCTGAAGAACCTCAGCTTGATTAGAATTATTTATGCCCTGTGGGTAGGAATCCTTTTTTTTTCCTGCAATCAAGTTATACAACAATCGACTGATTTTTCTCAAAATACTGCTGTGCCCTTCCTGAGTTCTCAGGCACAAAAGGAGGACTTTCAATTTCTGCTGCAAAAGCTGGCGCAGATTCATCCTAATTTGTATCGCTTTCGGGAGCAAGCCGAGTTAAACGATGCCTTCACTCGGGTACAAGCTTCACTCAATCAGCCTCGCGATTTGCTCAATTTTTATTTGCTTGTATCCAAGGCCGTTGCGCAGATACAATGTGGGCATAGCAAAGTGAGTTTACCCAAGGATTTTAGAGAAGAGTTTTACCAGCAAGCCGTTTTACTGCCCTTCACTTTCCATTGGATAGAAGGGCAGATCTACATAGACGCAGACCTTCGTAATGAGCAAAAATTACCCACAGGTACCCATCTTTTAAAAATTGATGGGCATCCGGTTGATTCTCTTTTTGAGAGCTTTCTGCCTTATCTTTCGGCACTATCTGACGCGAAAAGTATCCAAGGAAAATACCGAAGTCTGGAACAGCAATTCAGTTTTTGGTACGCCCTGACCCGCCCTGAGGCTACCAAACCTTACCTCATCTCTTATCAAGATAGTAGGAAGATAACCCGACAATATCGGATAGAACCAATCTCTAAGGCAGATTTTTACCAACGCCTCGAGTTAACTCGGGCTGATGCTCCTTTGCTTCACTTCACCGAACTGTCTTCTCTGAGTACCGCTATTTTGAAAATCAATACCTTCGATCAAAATCGTTTGCAAAGCCAAGGTTTGGAGTTTTCAAATTTCCTAAAAAAACAATTCAAATACTTGAAAAAAAATGCCCTTGACCATCTAATCATTGATCTACGAGGCAATACGGGAGGAGATGATACTCATGTGCTCGAGCTGCTTCGTTATTTGCTTCCTAAGCCTTTTCGTGCCTACCGAGAAATTCGCGTAAGCAAACATTATCGCGGATACGGTCGCCCCGTTCGTCAGGATTCTAGCTATGCTTTATTGCATCATCATCCCGGATTAGAACTGCAAGCTCCTTTTTCTGACCGCTTTGGAGGGGAAATATATTTTCTAATAAATGGCCGTACTTACTCGGGTGCGGCGGAATTAGTAGCGATTGCGCACGCCCACGGGGTAGGTATTTTCTTGGGAGAAGAGACAGGAGGTGCTTACGAAGGCAACAACAGCGGCCTTTTATCTACTTTTACACTACCCAATAGTCGTTTGGATATTCGTATTCCTCGTTGGAGTTATTATTTGAATGTAGATGAGCCATCGCACACCCAGCGAGGTTTGATGCCTGACCATTCCATCGGCAAAAATTTAGAAGAAATCAAAGAGGGAATAGACGGTGTAATGAGATATACCATTGAGCTCATTCGGCAAGATTAACCAACTGAGATTGATTTGTTTGGAATTGTGATTTAGCAACGAAAGAGGGCTTTTGCAGCTTAAAGATAAACTTTAGGCAAATCATTGTATCAGGCTTTCGCTTCTTTACAAAAACACCTGAGCCCACGTAAGGTGGAACCGAACTACCTTTACTCGGTAGTAAGACTCATACCTCCCAGAAACCCAATTGCACCGCCCGGATTACCAAACCTACCGTATTCTTGACTCCAAACTTTTCTAATAAGTTCTTGCGATGTGTTTCCACGGTTCGGGTGCTGATACAAAGCTGATCTGCGATGTCCTGCGTGGTGAATTCTTTCAAAATCAAATCCAAGATCTCCGTTTCTCGGGGTGTAATCTGGATGTGATGATCTAGCTTCGGTGGGGGAGCTTTCTTTTTTTCAAGCCCTTGAGCATCGCTTGCGAAACCCGATCGTCGAGATAATAACCATTCTCCATAATCGAAAACGCCACTCCGATTATTAGAGATAGAATTGATCCAATGTTGTAGTACCGATTTCTCAACGATTGTACTGAAAGTGGAGGCCAGTATCAGGTCTAATTAAAAAAGTTTGAATCCAGTCCCCCGACTGACCTCACTCCGTGAAAAATCCGTGGAAGCAAACCGCTTGGGCTTTTTTAGGCACTCTACCTCAAAACACTGGAAACACCACCATAAACAAACCGCCCAGAGCACCGCCCACGGCCGGCCCAAGCACGGGAATGACCCCATAGGAAAAATTAGAAGAACCCTTGCCGGGAATGGGCAAGATCTGATGCGCGAGACGAGGCCCTAAATCCCGAGCCGGATTGATGGCGTAGCCCGTGGTTCCCCCCAGAGAGAGGCCAATCCCCCACACCAAAGCTCCTACCAAGAAAGGTCCCATCCCCGGAGCTAAATCTCCCGCGAAAATCGCTCCCACCCCGACTACCAACACAAAAGTGCCAATGACTTCACTAACGATATTCATCCAGCGGTTCTCAATCGCGGGAGCCGTGGCAAAACAACCTAACTTCGTCGCCGGGTCTGAGGTTAGCTTCCAGTGAGGGAAATAATGCACCCACACCAGCA
Organism: uncultured Cytophagaceae bacterium; assembly: GCA_964551015.1. Lineage (GTDB taxonomy): Bacteria > Bacteroidota > Bacteroidia > Cytophagales > Microscillaceae > CAZKBP01. The sequence continues at coordinate 70,802 of CAZKBP010000021.1, read as the reverse complement.
CGCTACCCAGAAAAGCTCCTAAGAGTTGAACCGCCACAAAAGGCAATAGATCAGAATAATTACCACTGACTACCGCCGAACCAATCGTAACGGCTGGATTGAGGTGAGCAGGGGCACCAAAGGCCAACGCCACGAATACGCCCATCATCACCGCAAAGCCCCAACCCGTAGTGAGTACCATCCAGTTGCTGTTTTCTGCCTTGGATTGAGAAAGGGTAATGTTGGCTACGGTGCCATTGCCCAGCAAAATCAAGATGAGTGTACCAAAAAATTCGCCTAGTAAAACGTTATTTTCCATCGTAAAAGAGATTAGTATAGACAGTAATTTGTTTCGAGGAATGATTTTCCGTGAGGCAATTAAGTAATATTATTTTAAAAATCAGATCAAAAAATAAGGGATGCTCCTCTCGGAACATCCCTCAAAAGATTTGTGAATCAGTAAAGATTAGTTATTAAGCTTTTCCTTCTTCACTGGCAAGTTGCGCTAATATCTGCGGTTTCTCCGCCAAGAAAGGCTGATTATAATAACGCTGACCCGTGGCCCGATACAAGGCATTCGCCAAAGCGGCCACCACAGGAGGAGTAGGGGGCTCACCCAGACCCGTGGGGTCTATGTCATTTTGTACGAAATGCACCTCTATGTCTTTGGGTGCTTCTCGGTGGCGAATCAAGCGATATTTATCAAAATTGCTTTGTTCGGGTACGCCCTCTTTGAAGGTCAAACCACCGTAAGCAGCCATCCCGATACCATCTACCGTGCCCCCTTCTACCAGATTGGTAGCCGCGATTGGGTTGACAACGATACCACAATCTACGGCGCAGTAGACTTTCTGGATGACGGGCTTTTGATCCTCCATCGTCAGATCTAATACCTGCGCAATATAAGAGTTATGACAATAATACGCCGTAACCCCTCGGTGAAGATTGTCTTGTTTTTGGTCCCAACCAGATTTCTCTCTGACTAATTTGAGCACCCCTGCATAACGCGCAGCTTCATAATCGTTGTTTTCACCCACAGGGTTTTTCATCGCCTTATCGAAAAGCTCTAGGCGGAAATCAATGGGGTCTTTGCCAGCGGCTTCGGCCACTTCATCTAAGAAAGATTGCTCAGCTCCGGCAATGAAATTAGATCTTGGCGCGCGATAAGCACCAATGGTAATATTAGACTCTGCTGACCATTCTTCGGCTAGGTAATTCTCTACGGCTCCGGCGGGGAAGCGATTGGCAAAGAGCGGACTTTCGGGAATCCCACCTGCTTTGACGTGAAAAGCCGTCAAGTTATCATCCTTATCCAAGGCGGCGCGATAGGTCACCATGTAAGAAGGGCGATAAGTACCCTGCGTCATATCATCTTCACGGGTATAAATTAGCTTGATGGGAGCTTTCATTTTTTGGGAAATGACGGCCGCTTCTACCACGAAGTGTCCGTAAAGCCTTCTCCCAAAACCACCACCCATACGGGTCATTTGGATATCAATTTTTTCTAAGGGCAAGCCCAGACGCGCGGAAACACTTTTTTCTACAAATTCTGGGGTTTGAATTGGTCCCACGAGTTCAGCTTGGTCATTTGTAACGTGGGCAAAGAAATTCATAGGCTCCATCGTATTATGGGCTAGGAAGGGAGCCGTGTAAGTACGCTCGATGACCTGAGCCGCCTTGGCAAAGGCTGCTTCGGGGTTTCCATCTTTGCGGACTTCTTGGGCGGGTTTGCTAGCCAATTCGTCCATTTTGGCATAATGGCTATCTGTACTTTCCAAACCAGCGGGCACATTGACTGATTGCTCATCTCCTCTGAAGCCCATAAAGGTTTTGGTGTAGGCTTCAGCCGATTCCCATTCTAGTTCGAGTGCTTTTTTGGCTTTCATGACTTGCCAAGTAGATTCACCCACTACTACGACTAGCTCAGGAATGGCTGTGGCATCAAAGGCATTGGTTTTCTGATCTTCTTGGTAGGCTTGGATGGTAAAAACATCTTTGATCCCGGGCATAGACTTGGCCTTGGCACTTTCTACCGATTTTAATTTCATTCCAAAGGCAGGTGGCTGGACGATCATGGCGATAAGCATGCCTTCCCGTTGGTAGTCTAGGCCGTAGAGAGGCTGTCCCGTTACGATTTTGGAGCCGTCCACGTTTTGGCGAGGCGTTCCGATGATTTTGAAATTCTTGACCTCTTTCAAAACCACCTCTTCGGGCACAGCTACCTGGGTAGCGGCAGAGGCCATCTCACCGTAGCCAGCAGATTTGCCACTTTTTTCGTGTTTTAAAACGCCTGCTTCGGTGCTAATTTCTTCGGCGGGCACCTCCCAAGCTTGAGCTGCGGCTTCTATCAGCATTCGGCGTGCGGTGGCTCCGGCCAGGCGCAGTCCTTCCCAACCTTGACGGATAGATTGACTACCGCCCGCGATTTGGCGGGTGAATACATCGGTATTGAGAGGGGCTTGCTCTACGACCACGTTTTTCCAATCTATATCCAATTCCTCGGCCACGATCATGGGCATAGAAGTTTTCACGTTTTGACCGATTTCAGGGTTGGGAGACATGATGGTGGTGAGGCCATTTTCCCCGATTTTCAAAAAGCCATTCAGCTCGAACCATTCGTCAGGCATTGTGAGTGCCTGCTCGGGCTTAGATTGACAAGAAGATAACCAAGAGAAGCTGAGCATCATACCTCCACCAGCGAGGGCGGAAGCTTTCAGGAAGGAGCGTCTACCAATAGAAGTTTTGACAATAGACATATTTTAGTTTTTTTTTAATTCATAATCAATTTGAGGAGAAAAGAAGGGCCACTTACTATCAAGAGCAAGCCTAAGCGTTGGTGGCTGCTGTCTTGATGGCTCTTTTGATACGCGTATAAGTAGCACAGCGGCAGAGGTTGCCGTTCATGGCGGCCTCGATGTCAGCATCGCTTGGGCTGGGATTGGATTTTAGAAAAGCCGCCGCGTTCATGATTTGTCCTGCCTGGCAATAGCCACATTGCGCGACATCGTGTTCTAGCCAAGCAGCTTGTACGGGGTGGTCGCCATTTTCAGACAAGCCTTCAATGGTCGTGATGGTTTTATCGCCTACCCTAGAGACAGGTAGTTGACAAGAGCGCACGGCCGTTCCCTCGAGATGGATCGTACAAGCCCCACACTGGGCAATGCCACAGCCATACTTCGTACCTACTAAGCCGAGATGATCTCGAAGCACCCACAGCATGGGGGTATCTTCGGCCACATCTACCTGTTGTTTTTTTCCGTTGATGTTTAGATTATAAGTTGCCATATGCGTATAGTTTAATCAATACAGTTCAGACTTTTGTTAAAATTAATGAAATTATGCCTTAAAAGAGAATATGTGTTACATGTTAACACTTACATCAGAAACCTAAGAATCTAAGAATCATGGGTCATTGGGTTTGGGCTTTGACCCGAGCATCCTGCAAGAAGATCAGGGATGGATTTATGTATGGAAGATGATTAATCTTGTTTTTTAACTTGCTGATGAGTCAGAGAGTTTGTGTTTGGAAGGTTCGGAAGTTTTTTGTTTGAGGAATGAGATTTTTGTCGCTGATTACGAGGGGCTTACAAAATATTATGAATATTTATTTATTTTTTTTCTCCAGTCGGTGTGTGCGGTTTAGTACTTGTATATAAATCAAAAAAAACACTTACTCCGAATTTCAGAATAAGTGTTTGTTAACTAATTTGATTAAACTAAATCTAAACTATACTATACAAAATGAAAGTCTTTGTGTGCTTGAATCGCAAGTCTGCGCACAGAGGCTCACCTAACAAGTAATTTATAAATATTTTAAATTATCTTCAAACAAAAATTGGATAAGGATAAGCCATATGTGCTTATCTTTATTTTTGATGGATTAAGAGGTTTTTCCTTCGTGAAGATTTGTTACTGATATGTTAAAAACTTTTCAAGCTGATAATAAGTTCCCTTTCTTATGAGAACGAATTTTTTAGCGGATAGTTTCTGTTGTCTTTACCTATGAATCCGATTTGTGGATAAAAGGTAACTCTATTTTCAAAAGCTGATTTGTATGTTTTCTGAGAATGCTTCAAATTAATAACTTCTTTTGAAGCAAAAAATTGCCCTCCTCTCAAACTATTCTTAAGTAAATTATAGCATTTCTTAGAGAAAAAATAAAATTATTTTTATCTTGCCCCATGAGCTAGGAATAAACCCTGCCTACTGCTTGCTAGCAATACCTTTTTAAGCAATATCTTCCAATCTCAAGCAAATATTTATGCAAACGACCACTTTTGAAAAGATTCTAGGATGCCAAATAGAGGTACTTCCTGAAAGTAAAAATGGCCTACCCTTGCTGATAAAGCCAGTTGAGGCTACTCAGGCCACCTCCGATTCGCTCAAGAACCTCCTCCATACGCATCAGGATTGGGTCAAGCAAAAAATCGCGGAACACGGAGCGATTCTCCTCAGGGGATTTCATACTTATACACCATTAGATTTTGAGCAAATTGCGCTCACCATTGATCCAAAGCTGCAGAGTCGTTACTACGGAACCTCGCCTCGGAATATCAATACTACTTACACTTTTTCGGCCAGCGAATTGCCTCCTCATTATCCGATTATGCAACATTGTGAAATGAGTTTCCTCAAAAGTGCGCCTCGACGGGTATTCTTCTTTTGTGAAACGGCTCCCCAGGTAGGAGGAGAAACGCCTTTGACTGATTTTCGGCAGGTTTATCGCCAATTAGACCCGGAGATTCGAGCTGAGTTCGAGCAAAGAGGCATTTTGAATATCCGTAATTATTATGGGCCTCAATCCAAAACCAATTGGTCAATTAGCCAAAAACGCTGGGACGATATGTTCAAAACCAAGGACAAAGCGGAAGTAATTCGCCAGTGTCAGGAGCAAGCGCTGAGCTTGATCTGGCAAGAAAATGATCGCCTGACGCTATTGAATGACCAAGAAGCCATAAAAACGCATCCCGAGACTGGAGAAAAAGTCTGGTTTAACCACGCCCAAGTTTTTCACAATGCGGCACCTGCCATCGAGTATCAGCACATTGCCCAAAGACAAAACCGATGGCAAAGGCATTTTTTAGCGACTTTTCTGAAAGGGATGACCAGATTCAACCGAACCTTAAAAAATACTTATGACCACGAGATGCACGTTACTTTTGCCGATGGTACGGAGATTCCCCGCGATTATATAGCGCATCTTTTGGAAGTAATTTGGGAAAATATGGTGTTTTTCTCGTGGCAACGAGGTGATATTCTGGCGATTGATAATTTCAGCACGGCACACGGTCGAATGCCTTTTCAGGGGCCGCGCAATATTATGGTCGCTTGGACGGACTGAAGGTAGCTATCTTATAGCTCCACGCTCCGTGTATACCTCTGAATGGCTTATCTAAACATAGTTTACAAATTATAGAGATGGATTGGTAGGAGAAACTGGGAAGCAGAGCCACGGAAAACTATGGCGTAATTTGTAATTTTGCCATCCGTAATTTTTAATTCAAACCATGCTCTACCATTGCAATGCCAATAATCGCGCTCGTTATGCTTTGGGTCAAGGGGAAATGGGAAGGAATACGCTGGTCGTCTTTGGGATCAATCCTAGTGTGGCCTCTGACCAGCGCACTGACCCGACTTGGACCAGAGTGCAGCGTATGAGTCAGTTGAAAGGGTTTTCGGGCGTGCTTTTGCTTAATATTTATCCACAAAGGGCGACCTTTATTAGAGATTTACCACCGCGTAGAGCCTATGCCCCTTGGCATCGAGAGAATCAACAGATCATTCAGAATTTATTCGAGGAGTACTCATTTGAATATATTTGGTGCGCTTGGGGCAATCTGATCGAGAGTCGTGGTTACTTACCTCGTTGTTTGGAAGATATTTATCAAATAATTTGCTCTACCAATGTGCGATGGCTGCGAGCCGGAGCTTTCACCAAGCAAGGGCATCCCAAGCATCCACTGGCCAGGGGCAAACAAGCCTTTCATTATCAGGAAAAGCTTTTGCCTTTTTGTATGGAAAGTTATTTGAAAAATGGCTGTTCACAATAAATGTTCAAGCAAAGAGTTGATCTAATAACTTCTCACCTGAAATATGAACCTAAGTATTCTGCTCAAAAAGCTAAGCTTCGCTGGTTTTGTATATAGCCTTTGCATCTGGATGCCCATCAGAGCGCAGACGGCGCAGGACTTTGAGCGTGCCTACCATCAGGATTATCAAGGAGCATTAGATTTTTTGCGAGAACATAAAATCCTCATAAAAAGCACACTAAACCTCCCGCCCGAAGAGCTGAAAATTATCATGGCTGTTGTTTTCCCAGAGGTGGTGCGCTTTTCGGAGGTAAGTAATCTATTGGAAACCGCTTCTCTGGAAACGCTCTACACCCGTTTTGGGGCGCAGTACGCTAATTTTTCCATTGGGCGTTTTCAGATGAAGCCTTCTTTCGTAGAGTCATTGGAGTTATATGTGCAAAAACATCGTATGCGCCAGCACGCGGACATTACTCATCTCGAGGCTAGCTCGGCTCGAGCAATTCGCCAAGAACGCCTCCGTCGGATGAAGGATTTGTCTTGGCAGATTCGCTATTTAGGAGCTTTTTATGCCGTGGTGAAGCATAAGTTTCCGCAGGCCTGGACAGATCAAGAAAGCCAGATTCGTTTTGTGGCTGCTACTTATAATCGAGGTTTTGACCACGCTGAGGCAGATATTCAATCGTGGATCACAAAGCGAACCTTTCCTTTCGGGCCGGGCTACCGAGGTCAGCAATATGCTTACACAGACATTGCCTATGATGTGTATGTGCGCTACCTACCCGCGATTTTTGATGAATAGCTTTTGGCCTTCAGTCCTCAGCGCTGCTTCTGAAACACGAAATGGTCAGGCGAGCAGAAAGCTGAGAACTGAACCTTGACCGCTTACTTCTTTTTTGCTTTCAAATTAATTTCCAAATCAAAAAAGCGATCAATGGCCTGATCTCCTTTCATAAAAGTCTTGATGCCAAAGGCCGTACGATCAACAGCCAATTTGGCTTGCACTTGTACTTGATCTTCTTGGAAGTCAATTTGAGCGGGAAAAGAAATTTCTTGTTCTTTGTTTTTAATACGAAGCTTTCCGCTTACTTCATAATGGCCTTTTGCGGGTTGAGCCGACAAAATTTCGAAAGAAGCGGTCGGGTATTTTTTTACCTCAAAGAAATCCTTGGTTTTTAGATGAGCCGTGACGGGAGGCATCTCAGATTGAAGACTGGTCATATCAATCACAAAACGCCCGCCCTTGATTTGTTTTTCTTCGATCTCGAGATGACCCTCTTTAAGCTTGAGTTGCCCTTTGACTTGGTAATCACCCACGGCGGCTTTACCTGTCCAGTGGAGTTGGCTATCCTCCACATTCACTTGATAATAGGTATTGCCAGGGCTGAGCATCAAGAGCCAGACCAATAGACTGGGTAGTAAATTCAATGGTATCATGGTATTCAAAGTTTATTTTTAAGTGAAAGATAAAGGTTCATTATTTCAGCTCTCCAACGGTTTCGATGATGCTGTAGCCTCTGAATTTTTTGCCCTGACGATCTTCTGCGATCACATACCAAAGAGCAGTGCCTCCGTACAGACGTGTGTCCCTTCGCCAGTTTTTCTCAAATACATAAATTTGCTCAGGTTGTAATCTGGCTTTTTTGGCCTCAAACCAGTTTTTGAACTGGCGAGGAGTCATGCTTGCCCTTAGAAACCAACCTTCTTTGCCCAAAAGATAAGCTCCAAACTCCACGACTTGGAGCTCACCTACGAGCGTGCTCACTTGGGTATCGTGTTTCCAAAAATAAATGTCTGGCTCATTTTCATCGAGGCTGGCATAAACTGGGTTGGGGTGGTGCGTTACCTTGATTCCATCTGGTAAATCTCTGATTTTTTCAGGAAGAGGAATCGTATCGTAAGATTGTGCAGAGAGATGAAAGGAGAAAAGACAGACTAAACACCCGATTCTCCAAAAATGATTTTTCATGGTATAATGGAATTAAAATTTGATGAATGAACCCAAAACTAGGGGCGCAAAAGCGTCTCATCGCCCCAAAAGATCATTTGAGACGAAGAATTGCCATTGAGAAAAGCACTTTTTATAATTCCTCTGCGAAAATCTATGCTTCCTCATGGGCTCTCTACTTGATGAAGATGGCAATCGCTAAAATCATGAGTGGGAAGACTGCTTGCGATAATCTTGTGGAGAGCATTGGGTGAATTGTTTGAAAGCCCGATTAAAGGAAGCCTTAGAGTTGAAACCCGAATCGTAAGCAATGGCGAGGACGGTCAGATGCTGATAGCGTGGGTCGAGCAGGCGTGTTTGGGCTTCTTTGACCCGATATTCATTGATAAATTCATTAAAATTTTTGTGTAATCCTTGATTAATCAGATGAGAAAGTTGCTGAGAAGAAATATTAAACCGCTGCGCGAGGGAGCGTAAGTTGAGTTGAGGATCGAGGTAGAGCTGTTGTTTTTCTACGGTTTGTATGACTTTTTGCAGCAACTCTCGGGAGACTTCTCTGTTTTTTGAAATGGATGCCTGAGAAACACTTGAGACTGAGGAATTGCGCCGACGGTAGGCGCGCAATCCCAATCCGTAAATAAATACCACCATCAGTAAATACAAGCCATAGTAAGCATAGCCCACCACTACGGAAGCAGCAACGTAGTCTACCCAAATCACGAGCAGGAGCGCACCAATCAAGATGCGCATGCTATACAAGAAGAAAGCAAGCCACCAAGTCTGTAGGCTGCGGGTAGGCTCAACCTTCTCTGAACGAAGCAACCGAAGTGAGTGATAGAGATAAATACCTGCTATCAAGACGGTAATCAAATCACTTATGCTAGTACTTGAATAATAGCGGTAGAATAGCGCGTGTCCATTGTGGATACTCGGACGGTCAATCCACCACAGCCATTGCACGTACGTATCAACAAGACTCAGGATGAGCTGGATGGACAAGGGAATAAAATGCAGGAAATTTTTAGTCTTCCACGATTTAGTAGGGAAGTGCGTATAGAAGACATAAAAGTAAAGTAATGGCCCCAAAGCCCAATCGAATTGAACCAGTAAGCCCCAACGAATGTAATCATAATCAGTAATACCCGCGAAGTCTAGCGCGGCTTTACCGAGATTATAGGCCAGAATACACAGAATACTTCCTAAGAAATAGTAAGAAGTGTGAAGCCGAATACCACGAAAAATGAGCAGACCACCGAGTAAAAAACCCTGTAAACTTCCCAAAATCAGTATGATTTCTGCCCATTGGAAATAAAGTTTCAAAGAATCAGATGAATTTGAGTTAAATTTTACTTAAAAATACAGACTTTTTTGTTCAAATATTGAGCATGAATAGATTTGGGTCTAATAGTATTATTTTTTATTGAATAAATGATAAAGCCGAAGTCTAAGCTGAGATAAAAACGAATATCAAGCCCATTTTTTTTCAAATTGAATTATTTTTGCACTTCAAAGGGTATTCACCAAAGTTAAATCTATGCTGAAAGGCGATATTATCAAAGGTTACGAGATACTTCGGGACTTCTCCACCGCCGGAGGGGGACTGAGCAAGTGGAGCTTTGCTAAAAAAAATGGCAAAGAATACTTTATGAAAGAGTTCTTGTATCCCAAGTATCCCACGAAAAACGCACCCGGGAGTACAAAATCCAAAGCTAAGAAAAGAGTGCGTTGTGCCGAATTTGAGAAACACCATAAAACCCTTATGAAACAAATTAATGAAAAGTGCGGAAGCGGTGGCAATTTAGTCTTTACCGTTGATTTCTTCCGTAATGAAAGCAAATATTATAAAGTCACTGAAAAAGTGGACGTAGCCTCCCTCTCCATTCCTGAAATCGCGGTCTTGCCCTTGCACAGTCGCGTGCTCATCATGAAAACCATTACCCATAGCCTGAATGTTTTGCACAAAGCCGATATCGTACACGGCGACCTCAAACCAGACAATGTCCTCATTAAGCAAACCAAAACCAACAACTACACCGCCAAACTGATAGATTTTGACAACAGCTATTTTTCCAGTCATCCTCCCGAAATGAGTGAAGACTTAGTAGGAGATATGGTTTTTTATTCCCCCGAATTGGCACTCTACATCAAAGGGAGCGAAGCCATCCAAGCCGCAGAACTAACCACCCAGTCTGATATTTTTGCGCTGGGCTTACTCTTTTGTCTCTATCTGACGGGCTCTCTGCCTAAATTTGACCAAGAAAAATACGGCTATGCTTGTATGGCCGTGCAAGCTGGTGATAAACTCCGCCTAGAAGATCCAAGCCTGCCGCCAGAGCTATCGGGCCTGCTACAAGAAATGCTGGAGCAAGATTACCAAAAACGCCCCAACGTATCGGTGGTATTTGATCGGCTTAAGGCTTTGAATCTAAAAGCTTATCTGAGCGAAGAGGAACTAGCACTCAAACCCGCCCGACCGCTGATTAAATCTACGCTCAAGACTCTACAAAATCAGCCAGAAGAAAATCCGGAGAAAACAGAAAAAAAAGCCCCAACGAGCAAGAAAAAGTCTAAGGAAATGCTAACTTCGAGTAAGTTAAAAGGAAAAGGACTGAAGATCGGAAAGGACGAAGAGGGCGAGGCTTAAGCGTTCCTCGCTTTTTCCCAGACCTTGCCAAAAAGTGTACGTACGTAAATTATGGCCTGGAATTGTATCAATTGTGAGTCTGCTAACGATTACAGCCGCACTACTTGCGAAGTCTGTGGCTACGAGCGTTATTTTTCTATCTCTGAGGTCAATCAAATGATCGAGCAAGAGCAGGAAGCTCCCACGGAGATCAAAAAGGTTCAAGCCAATTTTAAGCGGGCCAGCACCACCAACAAAAAACTTCGCAAAGAAAATAAGGATTTGATCGAGAAAATGGAAGAACTCCAAGATTTTCACGACCATTACGGAGAAGATATGCGCCAAATGGAGGCAACCGTGCAAAATCTCAAAAAAAATAACCTTCGGCTGCGTATCTGGCTGACCGTGGCGGCTTTGGTCGTGCTATTTTTTATATTAGCGAAGGTTTCTGTACAAATTAGCTTCTAATTTCAGATCTAAGAACTTTCTCAAACTTCTTGGTTTATAATCCAGTTAAGAAACCAACAAGAATAATAATTCAGGAGTCTAGCACTTCATCTGTTGGCCTCCAAACCTAAAATTTGTAATCTGCAATTTGTAATTCATACGATATGTACTTCTTGATTTATTTTCTATTGATTACAGGCACCTTTTTTTTGATGGAATTCGCAGCTTGGGCTACGCATAAGTACGTGATGCACGGTTTCTTATGGAGTTGGCACCGAGATCATCATCAACCACACGAGGGTTTCTTCGAGAAGAACGATTATTTTGCCTTGGTTTTTAGCGTGCCCTCGGTAGCTACCATTGTAGCGGGCTTTGAGATACCTGCCCTCTGGATGCTAAAGCCCATCGGCTTTGGTATATTGGCCTATGGAATTTTTTATGTGTTATTTCATGATATACTCGTACATCGTCGCATCAAAATCAAGTTTATCGCAAAAAGTCGCTACTTGCGCCGGATGATTCGTGCGCACCAGATTCACCACCGCTGTCGCGAAAAAGAGGGCGCGGAGGCGTTTGGTTTCTTGTATGCACCTAAAAAATACGATCCTGAATAAAAATTCCTTCCAGATTTCTAGTTTTTCTTTATCTTTCGCAAAAATTTCATTGTCTAACTAAAAGTACCTGAATTTATGAAATTAATGCGAAACATACTCCTGATAGCTTTATTCCCGCTTCTATTTGCTTGTGGAGGAGGTGAAGATACCAGTACCTACGAAACCGAAGATTCTACCACCACAGCCAGTGAGGTGGAAGAAGAAGAGACTGTAGCCGTAGGCGATACCACCGTAGAAGAACGAGAACTCTCCGAAGTAGAACAAAAATTCGTCAAAAAATGGCAAATGACTTCCTTTGTTCACGAAGATGGAAGAAAAGAAGAAGGTCTTTCCGGAGATTATCTAAACTTGATGGAAGACGGAACTTACGAAGAAATCTTCAAAGATAATGTCGTAGCTACAGGCAATTGGAAAGTGGAAGAAGGAACTTTGGTTTTGAATCACGAAACAGGTGAGTTTATGGGTACTCAGGAGAAACTAGTCGTCAAAGAAATTACCGAAGATAAACTAATAACCGAAGATGACGAAGGCAAAATGACCGAGACTTTCACACCCGTTGAGGGCTAGCAGCGTCATATTTCTAGCAAAATCCTATCTTTTGGCACGTACAGAAGATAGGATTTTTTTTGAGGTAGAAGAAACGAGACGAGACGGGCAATTTTTAGTCATACAGAGGCAAATGGAGTTACTTAGAGTAGTAGCAGCGTTTCATTTGTCTGTAATTTGCTACCTTCTAATTCTCAATTTTCAATCTTCCACCAGCACGAAAGCTCCCCAATAATAGGGGCTAGGATAGGCGGCTCTGATTTGTTTTTGTGCGTTCCGGAAAGCTTCTTTTTTATTCCCCGTTTGTAACCATTCTTGGTAAAAGAGCGTCATGAGCTTTTGAGTAGCAAAGTCATCCACTTTCCAGAGGCTCATCAGAATGGCTTCGGCTCCAGCGATTTGTAAAGCCCTTTGTAAGCCATACACTCCTTCGCCGCTTCGGATTAAACCCAGACCTGTTTCGCAGGCAGAGAGGACAACTAAATCGGTATGATCTAGGTCCAAACTGGTGGCTTCGTAAGCCGTGAGAATGCCATCGTCATGGCTAGACTTGATAGGATTTTGCAGATGATTGCCTACGCCAGCAAGTACCAAACCAGATCGGAGCATAGGGTCTACGGGAATTTCTTCCGAAGCCACTTGCTCGTCGTAGAGGCGATAACGACTCAAATCTTGTTGCTCTTCTGAAATAAAGAAACCGTGGGTAGCGATATGGAGTATATTCGGGCCATGGGTCGCTTTGATATTTTCCTCGCGTGCCTCATCACCCAAGAGCGCGTTGACCTCCCAGCCCTGCTCGATAAGGATCGTTGCTATATCTTTAATTTCGTATTCGGTACCGGGTAAGTCGCTGAAATTGGCTCGGGTCAGCCAGCTATTGAGTTCTTCTTTCAGCTTTTTTAGAGACTTGTCATCTACCTCCTTATTCAAATGATAAGCAGGGCGACCGATGAGTAAGGCTTTACGCTTCTGTGTAGGAGAAGAAGGATTTTCTTGATTGAGAATTTCCTTGGTGTTTGTAACTAGCGCGATTTCAAGCTCATCGATGAGGTGTTTTTGTGTTTCTTGATGAAAAATCGTATTCAAGTTGATTTGGTGGTAAATGCCATCGGGAGAAAAGTAAACTCGATTTACGCCAGCTAATCTCTCCTGAATCGGAGCCCAGTATTGCTTATACGTATGGCGATCATATACATTAAAATGAACTACATTTTGGTAGTAACTAAAATATTTTTCCTCTAATTCCTTTCCATTTCTGAGCAAAACAATTTCGGGTTGTTTTTGGGTTCGGGGATGAACAATCATCGCCGCGTAAACCACACGATCTTCGCTGGGTTCTAAGCGAATCATTTCTACGGCGGCCTCTCCTGGCTTGAGTACCTGCTTAATTTGTTGCCAAGAGGGCAAGTCTGGCGAATACACTTGGGCAAAATCGTTAGATTCACGAGAAATTTCTTTTTCTAATTGGTTGGCAAGCTGTTCCAGGCTATCCAGATTAATATTTTTTTCTTGAATTTGTGGTAGCCCCAAGTTGTACATGTTAGAAATTAGCTCACGCAGATTTTGCCATTGTTGATATTTTTGAATTAGTTCCGGATTTTGACTGTTCAGGATACGCTTGCGGACTTTGGTGGTGGCGTTGAGGACAATTCCCTTGGTCATCAAGCGCAAATCATAAGCATCCCCCAAGATGGCTAGGTCTTTTTGTTCAGCTGCTTCTTTGTTGAGTTCTATTTGACTGATGGTAAACTTGATGAAATTCTCAATAAAAAGCTTATTTGCATTATAGAAAAGCCTTTTTTCTTCCTCGCTCAAATAGTTGAAATTATTCTTGATTTGCTTGACAATGATCTCTACCGATTTTTTATAAAGGTTTTGTGATTCGGGGTAACGCTCGAGCAATTCGTAGAGGGAAGCCAAGTTATTGAGTGCCTTTGCGAAGTCAGGGTGGTCGTTACCCAAAGCTTTTCGGAAGATTAGTAAAGCTTCTCGGTAATATTTCTCCGCTTGAACAGAGGAACCAGCACGCTCATAAAGCAAGGCAAGATTGTTCAGGGAAGCCGCATAAACAGGGTGCTGCTCCCCAAAAATTTCTCTACGGATGGCCAAGGACTCTTCATAAAGGGGTTTAGCCTGTTCATATTGTTCGTTAGCTTGATAAAAATTAGCCAAATTATCCAAAGAAGTGGCATAGTCCGCGTGTTTGACACCCAAGCTTTTTTCTCTAATCTGCAAAGCTTGTTGGTAGAGTGGTTCGGCTTTGTGGTCTTGTTCTACCGAGCGATAGAGCGAGGCTAGGGCGTTGAGCGTCTTGGCGTAGTCGGGATGATTTTTGCCAATCGTTTGTTCGCGCAGTCTTAGGGTTTCTTTGTAGAGAGACTCAGACTCTTGATAACGACCCATTTGGCGATAAAGATGCGCCAGATGATGCAAGGCACGGGTATAATCAGGATGAAGGGTCGAAGCTTGTCTTTTCAAAACTTCTAGCACCTGCTGGTATACTGGCTCGGCCTCGGCATACATACCTTTGAGGGCATAGAGTGAGGCTAGATAATAAAGCGTTTGTGCCTGTTCTAGAGACTCTAGCTCTGCCCCCTGATAAATTTCTAGTGCCTTACGGTATTTTAGCTCAGCTTCGTCGTAGCGGCCTAGGGTTTTATGCAAAAGTCCTAATTTACTCAGGGCAAGCGCATAGGAGGGACTCTGCTCGCCCATTTCTTCTCGGCTGATTTCTACAGATTGTTGATAAACGGTTTCAGCCTCTTGGTAGCGTCCTTGATTTTTGTAGATGCCTCCCAAGTTATTCAGTGAGTTAATGTAGGTAGCATCTCCGGCGAGGGTGTGCTCTTGATAAACCTCGAGGGCCTGTTGGTAAAGCTCTTCTGAGGCTTGGATACGCCCCAATTCATAATAAAGACTCGCCAAGCTATTCAGGGCTTCAGCGTGAGGCTTAGGATGCTGTTCTGCGTGCGTACGAGAGAGTTCTACCAGTGCTTCATAAAGTGCTTGTGCTTTTTCGTAATCCTCTTGAATGGCGTAAATTCCTGCCAGATTGCCCAGCGTACGAATGTAAGCCAGTGGGTTCTGGTCTTCTTGTGCTTTACGAATTTCTAAGGCTTTTTGGTAAAGCTCTTCCGAACGGGCATAAATTTTTTGTGCCTGATACAGTTCTCCCAAGTTATTAAGAGTGGTCGCGTAGTTTAGATCGTCTTCTCCTAGAATTTGGCGACGGGTAGCCAGCGCAATCTTATAAAGTTCCTCAGCTTTCACGTACATTTGCTGGGTATTGTAGATATCGGCCAGGTTGTGCAGAGTCGTGGCGTAGTCTAGATGTTGGTCGCCCACCGTTTCTTTGAGAATATCAAGGGCGCGTTGGCAGAGGAGTTCTGCTTCTTGATACTGTTGCTGTTGGTAGCGAAGTCTGCCTATATCGTTGAGTGATTGGGCGTAGATAGGATGCCCTTCTCCTAGCAGTCTTTTTCTAATTTCTAATGCCTCTTGGAGCAGCGGGGCGGCTTGCTCGTAGTGTCCTCTATCAATATACAGATTTCCTAAATTGTGTAGAGACTGGGTATATTCAAGGCTGTTCTGGCCTAGATTTTCGTGCGTGATATTCCTAGAGCGATTCAACAGGTCTTCGGCCTCTTGGTACTGTTTATGACTACGGTAGATATCTGCTAATTCGTTGAAGACACGTGCGGCTTCACTACTATCTTGAATGGTGTTTTGTTCGTAAAAACCTTTTAGCTTCTCATAATAAGGGAGAGCTTCTTCGTAGCGATGTGTGTGGTAATAAAGCCGAGCCAAATTGAGAGTAGGATGCACCAATTGCGGATCTTGTGGCGGTAAAATGGCTTGGTGAATGGCTAGAACTTTCTGATAAACACTATCCGCTTGGGTAAGGCGCCCTTGATTTTCATAAATAACTCCTAAACTATTCAGAATTTGCGCGTAAGTGAGGGAGTGATCTTCGCCCTTTTGTTCAGCAATTTTTAATAATTTTTTAAAATATACTTCCGCCTGATCATATTCTTGCTCCAAGAAAGAGACATAAGCCAAGCGATTAAGTGTCTTAACATAAACCGGATGGTCTTCGCCTAAGGCTACTTTTCTGATTTCAGCGGCTTGTTGATAAGCTTCACTGGCCTTCTCGTATTTTTCTACCTCCAGATAGAAATGGCCTAGATTGCTAATGAAAGTACCCAAATTTTCGCTAAAACGCCCTAATTTTTCCGCTGCCATGGGCAGTGCCTTCTCCGCGTAGGTAATGGCGTTTTGATAATCCTTACGGTCATAGTATTGCATGGCCTTGCTGTAAAGCTCCTCGAAGCTCTGTGCCAGCAAGGAAGGACTGCTCAGCAGATAGATGAACAGTATCCCAAATGGTAATAACTTTTTCATAGTGGTGCCTACTCTTAAATCTTACCCCTCAGATGGAACGGTTTGTGTTGAGTCTCCATATGTAACCTAGGGTTCAAAATATTATTCTATGAATAAAACTCACAACAAAGCATTAATTGAAGTCTTATGGAGCTGTTTAAAGAATTACCCAGAATGTTTCAAAATCCAGGCTAGGCTTTCCAATCGCATTAATTTATTGATTATCAGGTCGCTAATCCAGATAGGGTGTACATGACTCTTCCCAGAATGGAACGTAACGGCAAGATATTGAAAATATACACGTGATTCCAAATATTGCAAGTCTAAATTATTATTTTTCTTCGCTAATTTTAAAATCAAATTAAATCAAAATCAGACGTGCACAAGTTCTCTCTGTTTATTTTGGTACTTTTCAGCGTGGCGACCACGGGATACACACAAAGAATCGATCAAGACCGGGTCAGGGTAGACCACAGACATAGAAAGCTCATCATTCCCTATCATATTCAAGAAGATAGTAGCCGCCAATTCCAATACCACGTGAGGCTCTTTTTTTCGCAGGATGCGGGTAAAAACTACGAAGGCCCCCTCGAATATACCCAGGGACACGTGGGGGAAGATATTCTGGCGGGTAGTAATAAGGTAATTGTATGGGATTATTTCAAGGAAAAGCCGAACTTTTTTGGGCAAAATGTCCGTTTCAAGATTTGGGCAACCTACAAACCCAGTGTACTTAACCTAGATGGCCCCCAGGCTTGTCTTCGTTCTGCCTATTTGCCCGGGTTAGGCAATAATTACGTACGCTTTAAAGATGAAGATAAAAAATGGAAATGGGTTTACGTGGCGGCTCCTACTTATTTGTTCGTGGGGACGGGGATCTTTTTTCGGCTTCGCTCCGACCGCAACCGGCAACGTTATTTAGAGGCAGATAATCGCCAAGAGGCAGAAAAACTTTTTGATCGCTCCGAGAAACAACGTATTGTATCGTCTATCTCTTTACTGATCGGAGGAGCAATCTGGGCAGCCGATATTTTGCAGGTCGCTTGGAAGGGATGCCGAAACCAAAAGGAAAAAAAGCGTGTATTAGAGAAAAACGAAGCTTATGACAAACGGTTAAAGCTTAGTTATAAATCTGTATGGGGCGTGCCTGGCCTGAGCCTTTCGTTCCATTATTAGACATATCTTACACAAAACCAGATAGATATGAATTACTCTCTCAACCAAACTCTTGCGTTGCTCGTCTTTGCCTCATTGCCCTTTATACTGGCGAGCTGTGAAAACGTAATCGATTTTGACCTTGATCCTCGCAATGTGCTTTCCATCGACGAGGCCATCATCGTATTTGATCGTGCAGATAGTGCGATGGTTTTTAGTGGACTTATTAGTAGGCAAGAAGGTGCCCGATTTATCCAGCACGGACACTGCTGGGCCACCCACGAGAACCCCGTGCTGGAAGACAATCGCGATACTTTGGGGCCTCTCGATCAAGTCCAAGATTTTAGCAGTGTTATCAGAGGATTGACACCGGGGTCGCGATATTTTGTACGGGCTTATGTTCAACTGCCCAATAACTTACCTGTTTACAGCCCTTCAGTGGTTTTTGAAGTACCTGTCATTGGCTTCCTCTCTATTCCCAAAACTATTTCTGTGGATAATATTAGTACGAACACGGCTCGTGCGGTCGGTGAAGTAAACCGAACAGCAGGTAATTTTCCTATTTCCACGTATGGTCATTGCTGGGGAGATCAACCGGAGGTGACCATTGAGTCTGCCTTGGATACCACTGCTTTGGCTGATACAGGAGATGCCTTCACCAGTAATCTGAGTGATCTGGCTCCTGATCGGGTGTATTATGTGCGTAGCTATACACTGAGTGCCAACCCCAATTTACCAGAGGACGCCACGCTCCACGTTCGCTACGGGAACGTAGTACGCTTTCGGACCATATCTGAGTAGCTACTTTCGGGATTGATCGTCTACTAAGAATGGATACTAAGGTCTTGCAGGAGGAACGCATGACCAACAAATGACAACGGGCAACGATTGAAGCCATTTTTCAATATTTCACTTAACTCGGGATTCACTATGGAAAAAATATTTTATCGCCGAACTGTCCTATTCGGCTTACTTTGGATCAGTACCGCTTTTTGGAGCGTGTCTTATGGGCAAATTCGGAGCGTACAAAATGGTCTATGGAGCAATCCTAATACTTGGCAAGGGGGCGTTGTGCCCACGGGAGGAGATGAGGTGATTTTATTGCACGAAGTAACTTTTGATGCCTCAGTTTCACCCGGCAATCCATTGATTAGTTTGACTATTGAAAACAATGGGCAATTAATTATCACAGAAACAGAAAATCGCACAATTAGTACTGCTACTCTGATCATAAATAGAACAAATGGCTCAACAAATTTTTCGAATGGAACACTGAATGTTACAGAAGACCTTACAATTGATGATGGAGTAACGCTAGAGATAGGTGAAGCCAATATTGAAGTTTCTGGAAATACTATCGTAAGAGGTACTTTTTCTGACTCAGATGATAATGGGCAGAACTCTTTTTTGGGAAATGTAGCAGTAGAGAATGGTAGTTTCGTGATACAGAATGGCTCCACCTGTATTTTTGAAGGTAACATTTCCGTAAATGCAGGGGCTACTCTGGAAATTTCTACAAATGATATAATTTCTTTTGAAGGAGCCACCCCCCAAACCATCACCGCAAATCAACCCATCAACATCACGGCTGGCCAAATCAATGTCAGTAATTCTGAATTAATTTTAGAAGGAAACAGTAGCATTACGCTCAATGCGCCCGTGACAGTTACCGGCGTAACCATTACCAACAATACCAATACGATCATTAGCCAAAGCTTATCGGGTACAGGTACTTGGGCAAATGGCGATAATGCCGTCCTTCGTTTTAGAGGCTCTACTATGGATATTGCTAATTTCGAGGCAGGTGCAGAGGGAAATCGAGTATTCTACGATGCCAATGCTCCTCAAACGGTTCGCTCCGTTCCTTATCATAATCTAATCACTGCTGGGAGCGATATCAAAACTGATCAAGGCGGGCTAACTATTGCAAATGTCTTGGAAGTACGCGCAGGAAGCATACTTCTGGCAAGCCAAAACGTAGCTCATACCTTTGGAGGCTTGGTAGCTGTCGAGGGTAGCCTGACGATAGAAAATGCTACTTCCGCTACCTTTGCAGGCAATATTACCAGTAATGGAGCCACGAACATAGGAGCAGACAATATTAGTTTTGCAGGAACAAATGATCAAATTTTAAGCGGTAATGCCGCCTTGAATCTGGATGGAAATGTCAATCTCCAAGCCAATATAACCAACCAAAATACAGCCGGAGTAACCATCACGGGCAATCTAACCGGAACCGCTAACTGGGCACAGGCCGCCAACTCTGCTTTAAATTATCAGGGCTCAGAGCTTCCCTTACCGAATGGCAACCTGACGGCAAATACACCCGGCAATACAGTAAATTACAATGGCACATCCCCACAAACGATTCGTGCGATTACTTATGCCAACCTGGCCGTAGGGGGGAACAACCTGAAGCAGTTAGCAGGCGCAGATATCTTCGTACAAGAAAACTTTACAGCAAGCGAAGGTGGTACAAATTTTCTGCTTGAAAATGGCAGAGTAATATTCAATGGAAGCAGCCCACAGACCATTTCTGGCCAAGAAACGTCTTTTTTCGCCCTAGAAATAGACAACGCCGCAGGCTTGAATTTGGCCTCTCCAACCAATATCAACGATCAACTTGTGCTTAGCTCGGGAGTGATTAATACCACTCCCCAAAATATCTTGACCTTGGCAGAAAATGCCACCAGCAATGAAGGTAATCCTGGTAGCTATGTAAATGGCTCGATGCGTAAGATTGGAGATACAGACTTCACTTTTCCGCTTGGTAAGAACAATATTTGGGCTCCCCTTCGCATCTCTGAGCTAAGTGAAAATGCTACTTTTACCGCCGAGTATTTTCCCGTTGATTTTGATATCAACACCCCAGTAGGAGAGTTAAATACAACCGAGCCATTGGCCTTTGCCAGTCGCTTAGAACACTGGCGTTTAAATCACGAAGGAACGGCTTCTGCCAGAGTTTCTTTATTCTGGAAAGATGGATCGCGTAGCGGCATTTCAGCCTTAGAAGAACTTAGTATTGCAAGATGGCAAGCAAGCACGAACCGTTGGCTAAACATTCCCGCGGTTATTCCCAATAACCCAGTCTCTAACATTCAAACCGGGCAGATTGATTCAGAAGCGCTTGTCAACCTATTCGGTTTTTTTACGCTCGCTACTACCAGCCCAGAGAATGGTTTAGGAAATATTACCGAACCACCCATGGCTCCTATTTTGGAGAATGTACTGAGCAATCAGTCTGGTCATGTGAATTTGCAGTGGAGTACAAACCTTACTTCGCCACCAGAGGCAGGCTTTATCATAGAGCGAGCCGTAGGAGAGGCAAACACCTTTCAGTTTATGGATTCTCTGGTGAGCAACACGAATACTTATGAAGATACCACCGTGGATACAGATAGCCAGTATTTCTACCGAGTCATTGCTTTTAATATTGCGGGATCTTCTTTGCCTAGCAACATCCGAGGAGCCATTATTGCCTCAGAAGGAGGGAGCTTATTAGAAATTAACACAAAAATCTATCCGAACCCAACAAGAGATGTGCTTTTGCTGGATTGGAGTAATCCTACTGAGCCTTTACGCGAAATTGAACTGATTAATGTCCAAGGTCGTCTGGAGCATCAGTGGCAATTACTTCCTCAGGGGGCATTGAAAGCTTTTCCCATTGATATTAGCTCCTTGGCGAGTGGGACTTATCTCCTCCGGTTCCATACCGATACACATCATTTTACTAAAAAGCTGGTCATTGACTAGACTCAATGAACGTTCTGTATTTTTTTCCGAAAAGCACTGGTTCTTAGTGTTTGAGTAAGGGAGCGTTCGGGAGGGAATACAGTGCCCCTTGGCTTGCTTCTATACACACATATTGAGAAAAACCAGAGAAAAGGCCTCGAAAGAGTGAGACTTATCGTACATCGCTTGATATTTACGGGGTTTATAAAACTTTATCATCAGTAAATGCAAGAAAAGTAGAAAAATCACGTAGTATAAACAAAGGATGTTTTTTTGCTCGAAAGTATTTAGTATCTTTATACCATCATTGTGAAGGCACAAATTATTTCTTCATAGCCCTAGATAAAAGTAGATTACAGTTTCATACCATTCTTCTAAGGATTGATGTTCTGCTTAACTCATTCCATTGCGATCATGTAAGTTTTAGAGTCTGTACTAAATTAACCGCAACTGATCCACGATTGGTTTATGGATAAGCACAAAATATTAACCACCTTCTTTTTTCTATTCCTGATTGGATTATACGAACCTATTCAGAGTCAAACTTACGAAGAAGACTTTGAGGAAGGTAGTCGCTTTAATCCCAGTGGGAATTTTATAACGCCACTTAACAACCCGCTCCCTTCCCCTGTCAATGGAAGCGTCAGATACTTGGGTTATGGTGCTTGGACCACTAGTTTGGGTAAAGTGTTTGCCGGCCCAGGTTTTGGGAGAAACAGCGCGAATGGTATTCGCTCAGATTTAGGTAATGCTGGAATTAGGGGAGATGTCCTCAGCCCCCGTTTTAATTTCCAATTAGGAAATACCTATGAAATCTCTTTCTGGTATACTAAAATTAACGACAACGGTACTAACCTCATTGACGTGCAGGTAGACATTCCTGATTTAGCGGGTAATGCCAACTATACGTCCTTAGCAACTATTGACGTAGATACGGAAATCAGTGCAGGTGAGTGGAAGCAAGTAAGTATCCCGTATGTAGCATCTGCTACTGGTATCGGGCATTTTCGCTTTCTTCTGGATGTCGTTGGAGAGGAGCAAAGGATTCTTCTAGATGATTTTTCCATCACTCCGGCTGCATTTACAGACGCGCCTGCTGATCCTAATAATCCTCCTTCGGTTTGGTTTGACAAAAATGCGGTAACCGAGATATCAGAAGGAAATAATCAAACTTATAGCATTCTTGTTGAACGCATTGGATACATCCGGCCGGCCTCGGTGGTACGGTTGAACCTTGTGGCGGGAGGGAGTGCGCTCGAGGAAACAGATTTTACTGCGGTGCAAAATTTCCCCATCACACTCTCTTTTAATCAAAATAATAATACGCGCGAGGTCGAGCTTTTACAAGTCATTCAGGATAATCTAGTAGAAGGCAACGAGACGGTTGCATTCCAAGTTGATGAAGTTAACAATGCGAGTACCAACACCCCACAAAGTCAATTCACCCTGACCATCACCGACGATGAAACAGGAAATCTCGTGGCTGTGGATGATGATTACACCATTGATGAAGATGAACTCCTCACCGTCAACGACCCCCTTGTAGGGCTTCTCAATAATGACACCATAGCGGCGTTAGCGGTAGCAGAGATCGTGATAACATCAGCACCCACTCAAGGGCAAGTATTAGAGATCAATCGTGACGGGACTTTTACCTACCAACCTGACCCCGATTTTTTTGGTACAGATACGTTCCGTTATCAGATCAGAGCAGAGAATGGAACTGTTTCTAATGAAGCCCAAGTGATTATTAACGTAAACCCTATCAATGATCCCCCCCGAATCTCTGGCTTCCCTCAGGATACGATTTGTGTAAGTGTAGAGGCAGAGCAGCAAACGATTACCTTCCGAGTAGACGTGGGAGGAGGTGAAGAAGAATCGCAAACTATTTTTAGTACTGATATAAATGACACAGCCCTTAATATTCAGGTTAACTCGAGATTTGACCGAGAGTTAGCCGCAGCCAGTGGAGATGTGATTGTTACTTATCAGGGCATTGAACCTGGTACGGCGATGATTCCTTTTAGGGTAACAGATAGTGAAGGAGGGGAGAGGGTGGATACCTTGATCTTTAAGGTCATTCGGGAAAGACCACTAACACAAGATGATGCCTACGATGTATTAGAAGACAGCCTCTGGACAATCGGGGCAGGAGAAGGCGTGCTGACCAATGACCAGAATGAAGATTGTACCCCAGGCGGGAGCTTTCAGGTGGCGGGCACTGGTACTTTTCCCACCACGGCAGGGGGCGAGGTGATCCTAAACGCGGATGGAAGCTTCAGTTACAATCCACCCGAACACTTTTTTGGGATAGATTCTTTCCAATATCTGGCCGAGGATGATTTCGGCAATCGCTCTGACTCGGCCACAGTTACACTTCGCGTACAGGACGTGAATGATGCCCCTACCTTGGAAGGTTTGAATAGTGAAATCACGGTCAATGCCAGCGAACCTTTAATTCGCCTTAATCTGACGCTTGGAGTAGGCCCTGATCCAGAGCCGAATACACAGGAAATTAACGAAGATGCCAGTGGAGTACGTATTGTCAGTAGTAGTGCACCGATGTTAATCACAGCACTCGACCTTAATTTTTCTAATCAAGACACGATTTTACAATTTAATCCCCAGAACTCAGGTACGGTTGTTTTACAAATCTTTATTCAAGACAACGGAGGAACCGCCAATGGGGGCGTGGATACACTGGTATTTACACTCACGATTCGTATTGTGCAAGATGTGCCTGTGGCTAATAATGACAACTATTCTGCCATTGAAGACAGCACACTTTCTGTTGATGCCAGCGGAGGCTTATTGAGCAATGATACCGATGAGAATAGCAATCCAGAAGACTTGTCGGTAGTAGCCCCAGAAAGCCTGACGAGTACCAGTGCGGGTGGCGTCTTAGCGGTGAATGCGGATGGCAGCTTTGACTATATACCACCGCCCAACTTTTTCGGATTGGACTCATTCCGCTATCTGGTTCAAGATGAATTAGGAAATCAATCAGACACCGCTGCGGTCACGCTGGACGTACAACCTGTCAATGATGCCCCTGTCCTCGAGAACTTAGACACACTCATCACCGTGAATCAGAATACAGGGCCTCTGTCTTTTGCTTTTGATTTAAGCCCAGGGCCTTTGGAGACAGAGGGGTTCTTAAGTACAACTTTTACTGCAAGCCAAGCAGATGTGATTGGAGAGATAAGCCTGACAGAAGGTAATTTATCTTTTACGCCAATCAATCCAGGAGAAACCATTCTCACTCTACGTTTTCAAGATGATGGAGGCACCGAGCGAAACGGCGTGGATATTCTGATTCGGCAAGTTCGAGTCGTGGTGATTCAAAATGTACCCATAGCCGTAGATGATAATTACGAGGTAAACGAAGATACAGCACTAACCATAGAAGCCACCCAAGGCTTACTCGGTAATGACTTAGATGAGGATAGTCCGCCTGAGAATCTGCGGGTTTTTGCATCTACGCTCACGAGTCAAGGTGGCACCCTAGCCGTGAATACCAACGGTAGCTTTACCTACAATCCACCCGCGAACTTTTTTGGAGAAGATACTTTTTCTTATTTGCTCAGAGATGAAGCCAATAATCAATCTGACTCGGCCACGGTTTTCATCAATGTACTTCGCGTCAATGATGCCCCTGTCCTCGAGGATTTGGAGACGCTCATCACCGTGAATCAAAATGCAGGCCCTCTGTCTTTTGCTTTTGATTTAAGCCCAGGGCCTTTGGAGGCGGGCGAGCAAACCTTCTCAAATATTACCTTCTTAGAAAGCCAAGCAGATGTGATTGGAGAGATAAGCCTGACAGAAAATGCCTTATCTTTTGCGCCAATCAATCCGGGAGAAACTGTACTCACTCTACGCTTTCAAGACGATGGAGGCACCGAGCGAAACGGCGTGGATATTCTGATTCGGCAAGTTCGGATCGTGGTAATTCAAAATGTACCCATAGCCATAGCCGATAGTTATGAAATAGATGAGGAGCAAACGCTGGAAGTAACTACTGAAAATGGCTTACTGGCAAACGACGAAGATGTGGATACGCCTGAGAGCTTGTCCGTGGCAGAGCCTGACGAAATAGCCACTAGTGCGGGAGGAAGCGCGGTGTTGGCAGCAGATGGAAGTTTCATTTACAATCCGCCTATTAACTTCTTTGGAGAAGACTCTTTTACTTATGTGGCCACGGACGGAGAGAGCCTTTCCGATCCTGCAACGGTTAGGATAGTTGTTGATCCCGTTAATGATCCACCAATTATTGTAGGCTTAGAGGATATGTACGTCATCGATAGTGATGCAGGAGAGCAAAATATTAGCTTTCAAATAGACCCTATTGAAGCTGGTCAGGATATTATTGATCTACAATTTTCCGCAAATCTTCCTGACCTATTGAACAACTTGAATATATCACCCCTAGGTACGAATCCAACGTTGACTTTTAGCCCAGTGCCCGGGCAAGCAGGAAGGGTCCTGATTTTCCTAACTGTCCAAGACAATGGCGGTACGCTTAACGGAGGGCAAGATACGCGAGTGGATACAGTGGTCATAGATATTCAAGATAATCGCCCCGGTGCTGTAGACGATAATTTCAGCGTGCTGGAAGATAGCGTACGTACGGCAGACCTGACCGTACTCGATGCAGATACACCTCAGGAGCAAATTACCACTCGTGTGGTAAGTCAACCCGAACACGGAACCCTGACCTTAGAAAATCTTACATTTACCTATCGTCCAGCCGCTGATTTCTTTGGAATAGATAACTTTAGCTACCAAGCTTTTGATGGAGAAGATAGCTCCAATATCGCTCAGATAACTATGGAGGTACTGCCTGTCAATGACGCTCCGATTTTAGAAAACATCACCCTGGCCGATACTTTGGTAGCAGGAGAGATTCAACTGGAGGATCGTGATAGAGAACCTTTTGACCTTGTAATTCAAGCTTCGGAAGGACCAGCAAATGAGCAGGATCAAAACCTAGAGATTTTGTCGGTCACTATTGAAGACGAAACCCTGCTACAAGCTTCTAGCGGTGATTTTGATAATGAGAACAATCAAGGGCGGATTCGCTTGACCCTCAGTGGAGAAATCGGTAGTACACGTCTTGGTTTTACCCTAAAAGATAACGGTGGAATAGCAAACGGTGGCATGGATACACTAACCCTATTCAGAAATGTGACCATCATTCAGACCCTGCCCGAGGAGGTTTTAAATTTGGAAGTGATGAGCGAAGAACCCGAGCAAATTGATCTTTTCTGGGAAGATCAATCACTCAATGAAGAAGGTTTTTACGTAGAACGATCGCTCGATAATGGAGGCAGTTTTGACACGGTGGCCGTGGTGGGAGCTGACGTGAATACTTATGTAGATACCGACTTGCTCCCTAATATCAAACGCTACTGTTATCGTATCACGGCCTTTAATACCCTTGGAGGATCAAACCCCAGTCAAGTCAAGTGTATTTCCATCAACGACGAAATACTACTACCCAATACCTTTACCCCGAACGGAGACCAGCGCAATGATCGGTTTGTACTGCGATCTCCCAACGTGGTAGATGTGAATTTTGAAATCTACGATAGAGCAGGAAATTTAGTGTACAAGACATCAAACGTTGATGAAGCTACCCAATTAGGCTGGGATGGCCTGAATCAACCCAATGGCATATATGTTTGGAACGTTCAGGTTAGGTTTACCAATGGAGAAGAGAGACAAGCCAAGGGCAAAGTAAATCTAATTCGCTAAAAACCATTAGAACAAGAGAAATTTTTGAATGAAACGGCAAAAACTTTTAGGCTATTTTTTAATCTCATGCTGGCTTGGGTACGGATCGTGCCTTCAAGCACAGGATTTGGCCTTTTCCCAGTTTTACCGTACGCCGCTCTTGACTAACCCGAGCCTATTGACCCTAGACCCCAATTTTCGGATTCGGTTTAATTATCGTAATCAGCCCATTGCCTCTGGAGAAAATATTTCTACCCCAATGTTTTCTTTAGATTATCCCTTTTTGGATGCTTCAGGGCGTGCGCTTTGGGGCTTGGGCTTATCCGTTTTGAACGACAATGCCACCGATTTGCTGACTACCAATGGTTTTTCTTTGGGCGGTGCTTATCATCTCTACCTAGGGAATAACCACAGCCTGAGTTTGGGGTTACAAGGAGGTTTTTATCAAAGAGGGCTAGATATAGATCGGATTACGACGGATAACCAGTTCTTGCTAGGATTCTTTAATGAGGAGTCTGGATTAGGAGAGGAGTTCTCGAATACGTCGGTCAGCTACCTCACGAGTGGCGTCGGGGTGAGTTGGCATTGGTATGACCCGATAGATCCATCTCAGCTGAAAGCACACCTTGGTCTTTCCTATCAAAACTTTAATGAGCCAGATATATCTTTCTTAGAGAATGGAAGCAGTGTATTACCCGCACGATGGACTTTTACAGGAAGCGTTCGCCTATTACATACCATGAATTTTAGTGTAGAGCCGCACGTTCGCTGGATACACCGTCTGGATTTTGATTACCTGAATCTGGGCACTTGGCTCAAATATCATTTTCGCTCGGAGGCACAGTGGCTTCAAAACTCTCATCTCAATTTAGGCGCTTGGTATTATACGAATAAAGCCTTCGTGGTCGCCATAGAATTCGAGCAACCACGCTACTTAGTAGCTATCAGCTATGATATTCCTACGGCGAATAGTACTTCCACTTGGATGGGCAATGGCTCCTTCGAACTCACCCTGAGCCTCAAGCTTCCCCGTCGGAAAAAAAGAAAACCCGAGGCGATTCCTGATCGCATTGAACATCTTAATGATCTGCTCTCGGCACAGCGTAAAATACCTGAGATGAAAGAAATCAAGAGAGTGCCAATGCCCAAGAACTCAATGGCTCTGCCCCCTTCCGATACGATGGAAATACAGACTTTTACTTATATACCCGACCATGTCCCCGAAGATACCATGCAGGTAAGCAGCGTGATACCAATCTCTAGCACCATGGATACCATACAAGTATCTGATGTCTACAAAATAGACGTAGGCTTGGATCGAGGAGAAAACTTAACCTTGAACCAAAAAATTAAGTTTGGGTTTAACAGCAATGACTTTACACGCCAATCCAAGCAAACCTTGGAAGAAGTGGTGAAGATACTCCGTCAACACCCCAGATTAGAACTCACCATCGTAGGACATACCTGTAATGTAGGAGATCTGGAATCAAACCTTAATCTATCTCGAGACAGAGCCATGACGGTCAAAAAATATCTGATTGAGAAAGGGGTGGAGGCTGATCGCTTGCACGTACAAGGCTTAGGCTCTCAGGCTCCGTTGTTTCCTAACCAAAGTGAATACAATCGTATCTTAAATCGGCGGGTAGAGTTCCTGATTCTAGGAGCGCGGCAGCAGTTTGAATAAAGATAAGTCTAAGTTGATGGTCGAAAGCTTTTGTTTTTAAGATTGAATCTTATATTATTGACAAATAATAGGGTATTCCCAGAGGTTTTGGCATCCTCTTCCCTAAAAATAGTGCCAATAAAAGCAAATACTGAACAAACTTTGCAGTATTATTGCTAAATTGAGTTCCAACTATGAATAACCATTACTGGATATATATTCTCCTATTGATTTGTGGATTGCTCCTGTCTTTATCCACCCAAGGGCAGAACCGCACTATCACGGGAAAAATTTTCTATAAAGAAAATCAGAAACCCATTTCCGGAGCCAAAGTATTTATTCAGGATTATGAGACTTATATTGCAATTACCAATCAAGATGGCCTGTTTTCTATCAAGGTGCCCAGTCAGCAATCTCAAGCAGACAATATCGTTTTCAATATCATCGCAGCTAATGGCAAAGGCGCACAGGCACCTATGAAAAACCTTGATCCACTGCCTTTTATCAAATTGCCTATTCCCAGAGCAATTTTAGCAGATGATCCCGACAACCCCAGCCTCACTAAAAACAACACCTCCCCTTATTATAACCAAAATACAGATAATGAAGCCACTGTATTCTCTGAAAAAGAGAAGGAAAAACAAAATACCAGTATTCCTACCTCAGCCATTTCCAGAGAAAATATCGAGAATAGCCAACTAGAGGTCGATAGCACCCGCATCGAGGGTTTGGCACTGGAAAAAAACCAGGAGGTTGATACCAACGCTACTCTGGATGAATCTTCGTCATCACTCACCCAACTGAGTCCTTTCGAAGAATATAAAAAAGATTTCCTAAGCCTAGAAGAACGTGTAGATATCGAGAAACGCTTGTTGGTAGAAGGAAATCAAGACATTCGAGAGGGCATCGTCAAGCTACTATCTCGTCTCAAGTCCTCAGATGATCTAACCGAACAAGAGAGAGACAGCCTAACCCTTTATGTATTTAGCTTGGAAGACAAAATTGATGAATACTCCGAAGCTTATGAAGGTTCTCAAACCCAACTATTGGCCACACTAGAACAAGTAAAGGCCATTCTGAATGCTCAGGAAGACCGTATTCGGATCAACCGGATTACGATCTTTTCTTTGCTAGGAATTATCGTAGGGCTGTCTTTATTGAGTTATATTTTTTATATTGTTAATAAAAGAACCCAAAAGCAAAAGGCGATCTTAGCGGAAAATATCGCCCAAATCAATAAGCAGAAAGCACAGATAGAAGAACAAAATCAAGAGATCACCGATAGCGTACACTATGCCGAGAGAATTCAGCAGGCACTGCTGGTAAATATGACGAACTTGGATGAATTCTTTAGAGAAAGCTTTATCTTTCATCTTCCGCGTGATATTGTCAGTGGTGATTTTTATTGGTATACCCAGCAAAAAGACGAAATCGTGCTCGCCGTGGTAGATTGTACGGGGCACGGGGTGCCGGGCGCTTTTATGACAATTATCGCCAACGATGCCCTCAACCAAATTGTTAACGATAATAAAATTACTGAGCCCAAGAGAATTTTAGAAGAACTAGATACCAAAGTACAAGTATCGCTCAATCAACAAAACGGGCGCAAAGAAGGCAGTACCAATGATAGCATGGACTTGATGATTGCTAATTTTAACTTTAAGACCAAAAAAGTGGTGGTCGCTGGAGCCAGAAATGTCCTTTATTTTGTTAAAGAAGACGAAATCCATCAGGTCAAAGGCTCTAAGTATATGATCGGTAATCAACATCGGGATGAGGAAAAGACCTTCGATCCACACTTGATCGATCTTGAGGGAGGAGAAGTATTCTATATGTTCTCCGATGGATTTCAAGATCAATTTGGAGGTGAGGACGATAGCAAGTATTTAAAAACCAGATTTAGAGGCTTTTTGCATTCTATCAGCCATCTCACACTAGCAGAACAATATCAGGAAATTGAGAAAGAATTCAACCAATGGAAAGGAGATAACCCACAAACCGACGACGTACTGGTGGTGGGCGTTAAAATTTAAATACAAATCTATCTCCTAGGTATGGAGCATAGAGTTTTAATCTTAATCAAGCAAAAAAATGTCGAGAACCGTACTTTTCATTTTATTGCTGTTTTGTACCAAACTAATAAACGCACAAGAGAAAGATCAGAAAAACACTGGAACCATCGAGAGTGAAAGTGCAGTTTATGACGACTTAGGTATAAATCAGGTCACTTTTTCCCTGACCCTAGAAGATGCTGAAACCGGGGAATGTGTCGCCGCGGAGGTGAAAGTGATAAATGTTACGCAAAATCAGCTAATAAGCCGTTTTCATCAAGATACTTCACAGATCGCTAAATCTTTTGAATTAGATCTCAATCGTGTCTATGATTTTCAATTACAAGCTTCTGATTACCAAGATACAACCGTGCGTTTTGATTTCACTAAAATCAAAGTACACAAATTTGACCAAACGATTAAACTCCAACCACGCAAATCTGACCTAGAAATCGCCATCCGCGATGTGGACAGCGAAGAACTGCTCAATCTCCAAGGAGTGGTCAAAAATAAAAATCGTAATGAGCAGATTCTCCTCAATCCCAATGAAGCCAAAGATGGGAAATATACCATCAAAGTGCGCGAAGACGATGAATATGAAGTAGAGGTGAAAACCTCAGAAGGGCATATTTTTTATACCAGACAGTCGGTCATACCCAAAAACCTAGAAGAAGATCGCTTAGAAGTGGATGTGAAAGTGATCCAAGAGCTGGCACCGCAAACCAAAATCCCACTCTACAATATTACCTTTGCTACCCGCTCCGCCGAACTGAATCAGCAAGCAAGAAGCGAACTAGATCGTGTACTGGAAATTCTCGAGTACTACCCCCAAGCGGTACTGCAAGTCTCGGCTCACACGGATGATACAGGTGAATATGATTTTAACGTAAAGCTTTCTGAGCAGAGAGCGCAGGTAGTGTTTGATTACTTGATTGCTGGTGGTTTTCCGGCCAACCAACTGCGCACCAAAGGTTATGGCCCCAATGAGCCAGTTGCTAGCAACGAGACACCCGAGGGACGAGCCAAAAATCGCCGTTTTGAACTGCTGGTGATTAGCGTGGAATAATAGTAAGAACAGTCAGCCCTCAGCATTTTTTCAAAGTGAACCAATTACTGAAAACTGACCGCTGAGGGCTCAATAAAACTGACCGCTAAGGGCTAAATAATCATCATTCCCCCGTCAATATCAATGACTTGCCCATTGATATAATTACTTTCTAAAATAGCCAGGGCAACTCCCGCTACACTCTCCGCATCACCCACCAATCCAGCCGGTAGAGACTGCGCCACTGAGTTGTACATTTGATTACGATCCTCCTCAGACATGGAAAGGTAGGCACCAGTTCCCTGAATAAGCCCAGGCGCAATGGCATTGACCCGGATTGGAGCCAAATCTACGGCCAAGGCCCTCGCTAAACCTTCTACGGCACTGTTGGCGGCAGCCACGGAAGCAGTGCCCTTGGGCGGTTTGCGACTGTAAATGCCCGAGAAGAACAAAATCGATTGCTTCACCTCAGCGTATTTAGCAACCAAGTACTGAGACCAGAATTTACCCGTGAAAGAAATACGAGCGTCTTCCGTGGAACTGCTTTTGAAATCACCCGTACGGACAAAGGCCGCCGAGGTGACTACGTGGTCAATGGCTTGGGCAGAAGAAAAGAATTTCTTGATTTCTTCCTCAGAACCAATATCAATGGCCTTGACCTCCAATTGATCGCCCAATTCCTGCTGAACCGCGCGAAAGGTATCATCTTCGCGCCCAGCTACGGTTACCTTCATGCCTCGAGCCAAACCTCCTAAGGCGATGGCTTTGCCCATACCAGAGGTTCCTCCTATGACTAATAAACTTTGATTTTCAAGACTCATTTGATGAATTGCAGATTAAATTTAGGAAGTATACATTTAATTTTTTTCTGGAAAAAGCATCGCCGAAATTGCCGAAGAAAAGATCATCTCAAACTCCAAATTGACCGCGCTTACTTGATTGAAAATCAATTTTCCTTCTGGATTAAATTTCATCAAATGATGCTCGATAAAAGTGAGAGGCGCGTTCGTAGGTTGAACTCCCCACATCTCTTGGGCAAAAGTGCCTGTGGCCGAGAAAGTAATCCCCACCGACTGGCCATCAGCCGAAGGAACCACATCGTTGATGGTTTGTACCAAATCTGGAAAAACACGGTGCAAATCCGCGATGACTTGTTTGTAAGTTTCACGACCTTCTACTGGCCCCGTAGGATTCAGCCCTGTAAAAACCTTAATATGCTCATCTACATACAGGTCGGCGATTTCGCCCTGATTACGACCAATAAATTCCTGTGTGATTGCTAAGGCACGCGAGAGATTAGACTTTGTAATTTCGTTTGCAAGTGCTTGATTAAAATGTTCTTTGCTTGCCATAATCAACAAATAATTGAATTGTGTATGAACTGTTATTTTTTGCAAAAAACAACAAAAACTATTTGCTAATCAAGTAGTTACATCATAGTAGCCTGGTTACCTACAGGTTTCCTTTGCTGATTCAGAGTCTTTTAATCTTCCAAAAAAATGAAAAAAAATACCCCAGAGTACCAAGAAATGGCCGCTTTCTTCAAGCGTTACAACACTTGCCCGATCGTAGAAACCATGAAGTTTATCGGGGGAAAATGGAAGCCCACCATTCTTTACCTGATTCGGGGCGGGATCAATCGTTTTGGAGAAATTCGTCAAATTATTCCCGAAATCAGTAAGAAAGTACTCACCGAGCAACTTCGTGAATTGGAAAGAGATGGCTTGATCGATCGGGAAGTATTTGCCGAAGTGCCCCCTCGGGTTGAATATTCCCTCACGGAATTTGGTAAAACGCTCACTCCTGTCCTCAAAGGGATGTGCAATTGGAGCATTGAGCACGTATTAGATTAGTCTAATTTCATCTAGAATTTAACAAATAAAAAGCGAAATCGTAGCAGCGAGAGCCAAGCCTTTCAAGGATTATAGTACGATTAGCAAAGCTTCATCAATTTTTTACAAGATCGAGTAAACCAAGCAATTCTCATGTTCGTAAAGAAGAATACTTACATCTACTTAGCTTCTCACTTGATGCTTTGAGAAAATGCTAAATGATCTATATTCTTATTTTTTTATCTTAAAAATAATTTAATTTAATCTTAAACTGGTTTATTTTACCTGTATTCCAATTTACTTATCTTTACAAGGGAAACTTCTATTTCGCTAATTTGTAACAGTTTCTATAAATCATCTACCAAAGTAGCTAAAAAATATATTTTCTCATGGAAAAGTACTTCAACCGTCTTTGTATCGCTTCCTTCTATCTTTTTCCTGATTGGATGAAAAAGCATTTTTCATTATTTCTAATTTTTTCTAAGTTATCTGGGTAACAACTGCCTAAACTTCCACACTACCTTATGAGCAAGTCTGGAGAGAACTTTTTCTCCTAACCCTGTTTGCTAAGTGAATATCTATTATCAATCTTAACTATAAACTGGGCGTTTGCCGAAAAGCCCTCAATAGAGTAGGCAAAGATTCAATCATATTTTTTATGAAAAGGTTAACTTCATTATTTTTATTCTCATTCGTTTTAATCTTATTTCAGGAAGTAAATGCCCAAATTCGTATTGCGCCCCGTGTGGGTTTGAACATCAATACGGTGAATTTTGGTGGCGACATTGGAGAGGATTTTGAAGACCCTGAGTCCCGCGTTGGTTTTCAGATCGGTGCTATTGCTGATCTCCCCATCACCGAAGAATTTTCTATCCGCCCTGGGGTCTTGTTCAGCAGCAAAGGCTATAAAGAACAGCTCGATTCTCCAGGCTTTGACGAAGATTTTAAAGTGGTTGTCAATTATCTAGAAATCCCTGTCTCTGCCAACTACCAATTTGCCGTAGGAGAAGGCTTTGGTATTGACCTCAACATAGGACCTTACATTGGCTTGGCTTTGGGTGGAGAATCCAAGATAGGGGATGACGATGAAAGCCTTAATATCGGAAATGATGAAGAAGATGATGATGTCCGTGGCTTCGACTTTGGTTTCAACTTCGGAGGAGGAGTAGAGTACCAGAATATTAGCCTAGGCCTTAACTATGCCCTTGGACTTTATAATCTGACCCCTGGTGGTGGCGACGATGTCAGAATCAAAAATCGCGTGTTTAGCATCACGCTGGGCTATTTCTTTGAGCTTTAAACCCGGATTCATTTTTTCCATAAAAAAATCAAAACTCACCGCAGCAATGTCGGTGGGTTTTGATTTTCAAAGATAAACTTTAGACAGCTTCTTTAATAACCTTGCAAGCTCGCGAAACGATCCAGGTGATAATTGTAATCACCGTAGAGTTGTTGCGCAGTGCGGGCGCGTTTCAAGAAAAAGCCAATTTCCTCATCGTCCGTCACCCCAATACCACCAAACATTTGAATGGCTTCATTGGTAACACGCTTCACGGTTTCGCAGGTTTTGGCCTTGGCTAAGCTCGCCATCAGCGGTATTCTATCACTCCCTTCTTCCAGCGCTACCAGTGCTTTCAGCACTACAGACTGGCACATTTCAATATGACAATACAAATCAGCGGCCCGGTGTTGTAAGCCTTGGAAGCTCCCGATGGGCACGCCGAATTGTTTGCGTTCTTTCAAATAAGCGATGGTACGCTCGAAGCTCTCCTGCATGATGCCCAAGAGTTCAGCCGCGAGGCCAATACGAGCCACGTCTAGGATTTTTTCTAAAACAGAGAAGCCTCGGTCTTTTTCACCCAAAAGCCCAGAGGCAGGCACTTTCACTTCTTTGAACTCGATGCTTGCCCAGTTGCGACTATCAACCATATGGTTGCGTTGTACCGTAATTCCTTCGGCTTTCATATCCACGAGCAAGAGGGTAATTCCCTCCCGAGAGTTGGCATCACCGGCAGTACGCACGGCTACGATGATTTGGTCGGCCACGTGCCCATCGGGAACGAAAGTTTTACCACCATTCAAGATAAAGCCATCTCCTTCTGCCTTAGCTTCTAAGGCGATATACAGGGGACGATGATGGCGACCTTCTTCCAGAGCTAGACTCATCACCATTTTGCCCTCGGCAATGGCGGGTAACAAGGCTTCTTTCTGCGCGTCATTCCCTCCTTCCATCAAAGCGGTCGTACTGACCAGAGAAGTACTGAACAGGGGAGAAGCGGTCAGGGTACGTCCCATTTCTTCCATGAGTAAGCCCATTCCCACGTGGCCGAAGTCAATTCCTCCGTATTGCTCGGGAATCAGGAGCCCGGGCCAGCCGTTTTGCGCCATTTCGTCCCAGAGATTCAGGTCGTAGCCGTGAGGGTTGTTTTCATCACGGAGTTGACGCAGAGCCATCACGGGGGCTTTCTCTTTCAAAAATTCACGAGCAGCGTTTTTGAGCAGTTCTTGTTCTTCGTTGAGTACGAGTAAGGTACTTTTCTTTTTTTCTTCGGTTATTGTTGACATGGTAAATCAGGTTTAGCGGCCGGGGAGTGCCAAAATGTGTTTGGAGATGATATTGAGTTGGACTTCCGAGGTTCCGCCCTCGATGGAGTTGGCCTTGGTACGGAGCCACTTGCGAGAGAGGTCGCCTTCATTAAACTCCTCGCCTTCCCAGCCGAGTCCGTAGCTCCCGTGCAGAGAAACCAGAGCCTCGTGTTTTTGCTTATTTAGCTCGCTACCGATATACTTGTACATGGAAGACTTGGCTCCCATGCCTTGTCCGGCTTTGGCCTCGTCCATCCCACGCTCGATGTTGAATTGGTGAGCCATCAAATCCATTTCCAGATGAGCTACTTCACGGCGAAGTACGGGGTCAGCGAGTTTGCCATTTTCCAAACCCAATTGCTCTAAGGCCATGTCGTGCAAGGCTTTTTCTTCACCCGCCGTGTAAGAAGCACCGATCATATCGCGCTCGTGCTGGAGTAAGTACTTGGCCACGGTCCAGCCCGCGTTTTCTTCGCCGATTAGATTCTCGGTGGGCACTTTTACATTGTCAAAGAAAGTCTGGCAAAAGGGAGATTTCCCACTGATCAATTTGATAGGAGAAGTGCTCACGCCATCGGAGGCCATATCAATCAAGAGGAAGCTAATGCCCCCGTGTTTGACTTCGGGATTGGTACGAACGAGGCAGAAAATCCAATCGGCCTCGTCGGCATAAGAAGTCCAGATTTTGGAGCCATTCACGAGATAATGGTTGCCTTGGAGTTCGGCGCGTGTCGCCAAACTAGCCAAGTCAGAGCCGGCACTGGGTTCACTGTAGCCTTGGCACCAGCGGATTTCTCCTCGGGCGATCTTAGGTAGGTGCTCCATTTTCTGCTCCTCGTTTCCGTACATCAGCAGGGCGGGACCGAGCATCCAAATTCCAAAACTGTGGAGCGGCGTACGGCAGTGGAGGCGAGCCATTTCCGCTTTGAGGATTTTATTTTCTTCTTTACTGAGTCCGGCTCCGCCGTATTTTTGGGGCCAAGTAGGCACGGTCCAGCCCTTCTCGACCATGCGCTCGAGCCAGATTTTTTGATCTTCGTTTTTGAAAGTGGCGTTGCGTCCGCCCCAGCAGTAATCAGATTCGTCTTTCATGGGCTGGCGCATGGACTCGGGGCAGTTTTCCTCGAGCCAGGCTCTTACCTCCGAGCGGAAGGTAGCCACATCAGTTTGTACTTCACTCATAGATGTGTTCTTTTTAGTAGATTAGTATTTTGTATGAATATAATAGGACTTCTGCAATAATCAAAATAATATGATCGGAATGCCGAGTAGTTTTTGAAAATTTTGAAAGAATTGAGATAAGCGTTCCTTGTTTACTGGGTTTTGCTAAGAAGAGAGCCAGCCTTTAGGGCAAAACTCATCGGTATAGGTTAGTAGACCAGTCTGGATAGTTTTAGGCTAGGAAATCACTGTGTTGGCGTGAGCACATTTAGAAGCAAATAGCAAGCAGGAAGCATTTAAACAAAATTCTAAAAAAATAGGCAATTGCCGTCAAGAGGGCAACTACCTATTAGATGGGTCTCAACTACATGAGCTAGGGTTTATTCTTGGGATAAAAGATCAACTTGGGCATCTAATAAATCAGCAAAACCGTGTAAGTACTCGGGGATATTGCTCCGCACACGATCAATCAACCAAAATTTTACTTGCCCACGTTCATCTACCAACGATACGTAGAAACCACCCCCGTCGGCTGCGTCGGGGGAGCCGATGAAAGTAGCATTTTCTGCTAATAGCTCAGAGGGAACCTGAGCGAGCAAGTCTTTCACCACTTCATACTGATCTTGGCTGAGTGCTACAAATTTTCCCGCATAGGCTTGGGCTGAGCTAGGATATTGATCTAGCGTGTCTTCATAAAGCTTAGCATCTTCAATTTTGTAGATCTCGATACAAGTTTCTCCGCTACAGAAGCCAAAAAATCTCCCAAAAACCAAATATTCGTCCTTGGGTGCATCCTCTGATTTTTCAGGTGAGGGGCTGTTCTGAGCATCAGTGCAGGAGAAGAGGATAAGTGTTAAGAAGCAAAAATTTAATAGGTTTTTCATGGATTTTGAGGTGTTTTGTAGCCATTACGTGGAGGCGGAAGGCTTTGGTTGCCTACGAAAAAAACCAGACAGCTCGAAATTTCAGCGGTCAATTATGGATTATTCATCATAAAGCTGTAATATTCGGAGATTTTTAATGTAAAAACATCCACCAAAACAAAAAATAAAACACTGTTTGACTAATTCAAATCTATGAAACTATCTACACTGGATATCACCGTATTTGTCGTCTATGTCATCGTTATTATCGGGATGGGCAACTGGGTCTCGAGAGGAAAAAAAGGCACCAAGAAAACCTCCAAAGATTACTTCTTAGCGGGGAATACGCTCACTTGGTGGGCCGTAGGAGCCTCGCTGATCGCCGCTAATATCTCAGCCGAGCAGTTTATTGGTATGTCGGGTTCGGGCTTTGCCATTGGTCTGGCGATTGCCTCTTACGAGTGGATGGCGGCCATTACTCTGATTATCGTGGGCAAATTTTTCCTGCCTATTTTTATTGATAAAGGCTTATTTACCATTCCCGAATTCGTGGAGCAAAGATTTAGTACCACCCTCAAAACCATCCTAGCTGTTTTCTGGATTGCTCTCTTCGTGTTTGTCAACTTGACCACCGTGATGTTCTTGGGCGCGCAGGCCATGGACACGATCATTGGGACAGGCGATGGTTCTTTGATGCTCATTAGTATTGTTGGACTCTCTTTATTCGCTGCGTCTTATTCGCTTTGGGGTGGACTTTCTTCGGTGGCTTGGACGGATGTGGTGCAGGTGGTTTTACTTGTATTTGGTGGGTTGGTTACTACTTTTATCGCTTTGGATGCGGTAGCTCCCAACGGGGGCGTTTGGAACGGGATAGAATATCTCTACGCGGTAGTTCCTGAGAAATTTAGTCTGATCTTGAGCCAGGGAGAGATTATTACCCCCAATGAAAAAGATGCTTGGTGGGATTTGCCCGGCCTACACGTGATTATTGGTGGGATTTGGGTAGCGAATCTCTACTATTGGGGTTTCAATCAATATATTATCCAAAGAACCCTTGCGGCCAAGAGTCTGAAAGAAGCCCAGCGCGGAATTGTATTCGCTAGTTTCTTGAAAATGCTCATTCCACTGATCGTCGTCATTCCGGGCATCATTGCTTATGTACTAAATGCCGATGCTGGCGGTGAACTGATTAGAAGTGAACTGCCCCGTGCTTTTGTAAATCCTGAAACGCAAAATATTGTCAATGACAATGCCTTCCCCTGGCTGATTAATCAATATGTACCCAGTGGGCTGAAAGGCTTGATTATCGCCGCCTTGGTAGCGGCCATTGTCTCCTCGATGGCTTCTATGCTTAATTCTACTTCTACCATTTTTACGATGGATATTTACAGACCCTACCTCAATCCAGCCGCTTCTGAGTCGCAAATGGTCTTGGTAGGAAGAAGTACAGCGGCAATTTCTTTGGTCATCGCGGCCTTCTTGGCTCCACAATTGAGTAATTTGGGGCAAGTCTTTCAATATATTCAAGAGTACACGGGCGTGGTCAGTCCGGGTATTTTGGCGGTGTTCTTAATGGGGCTTTTCTGGAAAAAAGCTACCAACCGTGCGGCCATTTGGGGGGTAGTGCTTTCTATTCCGATTGCTATTTATTTCAAGGTAGGGCCCAACGAGTGGATTGATAGTCCCCTCTTTCCAGAATTACCCTTTATGGCACAGATGCTCTGGACTTGTTTGTTGAGCATGCTGGTGATCGTAGTGGTGAGCTACTTGGATAATCAGGGCAAGAATGATCCTAATGGCATTACCTTACGTAAAGAACTATTTCAGACCGATCAAATTTTTAATTTGGTATCGATTTTTATCTTTGTGTTTTTAGCCATTCTGTATGCAGTATTTTGGTAGCATAGGGGTTTTGATTAACTTTGAATGCCTTAGCATGACTGCTTAGTTTCGGCGAACAGCACGTTAAGCACTCGAGATGATCAATTATTTTTCAAATTTTATCCTGATAAACCTTGACAGCTAAAACTTATAAATCAGCAATTAGCGTGTTTCAAGCGCAGCCCGAGGATGCAGAAGCCATCGCTTGGATTCAGATACGCTCCTGGCGAATCGCCTATCAGCACATTATACATCGTAGTTATCTAGACGATGAATTAAATTTGGACCGACAACAAGAGCTTTGGGAAGCTCGCTTGGGAGGGAAAGAAAGAGAAGGAATCTTTATTGCCCGTAAAAATGGACACATAGCTGGATTTGCCTTCTATGGCTCTTCTAGAAATATGAAAGAGGAGCAATTAGAAGATCACGCCGAACTCTACGCGATTTATGTAGAACCCGACTTTTTTGGAGAAGGGATCGGCAAACGCTTATTACTAGCCTGTGGACAGGCTGCCGTAGATCGAGGCTTCGAGGCGATGTTTGTAGGCGTACTAGCGGATAACTATCGCGGAAGAGGATTCTATGAGCATATGGGAGCACAGTTGATGGCAGATAGTGAAGAAGAACAACTGGTTGGAGGTAAAACTTACTTAGAAGTGAAATACGAATGGAAAAGCTTAAAATCCAATCTCCTCTTCCCGGTTCGAAAAATTCCATTATTAGGCTAAAGTAAGGAGCAACGAAGTCCGAATGAAGTAGCTTGCTTACCTCATTCGGGCTTTATTTTCTTGAAAGTAATTATCCTACTAATCCAGAAATCTGGATGTTCCTCTATTTTTTTCTCTTCCTCCTTATCAGCCTGTGAAGAGTCTTGTCGTGAAGAGCCGGATTTCGGGGAACCTCTCCTGTCGAGACTGCCAACGAGTTCAGGATGATAGAGAAGGAGTATATTCCAATCAGTGATGATAAGTAGGTTACTAAGCCTTGCTTGCTTCTGCAAATGGATATATACTCAGGCTGTACCACGAGCCGAGGTTAGGCTTTCAGATCATAATTTATCAAATAGAATAATAGGATTTCTCTCAATTTATTACAGAGTCTTCTTTTTCAAAGAAACGTGTAATTTTTAGCTCGAAGCTGGCACAATTATAGAACCTCCCTGTGTAACATCCACACACAAATTAGCGGTCAAGGTAAGACATTTGAACCCAAAAAAGTTTCAGAAAATCGACTTGATTCTGTCATTCAGCGAAATCATCTTTTGAAAAGTCCTGAGTCTTGGAGTTTCATTCCCCTGTGCTAGACTGACTGTAAATACTTAGTTCATAAACCTTATAAATCAACTCTTTATGAAAAGAGCCGATATTATTGACGGTGTAGCTAATCTCAATAAAATTTTAGCTCAATCTAAATTATTAGATTCTTTAAGACTCCTAAGAAATCACCGTGAAGAAAACGAAAAAGCCACTTTTAATTTTGAAGAATTACTGATCTCCCTCAATAATTACTCTATCTACTATGCTCGCTTAGGAGAGGTAGAAAAGTACATCATCAAAGTAATGGGCTTGGAGGGCTTGGAAGACCCCAAAAAATGGGCACAATTGATCTACGACCCCGAGAAAACAGCGGATCTCAATCACCTGACTCGTAACATCGAGAACACGCTTCTTTTTCTTCCCAAAGTTACGGACTTGATTGCCAAAACCTACGACCGAGATCAAATCGCCAAGCACCCCGATAAAGAAATTTTAGGACTCTTACTTCCAGAACAGACGGGACAGTTCTCTTCACCAGAGCGCCTGACCAATGCCCTCGAGGCAGTAAGTTTATTCTACCGAACTTTTGCCGAAATGCAAGACCTTTCGTCAGAAGATTTGAGTATCGTGGGAATGGACTCGGGACGCGATAAGTCTTTTGAGCTGCTGGGCACAAAGTCCGTCATCAAGGAAGTTCGTAAGCTAATTTTAGCCATCTGGAATAGCACGCTTTACTACCGAGAAAGAAAATTTGATGAGCGGATTGATCTCGTGAAACAATCCCTTCCCGTGATTCACCAAT
The DNA here is from genome assembly GCA_964551015.1 of uncultured Cytophagaceae bacterium. GTDB lineage: Bacteria > Bacteroidota > Bacteroidia > Cytophagales > Microscillaceae > CAZKBP01. The sequence goes on along the minus strand of CAZKBP010000021.1, from coordinate 28,476 downwards.
TAGATGAAATGCGAGAGGATGCCACTCTGGGCGAAGAGCAAGCTGAAATTTTCAAAAGAAATATTCATCAAGGGACTACCAAATTCATTGCCGCCGGAGCCATCATTGCCGAGATGGAAAAAGAAAGCTGGAATGACCCTCGTACGCTGATGATTCCAGAGCCTAAGCTTTTGATTAACAATGAGCAGGCTCGAGCAAATCTGGGGAATCCATTACCTGATTCTAAACCAGATTTAGATAAAACAGATGAAGACCAAGCAGCTTCTGTCTCTGCCCATGCCTCCGAAAATAACCCCAAGCTCTTAGACAATTTAGACAATCTAAATGAAGAAGATCAAGAGCTTTTCAAGCAATTATTCCACAAGATGCAAGGAGCCAAGAAAGAACAGGGTGAAAATCAGGAAGACTCGTTTACGACCGCGCATTCTGAAGAAGAAAAAAAAGAGATCAACTTTCTCTCCGAAGAAGAACAGCATACGGATTACGAGGAAAAAATCAGTAAGCAAGAAATGGGTAACAACCTCTGGAACCTAAACAACGAGGATAAATATCACAACTAATTCATATCTACTCAATTTACCCCAAAAAGCCGACTCGGATTATTCTGAGTCGGTTTTTTTGTAATGAAGAAGTCTAAGATTTGTATTTTTTTAGAAAAGGGCTTGGTATATTTTATCGAGATTGCCTTATATTGGATTCCAAAATTATCTAATGCTTAGATAATCACTGCCCTGCCCAAGACGCAAGGCTGAAATTTACACTAAATCTAGAAAATTATGAAATCATTAGAAAATCGTGTGGCGATCGTTACAGGAGGTGCTCAAGGAATTGGCCGAGGCATCGTAGAAAAATTTGCTCAGGAAGGAGCGCAAGTTGTTATTTGGGACATCCAAAAAGAAAAAACACAAGCTTTGGTAGAAACCTTGCGCCAAGAAGGCCTCAAAGCTGACTGGACAGACCAAGTCAATATCACCGACCTCGCTTCTACCCAAGCGGCAGCACAAAAAGTTTTAGATCAATACGGGCAGATTGATATTCTGGTCAACAATGCCGGAATCGTGAGAGATGCTTCTTTCAAAAAAATGACTTCCGAACAATGGGATCAAGTCATCGATGTCAATCTCACGGGGGTATTCAATTGTGCCAAAGCCGTGATTCCCGCCATGATAGAAGCTAACTACGGACGCATCGTTAATCTCTCCTCCATTGTAGGAATTTACGGAAACTTCGGACAGACCAATTATGTGGCCGCCAAAGCGGGTGTTATCGGGATGACCAAAGTATGGGGAAGAGAACTAGGCAAGCATCAAATTACGGTGAACGCCATTGCTCCCGGGTCTATTGATACGGAGATGTTGGCCACGATTCCCGAAGAGTTGCGCAAACAAGCCATCCAACGCATCCCCGTGCGTCGTATTGGCGTACCTGCCGATATTGCCTTTGCCGCCCTATTTTTTGCCAGTGAAGAAGCGGGCTACGTGAGCGGACAAGTCCTGACGGTTTCGGGTGGCTCCGAGTTGGGAGGATAAACTATCGCCTTACATTTCTAACCTAAAGCACAACTTTATGATCCCAGCAGAAGAAACTTTTGGTGGAACCTTTCCCTTTCAGGCGCATTTTTCCGAAGCACCTGGCTTCAAAATGCACTATGTAGATGAAGGCGAAGGCGAAGTAATTATCTGTCTACACGGAGAGCCTACTTGGGGCTACCTTTATCGAAATTTTATCCCCAAGCTATCCCAAAATTACCGAGTGATTGTACCCGATCATATGGGTTTTGGTAAGAGCGAAACGCCTCAAGACAGGCCTTATACTTTACAAGCACACGTGGAGAATCTGATTGCCTTGGTCAAAGACTTAGGCTTAAAAGAGATTACTCTCGTTGCGCAGGACTGGGGTGGGCCGATTGCGGGAGCCTTTGGGATTCACCATCCTGAACTGGTCAAGCGATTTTGTTTGATGAATACAATGCTGGGCTACGGACAAGCCGTGCAAGATGCACCAGAATCCAAAGAGAAAGTGCCGGGTCTTCGCTCTTCGCCTTGGTTCCAATGGGTACTTCAGGGGCAAGACAATGGAGCCTACGAAGCCACCATGCGCCATCTGGACAGTACGGTTTTGAGCGTGATGAAAAAGCTTCATTTTACCAACTCTCAGGCAGTGGATGCCGAGTGGATTCGTGCCTACTCTCTGCCTTTTGAGGGAGAAGGGGAAGAAAAAGCTGGGTTTGAATTTCCGTTGGATGTAGCCTTAGGCCGTATCACCGAGTACGTGGTAGCCAATATGAAATTGCCAGGCTTAGCCGAAATCCGTAAAAAGCCCGCCATGTTGGCCGAAGGTTTAGCCGACCAAGCTATGCCACCCGGTCTGGTAATGGATGATTTTCGTCGCTTATTTCCCACAGCCCCAATTGTGACCCTAGAAAACGTGGGTCATTTTTGTCAAGAAGATGCTCCTCAGACCTTGGTCGCATTGATCGAGCAGTTTATTCAATTGCATCCCTAATGCCAGGCAGGAGAAAACCTATCCGAGTAGGTTTTCTCCTGTTTTCTCTGCCTCAAACTAGCTATAAATGCTCTTAATCCCCTTTCTTGTAAGAAATCCGCCTATTTTAGTGCTAAATGCTTTGAGAATTGGAATAAAAATTGACTCATTCTTTTAGCAATTCATTACTTCAAAAGAAGGCTGTGGCTCATCTCATTTGTCAGAACTTCCTGATTTAGATAATCTGTACTTTTCAATTCAGCCGGACGGTTTTCCATCCAACTGATTATCCAAAAATCATATTCAGTAAATCTTTTAGGTGATGAAATATAGAATTTTCTTATATATGCTTCTACTCGGCCCTATCCCGATTCAGGTCGGGGCACAAGTCGAGCCCCTTGATCCTTTTATTATCAGAAATAACCTGCATCGCTACCATTTAGACAAGGGAATGGCTATCCTAAGCGACCCTCAGAACCAGCTGAGTATAGACCAAGTATGCTCGCCTGAGGTACAAGCAAAATTCCAGCCCTATTCGGCACGCCCTCGTAAACTTGCCTCCCAAAGTACTTATTGGATAAAAATACACTTAGCATACCATTTGGATTACAGTCAAGAGTGGATATTACATACCCCTGTGCAACTAGACGAAATGGAAGTGTTCTTACCTCAGGCCAACGGATCGTACGTATCTTGGGCAAAAGCTGGGCTTCAGGTTCCCAATAGTCAGCAAAACATGGTGATGGGTCCTCCCTTGCAATTGAAGCTTCGTTTAGAGGAGAAAAGCAATTACATCATCTACGTTCGCCTGAAGAATCAATATCGCTATCCAGCCATCCATTATGAAAATCTTTACTTAGAGCCGCTCAACCACTGGTATGCGCACTTTTATCCTGCTATGCTCCTGAGGGTTTTTTTATTAGGCTCTTTGGGGATTATGCTGTTGTTTCATTTGCTATTTTTTGCCATTTCTGGAGATCGCCCTTATTTGTATTATGCTAGTTATATAGCCTTCATATTGGTTTACTATGCCAATCAGAGCGATTTTATCAGTGATTTAATGTTTCCAGAAAGGAGCCTTCGCCATTATCTGACTCTGAGTTTGCTGGTGGCTCCTCTTTTTTATTTGGCTTTTATCCGAAGGTTTTTGAAGACGAAGCGAGATTTTCCTAAAATAGACAAAGGAATATTAGGCTTAATGCTCATCGGCTTATTATTATTTGCCTTGGCCGTAGGAGCCTTTTATGAGCAAAACATGGTATGGGTACGCGGAATTACTGCCTTGTATAATTTGATTCAAGTCCTTTTTGCTATCGTGGGAAGCTTCTTATTTTACAGGAAGGGCAACGAACTGGTTCATTATTTTATCTTTGCCAATGCCTTTTGGGTCGCTGGTATTCTGGGCTTATTGATTTTGAATTCCTATTTACCGCCCCAGCAAGCGCATTTGCCACTCTTGATTGGAGCTACTCTAGAACTGGCTATTTTTTCGCTTGGGCTGGGACATCGGAATTTGCTCAATGAAGAAGAAAGACTGGAGGCTCAACAAGCTTTTATCCAACAATTAGAAGAAAACGAAAAACTGCAAATAGATATCAACCAACGTCTGGAGGAGCAGGTCATTCAGCGTACCAAGGAGTTGACCGAAACCAACGAGGAGCTACTCGCCAGTGAAGAAGAGATTCGCCAAAATATGGACGAACTGCATACGACCCAAGAAGCACTTGAGCAAAAAAACCGAGCTTTGATTCATCAAAATACCCAGATCAGCCAAAGCCTCAATTATGCTGGTAATATTCAAAAAGCACTACTACCCACCGAAGAAGACCTCAACGGGCTATTCAAAGAACACTTTGTCCTTTATAAGCCCCGAGAAATTGTATCAGGAGATTTTTACTGGCTCTCTAGGCATAAGGATAAAATCATCTTGGCCGTAGTAGATTGTACGGGACACGGCGTGCCGGGTGCGTTTATGTCCATGATCGGTAATACTTTGCTCAATGAAATCATCAACGAAAAGAAAGTAACCGATCCCGCTTGGATCTTGGAGCTATTGCACGTGGGAATCATAAAAGGGCTGAGGCAAAAAGAGTCTGGAAATAACGACGGAATGGATATAGGAATTTGTGTCTTAGAAAAACTATCGGATGTGCATACCAAGCTGGTGTACGCTGGAGCTAAAAATGAGTTGCTCCTTCACAGATTTCAAACCGGAGAGCTCACTCGGATAAAAGGAGACCGACTCTCGATTGGGGGGTATTTTCATAGCTTGAATCGTAGCTTTAGCAATCGCGAAATGATTCTGGAAAGTGGTGATTTGCTTTATTTATCCAGCGATGGGCTTCGAGATAATCCCAACCCCCAACGCAAAAAATTTGGACAAAAGCGCTTCAAAGAGTTTATTCTAGAGCACCACCACCAATCGCTAGAAAGACAGAAAACCGAGCTAATCGTTAAAATTTTAGAGTTTCAACAAAACGCCGAACAACGAGATGATATGCTCGTCGTAGGGATTCGTCTCTAGGCCACGACTCCTATTAAGCCCGTGGCCTCATCCGAAATATTCTCCAAGAATCTCCCCACTTAGCACCCAAGCTTCTGATTCTATTTATATCTTTGCCTATTGTGAAAAATGCTGTTTTCAAGAAACAAAATTCACCAAAATTGGCAGAAAATTAGCAGCCAAGTGTAATAGCATAAATCAGAAAACAGCTTAAAAAGATACTGTATTTGGCAAGCATGAACAGGTTGGCATTATTATTCTCTTTCCTTTTACTACAAAGTTGTGGGGTTTCACAAAACAAGAGCTATCCCTACCCCAAGCGAGAGTTTCGGGCGTTTTGGATTGTAACCCTAGCTAACAAAGACTTCCCCTCGCGTCCTGGCTTAAGCTCTGAGGAACAGCAAGCTGAAATTATTCAAATCCTTGATTACCACCAAAAACTGGGGATGAATGCGGCGATTTTTCAGGTAAGACCCTCAGCCGATGCTTTTTATTATAGTAATAAAGAGCCTTGGTCAGAATGGCTAGGAGGGCGCCAAGGCAAAGAACCTGAACCTTACTATGATCCACTGGCTTTTATTATTGAAGAATGTCATAAGCGTAATATGGAATTACACGCTTGGTTTAATCCCTTTCGAGCCGTTTTCAATCTCAAGGTGAGCCAAGTGGCTTTCAATCATCTGGTTTACAAACGTCCCTACTGGTTTATCAATTATGCCAATCACAAGCAATTTGATCCGGGCTTACCCGAGGTGCGCCAGTACATTACCGATGTGGTATTAGATGTGGTCAAACGCTATGATGTAGATGGGGTGCAGTTTGATGATTATTTTTATCCCTACAAAGTGGGAGGACAGGATTTTCCTGATGAACTCACGTTTAGACGCCATTCCAAGGGCTTCAGTGATAAAGGCGACTGGCGAAGAGATAACATCAACCAACTAATCGAGATGATTCACGATAGCATCCAAGCCACCAAACCCCACGTGAAATTTGGCATTAGCCCCCTAGGCATTTGGCGCAATCAACGAGACGACCGCCGTGGTTCGGCGACTTCCGTGGGACAAACTTCCTACGATTACCTGGGGGCAGATGTGCTAAAATGGTTGGAAGAAGGCTGGGTTGATTATATTGCACCTCAGCTATACTGGAGCATGAACCATCGCAGTGCCAATTACAAGGTGCTGAGCCAGTGGTGGGCAGAGCATAGCTACGGGCGGCATATCTACATAGGACAAGCTTTTTACAAAATCGGCAAAGACAGTGATCCAAGCTGGCAAAATTTGGAGGAACTACCCAATCAAATACAAATGAATCGACAGTATCAGACCATTCTGGGCAGTATTTTTTTTCGATCTGAATTCCTGATGGACAATCCTCGTTCTATGAGTGATACTTTACGTGAGCGTTTTTACAAGTACCCTGCCCTGATCCCGGCAATGCCTTGGAAAGGTCAAAAAGTGCCCGATGCTCCCCGCAAATTGCGCAGCATCGAGACGCCCCGTCGGGTTTTGCTCAAATGGAAAGCACCCCAAAATGAAGAGCCTCACTACTACGTGATTTATCGCTTTCAAGCACAAGAAAGCATTGATCTGAATGATCCACGAGCCATTGTCTCCATTCAAAAAGAACGGGTTTATTATGAAGAAAAACCAAAGAAAGATGCAGATGGTTATTTCTTTGCCGTCACGGCTGTAGATCGTTTGCATAATGAAAGCAAACCGAATATCCTACAAGTTCGTTGACAGACAAAACTTAAAGAAAACTTACCTTTCTTGCCGCTAGTTGGTTGGTCTATAAAACATAGACTGTCTGTGATTTGATCAGTCAAGTCTTTACCTAAAAACCAGAAAATGATCTTACTCCTTGTTTTTATGTTACTGGCCTTGTCAGTATCCTTTCTTTGTTCTATTCTGGAAGCCATTATTCTGAGTATAACTCCGAGCTACATCGAGTCTTTGCGCCAGAAAGGAAGCCGAATTGCCCCGGTTTTATATAAACAAAAAGAAGAAATTGATAAGCCCTTGGCCGCTATTCTATCCCTCAATACCATCGCCCACACGGTAGGTTCCATTGGGGTAGGGGTGCAAGCCAACGCGGTCTGGGGGGATAATAGCTTTACAGTAGGGATTGTTTCTACGGTGATGACGCTTTTGATACTCGTCTTATCAGAGATTATTCCTAAGTCCTTGGGGGCAAACTATTGGCGGCAGTTAGCACCTTCAGCCGCGCGTATTCTACAAGTTTTGCTTTTTTTGCTGGGAATTTTTGTGAGAATTTCTACGCTCATTACCCGCTTCATTGCTCGCCAAGATAAGGAGGCAAAAATCAGCCGAGCAGAAATCTCAGCAATGGCAGAAATCGGTGAGCAAGAGGGAATCTTTGAGGAAGGAGAATCTAGAGCATTAAAAAACCTTCTGAAATTCAAGCAAGTCAAAGTAAAAGAAATCATGACTCCTCGCACCGTGGTGGTGGCTATTCCAGAGCAAAACACCATTGAGGAGACTTACCGGCAGGAAGAATATCTGCGCTTTACCCGCATGCCCATTTATCAAGAAAACATTGATCAAGTCTCGGGCTTCATCCACAAGCACGATCTGCTCTATAAAATGGCTAAAGATGAATATGACCTCCCTCTACACACCCTGCGAAGAGCCATCATGCGTGTCTCAGAAAAAATGCCCGTCAATAATTTGTATGAAAAACTAATTGCTGCACGCGAACACATTGCCTTGGTCATGGATGAGTACGGCGGACTAGCAGGAGTCGTAACCATGGAAGATGTATTAGAAACGCTCTTAGGAATCGAGATCGTGGATGAATTTGACGACACGCCTGATTTACAAGCCTACGCCAAAGAAAAATGGGCTTCGCAAGCCAAGCAGTGGAACCATGAAACCAAGACACCCTCCCAGTCTGCCACACCCAAAAAATCAAACTAAGCTTGAACAAAGTTTGGCAATTAAAAAAAATACCAAGTATCCATGGAAGTAAGCGAACTTTTTGCTAGTAAATATTATTACCTTAGTGATATAAATCCAAGAACTGAAAGGTCTGCCATCTCAAGAATTCACTAGACTAAATTTGTCACAAGTGCCTCTCGGAACGAGAAAAAGGGAATATTCTGATAAATGACACCAAAGAAAATTATAAGAAAAATAAAGGGAAAATATTTATTGTGTTTTTAAAAGATTTAATGTGATTTTTCTTGCTGAAATACTTCTTGTTAATACAGCTCATTTGTTCCAGTAAACACCCTTTTTATCTTCTTTTCGTACAAAATTCTAGGATGCTGCTCCATATCACATCTAAATTGGAAACAAATGAGAACCCATATCTTTATATTTTTGCTATTGAGTACTTGTTCTTTTTCTTCTTGTCAGAATCAAGACAAGGAAGAATCAGCACGCCAAGATGACCATGTCGCAACGGTCTTTCCAGAAAAAAATAGCAAAGTTACAGAAAATCCCACCCCCGAAGTTGCAAATGCTGATACAAACCAAAAGCCAAAGGCTACCCTGACCAGCAATAACAATGCACCCAAAGAAATCAAAAAAACTTCCCAACCTATTTCTAAGCTTAGTCAGCACGAATCTGCCCGTAAAAAGCTCATGGCGAGCTTGGATCAAACTCTTATGATTGAGTATCTGGCTCCTGACTATTCTTCCATAGCGGAAGATACAGCCATACAAGCCAAAGATGGTTTATTCGAAATTAGCTACAATACTTCTTGTTTGAACGATAGCCTCGTGGCTCAAGAAATGTATGATTACGGAGGGACGAATGCGAAGAGTTACCTGATCTCTCACAATTACAGCACAGAAATTTCTATCAAAGTAGACGGGATACTCACGGGTAATAAGACGATCCGCAAAGAGCTTTTCTTGGATTTATTGGACAAGGAGTTTTTAGAAAGATCTATCCTCAAACATCCCCAATTCGTGCGTTTTGACAAGGCGAGTAATGAAGCCGTGTTTGAGTTTATCGTGGGCATACCTAATACAGACTGGCTGGTATTGGCCGGAATTAATCTTGGCAAACAAGGCCAAATCCGTGTAATTGATGTCATGACACCAGGTTTATAGGCTCTGGTTTCAAGCTAATTTCCAATCTAGTACTTCATCTTTAGATACATAAAGCCCCCAAGGATTTTCTGGTAAGGTAGTGGGTTTTCGAGAGCCCAAACCACGATGAATCTCAAAGGCTTGATCGGGCATTTGCCCACGAGACTTGAGGATAGAACGTGCTTCGGTAAAGGCCTGTTCCAAGGTTGCTTCATCGGCCAAAGATTGATAAAATTGAATCGCAAACTTGGTGGCTTTCTCATCATTGATGGGAGTAGAGGTCGCGATAATGGCAGGAATACCCAGATCGAGCAAGCGGGTCACTTGCCCACTGGTAGAACAGCCGTTCAGAAATACCAATCTAAGATGAGCTTGTTGTTGGATCAATTCCGCCAAACCATCTGCCTGAGCGTCTTCGCCACTCAATTGTAGCTTCTCTGAATTGGCGTGGCCAGCGTAATGGAAAATCAAAATTCTTTCGCGGAAGCGCGTAAAAGTCGCATAAATATCATCAATACCAGCGTGGCTTTCTTTGTAAATCTCTATTCGCTGGTCATCGTGCAAATCGCGTAAGCCACGATTAATCTTATCTTCTTCTTTTTCCAAGTTGTCTAAGGGAGCCTTGGGATCATTAGCAAAAGCTAAAAAAATGACGGGTCGCTTCACCTCGCCTTCGTAGAGTGCCTCTGCTTTATCTATAAAATTGAGAACCGACCGCCGAATCTTGGCCTGATTGGCCATAACTTCCGAATTAGTCATCAATCCTAAGTCTCGATCATTCTCGATGGAGCTGAGATTACCCTGTATGGTTTGAATACTATTGGTCAACTCGCGGTCGTCTCGTTTTTTGAGATACGCCAATAGGTTGCGGATGGCTTTGCTGATATTTTCAGAAGCTACCTGATCTTTGATTTCGGCTAAGGTCATAATTTGAAATTTTCCTGAATTAAAACAAATCATCGGAAATTTACAAACTTCTTTTCAAACTCCTGATGAATCAGTTTTGGGGGCTAATTTCTCCATATCATAGTGCTTGGTAAAAAATTCATCGCACCAGAGGCAGATATTTTTTAGCTCTTGCGTACGCGCTTTGGCATGGGCTTCACTCACCCCGATAGATGCTCCCATTTGCCAGGCTTCGCCTTCATTGAGTTTTTGGAAAATAGGCGACTGTGCCACGCGCTCCATCACTTCAGCCACCTTTTCGGTACGAGCATCGCCCATGGGGAATTTGGTGCCAGGGCAACAAGGATTGATGCGCCACAATTGAATGGAAATTTCTTGGGGAATATCATCGTAACCTCCCAAGAAATTGCGCGCTCCCGAAAGGATTTTACAGAAATTATGCGTGGGGTCTTTTTTCCAATTATTTTTCAAAAGAGCACGACCTCGCGCCCAATTACCGCCCAGCCACATATCTTCGGTAGCGCCCCAGTAGCCCCAGCTTAGTTCGCGCTGATGAAGATAATTTTCTTTTTTGACCAAGGGTTCCTTCTCATCGCCGTTGACTCCTCTGGACTCGAATAGTTCGGCTAGTTCCATGAGCCTTCCTCCGGCTTGTTTGTGGTAGCGGTCAATACTGGCAATATCAAAGCGGCTCACGCCCTTATTGATCAGCGTATCTAGAATTTCTTCGGTGAGCAGGTCGCCATTAGTTTGGAGCATAATCTGAGTTTGAGGGCCATATCTTTCAGCAAGCCGATCCAAGATCAGGTAAAGTTTCTTACGGTCGGCCAGCGGTTCGCCTCCCGACAAAATCAAACGATCAATTCGTTCCGGTAGATTCTCGATAATCATCAGGCATTCTTCCTCGCTGATGCGTGCGCCCTTGGGGCCGGAGAGATTATAACAATGGTCGCATTGGTCGTTGCAAAGTTGGGTAAAAACCCAGTAAAGCGATTCGCAGTGGTGGTAGTTCATGTTTTTTTGAATTAAAAATGGCAGATTATAAATGGCAAATGCGATTATCCTGAGCTAGTTTCTGCCAATGGTGATAAGCAATTTGAAATTTGGAATTTATAATTTATAATTCATTTTCAAGGCTTCCATTTTTTGCCAAAAGTCCATTTCGGCCTGAGCGTGTGAGTGAGGGTCTTGGAGAAAGTCTTCCAATTGTGCATATGTCTTGAGATTTCCAGCTTGCATCAGTGCGATTTGATCTCCCATCAGGATGGCTTCTTTGAGATCGTGGGTTACGAAAATGCCCTGCGTCTGATAGCGAGTCATTATTTTTTTGAGTAATTGCTGCATGCTTTGGCGGGTTTCGGGGTCAAGGTTGCCAAAAGGCTCGTCCAGCAATAAAAGAGGCGGATTGATGATCAGCGCTCTTCCAAAAGCTACTCGTTGTTTTTGGCCTCCTGAAAGCTGATGAGGCATTTTTTGGCTTTGATCGCTCAGCTCTAAATCTGCTAGCATGGTTTGAGTGCGTTCTTGAATTTCAGTAGCAGACTTTTTCTGAAGGCGAAGGCCAAAGGCTACATTCTCGAAGACATTCAGATGAGGAAAGAGCAAAGCTTCTTGATAAAGGTAAACCATATTACGGCGGTGCGGTGGAATGGCTTGAATCGCTTGCTGATCTAGGAAAATCTCTCCTGCGTCGGGCTGCACCAAGCCCGCGATGATTTTCAACAGCGTAGTTTTGCCACAACCCGACCTGCCCAAAATACTGAGCATTTGCCGAGGAGCTAGCTCCAGCGATAATGACTCTAAGATAGATTTTCCTGAAAAGGATTTCGCTATGTTTTTGACTTGAAGCATATTGATTGCAGGTTGCGCCTGGGGCAACTTATTTTAGGCAATGACAAAATTAAAAGTGAACGATAAAACATCGTGTGGGGCTCTCATTCTTACCCCTTCCCACTTCTTCACGGTTTAAAGATGAAGCGTTTGTTTATCCACAACAAAATCAAGGGTGGAATCATTAGCAAACAAGAGGACAAAGCCGCCAAAAAGGGATTGGCCTCGTTGATATATTGAAATACCCGAATCGTCAAGGTCTGGATTTTTCCTACCCCAATCAAATTAGTCAATCCATACTCAAACCAAGAAATGATAAAAGTCTGGAAGAAAATAAGCAGTAGCATTCCCTTGGAGAGTGGAAAAATGACTTTTTGATAAGCCTGCCAGCGATTCCCTCCCAAGGTAGCCACCAAATCTTCCATGGCTTTGAGTTCTAAATTCCAATGATTGATCGATAGAATCACCGCATAAGGATAAGTAATAATCAATTGGGCCAGCATCACGCCTCCCCCATTCCCAGATAAACCCCAACGAATAAAATAAAAATAAATACAAGCCGCGTAAATAATGGGCGAGAGCACATAAGGAAAATAGGCCAAGAAAAGCCAAAGCCTTCGCCAAGGATGCCGCGCCAAATATTTGCTCGTCAAAAAACCACTCAACGTAGCCACAGTCGCCACACTCAAAGAAATCAGAAGCGATTGCCCGAAGCTATAAGTCAATTCATCACCCGAAATCAAAAATTGCCTCCAATATTGTGTTGTCCACTCGGTGGCAAACAGGTCGGGAAATACCCAAGCCCGACTCCAAGAAAGCATTCCCAGCAAAGCAAAAGGAAACAAAATCAGCCCAATCAGTAGCGGCTTCCAAAAAAGGGATAATCTAAATGCTTTCATCGTATGCCCTCCTTTTTAGTAAAACAAAGATACCGCCCATCACGCCCAAAGCATACAAGCAAATGATAACATAAGCTCGTGGAATGGCCTGTAGGTCAAAGCCTTGAAGCTGGCGTAGTACGAAAACCGAAAACATTTGTGGGCTTTGTTGCCCCAGCAAAAGCGGAATTTCATAAGAACCCATCACGAAAATAAAGTACAAGAGCAAAGTCGGTAAGGCTTTTTGTAAGAGAATCGGCAGGGTAACTTTTCGTAAAACTTGCCTAGGTTGGGCTCCCAGACTCGTGGCTAATGCTTGCAATTGGTTTACCTGTTCGCGCTGATAAATATTCAAGAATAAAATCAGTAGAAAGGGAGTCGCCATGAGCACATGGGCAAAAATAATCCCGATGGCATAGCTATCTTGAATCAAATCTGGGAATTGCGCGATCTCTTGAATCACGCCTGTGTGATAAAAAAGCCTGGACAAAAAGCCCGATTTGGATAAAAATTCAAAACAAAAAAAAGCCACCACCATCGCTGGCATGGCCAAAGGAAAATAAACCAAATAGCTCAAAGCCCCCCGCCGCCAATGCCTGCCCCCTGCCAGCAGAGCCAGCAAAGCCAAACTCACCGAAATCAACATGGTAAGCAGGGCGATGTAAACACTGTATATCAGAGTCCAGCCTATCTCACCCGAAGACAAAACCTGTTGCCAATGGCTTAGTGTAAGTCCTTTACTCAATAACCCGATTCCGCCCACGCTGTAGAGCAAAGCATAGCCCAAGCCCAAGACCAAAGGTACAAAAGTCAGGCTTACAAAAACCATCAAGGCGAGTGTAGAGCGGAGTTTTTTCATGGTGGAATTACTTCTCAATCACCTCCTTACGGAAATCTTCATAGATACGAATCATATACTCGGGAGCCAGTTCCATCAATGCCTTGGATTGGATCAAGGCACGCTTGGGTGCGTATTTGCGCTGGGGGATGTTTTGGAATTTGGCTTGCCAATCTTTGTCCAGTTTATGGAAATCCAGCACGGTGCCGTCGCCCCAGATTTCGGGGTTCATTTTGCGGTATTGAGCTTCGGGCGAAATCAGAAAGTTAATCACCAGCATGGCTCCCGCTTTGTTTTTTCCTTTTTGGACAATGCCCAAGAAATGCGAATTTTGGATCGTCCCACCGTCCAAGACATAAGAGCGGGTGCTTTTGGGAAATAGGCCTTGAATCACTTTGTTGTCTACTTCGCTGTCGTTGTTGCTCATGGTAAAGTCCAGCTCTCCTTGGGCAAACATCTGGTGCGTAGCTGCCAGAGATTCGGGGAAAGTGCGTCCTTCTTTCCAAAAATAAGGCTTAATCCGATTGATATAAGCCCAAAGCTCGGTCGCGTACTGCTCGTATCGGGCTGGGTCAAAATCTCCAGCCAAGGCATCTGGCCCTCCCGCCAGATCAATCAAAAGAGATTTCAGGAAAGTCATCCCCGTGAATTCATTGGGGATGGTAAATTTCCCGGGATGCGCTTCCACATATTCGGCCAACTCCGCACGGCTGCGGGGCGGATCCTGTACCCGTTTGCGGTCATAGATTAGTGCTAATTGCACATTGCCCCAAGGGCATTCATAGCCTTCTATTTTTTGTTGAAAATCTACCCCAATGAAGGGATTGTCTAGATTGATCAATTTTGAGTTTGGTAATTTTTCCACAAAAGGGCCATAGAGGGCTTGCATTTGCCGAAGTTGGTAAAAAGTTTCTCCGTTGATCCAAATCATATCTAGCTCGCTGGGGTCTTTGCCCGCCTCTAGCTCCGCCCGGAGTACAGAGACAATTTGTTTGCCTTGCCCCGAAGAAATTTGTAGATTCAAATCATAGCGTTTCTTTACCTCAGGGATTACATAGTCCTTCATGTAGGCATTGATGTAGGGATCGCCTTGCCACATCATCATCTGCACGGTGGAGCCTTGGGCTAGAGCTTCTATTTCCTGCCAGGGAAGCGTCTTGGGGTCGGTGTCTTGTTTTTTCTCCGAGCTGGCACTACAAGCCTGCACCAGCAGACTCAGCCCTAAGAAATATTTTATATACGTTTTCATATAATTTTTCTTTAAAATAGAGCCTCCACTATTTACATTTATTCGCACAAAGAGTCACAGCGTTTCGTGGAGGAGTTATTGATTTTAATTTTCAATCTTCTCAGGGGTATTTCCTAAAAAGCATAGCGTACACTCAATTGGAACTGACGTGGTGGCCCGGCATTCCTTCTGACTAGCACACCCGATGCTTTGGAGCCTGCTTGTAATTGGTTACTCTGGGTAGCATTGTTAGAAAAGCCACTGAGATTTTCTACATTGAAAACATTGAATACGTCCATTCTGAGTTCTAAGGCACTGCTCTGAATCGGAATTTGATACTGAACGCCCACGTCGAAATTAAAAGACCATGGCAAGCGATCATTGTTACGTGCCTCTCCGGGGAAGCGGTCGCTATTACCTACATAAGTATCTCCAAAAGATTGCCCATCTCCATTCAAATCTGTGGTAGTGGTGGTATTCCCGTTAATGACGACTTCTTGAGGAATGGGAATGCGATTAATGGGCTGTCCACTTTGGAGCAGACCCGCTAGATTCAGCGAGAGATGATTGAGAGGATAATAAAAGAATAAAGCATTCAGCACGTGCGTGCGGTCGTTGATGGAGATGGCCCATTCCCGATCAAAATTATTAGAATCTTCGGCTCGGAAGTTAATATCTTCGGTATCATTTTTCAATTCGGAAAGCGTATAAGAGAAGCGATATGCAAATTTATCGTCTTCGCCTTTGTCTTTGACCAAGTTCATGCTCAGACCCCAGTACTCAGATCGCCCCGCCGTTTCGCTCACCACCACATTACGCGCGATTCCAGTAACCGTTTGCCCGTCAATCACCGCTGAGTTATCAGCAATAGGAATCGGGCGAGTCAGATCGGCTTCTTGTGGACTGCGTACCTGAATATTCTCTGGATCATCATTGATAAAAGGGGAGGGTGCATTTAAATTGCGTAAGCGAAACAGGTTAAAAGAACGCGTATGCACCAAATCTACGTAAAAAAGCGTTTTTTGATCCACCTGATACTGATAGCCTAATGAGAATTGATGTGTGTAAGGATTGTCATAGCCTTCGGGATTCAAGATACGGCGTTCATTGCTGAAAATATTCTCGCGTTCGCTCTGCAGCGCGTCTGCGCTTGGCCCTTGCAAATAGCCAAAATCAGGATTGGCAAAGCCCGCCCCCAAATTACCCTCGAAAGTGATCTGGTCAAGGTCGGTATCGGCGGGGAGTAAGCCCAGATCAATAAATTCTTGAAGCTGTAGGCGGTAATCGCTATTGGTAGAATTTTGCTGGAGCGCATCACTGTAAACAGCGTAGAGAATTTTCTCATAAAAAAGCCCGTAGCCCCCACGCAGCGTACTGCGCTCTCCTAAGCGATAATTGAAATTAAAACGCGGGGCAAGGTTGTTAAAATCTCCTTGGTCATTGCCTCCTTTGGAGAGGTTGTCATAGTCATAGCGCAAGCCTAGGGTCAAGTTCAAGCGATTGGTTACATTGAATAAGTCTTCTAGGTAAAAACTGTAAATATTCTGAGTGCCTCCGAAGGATTGAGGTCGAAGCTCAATGCCATAATTTAGCACTTCCACGTCGCTCGGGATATCTTGGATACCGAGTGAGGAGCCTAAATTTTGATTCCTGAGGTTTTGTAGTTGGCTTTCGTTCAGGCGTACCGTGTAGCTGCCATTGGGGTTGCCCCCTCCAAAGAGTTCGTGATTGGCACTAATCAGATCAAAACCCGCCTTGAAGGTATGTTTATTGGCAAAAAAAGTAACTTTTTGCTGGAATTGATAAGTATGCTCAATCTCGTTAAAAACAAAACCCGGATGCCCCAGCACCGCCGCCGTGAAGCCGTCGGGGTCAAGCACGGTTACATTCGGACTGTTGATATTGTCTGCTTCGGCATAATCCCAGACGAAGCGAGCGTATTGAAAATTCGTTTCCACCACAAAGTTATTCCCCAAATAAGCATTCTTGTTTGCAATGATTAGAGAATTACGATTTTGAGTATTGCCCGTACTCGGGAAGGAAACGCCTCCTTCCAAGCCACCGCCCTGCCGCTCGATGCCTATCAAGCCCAGATTGACCCGCACCGAAGAGCGCAGTTTTTGGCTCCACAGGTGATCTATCTTGGCGGAGAGGTAGCTGAAGCGATTTTCACCCTGTACGCTTTCATTCACCCCCAAAGCCGGAGAGTTCAAGAGATTATCCTTGAGGTCAAAAGTCTGCTCAAAATTGATATAATAGAAAGTCTTATCTTTTATGATTGGGCCACCCAAACCAAAGCCAAATTGATGCCTTTGGAAACCATCTTTCACCTGATTTCCCGATAAATCTCGTTGGGCAAAAGGCGAGGAAGCATCAAACTGAATGCCTAGAATCTCGCGTGTGCCGGGGCGTAATACATAGAAAGCTTCACCCGTGAGTTCGTTGCTCCCTGAGCGCGTCGTGATATTGACAATGCCGTTGCCCGTAAGGCCAAATTCTGTAGAATAATTGTTGGTGAGTACATTGATATTTTGGGTAAAACCCACGGGAATCGCAAATTTCTGACCACCCAGAAAACGCTCATTATTATCCAGCCCATCAATCAAGTAATTGGTAAAAAGGGAGTTAGCTCCATTGATACTCACGTTGGGGGCTTCGGGATAAAAACCCGTAGCCTGTGTTACATTGGGCAGGCGAAACAAAGCACGAGTAATATCTCGCCCCTCAATGGGCAGGCTTTGGATTTCTTCGATCCTTAACTCCGCAGAAACTTCGGCATTGACCGTATTGATTTTAGAAACTGAAGAACCCGCTTCTACCACGATTTCATCCAAGTCCACCGTTTTTTTGTTGGGAACTAACAAGCTCACGCTGGACTTCTGCTGAGAGCGTAAGACAAAAGAATTGGATTCCATGGGGTAAAACTCCTCATTTTCTTCGGTGAACACTTGATATTCGCCCGAAGTAGAGAGCGCGCTAAACTTGACCTTCCCTTGTTCGTTGGTGAGGCGTTCGGCCGAGAAGCCAATTTGTGGGTTCTTGAGTTGTATTTTCAGACTAGAAATGGGCTGATTATCCGCCGCGGATACGATGTTAATCTCCAAATCCGCTTGGGCATACAAGCCGCTGAGACTTCCTAAAAAAAGCAGGAAACAGATAAGTAAGGCATTTTTCATAAAAATAAATTCAAAAATGAGTTTCGGTATTTTGAGTAAAAAAGAGTTTGTGTTCTACAAGATCGCTTGGTCAGGGCAAAACCAGTAGTAGTTCGTGGAGACACGAATCACAAGAGGCTCAGGACTTGCTAGCAGTCCCGAATGGCTACACTCGCCCAGAACAAGGCTCTTTCAGGATGGCAAGGTGCCTATGTAGAGACACGCACCATCGGACAGAGCACTTGTACAAATGCGCACTGGCGATGCATGAAGAGAGAGTTAAACAAAAAGAAAGAGGGGAGGGGCACGTGGAACTAGCCGCTTGACTCGGAAAGCAGGCACTAATAAATTAGATACATTCGCCACAGGAGACAACCGCGAGGCCACTAAGCTCTGATACATTTTGCGGAGCGCATGATGGCGAGGAAGCCGCTTGATGACCTTCAAGAAATCTTCGGCCAAATCAATATCAGCCTTGGTATCTAACAGACTTAATTGCGTAGTCTGTTTAAGGATGTATTCCTGTAAATCTTCCAGTAGGTGGGCACTGTTCCAGCGGAGCTTTTCAAAAGCCTGGGCTTGGAATATTTCCCGAGAAATTCCTACCAAGTAAGCTCCCCCGTCTTGAGCGGGACCAATGACTGCCTCGTTTTGTAGAAAACATCTTTGTGCCTTGATGAGCGTGGCTGCATTCAGTTCGGGGCAATCATTCCCGATGGCGATGACTTTTTCGTAGCCCAAGGCAAAAACTTGCTCAAAAGCTTGGGTAAAACGCTCGGCAAAATTACTTCCCTGCTGCTGCTCAGAACTAATCCAGTGCAGAGGCAGTTGACTCTGACGAGCTACTTGATAGGTATTACGAATTAGATCTTTGGCCAAAAGATGGTTCGCCTTTTGACTCAACTGATGATCAAAAGTTTTAAACTGCGCCTCCTCGGGAGCGGTGCGAGAGAAAACCAATAGGGCAATATTTGCAGCGGGATTAGCCAAAAATCACTGAATTATGCTCGCAAATTTCTCATTAATCTTTGAAACGGAGCTTATTCCTAGATAATTATTTACAAAAGGGGAGATTTATCCGCAGAACTTTTGTCGTTTGTTTGACAAAGCTGCTTAATTTTTGGCAAAGAGATCATTCAAGACGGGTCTTCTTTTAAATAGAAATCTACAATTCGCTGGAAAACGCCCAAGATTTTGCCCAGTTCGTTGATGTAATAGCGGTTTTGGTCAATGTGAAGTATATGATCTTCCAGTTTCATAAATTGCCAATCATCCCCGTTGCTCACGCAGCCATGAATCGTACGGATAGGGTTGTCTTTTTGCTCGTTGAACAAACGGCATCCGAGCATTTGGGCGGCGCATTGTCCCAAACCGAGCTCTATGTCTCCTTTTTTGGCTTCAATCATCGTGAAAAGAGGAGCCTAGGCCGATGGTTGACAGTTCAGGAAAGAGGACGCCATCATCAATTTAGAGATGAAATTTGTTCTTTACTTTTGCCAAACTAAATTCACTGTACTTCAAAGGGTTGTTTTTGAAAGGAAAATCATTTTCTTCGGCTGTTTCCGATGCGGCTTCCCGGGAGGCTTCTGTCTTGGCTGAATGGCCATGCATCTGGTTTTCTACCTTCTCGATGAGTGCTTGACTTAGAGTTTCGTGAGCAGACCGATTGAGTAAACTCAGCAGAAAGCGGAGCTCGGTTTCGTTGAGGCATAAAGGTTCCATGGACGTTAATTTTTGAAGCTGAATATTATTAAAATTAGCGATTTTTTTGGGGAAATGTGAATATAATTTTTCGGGTTGGCCGTATTCTTGGGTTTTAAAAAAATAAAAACAGCACCTATTTATGAAGTATGAAGCCCTCAAAACCAAAGATATGGTTGATATCACTTTCAAATTTAATGATACTCTAAATTTCTATTGGAATTTCTATGTCTTGGGAGTAATTGCTCTGCTCAGTTGGGTTTCTAGTCAAACCTTAGTTAGCTATCAACAGATCATTGTTTTGGTAGGCTTTATCTCATTGGCGATTCTCAATTGGCAACTACTTTACCGCAATTATCACTTTCTAGGAGTGTGCTTAAAAGACCTGCAAAAGATTGCCCATGAGTTGCACACAGAAAACAAGCAGGAAATCTATGTACAACTTGTCCGTATGAAGAATCCTCAAAAATACCGTTGGTTCATGTTAAGTTTACATCTGATCTTAGACTTGGGGGTGGTGCTTTTTATTGCCTTGAAATAAATTACATCAGAGCCAGACAGATGGCATTAAAATATCAATTTTCTGTTTTGAAAACTAAAATTTTAGTTTTATTATTGTACTAGACACTTTAATCCCAATATGCGAGAACTCAAAGATTCTGAAAAACCACTCATGCAAGTGCTCTGGCAACTCGAGCGAGCTACTCCCGAAGAAGTAAAACGCGCACTAAGCAAGGCCGAACAAGATTGGACACTCACCCAAGTCGTGCAAACGATCGATCAATTAAGGGACAAAGGCTTTGTGGGTGAGCGCAAACGCAATGGCCGGAAAGAATATTTTCCAAGTATTGAACTCACAAAGGCCGAAGAGCAAATCATGCAAGTACTCTGGCAACTCCGCAGAGCTTTTGTCAAAGATGTCATTGCCGAGCTACCGGGCAGCAAAAAACCCGCTTACAATACGGTTTCTACCATCATTCGTATTTTGGAAGATAAGGGCTTCGTGGGGCATAAGGCTTATGGCAAGACTCACGAGTACTTTCCTCTGGTGGAGAAAAATAAATACAGCAATTTCTACCTGCGTAATTTTATGGGAAAATACTTCAATGGCTCTTTTAGCAAAATGGTTTCCTTTTTTGTTAAACAAAATGATGTGGACGTAGAAGAATTTGAGGAACTGATGAAATACGTACAAGATGACCTGAAAGACCAGCAGTCTGAATAATTTATAACCCAATTTACCCCCAAAGCTATGATGCTTACCTATTTTACCGAGGTGTCAGTGATTCTTTTGCTTGCTTACCTGTTTTATTGCGGTTTGTTGCGCCCTGATACTTTTTTCCAGCGAAACCGCTATTATTTGCTGCTGATGCCCTTTTTGGCTTTATTGATTCCTTTATTGGAGCTAGAGGGATGGGTAAGTACTGCTACGAACCAAACTGGGGCTGCGCTCAATCTCCAAGAATTTGTAGTGGGTCTAAGCGCATGGGAGGCACAACCATCCAGTGGAATGTCTTTCAGGACAAATCTATGGTACGTTTATCATCTAGGTTGTTTGCTAATGTTTCTTAGATTTGCTTACCAACTGTTGCGCATGCATCAATTGATTACACGCAGTCCGAAACTAGGGCGAGCGGGATACACCTTAATTTATACTCAGGGCAAAATGCCTACCTTTTCTTTTTTTAATTATCTCTTTTGGGATAATGGCCAGAAACTTAGCCCCGAAGAAGAAGCGCAGATGCTCAGGCATGAGTTCAAACATATGCAAGATCGTCATAGCTGGGATGTGATTTACATGGAATTGCTCAAGATTTTTCTCTGGTTTAACCCGCTTATCTACTTGTATGATCGCTCTCTCCGCTTTCAACACGAGTACATGGCTGATGCTTTTGCTACCCAAAGAGGCAAACTCAAAAACTATGGCCGCTTGATGGTCAATACTTGTTTTCAACAGTTGAATTTACAGTTAGTACATAGCTTCAGTCGGTATGAAATCAAGCATCGTCTCCGCAAAATGCATCAAATACAGAGCCCTCCCGTGCAGAAGCTGAAAGTGCTTTTGATTTTACCTTTATTACTGCTTTTGACTTATACTTTTGCGCAGCATCGAGAAGAAGTTCGTCCGCAAGCCTCTCTTTCCAGCGAATTGATTAGCCCTACCGAGTCTTCGCCCGTAAAAAATCGATTGGCTACCGCCCAAGGGGGCTTGGATGGTTTCTATCAAGAGCTTGCTCGTCATCTGAAGTACCCTCGCTCGGCTCGGAAAGCAGGCATAGAGGGCAGGGTCTTCCTGCAATTTACCGTGAACAAACAAGGAAAACTGGAGGATATTAAAGTCATCAAAAGCCTGCATCCAGATTGCGACCGAGCCGCTATGGAGGCCATCCAAAAAACCCGTTGGACTCCTGCAATGGTGGACGGGGAGTTGGTGAAACAGCAGTTATCTCTGCCCATTTTTTTCAAACTGAACTCAGCAAAAAACTAAAACTTCAAGGAGCAAATGGAAATCAAGAAAAACCCGAAAGTAGACCTTACCCGCAAATCCTGGCTCTTTTTTAATATAAGCCTCGCCTTTGTGTTGTTTTTAGTGAACACGGCCTTTGAGTGGCGAAGTGAAAAAGCATGGCCTCTTGTTGATTTCAGCACGGCCACCATTGATTTGAGCAAAGAATGGGAAGAACCTATGCTCACTCCGCCTTTGCCCGCCCAAGAAGCGGCCTCTTCGCCCCAGACTAATCCGCAAGCTGCTGAGCGCCAGCATTCTGAAGAGATTATAATCTCTGTGCATTTGGATGTGGAAGGCTCGGGAATTACAAATCAGAAGATTACAGATTGAATCAATCGCCTCTCCGTGAGATTCTGCAATGCTCTGTGCGAGTATTTCTATTGAAAAATTCGTCCTCTTCGAGATTATAACTATAAAGTTAGTTTTTAAACTAAAATATTAGTAAATTGAATGGTATTAAAATTTGAAACTTATGGAACTCAAAAAACACCCCCGAGTCGACCTCAATCGCAAGCGAGGTCTTTTTATGAACATTGGCCTGATCATCAGTCTGAGTCTGACCATCAGTGCCTTCGAATGGAAGTTTTATGATGATTTACAAACTATTGATTTAGGAAGCCTTGAATCGGAGTTTGTAGAAGAGATTTATCTGCCAACTATTCCGGAGGTTCCGCCACCGCCACCTGTGGTGCAAAATCCAGTGATTATTGAGGTAGATGATAAGGTAGAGATTCCAGATGTAGAACTGGTAATCAACATTGAGGATCAACTCACGGAACCCGTAGAACTCGTGCTTCCTCCCGTAGATGCACCCGTACCCGCGCATATCAAAGAAGAGGTGGTAGATACTTTCCTCATTGTGGAGCAAATGCCCGAACCCCAAGGCGGGATGAAAGCTTTTTTCGATTATATCGGTAAAAATATTAAGTATCCCAAGCAAGCTCGTCGCGTTGGCATTGAAGGGCAGGTCGTGGTGCAATTTGTCATTGACAAGGATGGAAATCTGCGTAATTTCAAAATTATCAAAGGCATTGGTGGAGGCTGTGACGAGGAAGCCCTGCGTGTTATGCGATCGGCTCCTGCTTGGAAACCGGGTAAGCAAAGAGGCCGCCCCGTGATGGTGAGAATGTCACTTCCAATTGTCTTTCAACTCGATTAGTTTTTTTTATAATCTAATAACTAATGATTTAGTTTCCAAACTGTATAACCATCGAGAGTAGCCAAAGCACTAGGGGCTACTTTCTTTGTAATTCAACTGCCTGGCGATCGCGAGGCTAGCAAATGTCAGTAAAGTTCTGAAAAACAGACCAATAAAAAACCATTCCCAACAAACAACTCATGAGAACACAGCGAATACTCCAAAGAGAAAAGCCTGCAATTTCTACGGCGGCTTTGCCAGATATCATTTTTATTTTACTTTTCTTTTTCATGGTCAGTACCGTGCTCAAAAAAGAACAACCCTTGGTCAAAACTCAGATTCCTTCGGCTACTCAGGCTGAAAAATTAGCAGTCAAGGATGGACTGATTGATCTCTATGTGGGGCCTCCCAAGCAAAGCGCATGGGGGCAAGAAGCGCGTATTCAGATGGGTGATTACTTGATGAGCCCTTCGGAGATCCCTCTTTTGGTGGAGCAAGCCCGTAGCCAAATGAGCGAAAGCGGAGCCGCCCGATTAGTGATTAATCTAAAAGTAGATGCCAAAGTCAAGATGGGCATCATCAGTGATATCAAGCAACAACTCCGAAAAGTGAATGCCCGCCGAGTCAACTATCAAACCATACATCGGCTCGAAAAGAAGTAAAAATCGAGTGAACTCGGTAGCCAGACTAATTTGAGTAGGACTTTCTTGATAAAGTCCTATTTTTGGCAGATTTTTTATTTTTGAATCCCCTTTTTTCCTCTCTTCTTGAAGATATTGTAAGAACTCTCCGCTGCTTTGAACTATTTATACCACAAAGCCCTTATGGGTAAGGAAGCGCAATAGAATCAAGTGTACAGAAACCGACCTAATTAAGCTTTTTCCGTATATTTGTGCAGAACACCCTAACCAATCTGGCTAAGCAATCAAAAGTGCCCTCATGATAAATAGTCAATTTAAATACATGATTCAAAAACACCCAAACGCTAGCCTCTTATGTGCTTGAAAGCCAAAATCAAATTCTTCCTTTGTGTCAAAACCCTTAGTTGCTTTCTACTCTTTGGGTCTCCTTGCTCCGCTCAATCCTCCAAGAAAAAACGAAAAGTAGTTCCGACCTTGTCTACACCCAAACCAACGGGACTGGAAGACCCACGCCCGAAGTTTATTGAGCTTTCTTATGAGCGATTGGCTCCTTTTCCGATTCGAGCAGACTCAGAAGAGTTTGGAGATATTAATTCTGGCTCCAAGATGAGCAGCAAGCTTTCCGTGAAACTGAACGCCCCCGTGGTGCTGAAAGACAAACTTCAGGTCATTGCCGGCTTACGCTACAAAAACGAGCAATATCAATTCCTAGACATTAAACCCTCTGACACACCCGCGCACCTTCGTTTGGATGACCGTAACCTGACGAGTTTGGGCTTTCGTATCTATGCCCGCAAAGAATTGGGTAATGATTGGACTTTGACGGCGGGCTTGGGGGCTGATTTAAATGGTGATAAAATAGAATTCAATGACGCTTTTCAATTCCTCCGTCATAATTACTTAGCCGTAGTAGAAAAACAAAAGAACGAATATACCAGCTGGGGCTTTGGTCTGGCCTTTGGCTATGATTTGGGCAATCCGAGTGTTTATCCAATCCTAGCCTATCGGCATAAGTTCAATCCACGCTGGGCCATCGATTTATACCTGCCCAAAAGTGCAGAAGTACGCTATAATCTCTCCTCGAAAACCTATTTGAGTGCCTTGGCCAAAATTACAGGAGGTAGTTATGCACTGAAAAATCCTGTGTTAGAAGGCTATGACCATCTGGAGTACAGACAATCTCGCTTGGAAGTAACTCTGGGGATTGAGCAGGAGATTCACGATTGGCTCTGGGTGGGCTTGAAAGCAGGTGGCTTGAAAACCCTGAGGATGTTCTTTACAGAACCAGGAGCTTCCAACCGAGATCGCTTACTTGATTTACAATCCGTACAAACCTCCTTTTTGAATCTATCTATTTTTATCGTGCCACCTCGCAAATTATTATCTGGAAGAAAAAGATAATACCGCTTACAGATGTTATTTTTGCTAGGAGCATTTAAAAAATCACGAGAAAAATTTGCATATCCTATTACTGGACTTTACATTTGTAGTCCATAGCTGGTTGAAGGATATTGGAGGCTACTTCTGACACCCCCGTCAGAGCCTCCAATTATCTTTTGTGGCACACCCAAAAAGATAATCCTTTTTTCTAATTCCTAGAATCATCAATCAAACTTTGTTAGCATTAAAAGAAGCTTGTAAGCTTGTTTGACAGAGAATGTGTTGATACGAAAAATACAAAGAACTAAAAGCTGAATTAGCATTAGATTAGAATGGAAGAAAAAAAAATCTGAAAGAGATTATGAAAAAATAAGCTCTTTGTACAATCGGATTAATGAAATAAAAAACGGGAAATAATGATCCCAAGCGTCGGGCATTGAATTAAAAAATTAAGCGGTTACGCCTTCTAATGAAGTGCCTGACTTGACTTCTCCCCACTCAAATACAAAATACCC
The DNA here is from genome assembly GCA_964551015.1 of uncultured Cytophagaceae bacterium. Lineage (GTDB taxonomy): Bacteria > Bacteroidota > Bacteroidia > Cytophagales > Microscillaceae > CAZKBP01. The sequence goes on along the minus strand of CAZKBP010000021.1, from coordinate 2,706 downwards.
AAACCCAGTAAAGCCGCCAGCGTCGAAGCCATCAAAATCCCAACTTTAGCATAGCTAGCTAATTGTTCTTTTTCAAAAGCTAAATCGGTAATAAACAAGGACATCGTAAAACCCACACCCGCCAATAAAGCCACTCCGTACAATTGCTTCCAGCGAATGCCCTGTGGTAGCTGCGCCATACCCAGAGCCACGGCTCCATGAGAGAAAAGGCTGACTCCTAGGAATTTACCTGCCAACAGCCCGACCATCACCCCAATGCTCACGGGATGCGTCAAAAGGGTAAGAAGGTCGCCCTGTATCTCTACGCCAGCATTAGCCAAGGCGAAAACAGGCATGATAAAAAAGGAGACAAAGGGACTAAGATAATATTCCAAACGCTGAGAAACGGTTTCGGCTCTGGCACTGGTAGTTTTGACTTTATTCAGAATTCTCACTTGTTTTTCGGTGATAAACTCGCCCTCGATTTGCTCCGTCTCGTCTAGCTCTTCGGCAAGGGTGTCAAGTTTATCCACAGCTTTGTCCATCTCGATCTTGGTGCGCGAAGGGATGCCCAAAGCGGCCAATACGCCCGCGATGGTCGCGTGAATACCTGAAAACAAAATGGCCAGCCAAATACCGAAAATACCTACCGAGATGTAGAAAAAGTAATTTCTAATTCCCAACAAATTTCCTCCAATCATCACCACCAAAAAGCCTCCGGCAATCAGCAAGTCATTCAAATCAACCGAAGCCGTGTAAAAGAAAGCAATCACCAAAACGGCTCCAATGTCATCCACGATCGCCAAAGCAGTCAAAAATACTTTCAGAGCCGTCGGGATGCGGTTGCCAATCAGTGCGATAATGCCCAGCGTAAAGGCAATATCCGTAGCCATCGGAACGCCCCAACCGTTTACCCCTTCGCCTTGGTAATTGATGGCTAAGTAAATACCCGCTGGCACGATCATTCCGCCCAGTGCTGCCGCCGCGGGGAGTGCTGCCTCTCGCCAAGAGGATAATTCTCCTGCTAGGATTTCTCGCTTGATTTCTAAGCCCACCGAGAAGAAGAAGATACTCATCAAAGCATCGTTGATCCAATGATGCAAGCTCTTCTTCAAAAAATAATCAGCAGTACCAATCGTGAACTCAATTTCCCAAAGGGCATGATAGCTATGTCGCCAAGGTGAGTTGGCCCATACAAGGGCAATGACCACGGATAGCATCAATAAAATGCCTACTGTAATTTGTTTTTTGAATATATAGTTGAATGGTCGCCATATAGTGTCGATGGGAGCTTGCTTCATGAAGATAAAAAATTGCTGTTTATTAAAGACTCAAAACCTATAGTACAACAAGAAAAGACGAGGAGAGGTTATTTTACATCAAAACAAGTACGCTATATCGAGTAAAAAAAATTGACACGCTTATAGTTAGGATTTTCTGCTAAGCTCTGCGCGCATCAGATCAGATTTCTGCCCTACTAAGATCAATTAAATGCTTCCGAAATTAACCTTTTGGAGCTACATTTGTCTGGCAAAAGCACGGTACGCTTGATGCCAAAGGTAGACAATCATTAGTTGGCTTGTACATCAAATCCCCCATGCAAACAAAATTACTGTTCTTACTGAGCTTCCTTTGCCTAGGAAGGTGTTTGGCACAATCAGATACCAGTCAAGCCAGTTTTGGAGAAAAATTTTTCCTCCCTTCCTTAGAAATTGGCTACATCGGCACCAACTCTGACCTGCTTTCGGGAGGTCTACTCATCAAAACCTCCATCGAGTACCGCGCCAGTAACCCCAGTGGCTTTTTCATCCGCCTAAATTATGATACCTACAGTACTAGCTACGAACTCAGCAATCTTGACAACCTGAGCAATGTGGTCAAGGGTACGGCCTCTTTTTCGGACTTAATCTTGGGAGGAGGCTATCGCCAAAGTGTGGGGGATAATTTGCGTGTCTTTTTGCTCTTACAACCTGGGGTTAAGTTTTATGACTTTCCGATTGCCGCAACCACGGGCACTACCATTCTCATAGACCAAGACAACAAAAGTATTTTTACCAGCAGAACCTCTTTGGGGGCAGAGTACTACATCAACCGCAAAAGTGCCATCTCATTTGATGTGTTTTATAATCAAGTATGGAGCAAGCAGGACTTTTGGACGGAAAATACCGCTGCTTATGGCCTATCGGTAGGATTTATCACCGCCCTATTCTGAGCAATGAATGGGGGGGAATTTATAATCAGCCTGGTTCTAAGATAGGTTCACCCTCTCCACGAGCCAGACCTACCCTAGCCCCAAGGTAGATCACCCCACTTTGAAGGGAAGCCAACCTAGTGCTGAACTAAGTCGCCCCCCTTCAAAAGCGGCCTAACCCACCCCAAAAGCTCGGCTGGCCTATCTCCGAACTCGGACGACGCGCCTTTTGTACCCCCCATGCCTCTCTTGGAAGACCCCTATTCTGTGTTTTGTACCCCCCAAATCTGTGTTTGAGGTAGGGGGAGGTACTTCGGAGATAGGGGGAGGGGGGTAGCAAGGGGGGGTAAAGCGTTTTTAGCACTAAACTACCCACGACAAAAGACGTTTATATAGATGGTTTAGTTGCGATCTGTTGAGGAACCTACAGTGCATACACATTTTGTCACCCTGAAAGGGTCTTGTTTGAAGAACCGCCTGTTGGCTAAGCATAGGCACTCGGGGCTGCCAACAAGGGCACGCGTTACAAACGCGCC
>CAZKBP010000020.1:50643-103611 GCA_964551015.1 uncultured Cytophagaceae bacterium | reverse complement strand
CGTTTGTAACGCGTGTCACTTAGGCTCGGCATTACCCAAACTTCCGGCTCTACCAAACTGGCGCGCGTTTGTAACGCGTGCCAGCTTGGGTGCCCTTGTTGGCAGCCCCAAGTGCTTATGCTTAGCCAGCAGGCGGTTCTTCAAACAAGACCCTTTCAGGGTGACAAAATGTGTATACACCCCCTCTGCTCAGTTTCCCAACTGAGCAGGTAAATGAGTCAAGATTCCTATCTTGACAGAGTGAGAAACTATCTTATTTATGTCAAAAAAGTACACTGCCTTCAAAGAGATACGCACCAGATAAACAAGGGCTATGACCTGGTAAAAACTCGAGCAGAAGTACACGTAGCTGGCGGTCTAGCCTGAAAGTGAGTAGCTAAGACCCTAAGTTTTTAGTGTAGACTTGTTATAAATAATAAAAAAATGTAACTTACAAGTAATAGGTAGAGTAAATATTCTCGAAAACAGCTTTTTTCTTACAGTTCTTCAACCATTTCATTAGCTAATCCATTTGTCCACTCTCCCTACACAATGAGCCTGTTTCTCGAATTTATACTTTACAAAGAGAGGATGGACACCAGACACCTATTTGATTAAGAAGACAAACGCGCTACGGCGAAAAGATATTAGTAAAAGGGAAGCTTTACTCCAAAAACGCGCACCCTTTACTAAAAGAGCACAAATAATTAATTTTAGTGATTATTTGTACACCAAAACCAGTTGCCCTTGGCGATTGGTTTTGTTTTTAGCCCCAAAAGATTCCTCTAAAATCCATTCTCAAGACCCATCTCTTTAGGTTACTTCCAATTTTTCAACCTTGAATTGCGTTATATTAGCAATCAAAGTTTTTGGATTATTAGCAGATTTCCATCTGGCGCAAGACCCAAAATTTTAGCGTATTTACAAATCATTAAATTCTGTTCTTCATCAAAATAACAAACCATGAAAAATTTACTGTATTGTGGGTTTCTTAGTCTTATTGTGAGTTTGAATGCCATCACTACCGCGCAAGCACAATGCGATTCTAGTTATACTTCTCAATTTTTGCAGGCGGGCCAATGGCTTGGCAATTTAGTGTTTGGCCAAGTAGAAATCTCTGAACAGCAAGAGGAAGAAATCGGGGAGGAAATGTACGGCTACATTCAAGAAAATTTTAAGCTCCTAAAGGGAAATCAAGCCCATCAGCGACTGCAAAAAATCCTCAATCGCCTCGTGCCTTATGTCCAACGTCCCGGCATTACTTATGAAATTCATTTGGTAGATGATGACGAATTGATCAATGCCTTTTCTATCGCAGGGGGACATTTGTTCATTACCACGGGGATTATGAAATGGGTCGAGAGTGAAGACGAATTGGCTTTTATTATTGCGCACGAAATGTCTCACGTAGATGCCGGCCATACCATTCAGCACGTCAAAAAATCTGTAACCATCCAGAGTTGGGCCGATTACCTAGAAGTAGGAGAGTATGCAAGTGACATCGAGCAGGTGCAAAGTTTATTGGGGCTTCCTTTTGGGCAGCCAGATGAATACGAAGCCGATCGCTTGGGTGCTTATCTGGTCTGGAAGGCTGGCTACGACCCACACCGAGGCAAGAATTTTTTTATCAAATTGAGCCAAAACGAAGAGCGACAGAATCTGCCTTACGATTTGGACGTTTGGTTGCGCACTCATCCATATTCTGACCAGCGCATTCGTTGTTTGGAGTATTTTATTGATAGAGAATTAAAGTAAGTATTGATACCAAAAAAGCGCAGTCACCACGACTGCGCTTTTTTGATGCAAAAAATGTAGGGTTTAATTCTCCAAGCAACCACAGCGTTTCGAGTAAAACCAATAAGCTACAAAAGACTAATGCTTACTTCACGATTTTTGCCCAATTTTGATCCGCCTTGGGCTTCAAGCTGGTTTCATCTTGGTTCCAAAGCGTGAGGGTATTGGTGCCTCCCTTGTTGTAGAATAGATAAAGCTTCCCATCTTCTACTTTGTAAGTTTCGGGGTTTACAGGTACCTTAGAACCCTTGGCACCGATGGCGTAGGCACACCAGCCTCCATATTGAGGCTCATATTTTTCGGGGTTTTTCTTGAAAGTCGCTAAGTTTTCAGCGTTAGCAAAATGATAAGTTACGCCCTCGTGGGTGTAGCTGTGCGCTTGGCTTCCTGCTTGTGGCTGATCTTGAAAATAGCTCACTGGGTCATAACCATTGATCGCCACTTTTTTCTTGATGTTGAAGTTTTTTTGGCGTACATCTGCCGACTGTGCTTGTGCTTGCTGAGCCAAATAGATAGAAAAGATGACGAATAAACTAGCGGTAAGTATGCTTTTCATTGTTTTCATTTTGAATTTAAGTTTAAGTGAAATAATTTTTGTTGGATCGGATTATAAAGCGTTTGTGTAAATTGCAAATCACTTTTATTCAGATAATTACGGTTTATTTTACTTCGTATGATTAATGGAAATTCACGAGATTTGGTTATCTTTTTTGAAAAAATATGCTTCTAATTTATGAAGTTAAAAATCGCTCTCCGAGAAATTTAAGTAGATAGATGACGCGAATTCAAATATCTGTTTTACCTTGGTGGCCGAAATCTACCCTACTACTCTAGCTCGGTTTTTAGTTTTTTAATTGTGCCTATTTTTGTCTACTAATCTACCTGGGAGTCCTACATGCAGGTCCGAATTTACAACCAAGGAAATATTCAGGAAATCCACTGGCGTGATTATCAAGATGGTCTGGAGATGCAGATTATTTTTGAACCCCTGATACGCGAAGGTAGCCAAGCTTTTATTAGCAATGTGTCACAAGAAATACAAATGCTAGCGGTAGGCGAAGTTTTATTTCCGCTAGTCATTGGTGATCCTCAGGCCAAGCGCAGTGCTTATGTTTGTTCGCCCACTTCCCAATACTTTGACTTGGCCAAGGAAGAAATTGAGCTGGAGATGCAGGGCAAGGGTTCTTTTATGGCTTGGATCGCGCCCCTTGGGCTGAACTTGCTCAAGGGAATCTTCAAGCAATTGGCCTTTGATCGGGTCGTGTTTGTCAATAATTTTATTCTTTCCACCAATCTTTATCCTGCGTTTGATTTAGCAACGATTCCGCTGATGCTAGATGCGCTCGTTCAAGCTTTTCCCAAACACAGCCTTATCTTTCGTTCCGTTAATGACAGCAGCGATCTGCCACTCCTAGAGGCTCTCAAAGCTGCCAAACTCAAGCCTATTATTAGTCGCCCACTTTTGATGATGCATCCAGCCGAAGAAGCTTACAAGAAAAAGCGCATGTATAAAAGTGATCAAAAGCTCTGGAAAAAGAATAAAGAATATTACTGGGAAGATCAAAGTGCTATTCAACCCGAAGAAATTCCTCGCCTAGAGCAATTATATCACGATCTTTATTTGGATAAATATTCTTCGCTCAATCCTCAATACAAACCTGAATTCATCGAGTTGTTGGTCAAGAGTGGACTGATGGATTTTTATGTGCTCCGAGACCAATCGGGGACGATTCAAGGCGTGACGGCTTTTTTCAAAAGAAATGGCGTACTGACCACGCCCTTCATTGGCTACGAGCAGTCTATCCCGCTCAAAGTGGGGCTTTATCGCTTCCTCAATTATCGTCTGATGCAGGAGGCGATTGAGCACAATTTGATTTTGAATATGAGTTCGGGGGCGGCGCATTTTAAAAAGCTCCGTGGAGGAACGCCCAGCTTAGAGTACAATATGGTCTATTATCAGCACTTGCCCCGAGTTTATCGCTTGCCTTGGCAGATTTATTACCAGATCTCGGAGCGGATTGCCATTCCGGGTATGCAGCGCTATGAATTGTAAGGAATTGGGTCTAAAAAATTTCCCCAAATAGAAAGCTCTACTGGGGAAACCAATTCACAGTAAACGTTATGTACCGGCTCGGGCTGGGTCGCTATTTTTTGCTCTAGAAACAACAACCTGAAAAAAAGAAAAAACCTGCTGACTTTCTGGAATTTCTAAACTTTGAGCACGGTCGCGGTAAAAGAATTTCTTATAGCATCCAAGGTATTATTTTTGGTAATTCCAAAGAGGGACAAATACTCGGAGATTGACCCGAAATCCTATAAATCTTTCTACCATGCGGATCATACGTCTAATTAGTTTGAGTGCCTTTATGCTTCTGATGCTTCACCTGCCAGCGCACAGTGAGCGCATACCGGCCAAGGGAGGCCAATTGAACCTAGAAGATTGGGACTTTAAGAAAGAGCCTATCTTGAAATTAGATGGTGAGTGGGAATTTTATTGGCAAAAATTATTAGAACCCAAGCATTTTCGGGAGAAAATGGAGGCGAATCCACATTACTTCAACCTACCAAGTAGCTGGAGCAACCGTACCCGTGCTGGTCAAAAATGGTCTAGCTGGGGCTATGCGACTTTCCGCTTGCAGGTGGAATTGGGGGCAAAACACCCTGCGCTGGCCTTACAACTACCTACCTTTAGCTCGAGTGCAAGAATCTGGGTAAATGATAGTCTTATTTACGAGGCGGGTAAGGTTGCCAAAAGTGCTAAAGAAAATACACCGGGTTATCTTTCCGAAGTGTTACCGATTGGGCTAGAAAAGACTTCTCGTTTGGAGATTGTTATTCAAATTGCGAATTATCAGAATGCAGATGCGGGAATTTGGCGAAGTATCTATTTAGGAGAAGTAGAAGCACTGCACCAGAGAAGAGAGCAGCAACTCATGTTTGATGTCTTCGTATTTAGCTGTTTGTTGATTATGGCCTTGTACCACCTCACACTTTTTGGGGTAGAGCGGCGAGAGAGAGCTACTCTTTTTTTTAGTTTACTGTGTCTTTTGATGAGTTTGCGTATTCTGACGACAGGCCAATATCTACTCGATGAGATGATTTCTCCTAGTTGGTTTTTATTAATTCGTCTGGAGTATACTTCCTTTTATGCTTCGGTGGGGAGTTTTGTGGGCTTTTTATACTACGTCTTTCCCAAAGAAACCCACCGCCCGGTGATTTTGAGTTTGGTGGGCTTATCTGCGGCCTTCACGGCACTCATCTGGTTGAGTCCTCCTTGGATTTTTACCTTTAGTACGAATATTTTTCAGTTGGTCACGCTGGTCGCGGGTATTTACTGTACTTATATCATCATATTGGCAAATTTGCATCAGCGGGAGGGAGCCTACGTGTTTTTTATTGCCTGGGTACTTCTTTTTCTCAGCGTGATTAATGATATTTTATTTTACAATAGCCTCATTCGTTCCACGGATTTATCCCAGTTAGGCATGTTGGCTTTTATCTTTGTGCTGGGTTTTATGCGCTCCAGTAGTTTTTCTAAGGCATTTGCACAAGCGCAGCGTCTGAGTCGTGAACTAGACGAGATCAATCACAATTTGGAAGAAGAGGTAAACAAAAGAACCCAAGCCTTGTCCGAAGCCTACGAAAAGCTCAAAGAAGCTCATCAAGAAAATCAACAACAAAACGAAGAATTGACCAGCACGAATCAGCATCTGGAGCAGATTCAGCAACAACAACAGCGCTTCGTGGCACTGGTAGAAAACAACTCAGATTATATTGCCCTGACGAATTTGGAGGGCTATTACTTGTATATGAATGCCGCTTACCGCGAATTTCTGGGGATTCAAGACAACCTGCAAATTTCTTCTTACCGGCTGAGTGATTTTTATCGTCAGGTGCAAGGCAACCTAAACTTGGATGCCATCGAGGAGCAACTGAAACGGAATGGAACTTGGCATCGGGAGGTACAGATTCAACTGCCCGGTCAGAGCCAACCGATTGACCTAGACTTTTTGGCTTTTTATGTGCAACCCCAAAATACCTCTAAGCCTACCGGCATTGCCTTTGTTCAACGTGACATTAGCCAGCGCAAAAATAGCGAAAGATTGATTCTCAAAGCCAATCGTGAAATTCACACAAAAAACATAGAAATCCTCAAGCAAAAACAAGCACTGGAAGAAACCCTAGCACAGCTCAGAAATACTCAGACACAGCTAATCGAGTCTGAAAAACTAGCCGCATTGGGTCAGTTGGTAGCAGGCGTGGCGCATGAAATTAACACTCCCTTGGGAGCCATTCGTTCTACGGCACACTCCAATGTTCATTTTTGGAAAGAAACACTGCCGCTATTACCCATTTTTTTTCAGGAACTATCCCCTAAGCTACAAACTGTTTTCCAGCAGATTCTTCGAGCTTCATTGCAAACGCCTTATCAGCGCTCTGCGCGTGAAGAGCGAAAACTGAGGAAAGAAATTCAGCAAAAATTACAGTCCAAGGGCTACGCAAATAGCGCTCCGGTGGCAAGCTTATTAGCGGAGCTGGGAGTTGAGCAGGATTTGGAAATCTATGAACCCTTACTTTCTAACACGGATAGTCTAGTCATTCTCAGGGTTTTGTCTCAGTTGACTGATTTGTTGAGAGGTTCTGAAAATATTTTTACGGCGGCGGAGCAAGCGGCCAAAGTGGTCAACGCCCTCAAGACTTACACCCATTTTGATACCTCTAATGCCCAAGTAGAAGCCTCTCTGGTGGAAGGCTTAGAGACCGTATTAACGCTTTACCACAACAAGCTTAAGTACCACGTAGAAATTGTTCGTGAGTACCAGCCGCTTCCACCCTTGGCTTGTTATCCTGACGCACTCAATCAAGTCTGGAACAATTTAATTCATAATGCCTTACAGGCGATGAATTATAAAGGGCAATTAAAAATCCAAGCCTACCCGACCGAAGGCTTTCAGTGGGTGCGTATTAGTGATACAGGGCAAGGCATTCCGAAAAGTATTCAACACCAAATTTTTGAGCCTTTCTTCACCACCAAGACTGCTGGCGAAGGCAGTGGAATCGGATTGGATATTTGCCGAAGAATTGTAGAACAGCATCAAGGCGAAATGGGCTTCGAGACGGAGCCAGGGGTTGGGAGTACATTTTGGGTAAAGCTACCTGCCTGAGCCTTACGTAACGATGGAAGTCAGCTCTTTGATAACTAGAGAATCTACTCTTGTAATTTTTTCCAAAATGCCGTTCGGGTGGCGAATAAAAATAAAAAACACACACCTGTACGTTTACCGAAAAATAATAGCTTATTGTAGAAAAACTCCCCAAAAAACATGATCATTTCGCAACAAAAGAAATTTACCATAGTAAAGAAATAAAACTACTTCTTCAGCTCAATGATTACATAATTCCTTTTCGTGTGAAGCATTCAACCATGCCGAGAAAATGGAAGCTTATTTAAGAAAAACTGCCGTGCATTCAACTCTCAGCTAAACCAAACCACTAGCACCAACTAGAAACACGAGACCAACTGAAAAAGCGAAGGCAAATTCAGGAACCTGCCCAAAGATGCAAGAAGCAGGTACAGGAATTGCTTTATTTGAGGGCGTAACTGCCTTTTGTAAGTAATTTTCATTTTTTTATGAAAAGGCTATGAGTAGATCTGTGATTTTATGTATAGATGATGAAAAAATTATTCTCGATAGTCTGAGAAGAGAACTAAGACAGCATTTTGGTCAAGATTATGAGATAGAAATTGCTGACGATGGAGAAGATGCTCTCGACTTGCTAGAAGAAATCATCCTAGAACAGGGAGAAGTTCCCGTGGTGATCTGTGATTATATCATGCCCGTCATCAAAGGGGATGAAATTCTCATGCGAATCCATCGAATGTCTCCTCTCACCCGCACCATTATGCTCACCGGACAAAGCAGCACCGAGGGAATTTCCAACGCCATCAACCGTGCTTCGCTTTATCGTTTTATTGCCAAACCTTGGAACCCCGCTGACCTTAAAATCACGCTACAAGAAGCACTCAAAAGCTACTATCAGGAGAAGTGCATAGAAGAACAGACCCATATTCTAGCCGAACTCAATTTTTCGCTCGAGAAAAAAGTGCAGGAAAGAACTGAGAAGCTCAACTGTGCCTTGAAAAAACTACAAAAGCAAAAAGAACTTATCGAGCAAAAGCAAGAAAAAATCACCGCCAGTATCCGCTACGCGCAGCGCATTCAGGCGGCTATTCTACCACCCTCCGAACAACTGGAAGCATTGTTAGATCAATATTTTCTCATGTATCGCCCCCGAGATATTGTGAGCGGAGATTTCTACTGGTGTGAAAAGCTGGAGGCCCACCCGGTCTTCGAAGTCGATGCCAAAATTGGCATGAAAGTGCTCAGGGGCTTCCAAAACGAAAAAACTGTACTGGTCGTGGCGGATTGCACAGGGCATGGCGTGCCTGGCGCATTTATGAGTATGATTGGCAATGACTTACTCAATACGGTGGTCATTCAAAAAGGCATCGCTGATCCAGGGCAAATCTTGGAAGAAATGCACGACGGCATTCTCAAAGCACTCCGACAAACTGATACCCAGAGCCAGGACGGAATGGATATTGGTATCTGCGTGATTGATCACGAAGAAGAGACGCTTGCCTACTCGGGCGCTCGGATTCCCTTGCTCTACATCCAAGCACAATCCCTCCAAGAAATACCAGCCGATAAAATGCCCGTGGGTGGAATCTATCCCGTGGGAGAACGCTCTTATACCACCCATACCTTGCCCTTAGCACAGGTAGAATCTTTCTACTTATTTACAGATGGTTATCAAGACCAATTTGGCGGGCCGCGTGGCAAAAAATTCCTACCCCGGCGTCTTCGGAGCTTGATCCAAGAAGTCCATACGCATCCTCTATACTTCCAGAAAAAAGTATTCGAGAATACCCTCTCCGACTGGAAAGGAAGCGAAATACAGCTAGATGATATCCTAGTGATGGGCGTCCGTCTTTAGCTTCTCTTCGCTTGCTTCATAAATCCTTAACAAAGCCCGTTTCTGAAATTCCATCAGAATACTTATATTGCGCTTTGTACGTATAAAAATGAAAGTATCTACCACGCAACCTTTCCAGATCGTTTACTCGATTTTCGAGCACGAATACCTGGGTTATTTATTTGAATCATTCGTTGTTCAGGTGAATTCTAAGGGAGAATTGACTTTCCAAAATCAAAATATCTCCTACCAGAACGCCCGAGAATTTGCCCATGGCCTAGATGAAATTGATTATGAACTCATCAAACTCATCGAGACCATTCAACAGGATCATATTGTCAAGCATTTCTATCCCAAGAAAGTCAAGACCACTGATTTTTTCCTCAAGGTCTATGATACAAAAAAAGGAGATGAAGAACGCCAGAAAAAAATAGAGCAGCATCTCGAGGATCGTCGCCAGAAAATCATCGAGCTACTCAAAAAAGACAAGATGATCTTCGTGATGGGGCGTGATGGTAACCCTGCCTGGAAAAGATTGCATTTTGCCACTGAGGCCGCTACGGTGCTCTTTCATTTTCGCCGCAACGAGAAAAACACGCACTATTTTCCTACCATCAAATACCAGGGCAAAAAGCTGGAATTCCAGTACAAAGACGCCTTTATTATCTGTAATGAGCCTGCTTGGATGGTTCTGGAAGATACCCTATATTATTTTGCGGGAGGAGTAGACGGACTGAAAATCAAGCCTTTTCTCCATAAGAAATTCATTGCCATTCCGCGTAAGCTAGAAGAAACCTACTACGAGAAGTTCGTTGCTCCCTTGGTGGCTTCCTGTGATGTGTTTGCCAAAGGCTTTGAGATCAAGGAACATCGGCACGATCCTGATTTGAGGTTAAGCTTCGTGGAGCTAAATGGCAGTTCTTCTGATTTATTTGGTCAATCCAACGGAAAAAAGGAGAACTCCCAAATCCGTTTTGATCTTTGTCTGCAATATGGGGAGTTTCAACTGCCCCCTCTGGCCTTGCAAAAACATCGCGGACAACCTGATGATCTGCCCGTAGCGGTGATCGTCAAGGAACAACAAGGTGATTTTACCTTTCATAAAGTATATCGTGATCTTCAATTAGAAGATGAAACACTCCGTTATCTGGCTTCTTTAGGTCTAGAACCCAAAAACGGCCAGATTCTGCTCGAGAAAAGCAGAGCCTTTGATTGGATTGGAAAGCATGTGAGAGAGTTAAAGGAAAAAGGCTTTCAGATTCGCCAACACACCCAGCACGACCGCAAATACTTCTTGGGCAAAGCAGAAATTAATCTGGAAATCAAGGAGAATAAAGACTGGTTTGATATTTATGCCAAAATCCGCTTTGGTGAATACGAAATTCCTTTCTTGTATCTTCGTAAGCTTATTTTACAGAAAAAAACAGAATTCGAGCTGCCCAATGGAGAAATCGCGGTGATTCCCCACACTTGGATCGAGCAATACACCGAGCTCTTTGCCTTTTCTGAGGATAAGGGAGACGAAAATCCCAAGCTCAATAAGCACCACCTCAGCTTGGTAGAAGACCTCAAGAATGGAAATTACGCGCAGGTGATGATTAGTCGCAAGCTTCAAAAATTCAAGTCTTTTGAAAAAATAGAAGAGTACGAACTCCCCGCGGGCTTTCAGGGAGAGCTGCGTACTTACCAGAAAGCAGGCTATAATTGGCTCCAATTCTTGCATCAGTACCGCTTCGGCGGATGCCTGGCCGATGATATGGGACTGGGAAAAACGGTGCAAACCTTGGCTTTTCTTCAATCTATCAAAGAAAATAAAAGCCCATATCCCTCTTTGCTGATTATCCCTACTTCTTTGATTTATAACTGGGAAATAGAAGCCAGCAAATTTACTCCTGATCTTAAAGTGTTTATTTATACAGGAACCAATCGTGATAAGGAAATTGCTTATTTTCACGATTATGATTTAATTATCACCTCTTACGGGATCATCCGAATTGATATTGATATTTTAGAAAAATTTTATTTCAACTACGTGATTCTAGATGAATCGCAGGCCATCAAAAATCCTTCATCCAATATCTCTCAGGCGGTCAAAGAACTCAAAAGCAAAAATCGTCTTATTCTCACGGGAACTCCCCTCGAGAATACTACTCTGGATCTATGGTCGCAGATGTCTTTTATCAACCCTGGGTTGCTGGGGAGCATGAGCTTTTTCAAGAGCGAATATCTAAATCCTATCGAGAAAAAAAATAGCACAGAAAAGCTCCATAAACTTTCGCGGATCATCAAGCCTTTCATTTTGAGGAGGTTAAAATCGCAAGTTGCACTGGACTTACCCGAAAAAATAGAAAATGTGCAGTATTGTATGATGAGTTCTCAGCAGGCAGAAGTCTACGAAAAAACCAAGTCTCAATATCGCAACGAACTCATTCGCCAGATTGAAAAAGAGGGCGTGGCTCGCTCTCAATTCCTGCTCTTACAAGGGCTTACCAAGCTAAGACAAATTGCCAACCATCCCGCCTTGGTCGAAAAAGGCTATCAAGGAGATTCCGGAAAGTTAGAAGATATCCAATACAAATTAGAGAGTATCATCAGCGAAAATCATAAGGTGCTGATTTTTAGTCAGTTCGTTAGGCATTTGGAATTAATCAAGAAATATATTCACGACCAAAAATGGGATTATGCCTACTTGGATGGTTCTACGAAGGATCGCCAAGCACAGGTAGATCGTTTTCAAAACGAACCCAATACACGCATTTTTCTCATTTCGCTCAAGGCCGGTGGCGTCGGTTTAAATTTGACCGCGGCTGAATATGTGTTCCTCATTGATCCTTGGTGGAATCCCGCGATTGAATCACAGGCCATTGACCGTGCCCACCGCATCGGTCAGAAAAATACCGTATTTACCTATAAATTCATCACGAAAAATAGTGTAGAAGAAAAAATTCTTGCCCTCCAAAAAGACAAGAAAAAATTGGCCGAAGAGATTATCCAAACCGAAGAAAGCTTCATGAAAAATCTCACCAAAGAAGATGTATTGAGCCTATTGGATTAGGTGAGCAATGGTCAGCCTTGAGCTTTTTATGAGATAATTAGCCGCGATCCGCTTGGTGGCCTTTGAATAATAAAAAAAGCAGAAACATAGCGTTTCTGCTTTGGTGTTACTGAGCAGTCCGTAGGGGAATCGAACCCCTGTTTCAAGGATGAAAACCTTGCGTCCTAACCCCTAGACGAACGGACCATCTTGAGATGTACTTGATAATGAATGAGCAGTCCGTAGGGGAATCGAACCCCTGTTTCAAGGATGAAAACCTTGCGTCCTAACCCCTAGACGAACGGACCAACGCATATCTGCGCTAAATGGAGTGCAAAGATGGTTTAAAATCCCATTATTTGCAAATATTTTCAAAGAAAAATGAGGCTTTTGACACTGTTTGGATCAGTTAAAAAATATCCAAGATTTAAGAGTCACATTCAGACGAATACTAGCTTGATATCTTTAGACTTTCTAGCCTTCACCTGAAAGTGGATTGCTCAGAACTCATTCCTAACTATCGTGCATCCAAGCCTTCTTGGCTAGTAGATCTTCTTCACTCTCGCGGTAGTCAGGATCGTCTACACAGCAGTCTACTGGACACACGGCGGCACATTGTGGCTCTTCGTGGAAGCCCATGCATTCGGTACATTTATCTGAAACGATGTAGTAAAATTCATCGGAAACTGGCTCCATGGGAGTGTCGGCAGAGATCACACTATCATCTTCCATTTCTATCTCGGTCAGTTCTGTGCCGTCGCTCCATTTCCACTCTACTCCACCTTCATAAATCGCGGTATTCGGGCACTCTGGCTCGCAGGCTCCGCAGTTGATGCACTCATCTGTAATCATAATCGCCATCTTCAAAACCTCCTTTCTGTTTGTAAAAATAATGGATATATTCGCTATCGCATCATCAACAAAAATAAAAACCAGAATGTTCTTATCTGAATAGTAAAAAAAGACATTCGACCCGAGCTTCTACGCGATTATGAATTTAGAGCAAAAAATTAAAGCTATAGTACAATTGAAGGAAAGGCTGAGCGCCCATCGAGATGAGCAGTTTCAAAGAGCCATTCGCCAAGCAGAAGTACAGAATCGTTGGTTTACAAGAGATTATATAGAGTCTTCTCTGGCCGCGCTGACTAAGTTTTTGAATGAGTCCCATCTTCGTCAGTGGCTTCAAGCTTATCAAGATCATCCTTTACCCGTGAAAGAACCTAAGAAAGTAGGCGTAGTGATGGCAGGCAACATTCCTCTGGTGGGCTTTCACGATTTTCTTTGTGTATTGATCAGTGGACACACTTTGCTGGCAAAGCTCAGTAAACAAGATACGGTGCTGATGGAGGCAGTAGCAGAGATACTTACGGAAATAGAGCCACAATTTGCGCCAAAAATCCAGTTTGTTCCTTTATTGAAAGACGCCGAAGCGTACATCGCCACGGGTAGCAATAACTCTTCTCGCTACTTTGAGTACTATTTTTCTAAAAAACCTAACCTAATCCGCAAAAATCGTAACTCCTGTGCCATCATTAGTGGCGAGGAAGCCACCGAAGATTTTCAGAAACTGGCTCAGGACATCTTTCTTTACTTCGGATTGGGCTGTCGGAATGTTTCCAAATTATTTGTGCCTGAGAATTATGATTTTAGCGATTTTTTAGCGGTCTTGGAAGAATGGAGTGAGCTATCTCAGCATAACAAATACGCCAATAACTATGATTATAACCGAGCCGTGTACACCATTAACCAAACCCCCTATCTAGATAACGGCTTCGTGTTGCTGAAAGAAGACTTGAGGCTGGCTTCGCCTGTGGCTACGATTCACTATGAAACTTACCATAGCCTGGAAGACCTAGAAGCCAAAATCAATGAGCATCAACAAGAAATTCAGGTTCTTGCTTCGCGAGCAGGTTGGTTTCCCAGTAGCGTACCTTTTGGAAAAACACAAGAGCCTGAACTCTGGGACTACGCCGATGGGATAGACACGATGAAATTCCTCCTGACTTTATAAATGTGTACTTGAAGAGACAAAAATATCACCAAAATACCTAAACGACACAGTCTTATGAATTTGGATTTAAGCCATAAAAAGGCTTTCATTTGTGGAAGCAGTCAGGGAATCGGCAAGGCAGTAGCCGAAGAGATAGCCCTGTTAGGAGCTAATATAACCTTAATTGCCCGTAATGAACCACGCCTCAAAACCGTTCAAGAAGTGCTGGATACTTCCAAAGGGCAAACCCACGACTATATCGTGGTTGATTTCTCGAATCCTCAGCAAGTAAAAGAAAAAGTAGTTCAATATTGTCAAGCTCATAGCTTACAAGAAGCACATATTTTAGTCAATAACACGGGCGGCCCCGCCGGAGGCCCTATCTTTGACGCGGATACAGATGAGTTTCGCCAAGCTTATGAAATGCATTTGCTAGTGAATCATCTATTGGTGCAGACTTTGGTCCCCCTGATGAAACAAGCCCAGTACGGACGTATTATCAACATTATTTCTACTTCCGTGAAAGAACCCATCGAGGGCTTGGGGGTTTCTAATACCACACGCTGGGCGGTAGCAAGCTGGGCCAAAACCTTATCTGTAGAGTTGGCTCCTTTTGGGATTACGGTCAATAATTTATTGCCAGGATTCACCAAAACGGCTCGACTAGACTCTTTGATGGAAAGTCGTGCCATTAAATCTGGAAAATCCCTAGAAGAGATAGAAAAAAGTTTTATGAATTCTGTACCCGCTGGACGCTTTGGTCAGCCCGAAGAACAAGGAGCCGCCGTAGCCTTTCTGGCAAGTCCCGCCGCGGCCTATATCACGGGCATTAATTTGACAGTAGACGGAGGAAGAACGAAAAGCCTGTAAATCTTATGAAAAATATCAGTGTTTGTTTTTTACTTATATGGTTCAGCGTTGAACTTCAGGGCCAAGAATTTTCCCAAGAGGATTTGGCGCAGAGATGGAAATTAATAGAATTTAATACATTTGATAATATCAGAACATCTCCTAGCTTTCAGGAAATGGCCGCTGACCAGCAACAATTATTTGAGCACATGGTCAAGACAGTATTAGATAGTACCGTTTATGAGTTTCGAGAAGATGGAACGATGTCCTACCATGAATATTCGAATCAGAAAAAGCAATTATATATCATTCAGGCGGAATGGGAGCTGAATGGAGATGTGCTTTTGATCAAAACCGAAAATCAATACAAAAGAAGAAAGGCCAAAGTCTTATCCTTGGCCGAAGATCAATTGGTTTTGTCTCCTATGATTAGTGGAACGGCAGAGGGCAAGATGACTTTTAAGAAGCTGGAATAGAGCTTAATTTATTTCTTTTTTAGATCGACATCTTTTTCATTGAGAGAATAAGTAAAGATCACTCTTTTCTGGGAAATTTGCTCGAGCATAGGGCGTAGTACCTGTTCCCCGTTGATTTTGGCTTGCGCTAAAATGTTGGATTCTAGAGCGGTGCGTCTGATTTGCTTTTCGGCCTCGCGGAAAGCCTGCCCGATTAACTTGGTTTCATCCATCGAGTAAGATTTAGTATCGTAGATGCGAGATTCCCCGTGATTGATTTTGTAATCACAAAGTTCTGGTTCGGGCAATCTTACAAAAACTGTATCTCCTTGGCCTTGAATATCTTGTGATCTGACTTTCTCCAAATCGATACAACCCACGGCCTCCCCACTGATGATAAGCACGGCTTTGGAGTCAGGCCACCAATCGTATTCAATATTATGCTCCAAAACATCTCGGAATTTGTACTTAACCAACTGAAGCTTCCCCATTTTTTCAATCTTCTCTAATACTACGTTGTGATTGGTAACAACCTTGCGTTCGGCTCCAATGCTAGGAAAGCCACCTTGGAGGCTAAACCAACCCAATACTACTACCAAAACCGTGAGTACAATCAAGAGAATAGGATAGACAATGCGCATAAGTGAGATGTTTTATAAAACACAAAACGGCGGGTTTTCAGTTAAAGTTCTGTCATCATAGCAGCTTTTGACCGTCGGCTGCGGTCTAATTGCTCAAATTTAATTTTTTCCTGATAATTTTTCTCCAGATACAAACCAAAAACTCACTAACAGCCGTGCTGCACTTCTCGGAATACCTCCTCGAGATCAAAAAAACCGTGGGTGTCTTTGTAAGAACTAAAGAGGATGCCAAAATTCTCATTGATAATCTCTGCCAAGGATTCTAGCATCTTGGCCTTGATAATCGCGTGCCTATCGAAGATGCTCTGAATATTGACCTGTGGGATGACGTAAATAAGCGCAGAATCAGAGCGCACGATGGCGTTGTAAAGACGACGTGAATTATTAAGCAGGGCATTATGCCCTAGGGCTACGTGGTCTTCCACCACTACGATGGTCTCGAAATGATCCTTAATATCCATTTCCAAAGCGACTTGCCCTTTTTTGATGAGATACAGTGCTTGACTAGGGTCATTTCTGAAAAAAATAGCCTCATTTTTAGGGTACTTACGCAAATGTAGATAAGGCAAAAATGGGAGCATCTCTTTCTTATTGAGTCGCTCGAATAGCTTATTTTTAGCCAAAAAATCAAAATATTTTAATTCGTACGGAGTATAAGTACGCTTGAAAGGATTCATCATGATGAAAAATATTAGAGCGAAAATTAATCCAAAACAAGAAATCTTTTTACGCCAAGTTTGTTCCCGTAGCCTTGGGGATTTTTTCCAGCACCCAGACCTGCTTCGTCTCCTTGGTGATTTTAAAGCGATCATCTAAGCGGTAACCCACTACCCAGATAATTTCTCCAGCCGAACAGAGCACAGCGACCTGCTCTTTCAAACTGAGCGGTATTTTTAGATCAATCAACAGGTCACTCACTTTTTTACGATGCCCCAAACCCAAGGGATAAAATACATCTCCCGCTTGCCAGGCACGAAGCTCCAAGGGAAATTGCAATTTCTCGAAATCCAAAAAAGCCATGTTCTGATCTTTCTGCCATTGAAAATCTGCTTGAATCTCAATTTGTGTGCATTTCAGGTCAAAGAAAGGATATTCTACATGTCCTTGTGAGGCTTCTATCAAGCGTGTTTTCTGTTTTGGCAAAGCCTGCTTGGTGATGACGAGTTGCCCGCGATCCTTGACCAATGAATAATCCTGACTCTCAAATTGCTTACCTGACAAGGCATCTCTAGCCTTCCAAATCTCTTGCGCTTGGATGTAATTAAAACCATATGTTTGCAGAATACTATATAACAAAATAACCGGCTCTTGTTCTACCTCAAAATAATTTAGCTGAAGAAAAGCGGCCGCCTCGGTTTCTCTGATGGTTTCTGCTCTCAGCCGAGCCACTTTTTGGTTGAAAACCGTCTCTACTGCGTGCACTTTTTCTATATTCTGAGCCAGAGTCTGCTCTAGATTTGGGTTGATTTGTTTGAGAAGAGGAATAATTTGATTCCTTAGGAAGTTACGACGATATTTATCTTCCGCGTTAGAACTGTCCTCTCGCCACACCAGCTCTTGCGCAAGGGCATACGCCTCTATTTCTTCACGGGTGGCAAAGAGAAGCGGACGAATCACTAGGCCATTTTTAGTGGGCATGCCACGCAGTCCCGCGATACCTGTGCCTTTCACCCAGTTGAATAATACCGTTTCTACTTGGTCATTGAGGTGATGTGCCGTGGCGATATAAGCTAGCTTTTTAGCTTTTCTGACTTCCTCAAACCATTCGTAGCGCAGTTCACGAGCTGCCATTTGCACAGAAAGCTGATGTTGTTGTGCGTAAGCTAAGGTATCAAATCTCTTACTATGAAAAGTGGCTCCCCAAGCTGAGGCTAGCTTTTTTACCAGTGCCTCATCACCGTCTGAGGCTTCTCCTCTGAGCGCAAAATTACAGTGGGCAATCTCGATGGAATAACCCGCTTGGTAAAAAAGATGTGCCATCACCACAGAATCCACTCCACCGCTGACGGCCAGCAAGAGCCGATCTGCTGAACAACACAGGTTTTGCGCATCGATGTAGTTTTTAAAGTGAGAAAGCATAGCTTCACAAGTTTTTTCTGCGTATTTTTGCGTTAAATGATGTTAAAAAACTTTAGCATTGCAACCAAGTTTTTCCAAAAGTTGTCCTTATACATGAATATTGAACTGTATTTTAAACCCTACGAGTTTATATGCCAAGTTTAGCGTATAAAATTTACTTTTGGTTAGCCTTTGGTCTGATTTTCTTATATGCACAACCTCTTTGGGGTCAAAAGAAGGTTCCCGAAGATGAAAAAGTTACACTAGAAAGGGCGGAAGAACTGGTAAAAGACCAGCAAAATCCTAATGTCAGAAAATTAATCAGAAGAGTCGTCATTAAACACAAGGGCAGTATCCTTTACTGTGACTCGGCTTATCTACACGAAGATAAAAATGCCGTAGATGCGTTTGGACACGCTCGTCTGCTAGGAGAAGACGGCACGAGGCTCACCAGCGATAGTATGTATTACGACGGTACCACCCAGATCGCTCGGGCGATTGGAGATGTGGTATTGATTGATGATGAGATGCGTCTGACCACTCAGGAGCTAGATTATCATGTGCAAGAAGGAGTAGCTTATTATTACAGCGGGGGCAAAATTGTAGACTCTGAAAAGACCTTAGAGAGCCAAACGGGCTCCTATGATACAAATAGCAAGATTTTTTATTTCAAGCAGGATGTAGAGCTGATTACGAAGAAAGATGGTAGAAAAATTACCACGGATGACTTGAAATATAATACCGTTTCCAAGCTGGCTTATTTTCAAGGCCCAACTTGGATTGAGTCTGATGACGGAAAAGTATATACCGAGTCGGGGACTTTTAATACAGAAACCGAAGTATCTAATTTTAAAGGAAGAACTCGGCTGGATAACGCAGAGTATAGCTTAGAGGGTGATACTTTATACTTTGACAATATACAGAGAAAAGGATACGCCGAAGGAAATGTCCGCCTTTTTTCTAAAAAAGATAGTGTGATTATTGACGGGGATATTGGTTGGTTTATTAGAGAGAAGGGCGAGTCAAAAGTATACGGGAATGCTCTTATGCGCAACATCAGCAAGGGTGACACGCTTTACCTAGCCGCTGATACGCTTTATTCGTTGAGTCGCCCCGAAGATAGCATCAAGATTTTAACGGCTTATCCGGCCACAAGGGTCTATAAAACCGAGTTTCAGGCAATCTGCGACTCGTTGGTTTATAACCGTATTGACTCGACCATCTACTTGTATCGCGATCCAGTTTTGTGGAATCAAGGAAGTCAACTTACCGCTGATTCTATCCAGATACAAATCTCTGAAAATCGGATCGAGCAGATGGATTTGCGTCGGAATGCATTTATGATTTCAGAAGATACCCTCGAGAATTACAACCAACTGAAGGGGAAAAATATGCAGGCTTACTTTAGTAAGAATCAAATACAAAAAGTTGAGGTTCGAGGAAACGGGCAAAACATATATTTCGTATTAAAACAAGATACCCTTTTGGTAGGAATGAATCGTGTAGAATGTAGTGATATAGATATTCGCTTCAAAGACCGTAACAAGCTACATCAAATTTCCTATCTAAACAAACCAGATGGGGTAATGGTGCCACCTCACGAGATTCAGGGGCCAGAAACTAGGCTCAAAAACTTTGCTTGGCGCATCGAGGAAAGACCTAGAAAAGAAGAAATGATACGCCCCGAGGTTCTGGTATTGATGAAATGATTAAAAATTTGTTAAAAATAGAAATAGTACAACTTTTCCCAATAAAATTTGGTACATATCAACAAAAAATTGTATATTCGTTTTGATCGGCTAAAACCATTGACAACATGAAAAACCTTTTACCTACACTTATTATATTTCTACTGTTAGGAATGTGCTCAGAGCAGGCTTGCGCCATTGACGGCCTCTATCCTGTGGAGAGCAAGCACATCCTGACTCGCTTAGACAGCATTCGGTTCGAAAAAGAAGACAATAAACAAGGAAAAACCAAGGAGGTGGTTAATACCACTACACAAAGTCGTTTTCGGGAAATTGATTTTAGTACCAGTTCTTCCTCATCTTTTTCCCTGCAAGAAGATGTTTTATTTGCAGATCGTGCCATCAGTGTGAATAAAGTATATCCTAATCCAGCCTCAGATATTGCTTTCGTCGACTACAACATGATAGAAAGTATCCGTGCGAAAATCGTTATCCGTAACCTTTTGGGTAAAGTGATCGCCGAGTATGATTTGGCACGAGGTGCGAATAAGCTTAGAATTCCTACAAATCACTACGATTCAGGCCTGTACTTCTATACACTGATCATTGGTGGAAAAGCCAGAGCCTCCAGAAAGCTTTTCGTGAAGCGTAATTAAGTCTTTTTAAGAAACGACTCGATTTTTATGCTGAGGAATATTTACAGCCTATTTCTCACACGAATAAAGCCCCTCCCGAGCCATTTCACCCCCAAAAATGGGGAGAAACAGCCGAAATAGGCACAAGAGGGGCGTAGTTTAACCTCAAATGACCACTGGAATATACAGAAGATAACCTGACAACCAGCTATCCTTGTAAATCTAGCGATTTCCCTCTATCTTTGCCCCCATGATGAAAAATTGTGTATTTGCTTTTTTTCTCCTTTTTCTATTAGCAAGCTCTTGTAGATTTAATAAAATCCGTAGAAGTACGGATTTGAAAGAAAAGTATGACGCCGCCATTGCCTATTACGAGAAAGAGGACTATTACAAAGCCAACCTTCTGCTGGAAGAGGTTATCCCTTTGATTCGTGGAACCCGTGAGTCTGAGATCGCACAGTTTTATTTTGCCTACACGCATTATTATCTGAGTGAACTCACGTATGCTGCTTACCTATTTCAGCGATTTTATGAAACATTTCGCTCTAGCCAATATGCAGAAGAGGCACGCTATATGCAAGTGCGTTCACTCTATGAATCCTCACCCCCGTACAACCTAGATCAGACGAATACCTACGAGGCCATTGCGGTTACGCAGAGTTTTTTAAATGCTTATCCGAATAGCACCTTCTACGAGGAGTGTAGTAAAATTTTAGGAGAGCTTCGCGAAAAGCTGGAGCGAAAAGCCTATGAAAATGCCAAACTATATTACCGAATCAGCAACTACAAAGCTGCAGTAATTAGCTTTATGAATTTCCAGAAGGATTTTCCCGATTCAGATTACAACGAAGAAGTCGCTTTTCTGAGGCTTGATGCACAGTTCAGATACGCAGAGCAAAGCACGAATCGGCGAAAGCGAGAAAGGTATAACGAAGCGCTAGATCATTACGAGTATCTCATCGAGAATTATCCAGACGGTGAATACACCAAAAATGCTCAAAAAATTTATGAGCAATGCTTAGACGAATTGAGTAAATTAAACAGCTAATTCCAAACTAGATATATGAACACGAGAAACACAAATCCCTCTTTGATTACCCGTAATACAGCCGAGCTTATGGAAAAAACAGGTAACATCTACAAGTCTGTGGCTGTTATCTCCAAACGAGCTTGCCAAATCGCCATTACGACCAAAGAAGAACTAAATTCTAAATTATCTGATTTTGCCTCTACGGTAGACAACTTGGAAGAAATTCACGAAAATCGTGAGCAAATAGAAATATCTAAGTATTACGAGCGCATGCCGAAACCTACGAATATCGCTACTGATGAGTTTCTGGCCGACGAACTCACTTTCCGCGACCGCGAACAGGAGCAAGAAGAAGACTAATATTTGTCAACTTTGGCGCGTATGCTCAAAACCAAAAAAATCATACTGGGGGTTTCAGGAAGTATAGCTGCTTACAAGGCAGCGATCCTGACCCGCTTACTGGTGAAAGCAGGTGCCGAAGTTCAAGTATTGATGAGCCCTTATGCCACCGAATTTATCACTCCCCTTACCTTAGCTACCCTCTCCAAGAAACCTGTGTTGGTAGATTTTGTCAAAGATAAAACTGGACTCTGGAACAATCATGTAGAATTAGGCTTGTGGGCAGATGCCATGCTCATCGCTCCGGCGAGTGCTCATACCCTTTCCAAATGCGCCCAAGGCCACTGTGATAATCTTTTGATTGCTACTTATCTTTCTGCACGCTGCCCGGTATTTTTCGCTCCCGCAATGGATGTAGATATGTACGCGCATCCCAGCACTCAAGAAAATTTAAAAAAATTACAGCACTATCAAAATTATATTATTCCTTCCGAAACAGGCGAGCTAGCCAGTGGCTTGGAGGGACAAGGTCGCTTGGCAGAACCAGCGCATATTCTCGAATTCTTAGAAGACTTCTGGCAATCCTCCCAAGTCTTACCCCTACAAAATAAAAAAGCCTTGGTTACCGCCGGGCCGACCCAAGAAGCGATTGACCCCGTGCGCTACATTAGCAATCATTCTAGTGGCAAAATGGGTTATGCCCTTGCAGAAGCACTGGCCGAAAAAGGAGCCACCGTGTATTTGGTGAGTGGCCCCACGCAATTGGTTACGCATCACCCTGCGATTGAAAAGATATCCGTTCGCTCAGCTCAGGAAATGTACCAAGCCGCCCAGCGTCATTTTGAAGAGGCAGATATCATTGTATTGGCGGCAGCCGTCGCTGACTTTTCCCCGGTTGACGTGGCTAAGCAAAAAATCAAAAAACAAGCTGGACAAGAAGAGCTTACCATTCAACTACGCAAAACCGTAGACATTGCGCAAACCTTCGGTGAGCAAAAACAAGCACATCAACTGCTCGTAGGATTTGCCCTAGAAACCAACGATGGCGTAAACAATGCTCTGGGTAAATTGGAGCGTAAAAAATTGGATATGATTGTATTGAACTCTTTGCAAGAAGAAGGGGCGGGCTTTGGGCACGATACTAACAAGATTACCATTATCTCCTCAGAAACGGAGCAAGAGGAGTATTCTCTTAAATCTAAGCAAGCCGTGGCCAAAGATATCGTGCAGAAGATTATTACCAAACTACCCTGACTCTTTGACCCTTAGGAAATATCCAATTACCTCTACAATAAAGCTTCGGCTTCCTCAGTTATATAGATAATCAAGTCATAGATATAAATGCACAACCTACTTCATAAGAAGCCTGTTGCGCATTTTGTTCAGTTAAGTTTTAGTAAAAGTTTGAAGATAGTTTAGAAAAAGGTGGATTTTCTTAAAATCTACCTTTTTTAGTTCGATACAGTAGAATTCTTTTAAGTATACATGTAATATTATGCCAAAAAAGACATTTTTATTTGAATATTTCTTTCAGTCTATCCACCCACCAATAATTCCCTGATTTAGACTTATTTTCCCTCATCTGATTTGCCCGAGCGTGAAGCCCTGTCTTGAGGCAGGAAACCCCGCTTGCTCAGAATTTGTTTTGGAATAAGAAGACAATTACATCTTGAACTCTAAATACCTTTTATGAAAAAGACACTCATATTGGGAGCTACTCCAAATGAACAGCGATACGCCTACCGAGCCGCCGCTCGATTAACTCGTCAGGGGCACGAGATTGTTCCCCTCGGTATTAAACAGGGAAAAGTATTCGGCAAAGAAATCATACAAGGACAACCTCCTCTAGACGACATTGACACGGTTACCCTCTACATTGGCCCTCAGCATCAGCCCGAGTGGTACGATTATATTCTAAATCTCAAGCCAAGGCGCATCATTTTCAACCCTGGAACCGAAAATGACGAGCTGCGAACCATGGCCGAAGCCAAAGGCATTGATACACTCTATGCCTGTACCCTCGTGATGCTCGCCAGTAATCAATATTGACCTCTTGCTACCCTAGCTGAGAGGTAGATTTGAGTTCTCCTAACGTACGATACACGAAAGGAGAACTCATGAAATTTTTAAACATTGCCCCCTCTCGTTTTCTTCGCTTTTTATAAGGCTAAAATGTTGATTTTCTTCTCTTTAAATGAGGAAAAGTCTCGGTTTATCCGTATATTTGTGACTTAGAATAAGATAATTATGAACGAAATTATAAACAACAAAAATGGCGTGGATGTCAGTACTTATTCCGAAGAAAGTATTCGCGCACTAGAGGGTCTCGAGGCCGTTAGAATGAGGCCAGCTATGTACATCGGTGATATAGGCATCCGAGGCTTGCACCACTTGATTTGGGAAGTAGTAGATAACTCTATTGATGAAGCACTGGCAGGTTATTGTGATTTAATCGAGTTGACCATCCATCCCGATAATTCTATTACCGTTCGTGATAATGGACGAGGCATTCCCACGGGACTTCACAAGTCGGGCAAATCTGCTCTGGAAGTGGTGATGACCGTACTTCATGCTGGGGGTAAATTTGATAAAGATACTTATAAAGTTTCTGGAGGTTTGCACGGCGTGGGGGTGTCCTGTGTAAATGCTTTGTCTGGCCGCTTAGAGGCTACTATTCATAGAGAGGGAAAAATATTTCGTCAAATTTATGAAATCGGGATACCTCAGACGGAAGTTGAGGTAATCGGAGAAACCGAAGATACGGGTACGGTAATCCATTTTAAACCAGATACTAGTATTTTTACCGTTACTGAGTACAAATTTGAAATGGTCGTGAAGCGTTTGAAGGAATTGGCCTTTTTGAACCGCGGTATCCGCCTGACGATTACAGATTTACGTACTACTGAAGAGGACGGCAGCCACCCTTATGAAGAATTTTATTCTGAGGGAGGATTGAAAGAGTTTGTAACCTATTTGGATGCTACCCGCCCATCCATTATTCCCAACCCCATTTACGTAGAAAATGAAGATACTGAGGTGCCCGTGCAGGTGGCACTGATTTATAATAATTCTTTTTCTGAGAATGTTTTCTCTTACGTCAATAATATCAATACCCACGAAGGAGGGACTCACATCTCAGGCTTCCGTAGCGCTCTCACCCGTACTCTTAAATCTTACGCGGATAAGTCGGGGATGTTAGAAAGAGCCAAAGTTGAAGTTACAGGAGATGACTTTCGTGAAGGCTTGACCGCCGTGATCTCTGTAAAGGTGGCAGAACCACAGTTCGAAGGGCAGACCAAAACCAAACTGGGCAACTCCGAGGTGCGAGGTTTTGTAGATCAAGCCACAAGCGAAGCACTTTCAACCTATCTGGAAGAGAACCCCAAAGAAGCAAAGGCCGTTATTCAAAAGGTCATCCTAGCGGCACAGGCTCGACAGGCAGCCCGCAAAGCTCGTGAAATGGTTCAACGCAAAAATGTGATGACCAGTACGGCTCTACCCGGGAAATTAGCGGATTGCTCGAGCACTGACCCAGGTGAGTGTGAGCTCTACCTCGTGGAGGGAGATTCAGCGGGGGGAACCGCCAAGCAAGGCCGAGATCGGATTTACCAAGCGATCTTACCCCTAAGAGGGAAAATTCTCAATGTGGAAAAAGCGCAAGAGTATAAGATCTACGATAATGAAGAAATCAAAAATATGATCACTGCTCTGGGTGTAAGTTTTGGTACAGAAGAAGACGAGAAGGCACTCAATATACAAAAGCTCCGCTACCATAAAATCATCATCATGACCGATGCAGATGTAGACGGAAGCCATATTCGTACTCTAATCTTGACTTTCTTCTTTCGTTACATGCGCCCGCTCATCGATATGGGCTATCTCTACGTGGCTTTGCCTCCCTTCTACTTGGTAAAAAAAGGCAAAGAACAACGCTACTGCTGGACAGACGTGGAGCGAGATGCCGCCATCAAAGAGTTGGCTGGAAATGGAAAGCTCGAGTCTGTGCACGTACAACGCTACAAAGGTCTGGGTGAAATGAACGCGGAACAACTCTGGGAAACCACGATGAACCGTGAAAACCGTAACTTAAAACAAATTACCATTGAAGATGCCGCGGGTGCAGATTTTTTATTTTCCATGCTGATGGGAGATGAAGTGGCTCCACGCCGTGCTTTCATCGAGAAAAACGCCAAATACGCCAACGTGGATACCTAAGCTCAAATTGTATGTTTGATTTTTTTTTGTTATATTTTCGGCTATCTTCTCAGGTAGCTGATTTTTTTTGTACAAGTGAGAAGATTTTCCCATCTTTAACTAAGATCAATACATTCAAAGACTAGCAGAAATGACGGAACAAAATCGAGTCACAAACTCTATCGAGAAAAGCAATTTTATCAGTCGGGATTTAAGCTGGCTGAAGTTCAATTTTAGGGTGTTAGATCAAGCCAAAAGCCCTGAGCGTTCTATCTTTGAGAAGCTTAAGTTCTTGGCAATCACGGCCTCCAACCTAGATGAGTTTTTCATGATTCGGGTGGGTAGTTTGTACAACTATCTTGATTATGGCAAAGAAAGGGTAGATTATTCTGGCCTGAGAGAAACCCCCTTTCGTGATTTATTACTGCAAGAAGCCCAGTATTTTTTTCAGCAGCAAAATCAATTATATAGCGAAGTGTTAGCTCCTCAGTTTCAAGCGCACCATTTCACTATATTGAATATTGATCAGCTTCAACCTCAGGAACAAGAAGAGGTGGCGGAATACTTCCGTAAAACTATCTTCCCCATGCTCACCCCGATGGTGTACGACAACTATCGGACTTTCCCCATGTTGATGAACAAAACCCTCATCTTTGGGGTCGTAACCGAAGCAAACGAAAACGGCAAAGAAGAAGAAAAGCTCTCTTTCGTACAAATTCCTCAAAATTTGCCTCGTTTTTACGAGATAGAGCGTGAAGATACCCTGTTGTTTGTACCGATCGAGGAGATTATCCGCTGGAAAATTCAAAAACTCTATCGCAACGTAGAAATTATTTCTGCTTCTCTCTTCCGCATTACCCGTAATGGAGATATTACGCTGGAAGAAAGTGAAGATATGGAAGATGATTTTATTGATGAGGTCAAGCGTAAACTCAAAAGCCGTAAAACCGGACGAGTGGTGAGGATAGAAGTAGAAGCAAATTACTCCGAATGGATGATCAAGATTCTCAAGCGACGCTGGCAAATCGATGATGATAATGTCTTCATTGCACATCAAGTGATGGATTTCACGAGTTTGTTTCAGATCGCGGGTCACCACTCCTTTAGCGAAAATGTCAGTAAGCCGCCCGTATCACTGCCTCCCCTCAATCTGGAAGAAACTGAACCAGACTACTTTGAGTTTCTCAAAACGCACGATTTACTTCTCCATATGCCTTACAATAGTATGGAGCCTTTGTTGGAACTGCTAGAAAGATCTGCCGAAGATCCTAACGTATTGGCGATTAAAATCACCATTTATCGGCTGGCAAAAAACTCTCGCATTACCAACGCACTCCAAAAAGCTGCCGAAAACGGCAAACACGTTTCTGTACTCTTTGAGCTAAAAGCTCGCTTTGACGAAGAAAATAATATCCGAGAGGCAGAGCGTCTACAAAAAGCAGGGTGTTTTGTGATTCATGGCGTAAGCCGCTACAAAACGCACACGAAACTCATGCTGATTGTGCGGAAAGAAGAACAGGGAGTCGTCAGGTATGTACATATGTCTAGTGGGAATTACAACGAAAGCACCGCGAGATTGTATACAGATATTGGCCTCTTGACCACACAGGAAACTTTAGCGGAGGATGTTTCTGAATTTTTTAATGCAATCACTGGGCACTCTAATCCTTTTTATCACGAAAACCTGATTACATCGCCCCGAGATATGCGCCGTCAATTGATTGCTCTGGTCAAAAAAGAAGCTGAACATGCCCAAGCCAAGCAAAAAAGCGGAATTATCATCAAAATCAATTCTCTAGAAGACCGTGAATTTATCAGTGAACTCTATACCGCCTCCCAAGCAGGAGTGCCTATTCAGTTGATCGTGCGTGGTATTTGCTGTTTGCGCCCCCAAAGATTTGGGCTAAGCGAGAATATCTCCGTACGATCTATTGTTGGAGAGTTTCTCGAGCATTCACGCATTTTTTATTTTCAAAATTTGGATCATCCGATTATCTACGCAGGAAGCGCGGATGTGATGGTCAGGAGCTTTGATCGACGGATAGAATCACTTTTTCAGATTACTGATGATAAATTGAAAAGGCAGATCATTAGTATTCTAGATTATAATCTTAGGGATAATAAAAATGCCTATCTCATGCAGGAAGATGGTTCTTACCTCAGGCTCCAACCTGCACCTGGCGAGGAAATCTTCAATATTCATCGTGAATTCTTCAATTTGTACGCCAGTAAAAAAATGCCGGAGAAAAAAGATTTGTTGCTGTCTTCTGAGGAAAATAAAGTGCTTAATCAAGTAGCTGGGGAATAAAAAAAGCACTAGTTAGCTTTTGGTCAGCGTATTAACTTTCAGTTTTTTAGTTTTGGTTTAATGGCAAAGGGCATCTGTCCTTTGCTTATTTTTTCCAATAGTGCTGAATCACATCTAGCATGGCTTTATGAATGGCACAGCCTGCTACAATTTCACGTCCGAAAATGTAATTTTCCTTATTCTCGAAGGTGCTTACTTTACCTCCTGCTTCTTGGACAATCAAGGCTCCCGCGGCTACATCCCAAGGGTTTAAGTTGTATTCAAAGAAGCCCTCAAACCTACCAATGGCCACATAAGATAAATCTACGGCGGCAGAACCCATACGGCGTAAGCCGTGGCTCTTTTGCATAAAATCTTTAATAATTTCCAGATAGGAGGGGACTTTGTCAAAATCTCGGTAAGGGAAGCCCGTGGCTAATAAACTTTCAGACAAGCTGGATACTCTCGATACCCGAATCGGCTCCAGATTGCAGAAAGCACCGCCCCCTTTCCAGGCGTAGAAACATTCGTCCCGATTTACTTCATAAACCACGCCCACCACGATTTCTTCTCCTTTCATCAAAGCGGTACTGATGGCATAGAGAGGTAAGCCGTGCATGAAATTAGTAGTACCATCGAGGGGGTCTATGATCCAATGATATTCTTTGTCGGTAATTTCGCGGTTTTTTTCGTCTTCTTCACTGTAAAAACCCGCTTGAGGGATCAAATCTAAGAGTTTGCCGATTAGTTTTTTCTCTGCTTCTCGATCTACATAAGAAACCAAGTCATTCATTCCTTTATGCTCTATTTTGGAAATATCAAAATCTTGTGCTTCCTTACGTAAGAAATCTCCTACTTCCTTGCTGATTGCAGCGACTCTTTGGCAAATATGTTCCAGATCCATCGATCTTATGACTTAAGTTTCTAATTTCGTAAAAGTAGCGGATTTTTGTAAATATTTTGAGAAGGCGACTGATTAATCCAGCAGGTTGTTTATATATTGCTAATATTCCTTCAAATTTTAATAAAATTTACACGAAAACACTTTAACTATATATCCTATGCAATCATCTTTTTTCTTAAAAATTATAACAAGTTCAATCCTTTGTATAATGAGTTATTCCCTTAACGCTCAGCAAAATACAGAAGTGCAAGCGTATCCCAAAACAGCTCAGGTCGAGCAAACTGATACTTACTTTGATAGAGAGGTCGCTGACCCCTATCGTTGGTTGGAGATAAGCGACTCGGCGGCCGTTAAAGACTGGATCAAAGCACAGAATCAAGTAACGTTTGATTATCTAAACCAAATTCCTCACCGGGAAGAGATCAAAGCTCGTCTGAAAAAACTTTGGAACTACGAGAAATTCTCTGCCCCCGTGCGGCACGGTGATTACTATTATTTCTACAAAAATGATGGCCTGCAAAATCAGTACGTGCTCTACCGTCAAAAAACTTTGGACAGCCCCGCTGAGGTTTTCCTAGACCCAAATACTTTCTCCGAAGACGGAACGGTTGCCCTGAGTGGCACTTCTTTTACGAAGGATGGTCAGTTGTTCGCTTATTCTATTTCTCGTGGAGGTTCAGATTGGCGAGAAATTTACGTGATGGATGTGGAGAGCAAGCAATTGTTGAAAGACCAAATCAAAGATGTGAAATTTAGTGGCATCGCCTGGAAAGGCAAAGAAGGTTTCTACTACAGTAGCTACGACAAACCCCAAGCGGGCAAAGAGCTTACCCAAAAGACTCAATATCATAAACTTTATTATCATAAGCTAGGAACCGACCAAGCGCAAGACCAACTTATCTTCGGGGGCGAAGAAACACCACGCCGATACATTGGGGCGTATTTGACCGAAGATGAACGCTATTTGGTCATCTCGGCCGCCGTGAGTACGAGTGGGAATGAGCTTTATTTGCAAGATTTATCCAAAAAAGATAGCCCAATCATAGAAGTAGTCGGCAACTTTGATCATGACCACGGAGTTTTAGACAGTCAAGGAGAGCGGATACTCATTGAAACCAATTGGCAAGCACCTAATAAACGGATCGTAGAAACGACCATCAGCAATCCGAAGCCAGAAACTTGGAAAGATGTGATTCCAGAAACCTCAAATGTGCTCAACGCCAGCACGGGAGGAGGGAAGATTTTTGCCAGCTACCTAGTAGATGCCAAAACCAATGTGCAGCAATATGATATGCAAGGGAAGTTGGAGCGTGAAATTAAACTGCCGTCCATTGGTACAGCGTATGGGTTTGGAGGCAAGAAAGAAGACCAAACACTTTTCTACTCCTTTACTTCTTTTACTTATCCCAACAGCATTTTCCAGTACAATATTCAATCAGGTGAATCTACGTTGTTCAAGCAAGCCAAAGTAGATTTTAACCCAGAAGATTACGAAACCAAGCAGGTATTTTACAAAAGTAAAGATGGGACAGAGGTGCCGATGTTTATCGTTTACAAAAAAGGAATCGCGCTAAATGGGCAAAACCCAACCTATCTCTATGGCTACGGAGGCTTCAATGTCAATTTGACCCCCAGCTTCTCTATCCCGAGAATTTTATGGCTGGAAAAAGGTGGCATCTACGCCCAACCTAATCTCAGAGGTGGGGGAGAATATGGAGAAAAATGGCACAAAGCTGGTACAAAAATGCAAAAACAAAACGTTTTTGATGATTTCATGGCCGCTGCGGAATACCTTTTCGAGAATGATTATACAACATCCGATTACTTGGCCATTGCGGGTGGTTCCAATGGAGGCTTACTCGTAGGAGCTACCATGACGCAAAGACCTGACCTCGCCAAAGTAGCCCTACCCGCCGTAGGAGTTTTGGATATGCTACGTTACCATAAATTTACAGCCGGAGCAGGATGGGCCAGTGATTATGGCACTTCCGAAGAATCTAAAGAAATGTTTGAATATCTATTAAACTATTCTCCCCTGCACAATATCCAAGCAGGAACGGCCTATCCCGCAACACTGGTTACTACCGCTGACCACGACGACCGCGTGGTGCCCGGGCACTCTTTTAAGTTTATCGCCACGCTGCAAGAAAAGCATCAAGGAAAAAATCCAGTTCTCATCCGAATCGAAGAAAAAGCAGGACACGGGGCTGGCAAACCCACCGAAAAACAAATAGAAGAATGGGCAGATAAGTGGGCTTTTACATTTTATAACATGGGGGTAGAGCCGAAATAACGGTGATTAATAAGCAATCGTTAAGAAACTGATGGCGGTTGAAACAATCGCCATCAGTTTCTAAAGCTTTAAGGAAAAATATTGGACGATCCGTGAAGTCTTGAAGTCGTTTTTTGAAGCTAAAAAAAGAAACGGACGGGCGTCCTTTTATTCTCTATCCGTACTTAGTGGGTATCTGGAACGGCACTTCTCTCGAAATCTACAATAAAAGTAGCTCCTTTGCCTGACTCACTCTCGAGCTGAATCTGACCTTTCATCAAATCCACGTATTTCTTCACGATCGATAATCCTAGGCCGGTGGAGGCTTCTCCGGCGGTGGGTTTGGCACTCAGTTTTTTGAATTTTCCGTAAAGCGCTTTACGGTCTTCTGGGGCAAATCCAGGCCCTTCGTCCTTAATCATGACGCGAATTTTATCTTCTAATTCTGTGAGTACCACGTAGATTTTCTTGCCTTCGGGAGAAAACTTGATCGCGTTTGAAATCAGATTCTCAAAAATTTGCAAAGCATAGCTCTCGTCTAAATAGGCGAAATGCTGCTCGAATGGAATCTCACGTATGATTTCAATGTTTTTACGTGCCGCCACGTCTTTAAAATTGTAAACGATCTCGTTGAGGATATCGCCTAAATCAATTTGTTCTAATTGAATATTCCCTTCACTCTGTTCCATGGCGTTGACATCCAGAATGCGGTTAATCATTTTGTCTAGTCTCTGCAAAGAGCTGAGTGCTAGATTGATATGGTGCGTCTGTTCCTCGTTGAGGTTATCACCACTGAGGCGAATGATTTCCATTAAGCCCTTGACCTGATTGATCGGAGAGCGAAGGTCGTGGGCAACGACTCCGATGAGATGGTTCTTTTCTTGATCTAGCTCTACAAGCTTGCGGTTTTTCTGTGCCAATTCCTTATTAAATCGTTCTAAGGAAGATTTTTGGTAGCTAATTTCTTCTTTCTGTTGCTCGATCTGATGATTTCTCTCTTTGAGTAAGCTATTGGTAGAGACAATTCGCTGGTTGCTGCGGTAGAGAAAAAAAGTAAAAGTCAGAATCAAAATCAAGCCCAAGCCTAAGGAATAATTGATCGTACGACGCTGGCGCAGCTTCTCTTCGCTAATTCTTTTTTGAGTTTTGAGTTCACTGATTTCCAGTTCTTTTTCCTTTGATTGATATTTAATGGCCGTTTGATAGATAGATTCTAGCGTATTTTGATTGTAAATAGAGTCTTGAAGCTGTGTATATTTTTGGTGATAGTCTAGCGCATTGCGATAATCTGCCAGCGCGAAATAAATGTTAGAAACCTTCAGATAATAATCAATCGCTTGGTCAGTGTATCCTAGTTGCGTAGACAAGTTGAGGGCTAGCTTTTGATACTCGAGTGCCTCAAAATAGCGCTCCTGTTTTTTATAAATATTTGCCAGGATATTGTAAGATTGGCTCACTAGGTAACGATCGTTTATTTTCTGGGCAATCTTAAGAGCCTTAAAAGTAGCATTCTCTGCTCTTTGAAAAGCGTCTAAATTCCCGTAGACTTCGCCAAAGGTATTATGAATCAGAACGGTAGCGGAGGGATTTTCTTTTTCTTGGTTAATCTGAATAGCTTCTTCCAAATAGGTGATCGCTTCACGATATTTTCCTAATTTGCTGTTAGTACTACCCACATGGATAAGCGCGAGAATGAGTACGGAATTCTGCTTGGTGCGTCGCGCTAGTTCTAAGCTTTGCTCGAAGTAGTGAAGTGCTTCCTTGTGCTTATCCAGCTCTAAAAAGGTTTGCGCAATCGCGCGGTAGGCTTGCTCTTGATGGGTATAATCCTGAATTTGTCCATAAAAACGAGCTGCTTTAAAGTAAAAGAAGGTGCTATTCTCTCGATCTTCTAATTTTTCATAATTTTGAGCAACTCTTAACAGTAAATGGGCGATGGTGGGAATATTTTTTTGCGTTTCGGCAATGCTTCTCGCCATATTAAACTTGCTGATGGCCCGGTCTGGTTTGTCCATATTTTCGTAATAGACGCCCATCTGGTACAAGGCTTCGGCCCGCCCCCGATTGTAGTCGATTACTTTGGAAAGCTCTTCGGCTCGCCCCAGGTAGAGGAGTGCCTCCTTTGCTTTCCAGGTTACGAATAGCTCTCCCAGTTGATTCAGGATATCTACCCGAAGGCTATCATTAGAAACTCGCTCCAGCTCTACCTTGAGACTATCTATCCTAGGGTGGCTTTGGGCGGGTAGTTGAGGAATCGCCCAGAGCCACCATAAGCTCAGGAGAAGTAGTGGACTCCAATTAAATTTGTCGAGAATATTGCACAGCATTTGCTCAGTAGAGAAAATTATTAATCTTAAATAATAATTCAACAGGAGATCGTACAGTAATTTTTTGTAAACTGGCCTCTTACCTATTGCCTGATGAACGATTTTGACCCTGGTTCCTACTCGGTCAAACTTAGTAGAAGATGAAGAATGTATTTATTTTAGTTAATAATCTGTGAGCTTGTGATGATGTTACCCTTGGTGTATTTTTATAAGATGAATTTTCTGTGATGAAAGGCTATTGAATAGCCATGGTTTGGTGTTTATTTGCTTGATGTAGGTCCGAGTGCTTGGATTTAAGTTCCAAAAATGGACTTATGTAGCCCGAAGATGGATTTTAGACAGCTTTTTAATTATAAACGTCAGATTTTGTTTTTTTACCAGCAAAATAAAGCCCAGATGTAGCCGCTGACCAACAAAATTTATCTGAATTCAAATTTACTAAATTTTTAATCCTATTACTAGAATATCATCGGTTTGCTTATTTTCACCTTTCCATTGATTAATTTCATTTTCTAACTGCTTTTTTTGTTCAGGCAACGGCAGCTGATGTATTTTTAAAAGGAAATCTCTGAATCGTTTAGAGCCATATTTACGATCATTGGGGCCACCAAATTGATCTGGGAATCCATCAGAAAACATGTAAAAAACATCTCCCGGTTGGTAAGGGAGTTCTATGGAACTAAAAACCTTCTTCTTGATCTGAGCCCCCCCAATGGGATGCTTAGAACCTTTGATTTGGTGTAGTTTCTCATTCCTGATGTAATAAAGCGGATTTTTAGCACCCGCAAACTCGATGATGCCTTGCTCTTCATCTATGACCATCAAGGACATATCCATTCCATCCCGCGATTGTCCCCCTTCCTCTTGCTTGAGATAAGTTTTAACATTTTTGTCCAGTTGATCCAGAATACGATGCGCCCGCGTTGTTTTATCTTCAATGACGATCGAGTTGAGTAGATCATTGCCAATTACGGTCATAAAAGCACCCGGTACGCCGTGCCCCGTACAGTCTACGGCTGCCAGTACGGTTTTCATTTCGCCAAATCCTTTGAAAACAGAAGTTTTACTTTCGGTAGCTCCTTCAAAACTAAAAATAGGTTCGGGTACGGTTTCGGCAAACCAGTAAAAATCTCCACTGACAATATCCTTAGGTTGATAGAAAACGAATATCTCTTCAAAATGCCTAGAAATTTCTTCTTCGGTAGGTAGAATGGCTTTTTGGATGCGACGTGCGTAGCGAATGCTATCAGAGATTTTTCGATAAGAAGTTTCTATTTGTTCATTCTTATTTTCTAATTCTAGCAAAATACGTGCTTTCACGAAAGCAGAAACCGCGTGTTCTTTGAAACGCGTGAGTTTCTCGATGTCTGACATGGACACGTCCCGGAAGTCAGTAGAATTATCAAAGAAGATCACACCCTCTAATTGTTCATTGACCTCAATCTGCATGGCCAAGGAAGATTTAGGTTTGTAATCTGGTGCTAGCTTACGCAGGTTAATACTAGGCTGGAGACGATAGATTCCCTCATCCAGATGAAGCCCCGTCTGGCAGTAAGCGATGACTTCGTCTCGGCTAAAATACTTCCTGTCAAAATCAGCATCACGATATCCACAAGAAGCGATCAAGTGAAAAAGCCCTTTGTCTCTTTCTCTTACCAAGAAGATTCCTTGGTTGGAGCTTGAAAATAGTAAAAGCCCTTGTTCTAGCAGGGCTTTGAGTACTTTCTCAAATTTCACTTCTTGGTTGATGGTTCTGACGATATTATTAACCGTCTTTAGCTCTTCTGCTTGCTGGGTGATTTCAGCGTACTGCGTTCTGATTTTTTGTGTGCTTTCTGCAATGCCTTTTTCTAGGGCTTTTTTACTTTGCTCGAGGGTGTGTACACGCCAGTAATATAAGCCAAAACCCAGAGATAGAGCCAAGAGAATGATTAATACATAAAACCAAGTGGTTTGGTAAAAGAAAGGAGCAATATAAAACTTGAGCGATGCTCCCTCACGATTCCACACGCCGTCGTTGTTAGAGGCTTGTACCTGAAAAGTATAATGACCTGGGGGAAGGTTCGTGTAGTAGGCATCTCGCTTGTTATCCACTTCTACCCATTTTTCTTTATAGGCAGTTCCCTTGAGGCGATAACGATATTTGACCTTGCTGGGAGCTAAAAAACTCAGAGCCGCGAAGTCAATCTCAAATTTACTGGCACCAGCGGGGAGATTGATCTTTTGGTAAGTATCGTAGACTTGGTTATCCACTACGATCCGCTTGATGTCTACTTTGGGTTCAATGTAATTGATTTTGATGCGGGCGGGGTTAATGGTAGTAACCCCTTCGGTGGTAGGAAACCAAAGATGGCCAGCTTGATCTTTGAGCAAGGAGGGCTGGGCAGAAGCTGCGCAATCGCTACTTTTCATGCCATCTTCTTCTTCTAAGAGGACACATTCTAGGGAAATGTCGATCTTTTTCCCATTATTTTTACGCGTTTTATTATCTGCAACCCGATCTAGCATCTTTTTTTCTACATAAAACACACCACTGTTCGAGCTCATCCACAAGCGCCCCTGATTGTCTTCCATGATTCCATGAATGGCATCGTGGGCAAGGCCATCCTTCGCGTAAATATTGACCAGTTCGCCGTCTTTAATCCGACTGATGCCGCCTCTGGTGCCGATCCAAATAGATCCTTCCTTATCTTCATAAATAGCAAATACTAAATCATTGGCCAAGCCATTACTGGTATTGTAGTTGATAAAAGTATTGTCTTTGCGGATACAATTAAGCCCTCCGCCGTCCGTACCTGTCCAGATATTGCCTTCGGAATCTTCGTAAACACCTAGAATGGAATTTTCAGAAAGCCCGACTTTTCGTGTATAATTGACAAATTCCCCGTTCCTGTATATACTCAAGCCAGTATGGGTGCCTACCAGAATGGAGCCGTCTGACATTTCGTACAGAGAGCGAGCCACGTTTCCAGCCAAGCCATTACCTAAGCTATAATTCAGCACGGAGATAAGCTCCATGTTTTCGTTGAAGGTAAGTTGATCTACTCCTGCTCCATAGGTAGCAATCCAAATATGGCCTGCCTGATCCTCGAGAACCGAGCGCACGTGATTACTGCTAATCCCCTCTGCCTTGGTCAGGTTAAGAAATTTTCCATCTTTCAAATAGCTGATACCGCCACTCACCGTACCGATCCAAATGCCTCCTGACTTGTCTTGATAAACACAATTGGTAATATTATCAGATAAACCCTCCGTGGTAGTGTAGTTGGTAAATTTACCATCTCGGAGACGATTTAGTCCTCCTCTACTCAGGCCAATCCAGAGACTTCCTTCCCTATCTTCATAGATCGCGTTGATGCTGTTGGAACTGAGCCCCTCTTTCACGCGGAAATTATCAAAACGAGGCTGCTCCGAATCTAATTCTCGCGCTATGATGCGGTTGAGCCCTTCGCTTTGGGTGCCAATCCAGAGGGAACCTCGGGAGTCTAGGTATACTTCGGTAATGTAATCATCGCTCAAGCCATCATCGGTGCGAAAGACTTGATAGTTTTCGTTTTTCTTGTGCCAGCGCACCAGTCCCGCGTGGGTTCCAATCCAGATATGCCCTTGAGCATCTTCGGTGATACTGGTAATTGCACGGTTGAAGAGTAGAAGCCGATCGTGTGTGTAGTCCTTGAACTTCCGATTCTGATAAACGGTGAGGCCGCGATTGGTGCCTACCCAGAGGGTGCCATCTTGGCTAAAGTGAAGGGCGGTGATATGACTTGAGGATAAGCCGTCTTTGGTATTAAAGACCTTAAAAGCTCCTTCTCGGAAAAGGCAGAGTCCTTTATTCGTGCCTACCCAAAGCCCCCGGGTGGTATCTTCCTGAATGGCATTGACTGTGTTACTAGGGAGGCCGTTTTCGGTGGTGAAGGTGGTGAATTTCCCTTGATGAAAACGCGTGAGGCCGCCATTATTCGTGCCCAGCCAAATGTTTTCTTCTCGATCTTGGTAAACCGTCCAGATGCCACTCGTTTGCAATTCATTGACATTGGCCGTGTTGAAAATAGAAAAGTCCACCCCATCAAAGCGAGCTAGTCCCTCATAGGTAGCTAGCCACAAATAGCCATCTTCGCTCTGAATAATGTCAAAGACGGTATTTTGTGGTAAACCTTTATCTTTCTTCCATTCGTCGCACTGGTATTGGGCAATCTCTTTTTGGGGAGATAAGCCCAAACGGGTATTTGTTTTGAGTTTACGGGTATTCTGGGCCTTTTGTGCAAAAAGACATACGCATAAGAAAATAATGAGTAATAACCCGATTGCTTTTTTGAACATAAAGAAGGCCTGTCTTTTTGTTTTTATGCTAGTTAGTTAACAAATTATGTGCAATTCTAATCAGAAGTAAGTATTATGTTGCTTATACTCGAAAATATGAGCTAGATTCACTGATTTGTAAGCTTTCAAAAAAAATGTCTTTATGAATGATACTGAAACTTGGGAATGGCATAAGATTTTTGATTCACTTGACCAAGCTGAGCAAAAAATCTCACTCGATCATATTCACCCGATTCGCCTTGGGCTGCAGAAAATTTGCCTCGTCCGTACCGCTCAAGAATGGTTTGCTATTGAAGATGCCTGCCCGCATAAATTGATTCCTCTCAGTAAGGGAGAGCTTAATGCCCAAAACCAAATTGTATGCGTCTGGCATCAGTACTGCTTTGATTTATCCTCTGGTGAAGAGCAAACGGGGAAAAATATTCGCCCCCTCAAATATTTTCCCTTGGAAGTAAGAAGCGATGGACTTTATCTAGGTTTACCCCCTAAGACACCACGTGATGAATTTAGTTTCTAGCGAGTCCTCTCATCAGATAGGCAGATAGATTTTTTTGCCTTTAACAAAAACCTTAATTTTGTTAGCTTTCAAAGAAGTGGTCTAGAGTTTATTTTCGCTCTGACAGTTAAACTTTAGATAACTTCAAATAGAATGTCTATTTTTAGAAGAAAAAATTGTATAAATTTTATTGGCTGAGATTTTCTCTCCAAACCAATCAAGCTGATCCGTGATAAGGATCATCCAAAGCATTAAACCTAAATTAAAAACACAAAAAAATGGCTGAAAAATATGATATCGTAGTGATCGGAAGCGGTCCAGGAGGCTATGTAGCGGCAATCCGTGCTTCTCAATTAGGAATGAAAGTGGGCGTAGTAGAACGTGAGGAGTTAGGAGGTATCTGTCTGAATTGGGGCTGTATTCCTACCAAAGCTTTGCTCAAAAGTGCACAAGTCTTCGATTATATTAATCACTCCAAAGACTATGGAATCGAGGTCAAAGATGCCAAAGTAGACTTTACTAGTATGGTCAAGCGCAGTCGCGATGTAGCCCAAGGAATGAGTAAAGGAATCCAGTTCCTATTTCGTAAAAATAAAATAGACCACCTAACCGGACACGGCAAAGTACTCCCTGGTAAAAAAGTAGAAGTCAAAAATGAAAAGGGAGAAACCACCGTGTATGAACCCAAACATATTATCATCGCTACCGGAGGGCGTGCCCGCGAACTACCCAATCTCAAGATCGATGGTGAGAAAGTCATCGAGTATCGCAAAGCCATGGTGATGGACAAACAGCCTGAATCTATGATCGTAGTAGGTTCGGGAGCCATCGGAGTGGAGTTTGCTTATTTCTATAACGCAATCGGCACCAAGGTTACGATCGTGGAGTTTTTGCCCAACATCGTACCCAATGAAGATGAAGAAATCTCCAAACAACTAGAGCGTATCTACAAAAAAGCAGGGGTCAATATCATGACTAGTGCCGAGGTGACTTCGGTAGATACGTCTGGCAAAAAATGTAAGGTACATATCAAAACGGCCAAGGGCGAAAAAGTAGAGGAGTGTGACGTCGTACTCTCGGCCGTGGGCGTGGCTACTAA
Source organism: uncultured Cytophagaceae bacterium (assembly GCA_964551015.1). Lineage (GTDB taxonomy): Bacteria > Bacteroidota > Bacteroidia > Cytophagales > Microscillaceae > CAZKBP01. Next base: position 64,242 of record CAZKBP010000020.1, on the reverse strand, counting down.
TCTAGAGGGAATCGGGCTGGAAGAAGTAGGCATCAAAACCGAGAAGGGCAAAGTGACCGTAGATGAATTCTATCGTACCAATGTAGACGGAATCTACGCGATTGGAGATATTACCAAAGGGCCTGCTCTCGCCCACGTTGCCTCTGCGGAGGGAATCATCTGCGTGGAGAAAATCGCAGGTTTGTCTCCCGAACCATTGGATTACAATAATCTTCCCGGTTGTACTTATTGCCAGCCAGAAATTGCCTCGGTGGGCTACACCGAAAAAGCCGCCAAGGAAGCAGGTTATGACATAAAGGTTGGGAAATTTCCTTTCTCTGCCTCGGGCAAAGCCAGTGCGGCTGGTGCCAAAGATGGTTTTGTGAAAGTAATTTTCGATGCCAAATACGGAGAATGGCTGGGCGCACATATGATCGGAGCGAATGTAACCGAGATGATTGCCGAGGCCGTAGCGGCTCGCAAACTCGAAACAACTGGGCACGAAATTATCAAATCTGTACACCCACACCCCACGATGTCCGAAGCTATCATGGAAGCAGCAGCGGCGGCCTACGAAGAGGTTATTCACCTTTAAAACCAACATAAACAACTGTTACTTAGCGACTCAGATCAAGGTGAGTCGCTGAGATTTTACCCTTCTTTTTCAAAACTTCCTTTTTTCTGACAACTTAGTTGATTGTTAGTAAGAGTGATACGAATTATTTTCGCTCAAAATGAATCTTTTTAAGGGAATGATGGTTATTTATATGTAACTTTAAAAATTACAATAAAAGAGAAAACTATGGACACATTTCAAGAGAAATCTGTGATTACCCAAGCACATATAGACAAAAGTTTAGACTATGAAACTTATCGTCAATTAATCGATGCGCTTCTGGCGGAAGGAAAATCTACCGGATCTGAGCAAAGTGAAAGCTTGACTCATTACACCAAGATGAATGTACAACGCATGCGACGCTGGGATAAAACGACGCAAATCCGTGAAGATTTGAAGGAAGCCATTGAGCAAATCGATAATCCACAGATTTGGCTCATACTGACAGAGGGTTGGTGTGGAGATGCTGCCCAGAATATTCCCTTTTTGGTAAAATTTGCAGCCTTAAATCCTAAAATCGAGATTCGCTTCTTGCTCAGGGATGAAAACCTGGAAGTGATGGACGCTTACCTGACCAACGGAGGCCGCTCTATTCCTAAACTGATTGTACTTCAGGCTAATACCTTCGAGGAGCTAGGAACATGGGGTCCAAGACCGGCGGAAGTACAACAAATGGTGATGGATTTCAAAAAATCAGGAGGAGATTACAAAGAATTTTCTGAGCAAGTGCATAAATGGTACGCCAAGGATAAGGGCCAAGCTCTCCAGAAGGAGTTTTTAGAAAAGATACAATCTTGGAAATGAGCAAAGAAACGTCTGTGCCAGCCCATTTTTTGCCACTCCTACGATGAGGAGTGGTTTTTTTTGAAAACAATTGAATACATTTTTATCCGGGCTGATTTTTCGCTATTGCTTTTAAAATTTTTTTTGCTCTGGACTTAAAGCCCGCCGAACCGTAAGGCATTTGATTTTCCAAAATAATTTTTAATTCTGATTGTAAATCAGGTTCTTTTAAAGAAATATGATACAAAACCGTCATCGCGAATACTTTGATGGCAATGGCAGTATCGGCCGACTCGAGCAATTCAAAACATATATTTGCGGCCTCGCCCATCCACGCTTCGGGAATCTCTAATTCTTCCAAGAGCCTCAGGGTGTTTCTCTTGACAGTATCACGGACAGGGTTTTTCAGGTTGAGAATTATCCTCTCTAGATGCGTATCGAAATATTCAGGATGGTGCTTTGTGTAATAAAGTAAGAGCCTCAGTGCTTTTTGGCTAGGGCGATAATCTTTTTGACTCTCCAAGAGCATTTCAATTAATTCGGCAAAGCACTGCGCGTCTTCTCCAACGGACTTTATAATCTTTGGAAGATCTTCGGGAAAGGAGGCTTGCAAGATTTCTGCTCTCAAATTCATCTTTTCTCGAATTTAGATTTACCGAGTTAGCTTGGGATGGTTTTCTTGTGTGGTAATAACTGTACGAATACGCACACCTTACTGTTAAGTATTGATACAGGTTACCTCTACGTTTATCTTGTAAATGGTTGGTTAATAAGATTTTATATTGAGGAATGGCATTTGCGAATAGGCTTATCAACAAAGAATGGTATTATCTTCTTCTCTTGAAACTAGACGTAAATGTATAAAAGTTATCTGATTATCGCATTCCGAAATTTAAGAAAAAATCCGTTCTATTTTTTAGTAAATGTCATAGGCTTAGCCCTTGGGATTGCCACTTGCATCTTAGCCTTTCTGAATTATCGTTTTGAACAAGATTTTAATGCTTTCCATCAAGATGCTGAGCAGATTTGGAAAATCAACGGCATGCGAGAAATCAAAGGCCGCAAAGAGGGAGTGAGTATCACGCCATTACCCTTAGGCCCCGCCTTACAAGAAACAACGAGCGAAGTGCAAGCTTCCTGTCGTGTTGTTTTTCGCCATGCTGGGATAAAAATAGAGGACAGTTTCTTTCAAGAGCGCTTCATTTTCGCGGATAAGAATTTTTTGGATTTTTTTAACTTCCCACTCACGTATGGAAGCAAGGAAAATTTTAGAAAGCAAAATCAAATTTTTTTAAGCGAAACCGCTGTCAAAAAATTCTTTGCTAAGACCGACCCGCTTGGGCGGAGTTTACAAGTTGTTATTGATGGCGAGCCTTATTCATTTCAAGTTGGAGGAATTTTTCAGGATGTACCCAAGAATTCAAGTCTACATTTTGAGGTGTTAGTTACCCTAGAAGATTATCAGAGCATTCACCATATTTCTTCACAAGATTGGGAACAATGGGTCAGTGGTACTTTTATCAAAATGAAGCCTGCTACCCGAGGTGAGCAGGTACAACGAGCAGTGAATCAATACATTGGAATACAACAAGAAAATAACCCAGATCTAAAACTGAAAGAGTTTTACCTCTCTTCTCTGCTCTCGATGGCGAGTCAAGAACATCATCTCTTCAGGTCGTCTTTTCACGCTGGTTTGAGCAAAGAAGCTATTTGGGGCTTAACTGTTTCTGCCATTTTGACTTTGTTGTTGGCTTGTTTTAATTTCACAAATACTTCTATTGCCCTCGCTGGTAAGCGTTTGAAGGAAATTGCCCTACGCAAAGTATCTGGGGGGAGAAGAGAACAATTAATCCTGCAGTTTTTAATCGAGCACTTTATACTCATTCTCATCGCCTTGCTATTAGGTATGTGTATCGCTGAGCTGCTTTTGCCTGCTTACAATGCCATCTTTCCTTTTATCTCCTTGAAGCTCCACTACAGTGAGAATTTTGTACTCTGGGTTTTTTTGCTGGTTTTGCTTTTTTCTACGGGTCTTTTAGCGGGGGCTTACCCTGCTTTTTATTTGAGTTCCCTCCAACCGGTTCGTATTCTTAAAGGAAAGAGTAAGCTCGGCGGTGTAAATAACTTGATGAAAGTGCTCTTAGTCTTCCAGATGGGAATAGTGGTTTACAATTTGGCCTTTAGTTTTAGTTTTTACCAGAATGGAAAATATCAAGCCGCACTGGATCGTGGCTATGATCTAGAGAATATTCTGGTTGTGCCCTTAAATGAGGCCAAGCAGTTCCAAGCTTTACAGGATCAGATCAGACAACATCCAGAGGTAATGCAGGTCGCAGGTGCTGCCCACCATATTGGAAGAGATCGCCCCGAAACGGCGATTCTTTATCAGGGAGAAGAGTTCCAATTTCGCACTTTAAAAGTAGGAGCAAATTATTTGAATACGATGGGTTTGGGTGTCATTCAGGGAGAGCGTTTTCCAGAAAAGTACCACCCGCCTTATCAAAAATGGATTTGGGTAAATGAGCAACTTGTGCAAGACCTGAATTGGCAAACGCCTGTGGGCAAGCGCCTGCAACTTGCTGGAAAATGGGTTGTGGTCAAGGGGGTCGTTAAAGACTTTCACGAAGGCTCACTGATGGTTGCTCATAAAATTCGCCCCTTGTTGATACAAGTGAGTCCAGAAGAAGATTACCAATACCTTGCTTTGAGAGCCAAGGCCAGCGACTTAACCCAGCTCAACCAAGAACTTGAAGCAGCTTGGTCAAAAATTGCCCCTTACGAACCCTACGAAGGCTTTTACCAGGATGAAGTCCTGCAAAGCGAGAAAAATTTACAGGCTATTATGTTCAAACTCAACAACTATTTTACCTTGATAGCTGGTAGTATTGCATTATTGAGCCTTTACACTTTAGTTTCATTGACAGTATTGAAAAGAATTAAAGAAATTGGTATTCGCAAAGTGTTGGGAGCCTCGGTAGGAGACTTGGTCTATTTATTGGCCAAAGATTACATCCAACTTTTACTACTAGCCTCCTTGATTGGCTCGGTGCTTTGTTATTATCAGTTAGATTGGCTTTTAGATGCTATTTATGCTTACCGGATGCCCTTGCGTTGGTATATTTTCCTATTACCCATTTCTTTGGTGATAATAGTGGCTGCCTTAACCGTTGGTTTCAAGCTGTTCAAAACGGCTCGCCTCAACCCAGTAGATTATCTCAGAGATGAGTAGAGGAAAGCAGAAAAAGGAAGGAGGTTAAACCGTAATGCGCCTTTTCCTACCTAAAATCGGCCAAGTATCTATCCACTGATGTGAGGCAACCACGATGGCTTCGTCGTAGAGATTTACCGTGGGGCAAACGTGGAAAGGAACACCATACAAAACCTGCCCTAGCTTGATTTGCTTCCAAGTTGCTTCACTCACCTGTAAAACGCCATGCTCTTCACTTTGACTCACGAGTTCATAATCAGAGAGGTTGAGAAAGCGGATGCGTTGCTCCATCGGATTCTCAGCGGCAATGGCTTTATGACCTAAATCAAGAGTAACAATTCCTAGCCTTGGCTTAGAGATTACCCGTGTTAAGACCAAAGCCGCATAGTCATAGTCTTGTTCCTGCAAGCGATCTCCATAGCCCCAGTCCCAGAGCACACTCGTACCCGGACTGCAGTACACTTTTTCTTGATGGGCGTGGCTACTAAAACTTGGGGTGCCTCCTACGACTAAGATGGGTTCGTTTAGCTGATGTTGCTGAATTTGCTCGAGTAAGCTCCTGACGCCACTAAAATCTTGCTCGATGTTTTTTTTTCTTTCTTGAAAATCAGCGTGGCGATGATGTCCGTCGTAAACATGCAGACCTCCCAACCGAAGATGGGACTGCTCCTCTATATAACGATACAGAGAAAACACGTCATTTTCTAAGGCATAACCAGAACGATGCATTCCGTTGTCAATATCTAGGAAAACGTGTGCTTCTTCTTTTTTATTCTCAAAAAAACTTTGATGCTGATCTGCCGCCTCATAACTGTCTATCAGAGAGCCAAATGCTACCTGAGGATATTTTTGGCGTAATTTCCATAAGCGTTCTAGCTTGGGACCTACTAGCTGATGCGCGATGAGAATATATGTTCCCCCGACCATCGCCACCATTTCTGCCTCCGCGATGGTAGCGCATTTGAAGCGTTGAGTGCCCGCATCTAGCATCATTTTTACGACCTGAGGGCTTTTATTAGTTTTAACGTGAGGAATGAGTTGTGCCGGACTGCTCACCCGAGCGATCATTTTTTGAATATTAGTGGCGATTCTATCCTTATAAAAAAGCAGAGAAGGTGAATCAATCTGTGCTTCTTCGGCAATTTGGTACCAATGCATTTTTGATGAAGCGTTTGGGATGAAAAGCTTATGACTCTTTATTTTTGGGTAGGTATTCGTCAGTAAAATGCCCTCGGTGCTTGGGCTGGCTAAATTTTGATGCGTTATATTGCTTGGATGCTCCTTTGGCCACACTTAGGCTTTGCCAATCCTGCCCACGAAACATTTTGCCTAGCATCACAATTTGCCCTGTATGGTAGGAATAGTGTGCTAATTGCCGATTAATGGCTTCCACCACGGTATGACCAATGTTACGGATGTAAATAATCTTGGTCAAATCTTCGGGATTTAAACTATCTAAAGCCTGAAATAAGCACGCCCAACCCGCTTCCCACTTCTCGATCAATTCTTCTCGGTTTTGAATATCTGCTTCAAATTCAGCGTCGCGATCTCTCCATTCTTTCTCACCATCTGAACTCAGGAAATCTGTCCAGCGAGAAAGCATATTTCCCCATAAGTGCTTGACGATTACAGCAATGCTATTGTTTTCTGGATGGTTTTGCCAGAAAAGTCCTTCATCAGGCAGTTGCGTGAAGGTTTTATCTCCCAAGGATTTAGCAAATTGGAACTGCTTGTGTATACTTTCTAAATAATTCTGATGCATAGTAAGAGGGTATAAGTTATTTATCCAAACTAGTCAGTAATCTTTCCAGCGAATACTCATCTGGAATCAGCACTTCTCGGGCTTTACTTCCCTCGAATGGCCCCACGATTCCTACTTTCTCCAACTGATCGATCAATCTTCCGGCGCGATTGTAGCCGAGTTTGAGTCTTCGCTGAAGAAGGGAGGTACTTCCTTGCTGATGCATCACGATGATCCGCGCGGCTTCTTCAAAGAGAGCGTCTCTCTCAAATTCGTCATCTCCGTCTATACCGCCTCCCGAACTCGTCTCAATTTCAGGTAGCTCGTAGGCTTGGGGAAAAGAAGGCTGTACATTGATATAATCGCAAACTCTTTCTACTTCGTGAGTATCTACGAAAGGCCCTTGCAAACGGATCATCTCCGAGCCCATCGAGAAAAGCAAATCTCCCATCCCCACTAATTGCTCCGCACCACCTGCGTCTAAAATGGTACGAGAGTCTACCTTAGAGGTAACTTTGAAGGAGAGGCGAGCGGGGAAATTGGCTTTGATAATACCCGTAATCACATTGACAGAAGGTCTTTGGGTAGCCACGATCAAGTGAATACCAATGGCACGCGCTAATTGTGCTAAGCGAGCAATGGGTTGCTCGACTTCTTTGCCCGCCACCATCATCAGGTCAGCCAACTCGTCAATGACTAGGATAATATAAGGGAGGAATTTATGTCCTCTTTTTGGATTTAATTTTCTGTTTAAAAACTTCTTATTATACTCTTTGATATTCCGGCAAGCGGCTTCTTTGAGCATATTGTAGCGATTATCCATCTCGCGGCAGAGTGAATTGAGGGTATTAATCACTTCATTCGTATCGGTGATAATGGGCTCCTCTTCATCAGGAAGCTTGGCTAAGAAGTGCTTTTCTATTTTGTTAAAGAGCGTCAATTCTACCTTTTTGGGGTCAATCAGCACGAATTTAAGCTCCGCAGGGTGTTTCTTGTAAATCAGAGAAGTCAAGAACACATTCAAACCCACTGATTTACCTTGTCCGGTGGCTCCGGCGATTAGCAAGTGAGGCATTTTGGCTAAATCAGCAATTACCACCTCGTTGTTGACTGATTTTCCTAAAATAAGTGGTAGGGTTTTGTCTGTTTTTTGAAAGCGATCCGATTCTAGTACGGAGCGCATGGAGACAAACTCCCGCTTTTTGTTGGGCACTTCAATTCCAATGGTTCCTTTACCAGGAATGGGGGCAATGATCCGAATGCCCAGCGCCGCTAAACTCAAAGCAATATCATCTTCTAGATTTTTAATTTTAGAAATGCGCACGCCTGCCTCGGGAATGATTTCGTAGAGTGTAACCGTGGGTCCGATCGTAGCTTTAATTTGGGAGATACCAATCCCGTAGTTGCTCAGGGTTTCTACAATTTTATCTTTATTTGCTTCTAGCTCTTCGTTAGATACTTGTCTTTTGCTACTGGGAGCTTCATCCAATAGCTCAGGGTTAGGACGCACGTAGCGACTTAGTTCTTGGGTCGGATCAAAGAGTCCTGGGTCGGAAGGAGGCTTGAGAGTGCCTTCTCCCACGACGCTTTCGGTGGCTGGATCAATAAATTCTCCTCCTGGATTACTGGAAGGATTGGTCGTAAAAAGCGGTTGTTCTGTACCTTTGGATTGGCTCGTAGCACCCTCACTATCAGGAAGGTCACTGGCCAGTTTTTGTTCTAGCTCGAAATCTATTTCGGCTTGCTTACTCGTCTTTTGCTCAGAAGGTTCTGAGGTGTTGGACAAGGAGGCGTTTTTCTGTGCTTCTGCTGATTTTGACTCCTCGAGTGGGGTGGAAGGGTCAATTTCTAACTCTAATTTGCTTAAATCCCTTTCTTTCTTCGGTTTGCCAGCCGTGCTCTTGGTTTTTCCCTTAGGAGGTTGAGTTTTGAAGGCACGTGCTTTATCGGTCATCTCTTCGTCTTCATCAAAGAAAGGATCATCATTAATTTCTAAGACAATGTCCTTAGAAAAATCATCCCTAACTGAAGTAGATTTTTTAGAGGGATTAGAAACTTTGGTTTTGTGGGTTTTGGCAGAGGACGAAGCACTTGCGGTTTCCTTTTCCTTGAATTTGATTCCTCCAAATCGATCTTGTGCATCCTTGAGGCCATTAAAAATAGAAGAAATCACGGGATTTTCTGTGGAAATGGTCGTAGAAACCTGAAAGAAGTAAATAATAAAAACCCCCAAAGCAAAGAGAACCAATGGAATCGTAAAAATACCAAATAGACTGGAGAGGAAATGAGCCGAATAATAACCCAAGCCGCCCGCCCAAAAACCAACGTGTTCGCTTCGCTCAAAGAGCACTCCAAATAACAAGCTAACCCAAAAAATAACAAAAGCCGAAAGCTGTAAACCGTGTTGAATGGGAAATAGCTCGGTTTTGAAGGCTAAACGCCAGCCCAGCAAAAAAGTAAGGGGAACTAATACGAATGAGGAAATCCCAAACCACTTGAAAATCAATACGTGAGCCAGCACGGCGCCACTCAATCCTAGCCAGTTTTGGACTTCGGCTCCACTGCTTTCAAGGCTGGTACTGAGAATGGCTTCCACCACGCTTTGGTCTGCCTTTCCTGTGAAAAAATAGGACAAGAAAGCAACTAACAAAGCAAAAGAAACAATCAATAAAAAAATCCCTAATACGAATTGAAATCGTTGATCTTGCCAGAGAACTTTCCCTACGCGCTCGCTGACGGATTGCTCATTTTTCTTGTGGTTTCTATAAGTGTTTTCTTTATATACAGTTTTCGCCATAAAGCTTTTGATTTAGTATCCAAAAATACAAAAGATTATCTATAGTTTAAAATTTTAGCATTAAAGTTTATCAGGGAACTATTCAAGATACTGGGGAGAGAATTCTCCAAGAAGGTTCCGCGTTCCTAGGGAGATTGCTTAGTTTTGCTAGACTAAGGAGCTATAAAGTGCTATGGTGAACAAATAAAGTAGATAACTTAACCTCGAATATCTTATGAAAAATGATATTCTCATCAATAATTGGTCTGAACTCCAAGAAGCACTCTTCAAGGACTCTTACCACGAATCTTTGAGGCGCTATCGCTCACCTTATGTGTACAGAGGGGTAGGGGATGTCGCTTATGAATTGAAAACCAGCTTAATGCGCTTAGGGGGCAACTATGTAGAAGTAGAGAAGCATTTGATTCGTAATTTTGATAAATACTCGAAGCGACTCACAAATTTGGGTAGTATTGATTCTTTTTGGGATACCATTGCGGTGGGGCAACACTTTGGACTACCAACTCGCTTATTAGACTGGACTTATTCTCCCTACGTGGCTTTGCACTTTGCTACCTCCGAACTGAGCAAGTACGATGTAGATGGTGCAATTTGGGCAGTTAACCATGAGAAAGTAGTCAATTATCTTCCTGGACAGTTGAAAGCCATTCTCTTAGAAGAAGGCTCTAATAAATTTACTACTGAGTTGCTCAACCAAGTTTGTCGCTCCTGGAAAGAATTCGATAACCTACAAGAGGATACTTATGTAATTTTTTTCGAGCCACCCTCCTTTGACGATCGAATTGTGAACCAATTTGCGCTTTTCTCCGCCATTTCAAAAGCGGATGCCTTATTAGATGAATGGTTAGAAAATCACGCAGATATTTATTTTCGCATTATCATACCGGCTGCCCTCAAATGGGAAGTTCGGGACAAGCTAGATCAAGCAAATATTAACGAAAGGGTTCTCTTCCCGGGATTAGAGGGATTGAGTGTATGGCTTAAAAGACACTATAGCCCCAAGGATTTACCCTTCTAACCCAAGCCTCGTCAGTCCTTGAATTTGGCTGCGCGTGGATGCTCATTTCCCAGATGACCAGTGAGTAACCATTCGTCTATGGCCTGACGATCTGAAAAATATTCGGCGGCGATACCGACCTTTTTCATTCTCTTATGAGATTCGTCCGAATAAATACGGCTAAAAATATCCTCAGAGGCGATAGCAGGAGCAGTTTTCAGACCTGCTCTGGCGATTTTGGGTAGAATGCTATTGTAGAACCATTCCTGATCTTTGACCGCGACTACCCCTGCGTGTCGGTAGTCCATTACCCAGTGTCTGGGGCGGTTTTTGAGAATCGTTTTGCAGACTAAATTGATGGTTCTGCGATATTCATCACTTGTGGCAAAATCCTTCCAGATTGTCTCGATTGTATTTGTACGTGAATCATAACTGACCCGAACGTACCTTTCTTCTAGAATTACCATATTTTTTGGTGTCTTTTGGTGTCCCTTAACAAAACATTAATTGCTGTCCATAGTTTCGAAAAACGACATTTCTTACATTGTAAGATAATGCAAAAATACTAAACTTTTGCATCTCAATCGATCAAAAATTGATTTTTTTTGGGAACAAATCTGCAATTAAATTTTTAGAGCCACAAAAATCATTAAATTTCCAAGGTAAAAGCACTCAACCTTAAATTTTTAATTTATCATGATGAATATTCGTAGCGTTTCGCTTATCTCGTGTCTAATTATATTAAATTTCGCAGCCGTTTCAGCCCAAGAAGTATTAGGGCGTTGGAAAACCATTGACGACGAAACTGGCAAAGCCAAATCTATCGTGCGCGTTTACCAAGCCAAAAACGGAAAAGTCTATGGAAAAATTGAAAAACTCCTCGATTTGAGCCAAGGCGAAAACCCGATCTGTGAAAAATGCCCCGGAGATCGTAAAAACCAACCTGTAGTGGGCATGACCATTATCAGAGGGCTAAGCCTCAAAGGAGATACCTGGCAAGGAGGGAAAATTCTTGACCCCGAAAAAGGCAAAGAATATACTTGTAAAATATGGCTGGAAGAGGGGAAACTCAAAGTAAGGGGCTACTGGGGGCTATTTTACCGCACCCAAACTTGGTATCGCGCCTCCTAAATCAAATCTCTACCCACTCAAAATAGCAATGATGTGATTGAGGAAAGAAAACAGGAACAATTTACATCTTGGCACTGTTAGCAGGTTGGATCAAACAAGGGGTTCAAGAAGCACGTAGCTTTGTTGATTTTTAGTGATTTAAAATTAAACAAAAAAGCAAGCAGCCTGTTTCTAATACTGGAAATCAAAAATATGAAACCACCTTGTTTGTATTCTATTTTTTATGATTAAAAATTAAGACACACCTCCTTTGGGTTCGACCTAAGCCTCGTTAAACCCAAATGTGAGTAGCCTTAACATTACACATTATCTAATTCTTAAACTAAAGCCCCTGTGGAGTTGAAACTCTGCGGTGCGGGAAAACTATGAAAATAGCCGTATACCGTAAAGAACATTTCAGTGCGGTTCATCGTCTGCACCACGAAAAATGGAGCGATGAGCACAATGCCCAAGTCTTTGGGAAATGCAATAACCCCAATTATCACGGACACAATTATCAACTGATCGTGCAAGTAATTGGCGAAATTGATCCCGAAACGGGCTACCTGATAGATATGAAGGTATTGAGTGATCTGATTAAAGAGCAGATTATTCAGAAATTTGATCAGACAAATTTGAACCTAGATACCCAAGAATTTAAAGATTTGAACCCCACCGCTGAAAATATGGCCGTGGTTTTTTGGAACCTTCTCAGAGACAAACTAGACTCTAAACTTGACTTAAAAATTAAACTCTATGAAACAGAAAGAAATTTCGTTGAATATCCAGCCTAATGGAAATGGCCATAGCCAACCTGTTAATGGGCACAGTTTAGCCATAGAAGATATGGGAGACGAACATATTGGTACTTCTTATGATACTCCTCTCCGTGAAGATGCCTTTGACCTTAGTGATGATATCAAAATGCAATTGATTGAGGAGCATTTTCGTGAAATTATGCAAATTATGGGGCTAGACCTAAACGATGATAGCCTAAAAGGTACGCCTCGCCGAGTGGCGAAAATGTACATTCAAGAAATTTTTAGCGGCCTAAACCCAGCCAACAAACCCAAGGTTGCGCTGTTTGAGAATAAATACAAGTACAATGAAATGTTGGTAGAAAAGGATATTACTTTTCATTCTAACTGTGAGCACCACTTCGTGCCTATCATCGGAAAAGCACACGTGGCTTATATTTCCAGTGGAAAAGTCATCGGGCTCTCTAAAATCAACCGCATTGTGCAGTATTACGCGAAAAGACCTCAAGTACAAGAACGCTTGACCATGCAGATTGGCACTAGCTTACAGGAAGTACTAGAAACCGAAGATGTAGCCGTCATCATGGACGCCAAACACCTCTGCGTTTCAATGCGGGGAGTGCAAGATGTAAACAGTGCTACCGTAACTTCCTTCTACGGAGGGAAATTCCAGAAAGAAGCTAATCGCCGCGAATTCTTGAAATACATCGAGTAGTTCTGTTTAATATTTCGGGTGAAAAGCTAAACAATTTGCTGTGCAATTTACTTTCATATTAAACGAGACATTAAAATTGCAAAATCATGAGTAAGAATATATTAGTTGTAGGAGGTAGTTCAGGGATTGGTTTAGCAATCACCAGCAAATTGTCAAAAGCAGGACACCAAGTGTGGGTAGCCTCACGAAGCCAATCCGACGAACTGAAAAATCTAGGAGTATCTCATATTCAGTTAGATGTGACCCAAGACGTGTCAGATGTTCTGAATGATTTACCGGATGTATTGCACGGGTTGGCTTATTGCCCCGGAACGATCAACCTAAAGCCCTTTCAGCGATTAAGTGAAGACGATTTTTTGAATGATTTCCAAGTGAATGTAATGGGAGCCGTTCGCGTCTTGCAAGCTAGCATGAAAAACCTTAGGAAAGCCAAAGGAGCCAGTGTGGTACTATTTAGTACTGTCGCAGTTAAGCTAGGGATGAATTTTCATAGTTCGGTAGCTGTCTCCAAAGCAGGAGTAGAAGGGCTTGCCAAATCACTTGCCGCCGAGTGGGCTATGCACAAAGTAAGGGTTAATGCGATAGCACCCTCCCTTACTGATACGCCTCTGGCCAGCAAACTGCTCAGCAGTGATGATAAAAGAGATGCTGCCGATAAAAGGCATCCCATTGGACGAGTAGGAACCACCGAAGATGTGGCGACCGTTGCCGAGTACCTGTTATCCGATCAGAGCACTTGGATGACTGGACAAATTCTGGGCGTAGACGGCGGTATGTCTACCTTGAAACCCTAATGAGGCAAAAGTCCGAATATTAAAAATTGAATTAAAATTTTCCAAGATAGAAAGCATTAAAATTTCCATAGTAGCTCGCTAGGTTAGACGGTGGTGAGCCT
>CAZKBP010000020.1:0-50543 GCA_964551015.1 uncultured Cytophagaceae bacterium | reverse complement strand
GAAAGCATTAAAATTTCCATAGTAGCTCGCTAGGTTAGACGGTGGTGAGCCTATAAAAGCATTAAAATTTTCCAAGATAGAAAACATTAAAATTTCCATAGTAGATAGATAGGTTAGACGGTGGTGAGCCTATAAAAGCACTAAAATTTTGTAAGTAGCTCGCTAGGTTAGACGGTGGTGAGTCTATAAAAGCATTAAAATTTCCATAGTAGATAGATAGGTTAGATTTGATAAGCAAAATCCTCAAAGCTTCTGGCCTTGAGGATTTTTTTTGAAAGATAAAAAATAAAATTGATGAGGTTTTATTCATCTGTATCGTCTCCAGATTCACGCGCTTCTTTCATCTCCGCCATCATTTTCTCGTATTTGGCCTTGACCTCTTCGTCCTCTTTGAGTGCTTTTTTGATGGCTTTATACTCAGTTACACCGATTTGGTCTTTCACTAAAGTAGAGAAGGCTGAATTGAGTTCTTCTTTCTTCATTTTCGTCACCTTCTTCATGTTGCCTTTAATTTCTTTGTAATAAGCAACCTTTTCGGCGGGCATGGCCTTCATTTTGGCTTCGTTGCCTTTGGCTGCTTCCATATCTTTGTAATCGCTAGCACTGAAGTTTTCGTTTTCATCAATCATCGTGTTCACGATACCAGATACGGTGTCGTTAACGTGACTTTTGAACACCTCGATGGAATCCATTACCATCGCATAGTTTTTCAAATCTTCGTCATCAAAATCTTGGGCTTGTGTGTGAAATCCAGCCAGTAAAACTACGGCTAGTGATAGCAAAACTTTCCAAAAATTATTCTTGTTCATCATGCTTATTTGTGAGTTTATTTAAATTGAACCATAAAAAGTCGTGTGGATTAATAGCCTGATTGGAGTCATAAAGGTATGGAATGATTTTCAATTATTAGGCAAGCGAGAAGACATTAGAGCCACTTTGTTGGCTAATAAATGTTTTAGACATTAACCATGAAACACACACGGAGGGTATTTGTTTTTGCGTTTGTAGGCAGAAGGTTTTTTCTTTTTTTGGAAAAATTTCTAAACTTGTATAAAAGTATCTACTACCTAAAAAGATTAAATCTGTGAAAACCGTTCCTTATCATATTGTTGATGTTTTCGCCGAATCAAAATATCAAGGCAATCAACTGGCTGTTTTCTTCGATAATGTGCATCTAGATAAAAGTGCTATGCAGCAGATGGCCAGAGAGATTAACTTTGCTGAGAGCACTTTTATTCAAATGAGTGAAGTAGCATCTCAACGGGAGGTTTGGCCCGTACGGATCTTTACTCCTGCCTATGAGCTGCCTTTTGCTGGACATCCTACCCTGGGAACCGCTTATATTATTCAGCAATATTTGCTCAAAGATACCGTGCCTGAGATTCAATTAGGACTAGGCGTAGGAAATATTCCCGTCCAGATAAATTATCAGGCAGAACAACCCAAGGAATTCTGGATGACACAAAAAAATCCGACTTTTGGTGCGAAATTTCCACCCCAAGAAGTGGCAGAACTATTGGGGCTATCTGCGGGTGATTTACGAAGCGATCTCCCAGTACAGATCGTCTCGACGGGCATTCCTTTCATCATCGTCCCTGTTCTTAGCCTCGAGGCGATGGATCGGATTAAAATCAACAGAGAGGCCTTTTATCGCTTTCATGACCAGTATCAGGCCGAGTTGAGTCAGGAATCAGAAGAGTCTTTTTTTGCTTTCTTTCCCTTTGCACCAGAGACGCACCAAGCTGGATATGATATCAATGCACGCATGCTCTATCAGGAGCTAGATATTACCGAAGATCCCGCCACGGGGAGCGCCAACGGATGCTTATTGTCTTACTTGCTCAAATATGATTATTACCACAAAAAGGAACTCAACCTGAAGGTTGAGCAAGGCTACCAGATACAAAGAGTTTCTGCTATTTACCTCAAAGGTCAAGTGCTAGATGAAGCTAACTTCTTGATTCAGGTAGGGGGCAAGGTGCAAATGGTTGCCTCTGGAGTTTGGATCGTAGAAGGTTAATACGTTTTATTCTTCCTCTTTCTGGATGGCCATCTGTCCAGATTGCTTGTCCGTATTATTGACAGTAGCTTCTGAGGATTGTTCGTGCCAAGTATGGAAAAACCGCTTTTGCATAATCAGGATGATGGTAACACCCACAAAAATGGAAGCATCTGCGATGTTAAAAATAGGCCAAAATGAATAATAATCTCCTCCGATTAAGGGCATCCAATCGGGCAGGCGACCCTCCCAAATATCCACGTAGAACATATCAATGACCTGCCCGTGGAACCAAGGAGTAATAGAACCCTCTGGCGCATTTCCCAAAAATACTCCATAAAAAGTACTATCAATCACATTACCAACCGCACCTCCCAAGATGAGCGCCACACAAACGATAAGGCCAGTATGGGCTTTCTTATCAATGAGTACTTTGATATAGTAGCCGATGCCTAGGGTAGCTAAAATTCTGAATAGACTCAGGATCAGTTTGCCGTAGGTCGTATCTAGTTTTAAACCAAAGGCCATTCCTGGGTTTAATATGTAATGAATCTTAAACCAGTCTCCAAATACTTGAATCTGGCCAGGAAGCCCCATCTCCATGTTGAAGTGTACGACCATTTTGACCACTTGATCTAATAGGACGATCCCTACGCTGATAAGAAAATACTTGTAATACTTCATGAACTAATCATTTGAATCTTCCAAAGATAGTAAAATATGATGAAAACCTCAGGCAGAGGGGGCTTGGCGGGCTTCTTCCATGATCTGAATCCCAGCAGAAGTACCAAGACGTTCGGCACCTGCCTCTATGAACGCTTTTGCTTGGGCATAGGTTCGGATGCCTCCCGAAGCTTTAATCCCTACGGTATCAGGCAAGATGGATTTGAGTAACTGCACTTTCTCTATTTCCGCGCCTTTGGGGCCAAAGCCTGTGGAGGTTTTGATAAAATCCACTCCCGCATCTACGCAGGCTTTGCAAGCGTTTTTGATCTCTTCTTCATCCAAATAAGCAGTTTCTAGGATGACTTTCAGGATTTTTTCTTGCTGGTGTAAAAGGGTAGAGAGTTGAAGCATTTCTATTTTGATCCAGTGATAGGCTTCATTCTTAATGGCCGATAGGTTGACTACCACGTCTATTTCATCTACTCCTTCTTTGAGGGCACTCTGAGCCTCCTGTATTTTGACTTCGGTACGGTGGTAGCCCAGCGGAAAACCGACCACGGTCACCAACTGCGTAGCCTGATTGCCTAAGTCTCGACGGGCTTTTTTGACCCAATAGGGAGGAACACAAATGCCTACAAAATCGTGTTGTTGGGCTTCTGCGATCAGTTTTTCTACATCCTGAGACAAGATCAAGGGATCAAGATTAGTGTGTTCTATAAATTGATTCAAGTGGAGCATAGGTGAGCCTTGTGGAATGAGATTTCAAAAGATTGTATCAACAAAGTTAGATACTTTAGAGCTAAAACACGAATGGCATCCACGAAAGGCTTTCCCAAATTACAACTTTTTTTCTCTTTTTAAGAATAGGAAAGGAATGCTCAGGGTACTTGGGTAAATTATTTGAAGGCAGTCGTGGTTTAAACCAAAAATAATCTACGAAAAATACAGGAATGTTACACTCGTTTGCATTTAGAACCAAGTCTGCACTTTGCCCATTTGGGTTGCCAGTTTCTTGACGAAGAAGTATTTTCGTCAATCGAATTGGTTCGTTAGTAGGTAGAAAGTGCTCGAGAACCCTTTCATCAGAGAAATTATCCGTATTTACCCCTACTGCAAGTTAAACGATGGCATGTAAAGACTAAGACGAGCTTCCTGCCTACATCATGCTTTTACCTTACATCTCCTCTGTGATCCCACCTAAAACGTATGAAGGCGATCTACTTGCCTTCGCCAGATGCGGTATAAAATTTGAAAAATGATCTAATCAATAACACAGGGTAATAATAAGCGATTATTTTGTGTGAAATTATTTTGTAGAAATATCCTTATAAAATTCTGTTTTGTGTAAAATATTATTCTAGTAAAATATTGTATTGACAACTATAAGTAATCAAAAGCTATGGATCAAAATTATGAAATACATGCCATGAAACAAGAGATAGAAAATCAAATCAATTACAAGAAAGTAATTGAAATCTCTGGCGGGAATAAGGCGTTTATTCGTCGTTACAAAGAGCTTGCTACCAGAATATTTCAAGAACTTCCCCGAGATTACGAGCAAGGTTTGGTCAATCAAGACCAAGAAGCCCTGAGAAAAATCTGCCACAATATGCGGGCAACTATTGGCCTACTAGACTTGCACGGCCTGGATTCAGAGATGGTCAAAGTGCGCAATCTGCTCAGAGACAATCGCTTGGATCGCCTAGAAATAGAAAACTCTATTAAGAAAGTCTATTTCCTCTGCGAGATTTACATCACGAGTTTAGACCGTATGGTTTAGCCAGCGGGGTTTTCCTCGATCTCAAACTGCAGCTTCACCAAATTGCTGTAAATGCCTCCCTCGTGCATAGAGAGTGCTTCGTGTGTGCCTGATTCCACGATACGCCCTTCATCAATCACGTAGATTTGATCTACTTTACGGATGGTCGCCAAGCGGTGAGCGATGATGATGGTCGTACGGTTTTTCATCAATTCGCCCAAGGCTTCCTGTACTAGTTTCTCCGAATCAGCATCCAGAGAGCTCGTAGCCTCATCTAAGACTAAGATGGCTGGATCTTTCAAAATAGCTCTCGCAATCGCGACTCTTTGCCTTTGACCACCCGATAGCTTCACTCCACGCTCCCCAACAACGGTATCCAAGCCGTCTGGAAAGGTTTCAATAAAACGAAGGGCATTTGCTTTGCGAGCTGCCTCGGTAATTTCCCGATCACTCGCCTCTGGGCGACCGTAGGCAATGTTTTCTCGGATGGTTCCGCCAAAGAGAATCACCTCTTGAGGCACCAAGCCGATATTTTGTCTCAAATAAGTAATATCTAGCTGCTGAATTTCTTGCTCATCAATGAGAATCTTGCCACCCGTCAGCTCATAATTGTGACTCAACAATTGTACGATGGTAGATTTTCCAGCACCACTGTAGCCCACCAAAGCGATTTTCTGGCCAGGATTGACATTTATATCAATCCCCTTCAATACTTCAATATCAGGGCGAGTCGGGTAGGCAAACGCCACCTCTTGGAAGCGAATATGACCTTTCAAGGGCTTTTCTTTGCGAATTTGTGTGATATCTTTTTCCGTATCAACTTCAGAATCTTGACCGATAATCTCGAGAATGCGCTCTGAAGCTCCGATAGAGCGTTGCAACTGCCCGTATAGTTCACTCATTCCCCCCAAAGAGCCACCAATAAAAGCTGTGTAGATGATAAAGGACGTTAATTCGCCCGGTAGCATTTGTCCATCCTGTACCAAACTGGCTCCATAAGCCAGTACAATCATGACCCCTCCAAATAAGATTGCGATCACAAAAGAAGCAAAGGCTCCTCGGTATTTAGCTACTTTTAAGGCCGTGTTCACCACTTGATGCAAGGATTGACGATAGCGATTGATTTCAAACCATTCATTGGTAAATGCTTTGACAGCCTGTACCGATTGGAAAGTTTCTTCCACAATCACATTGGAACTGGCGAGTTCGTCTTGCGCTTGCTTGGCTAATTTGCGGATAAACCTTCCAAAAAAAATAGCCATCAGCACCAAAACTGGGAAAGTAGCCACCATAAACAGCGTTAACTCCGCCGATTGGATAAATAAAATGGTCGTTCCGATCAGAATCGTGGCAATTTGCCTCAAAAATTCTGCGATCGTAAAAGAAAGCGCACTCTGCAATTGCGTTACATCAGAAGTAATGCGGCTGTTCAACTCTCCCACCCGCTTTTGCTCGAAAAAGAGGATCGGAAGGCTGATAATTTTATTATAAAGACTGGCTCGGATGTCGGCCATGGCCTTCTCGCTCACCACGGCGAAGAGATAAATGCGGAAGAAAGAGAAAATGGCCTGAGCAAGCAATATCACCGAAAAAATGATAATTACCTGATGAATACTCTCAAACCAAGAGGTAGTATTGCCAAGCGCTACGTCCAAAAATTGTCCAGCCAAGTAGGGAATCGTCAGGGCGGTCAGGGTAGAGAGTGCCAAAAATACCATCCCTGTGATAAAAACATATCGATAAGGTAGGATATAACGGTAGACCTTCAACACATTTTGTAAGCCTGCTCGGGTTACCTTTTTTTTATTATCTTCTTCGTTGACTGGGTTAGCGTATCTTTTCGCCATCTTTGTAGGGTAAACTTCGGTTTAAATCGTCTTTTCTAGCTTGTACTAAGCAACTCGTGATGGAAGCATAAAGTTTAGACGCCAGTTTTTAATTTATATTTTATGAAAGAAGGTTTAAAATCGGTAATTTTCATAAATCTTTAAAGAAAACAACGATACCTCCAATCTTGTCGTAAAACAAAGCATAATTCCTGTTTTCTCATGCCACTCAGCTACCAAAATCGATATCAACAAGTTTTTTACTTCAAAAAAGTAAGTACCACCCGTGGTTTTTATCGCTATTATACCACCAAGGAACCCTCTTCTGACTGTGTAGAGCAAATTCCCGAAGGTTACGAAATCTACGAGCACCCTGAAAATGGCCTTGCTTTTATGAGAAAAAAAATGATTTCGCATATCTCCTCAGACGAAATCGAGACCATAGAGCGAGCCGTGGCACGGTTTGCGGATGTAAAAGATTATATCTTGGATGTCAAAAAAACGAGCCTGACTATTTTCACAAGCGACATCAATATAGAAACTTTGCAGCGCAAATTTCCTAAGAGAATCGCACGCTCTAAAAAAACACCTATGCAGATGCTTCGCCAAGTACAGCGCTTTGACCCCATGCTCATGTTTGAGCTAGAGCACGAAATACTCAGGAGCTTTAGAGTAAAGAGACGCTCTATGGTTGGTTTTAGAGAGTCTTGGATTAGTCTCACCTGCTCCAATCATTTAGAACAATTAGCGCAAGATTATTGCGTGCATCTAGGCAGAGATTCTTTTTATAATCTAAAACCCCGGCCTTAATTTTTTGTATCAACTCTCGAATCATTCATGAAAAAAATTACGCTCTATTTTTTTTCTTTGGCTCTGTTTACAGGGAGCCTCTTATGCCGCCCTTCTGTGGTAAAGGCGCAGTTTAATGACTACACAGATAGCTCTAATGTCTTCAGAATGCCCGTGGGCTATACTCGGATTGGCGACGAAAACTACTTCGGCCTCCGATTACAACCCGAATTGACTTTTGGGAAGCTGGGCTTTGGTCTCAATATTCCTGTGTTTTTTAGTCTGGATGATGGCTCTTTTCGGAGTGAAGAATACAAAAGCGGGACAGGGTGGTTTCGTTTAATTGACTTTGTACGCTACGGGGTCAAGGAAAGAGATAAATTCTACGTGCGATTGGGCTCACTCTATCGCTCTTATCTGGGTTATGGCATCTTGCTGAATAATTATACCAATGCTGCCAGTTTTGAAAGACGCAAAGTAGGTTTGGAATTCGATGTCAGGCTCTTCAAGCTCTTTGGCTTTGAGGGTGCTTATTCTGATTTTGACGGCTTCAACAATCTCTGGGCTTTTCGGCCTTATGTACGTCCACTCGCTAAGACGAATCTTCCTATTCTAAAAACCCTAGAAATTGGCTATGGCGTCGTAACCGACCACGACGAGAGCACTTTTGACTTTGCGGGTGAACCAGTTAGCACCCAGCTGGTTCGGGACGGGATGACCTCCTGGAGCATTGATATGGGCGTGACCTTAATCAATACTAAGCTCCTCAATCTCACCGCCTACGGGCAGTACGGACGCTTAACGGAGAACGGGGCACTGGCCGATTCTGTAGATCGCTTCTTGGCCTCACTCGAGCCTGGGACTGAGGTCAATACAGCCATTGCCGACGGTTACCAAGCCGGAGGAGGGTTCAATATTGGTGTAGAAGCGAAGATCAGAGTCATTGCTAATCTCTTGAATTTGGACGTGCGTTTAGAGCGTTTGTGGCAAGATGAGCACTTCCTTCCCCAATTCTTTGACCAAGTGTACGAAGTAGATAAGGACGCCAAAATCTGGTTACTAGCCAATACGCCCGAAGTAAACAGTACCTACGCAGTGCTCTCGGCCACGATTCTCAAAAAACTAATTGTCAGTGGAGGCTTGCGTATCCCTGATGTTTTTAATGAAGAAAACCCCGCGCTTTTGCAATTGACTTTACGCGCCGATGATTTTATTCCAAAATTTATCATCCGAGGAAGTTATGTAAAAGGAGATTTGGCAACTCTAGGCGAAGCTTTTACCTTAGACGAACGCTCCCAATTGGCTGCTCGCTTGGCTTATCGGATTACTTCTTTCTTCGTGGCGGGCGTAGATTATCGCTGGACATTCGCCCAGACCGAGCAGGATAGTGGACAAGAGCGTTACAAAGCCACCAGTTACGTGATGCCTTATTTTGGATTGAATTTCCCTTTGTTTAGAAATAATGATAATTAGGTCTGGAACCTAAAAATATCAATCTTGAACCCAAAAGTTTAGGTCTGGAACCTAAAAATATCAATCTTGAACCCAAAAGTTTAGGTCTGGAACCTAAAAATATCAATCTTGAACCCAAAGGTTTAAGTCCAGAACCTAAAAATATCAATGCGGAACCCAAATCATTCTAAGATCAGAAACTGCGCTTCTTCCATTCTAAAAATCGGATAGCGCAAATGGGCTTCCTCGTAATAAGGCGAGCGTTTGTAAATAAAATCCAATTGTTGACGGGCATTTTGAGCAAATTCAGGATCGTTTTGCTTTTGGGCTTCAAAATCTTTTCGCAATTGGGCATCTTTTTCCAATAATTCTTGGGCAATTTCTTCAAAGACATAGCCCGAGTAACCCTCTTTTTGTTGGAGAATCGTATCAAAGAAATTCCAATTAAAAAATGAATCATCCGCCTGCGGCTCCAAGGTCTCGACAATATAGCGATTCACGGGCTGGTTGGGGTAAACCACATAATCACCTTTGCGAAAAGTCATTTTTTGTGTTTCTGAACGGAGCTTG
The DNA here is from genome assembly GCA_964551015.1 of uncultured Cytophagaceae bacterium. Classification (GTDB taxonomy): domain Bacteria; phylum Bacteroidota; class Bacteroidia; order Cytophagales; family Microscillaceae; genus CAZKBP01. Next base: position 41,482 of record CAZKBP010000020.1, on the reverse strand, counting down.
ACATTTCGGTGCGGGTAATGCCCTTCGTAGGGGCGGGACGACGTTTGGTAATCTTCTATGTAATAAGCCTCTACCGTGACTTCTTGATCCTCACTCAATTGTTCCACTTTTACCTGATTGCGCTCCAAGCGGTCAATCACTCGATGCCAGGCACGCGGGATGATATAAGCCAGCGGTTTTTGTACGCTCACACTGGGTTTATAATACTGAAAGAAGGGAACCTTTTTGGTGTAAGGTTTCTTACGGTCGTAAAAGAGGCGGTCTTGCCCCGTGATTTCACTGGTGCGGAGTTCGGCTTCGTAGCCCTTAAAATCCATTTCTGAAAATTTTTCTTGATCGTTTTGCCAAGCAAGTGGGAAAGTCTTTTGTTCGGCCACTTGGGCTTGATCTCGGGCACGAAGCTGCTGCAATTCTTGTCCTTTTTCCTGCAAATGCTCCAAAGCTGACTGCATGAAGCCATAAGTGGCCTCCACACGATCCTTGAAGGGCTTAAGCATATGTGTTTCTACGATAATACCGGGCGTCTGAAACAGCGCCACGTAGCCCGAAGAGTAGCGAGGTGAGTCCATAAACTGCACATAACCGCTATCGGGGGTTTGCCCAAAAACATTTACGTAGGGAATAATCTCTTGATTTTTGGCTTTCATCTTAGCTTCTAAATCAGGTGAAAGCGTTTCTCGCATATATTCGCCCAAATTACCCCCCAGTTTATCCGCTTGGGTGGCGAGGTAAGTCAGGTTATATTGGTAGTCTGCCCCGTTGGTTACGTGATTTTCTATGTATAAATCAGGTTGCCAGGTATGGAAAATCTCTGCGAAAGTTTGGGCATTTTTAGAATCATTTTTGATAAAATCTCGATTCAAGTCCAAATTCCGAGCATTGCCCCGGAAGCCATATTCCAGAGGGCCGTTCTGATTAGCGCGGCTGTAAGAGCCTCGGTTCAACACCCCGCCCACGTTGTAAAAAGGAATGACGATGATTACGGTATTTTCTACCAAAGTCTGTAATTTGGCTTGCTGCGCAATGTCTCGCAAAAGCATGAGGCTGGCATCTACCCCGTCGGGTTCTCCGGCGTGGATGGCATTGTTGACCATCAGGATCGTTTTTCCTTTTTCCTGCAAGGAGGTAGGGTCAAAATCTTGATCTAGCGACAAAACAGCCAAGTGAAGCGGCTCCCCGATGTCGGTTGTGCCATAAGTTTGGAGAGAAATTGTCTCGAAGTTTGCGGCGAGTTTTTCCAGATAAGCAATGCCTTCTTCGTAGGTGACCGTACTGGTTCCCCAAGTATCTTCAAAACGGGTAGTCAGATCGATTTGCGCTCGAAGGGCGAGGGGACATGTCAAGAGAAAGAAAGCGATGGCGTATATTTTTTTCATATCAAAGAGAAAGTTGGGGGCATATGCCTGTTTGCTCACAAATATCAGGGATGTTTTCACAATTCCGAAAAATTTCTCAACAAAAGCCAAGAGAGCAGGTTAATTGGGAGGCATCTCTAGCACTAATACATCAAAAAGAAACGGATCAAGATTCACTATGAAGATTAGAGAAAAAATCCAGCAAATTTTAGAAAAAGTCAGCGAAGGCATATATGAGAAGGAAGAAGTCATTCATTTGTCATTATTAACGGCCATTGCGGGTGAAAGTATTTTCTTATTAGGCCCTCCCGGGGTAGCCAAGAGCTTGATTGCACGTAAGCTCAAATTTGCTTTCAAGGAAGGCAAGTCCTTTGAATACTTGATGAGCAAGTTTAGCACCCCCGACGAAATCTTCGGCCCCGTTTCTATCAAAAAATTAAAAGACGAAGACAAGTACGAACGCCTTACTGAAAAGTACCTCCCCGGAGCCAACATTGTTTTTTTGGATGAAATCTGGAAAGCGGGGCCTGCTATCCAAAATGCACTCTTGACCATTCTCAATGAGAAAATCTATCGGAACGGTGAGCAGGAAATCGAGGTCAACATTCGGGGGATTATCTCGGCCTCTAATGAAGTGCCCAGCAAGGGCGAAGGCGTGGATGCATTGTGGGACCGCTTCTTAGTGCGCTATTACATCGATGAAATCAAAAGTAATCGGAACTTTCTGAAAATGATCACGGCTACGGACAACCTCTACCAAGATACCGTTCCCGAAGACATCAAAATCACGGATGAAGAATATGCCCGTTGGTCAAAAGAAATTGACCAAATAGAAATGCCCCCCGAAGTGCTCAATACGATGCAACTCATCAAATATAAACTAGACGAGTATAACCAAGCCCAAGCCAGTAGCGAAGACAAAATCGAAGTCTACGACCGCCGTTGGAAAAAAGTAACGCGCTTCCTGCGCACTTCGGCTTTTCTCAATGGCCGAAATAAAACGGATTTGATGGATTGCTTTTTGATCGCCCACTGCCTCTGGAGCTATCCTCGGCAGTTTGATACGATTATGCAAATCGTAAGCGATACCATCCGCAAGCACGGCTACACGATCGCCCTGAATCTTAATGCGATCAAACAAGAGTTGAAAGAATTTGAAGAAGAAGTGGAAAAAGAAACCAAGATTAAAAATCGAGTTTATGCCGACGAATTGATGACCATTGACGAAGATTATTTGGAAGTATTGAACCTAAAACAATATTTTGATGGGTATTTGATTAAGAAGGCAGATTTCAGTCGCTTATCTAGGGAAGAAAACCAATCGATGAGCCTCTATGATGAGAATTTTTCGCTGACCAATCGCATCAACGCCAAGCTCTCTTCTCAGGAAAATGCCATTGATATTTTTTATAATTCTCGCACTACCACTTACCCGCTCAAGACCAAAAAAGTCGAGAAGGATGAGATTATCAAGAAAAAACCCCACCCCGTGATTGAGAAGTATTGGAATGAGCGTGTGGAAACGATGTACCAATACATTGACGAACAAAAAGCAAAAATTCAAACTGACTCTCCCGAAGAGCTCAATCAGTTGCCAGAAAATATCTTCGTGCATCCCAAACTAGCCGAAATCGTAGAGAGCAACCTGAATGACGTGAAAAAAAGCCTCAATAATCTAAGACTTCGGGTAGAAAAACTAGCTTTTTATTATCAAGATATTGACTAGACTAAGGCGGGCGATTAGTTTCTTTTATAAAAAATGTGATTGCCTTCGAAAAATACTAAAAGCTCTTGACTGAGGGTCGCCTATTTTTCCACGGCCTCATTGATTTGATGAATGATTTCATCCATCTCCAGCGTAGCCCTTTCCAGATGTTGGCAAAACAAATCTTTTTGTTTAGCCGAGGGTTCTTCCACGATTAATTTGACCAGCCCCATCATATTAGCCAGCGGGCGACGAAGCTGATGGGAGTTGATAAAATTGTACTGAATAATCTGTTCATTCCGCTTTTGAAGCTCTTGGGTACGCTCTTCCACCCTTTGTTCCAAAGTATGATTAAGCCTGAGGGTTTCTTGTTGTTGTTTTTCTAGCATGTTTTGAATGACTCTCAGCTCTTCCAATTGGTTCTGTAGCTCTTGCTCTTGTACTTGTAGGGTTTGGTTCTGCTGATGCAATAGGGCATTTTTTTCTTTGATTTGTGAGATATAATTTTTGAGGCGAAGATAAGCAGGTCGGAACACATAGCGCAATTCCAAAAACAAAGTCAATAAAGTCAGAAGCAAAATAATGATTTCTAGCCAAGACAGGCGATTTAATTTATGCTCTGCTAATTGCTCAAAACGAAAAGTGATCCGATCCATTAATGACAAGAAAGCACTTTCGTGAGCTTGAATACTGTCCAGCGCGGCTTGGGGAGATTTTGGCTGTGCTAGGATTTCTTGGGCTGCGCGGTGCATTTTCTCAAAATGCGGGGTGATTTTACCAAAAAGCACTAGCAACTCATCATCACGAGGAGATGGAATGGCTAAGGAGTGATTTCCATAATAAAGTGTATAGTGAGAAGCCGCCCAAGAAGAGTCTGCCACCCGTAGTTCAGCGAGTGTTTCTTCTAGATTTTGTGGTTGATAATAAACTTTCAGGGCTAGTTTGGTAATTCTTTGACTGAGCATTCGCTGTCGCCCAGATAAATTAATGAGCAGCGCATCCCTATCTTGTGTGTGCAAAACGCTTTGAATCACCAAGTGGCTAACTACACATAAGAGCAAGACAATGAGTAGAGCAATGCGATAACTTCTTTGAAAAATTTGGTCTTGATTTTGGTCAAAATCAGCCATAGCGTCAAATTTTCAAACTTAGCTGAACGAAAAATGCTTTCTGTTTTTAGTTTTTAGATAGTATTACTATCCTTTGTAACTATTAGAACGTAAATGATGCCAAATGGTTTACTTATTGATTTTTTTACCAAAGAAACTTCTAAACTTGGCTAATATTTCCAAATAAATAGATGATAGCCACGATAATTCCACTCCAAAAAATACTGCTCAGGAACATATGGAGTAATATTTTCTCACGATTTTCACCAAAACTAGTGGCAATCAAGGTGCCAACGGGCGGGCTGAGAAAAATGGGAGTTAAGAAGGCAATGCCTATGATTCCATACTTACGCCAAATTTTCACGATACGGCGATTGCGAGGAGTGAATAACCTCCGAGAGCGAAAAAAACGATTAATTACATAATACTTGATTTGCCGACCCAAGTAAGTGAAAAGGATCACGCCGGCCATCATTCCCAGATTGGTCAGGAAGAAGGATTCAAAAAAAGAAAGCTCTAATTGATAACCGAGCAATGGCCCTACCAGAAATTTGAACATACTAGAGAAGAAAACTGTCCCGTATTTAATAATTTCCATAAGGTAGGGCACTTACATTAATATCATCTACACCGATTAATAGAAGTAATTTAAGTCAATTTCCTGTCTTATTGTTTCACTCCAAAAGCTAAATCACCCGCATCCCCCATACCTGGCACGATGTAAGACTTCTCATTCATGATGGGGTCAATGGCTCCTAGCCATAAATTTACTTCTGGGATATGAGTCTTTACGTAATTGACACCTGATTGGCTGGCAATTACCGCGGCAATATGAATTTTTTGGGGCTTTCCCGAAAAGAGCAGAGAATTATAAACAGACACAATCGATTTGCCCGTGGCCAGCATCGGATCCATAAGAATCAAAACCTTATCATCTAAACTAGGGGTCACGGTGTAGCTCTGCACGATGTCAAAGGAATTATCTTCTTGCAAAGGCCCTCGGTAGGCTCCTACAAAAGCACTCTCCGCCCGATCAAAAATATTCAAAAAACCTTGATAAAGAGGAAGCCCCGCCCGCAAAACCGTAGCCAGTACGGGATATTGGGGAATTAAATGGGTACGCGCCTCCCCCAGAGGAGTTTTTACTTGACTAGGCTGATAATCTAGAGTTTTTGAAATTTCATAGGCTAGGAGTTCGCCTAGCTTCTCCATGTTTTTTCGGAAGCGAAAGCTATCTTTCTGTATTTCCACGTCTCGCATTTCGGCAATGAGATGATTGGCAATAGAATTTTGCTCGGTAAAAACAAACATATTTTTGGTTTTTGGTCATAATTTAGGAAAAGATGGAGGAGATCTGGCCGTGGTCTTTGTCCCCTACAAGCTCCAAAATGCAGAAGCAAAAAAAACTCGCTTCCCGAACTCCTCAATCCTCGAGTTGGCTCATCCTATTTGAGCAAGAACCGACAATTTATAGAATACTTTGCTCAAGAAGATAAATTATTTTTCTTTAAATTAGAAAATCAAAATTTGAGCAACCTGACCGAGCAATTCGTATCGATAGTTTATTGATTGGGTACCACGAGCAAGGGCTTGTTTTTCAAATTATTGATAAGCCTATTCGATTAAAAAGATCAGACCAGCTTGGAAGCATTTTATCCCAGAAAGCAAAACCTTAGCCTATTTCTATCGTGAATAATTAATCAAACCGCCTCCTAGTACCACACATATGGATAAAACAAGAAAACCCAAGGTCAATCTAGAAGAAAGAGTCAATATTCTGAGCAAGGTCAATATTCTTTCTGAGGCCAATCAAAGTTTGTTGAGAGATATTGCCGCATCCATCTCAGAAGTGAGCCTGAAAGAAAAAGAAGTTCTCTTTGAGAAGGGTGAAAAAAGTAGCGAAATGTATATCATCGTAGAGGGTGCTGTTCGGGTACACGATGGAGATTATGACTTTGCCGTACTGAGAGCAGGGCAAGCTTTTGGTGAGTACTCACTGCTAGAGCAAAGTGCAAGCGCTCGCTCGGCTTCCGTTACTGCGGTCGTACCCACGCGTCTGTTGATGCTCTCGCCCGAGATTTTTTATGAATTTCTTTCTAATCGCATAGAAATTGTAAGAGGAATTCTAAAAGTACACATCAAACGTTCTCGTCGTCAAAACTACTTTGAAGAGCAAATGAACGAGCAGAAGAAAGAACTCGAGAAACAAAGAGACCTCATTAATCAAGAAAAAGAAAAAGCCGAGCAACTATTACTCAATATTCTGCCCTCGAAAATCGCTGATGAACTCAAAACCCAAGGTAAAGTCGAGGCGCAACAGTATGAAATGGGATCGGTACTTTTTGCGGATATTGTAGGGTTTGACGAATCAAGCCAAGAGCTGAGAGCGACCCAACTCATGAGGGTTTTAGATGCCTTTATTTGTGTTTTTGATGAGATCAGTCTGGCACATCAGGCGGAGAAAATAAAGACGATGGGCGGTTATTACATGTGCGCGGCAGGCATTCCTGCGACGAACCAATCTAATCCGATCGATTTGACCTTGGTCGCCCTGAAAATGCAAAAGTTCATGAAAGATCACCGACACGAAGTCGCTGTCAATATAGAAGCAGAACTGCCTTTTTGGGAACTAAGGATCGGGATACATACGGGGCCTCTGACTGCAGGCGTGATTGGCAAGCAAAAATTTAGCTATGATGTTTGGGGGGAAACCGTCAAGATAGCCGCCCAAATGGAAAGACATAGCAAAATCAAACACATTAATATCTCACAGGATACACACGAGAGAATCAAAGATTTTTTTGACTGTACTCCCCGTGATACCGTTGAGATCAAAGATAAAGGAGCCTTTCAGATGTATTTCGTGGAAGGAATCCGTAAGGAATTGTCCGAAAATGAGGAAGGTTTAGAACCCAATGAGGACTTCCGAAAAAAAATGCAAGAAAAAGGGCTTTGGGGCTAAATTATTTATATAATTTCAGGTCTCATTTAATCAATCATCTTCATTCATCAGGCTTCATTGAGCGTGGTACAGAAAAAAATAGAAATATCTAAGGTAAGTACGGGCATCTACTGGGTAGAAATTCCAGAAGCTCGTCTCAAAATTTTATGTGGTTGCCCCGCCGATACGGTCAAGCATCTTAAAAAAAGAGGACTAGTCGATACGGTAGAGCAAGAAAACTGGCGCTACGAAACCGGACCCAATGCCATCCTCCTCTCGGACGTATTACTCCAAAACGGCTCATTATCAAACTTAGCCGAATTCCCACTCCTACAGATGCTTTATTCACAGGGAATGTTGATTCCGAATCACCCGAATAACACTGGAGAAAAACCCCTGCTGATCGGCTCTGAAATACAAATCAAGGCACAGCTAGAGTACTTCTACCGAGGGAATTACGGGCTGATCAATCGGGAAGAAATTCTCTCCACAGGTGCCTCCCAAGAACTGGCCGACCACGTCATGCACATTAAGTTGAAATTTGCCTTTGGTCAACTCAGACCCTCCAGCCAATTGGTAGACCAAATCATCGTAGATGACCAACCGACCGAAATTCGTCAGGGAGTCCACATTTTACGCAAAGATGTCAATACTTACGAGATTAGTTACGAAGATACCAACGTAACCATAGACCTGAACCTTCGCAATAAAGAACAATACGAACCTCCTTATTACTTGGGGTATCGCCAACTGGAACGGCAGTACTTCTCGGTGGTACATACGGGTGAAGGAGACGCTTGGGATGTGAATCGCCCTTGTATGGCCAGTATGGTGATGTTCCAAGGGAAAATCTACCTGATTGATGCAGGGCCTGACTTGATTACGAGTATGACCGCCATGGGCATTAGTATCAACGAAGTGGCAGGCATTTTTAATACGCACGTGCACGACGACCATTTTGCAGGGCTAACGGCTTTTGTTCGCTCCGACCACCGGATCAAATACTTTGCCTCTCCCCTGGTGAGAGCCTCGGTGGCTAAAAAGCTCTGCGCGCTGATGTCCATTTCTGAGGAAAACTTTGCTTGCTTCTTTGATGTGCACGACCTCGAGCTGGACCAATGGAATAATATCGAGGGAATGGAGGTCAAACCTGTACTTTCACCTCACCCCGTAGAGACCAACATCTTCTACTTCCGCACTTTCTGGGAAGACCGTTACCGTACCTACGGGCATCTAGCCGATGTTTCTTCTTTTCGGGTACTAGAAAATAATATTTACAAAGATACCGAAGATCAATCTTTCAGGCACTATCTAGAAAAAACCATGGCAGATTATCTGCTCCCCACCGACCTGAAAAAAATTGATATTGGTGGAGGGATGATCCATGGGGAGGCTCAGGACTTTATGCAAGATAAGACTCCTAAGATTTTGTTAGCCCATATTTCCCGCCCCTTGACCACCGAAGAGAAGCAAATCGGGTCTTTTGCCCCCTTTGGCAGTGTAGACCCATTGGTAGAAACCCATCAAGATTTTCTTCGCACTTTTGGCTATAAATATCTGCGTTTTTATTTTCCAGAAGTCCCTGATTATGAAATTTATGCGTTGCTAAATTGCCCCTTGGTCAACAAAAATGCAGGAGATACTCTTTTCCGGCAGGGTATGCGTTATCCTTATGTGTTCTTGCTACTCACGGGAGCAGTGGAGTTGGTTTACCCTCGCACGGGCATAGAAAATTACTTGTCCGCGGGCTCTTTAATCGGGTTTTATATTGACGATAACGACATTACCACCAAGGCGACCTGCCGGGCCTCCTGTTATATTACTGCCCTGCAAATTCCTGCCGAACAATACTTGGCTTTTGTCAAAAGGCATAATTTAGTAGAAGAATTTAACCAGCTAGAAAACCGCGTGATCACGCTCAGCAACACTTGGTTGTTAAGCGAAAATATTTCCCTGCCCGTTTACATCAAAATCGCCCAAACTGTAACCGAACAAGGTTTTCTAAAAGGTGAATATTTTCCTATCTTCGAAGGCTCAGGGCTTTATATCATCGTCAAGGGCAAGGCCGCTCTCCTCACCAAAGAGGGAGCCGTGATTGAGAACCTAAAAGTAGGAGACTTCTTCGGGGCTGAAAACTCCTTTGGAACTAATAAGCACGAACTAGAAATCTTTTTTCTGGAAAATACGGAGCTTTATCACGTTCCTTCCGAGGTGGTCTTAAATATTCCCATCGTTTACTGGAAATTACTAGACGTGGCAGACAAGCGCAGTGCCAGTTTGCAGTAGCACTATTTTTAGAAACTACTCAAGAGACAATTGCTGATTCAAGATGGCTGAGAAAAAGCTTTATTTTATGGCAATCCTCCCGCCCGAACCCATTCTCTCGGAGGTAAAAGCTTTTAAAAATGATCTGGCCGAAAAATATGGAACCCGTACGGCTCTACGTTCTCCGGCGCATATTACGCTCTATATGCCTTTTCATAGGCGGGAAGATGAAGAAGCAGCATTATCTGCTACCCTGGCTAGCTTTGGTGCAGCGTATCAAGCCTTTGACATTCATTTGGATGGCTTTGATTGCTTCGAGCCTCGTGTGCTTTTTATTCATCCCGAAGAAAATTCCTCCTTACAAAACATACAATCTGACTTAAAAACAGTTCTCAAAGAAAAGTTAGGGATTTTTAATGCCAGATTTTATCATCAAACTTTTCACCCACATATGACCATCGCTAATCGGGATTGGGAAGAAGCGCAATTTTACCAAGCTTGGGAGGAGTTCAAAAACAAGGTCTATCAAAGAACTTTTTCAGCACAAACCATTTCTTTGCTCAGATTAGGGGAAAACCGTTGGGAAATTTTACAAGAGTTTGCGCTAGCTTCATCCTTAGCCTGAATAGCATCATATTAAACATTAGGAACTTTATGCGTATCATACTTTTCACGGGCAAGGGTGGCGTTGGCAAAACTACGACCGCCGCCGCTACGGCTTTTCGTACTGCTCAACTCGGCTACAAAACCTTGGTCATCTCCACTGATCCTGCCCATAGTCTCTCCGATGCCTTGGATTTCAAGCTAGGGCCTGAGCCTACCCTCGTGCGAGAAAATTTGTACGGCCAAGAACTAGATGTTTATTATTCTATGAAAAAATACTGGAGCAATACTAAGAACTTGCTCTTGGCTCTTTTCAAGTTGCAAGGTTTCCGAAGCGTAGTGGCTGAGGAATTATCGGCCTTACCCGGAATGGAAGAAGCCTCGGCTTTTCTTTGGATCGAGAAATATTACAGCGAAAATGCCTACGATGTAGTCATCATTGACAGTGCTCCTACGGGCGAAACTTTGACCCTGCTCACCATTCCTCAAGTAGCCCAATGGTGGACAAGTAAAGCCTTTCCCTTCCAGAAATTCACGGTACAAGCTGTGGGTTCTATGGTCAGAACGTTCACGGGCGTGCCCCTAGATAAGGGCTATGAGGAGCTTGATACCCTCTTTACCAAACTACAAAAAGTGCAGGAGCTATTTAGCAATCCCGAAATTTGTAGTGTGCGGGTGGTACTGAACCCCGAAAAAATGGTCATCAATGAAGCCAAACGCGCCTATACTTATCTGCAAATGTATGGCTATATTGTAGATGCCGTGGTAATTAATCGGGTGCTGCCTCAGGAAACTTCGGTCGGGATTTTCCAAAAATACCTAGAAAAACAGTCTCAATATTTACAAGAAATTCGAGAAGATTTTGTCCCCTTGCCTATTTTTCAGATTCCGCACTTAGGGCAAGAGGTATTTGGAAGTGAATTATTAGAACAGATTGCTTCTCAATTGTATCAAGATCAAGACCCGAAGGCGATTTTTTACAAGGAATTGCCTCTACAAGTAGAGGAAAAGGAAGATAAATACTTAGTTAAAATTAAACTTCCTTTTACCGAGGGTGAAAATTTAACGATTAATCGGATTGGTAGCCAAATGATCGTGCAATTGGGAAATAAGCGTCGTAATTTTTTCTTACCGCAGTTTCTGAGTTATTTTGATTTGAAAGAGGAGCATTGGGAGCAGGGGTGGCTCGTGGTGCAGTTTGTCAAGAAGGGTTGAGATGGAAAAGAAAGCAAAAGAATGTTCCCAGCCCAGCCAGTTTAGGGTAAAATATCCTTGGCCTGAGCGATTTGAATCAATTGATTTTTCTGTAAACATTGCGTAGCATAGCATCTGCGTTGGCTGATGTAAATACCGCAACCGAGTTGTAAGGCTTCTTCGGACAGAATATTTTCTTGACTAGACTCGATTTCCATCCATTGCTCCACGATTGATTCTGCCAATTCTAAGTAACTCTTTTTAGCCGAGGAAAAGCTCAGCATCGCAATGTTTTCGGTTAAGAGCGGATTTTTGATGCCGGCTAACTTGGCTCTTTTTTCTTGTGAATCACGCGCTTGGTCTTTGGGATTGATATGCCCAAAAAAATCATCTTCTACCATCGCCCTTGAGTGGTGCCAAGCGGCAATCTCCAAGGCGGCAGAGTAGGAGAGCAATTTCAGATTGTTTTCTTGTCTGACTTCGTTGGTTAGATAAAAAAGACAAGCGTTGAGGCGCGGATAGTCAATGTTTTCTGTTTCCACTTTGGCTTTGAAGCATTTTTCCTTGCGGAAATTTTCCAGAGAAACCTGTTGGTACATCTCTCTGGTCCAGTCGGCGTTTTTCTTCTGTGCTGTGGCGATCGTATTCTGTAGTACGAACAGGATACTAAAAGCCCAAGACAGGTAATAGTTTGTTGATAATTTTGAGATTTTCATGGTTTTCTTTATTCACTTTCCATCATAAAAAATTACTGATTCAGGCGGTTATATTTGTTTTTACGAAAAAAGGAGCCAATTAGCTTTCATAATCAACAAAATTTAGCCATTAAAGTCCTCACGATTTATCCTTGAATATACGGGATGTAAGAAATTCAGCCTAATTTGCACGGACTTAGCTTAGATGACTAAGTGTGATTCGTGGAGAGACCAAGCCCAGTGAAGATGAAGCACTGAGAGGCCTAACTAACCACCCACAACTGATAAAGATTTGATGATAGCAATACGATCCGATTACAACCTCCAGCCCTTCCATACTTTTGCGGTAGAAAGTCAGGCACGCTACTTTGCTGACTTTCATAGCTTGGAAGAACTGAAGTCCTTATTACAAAAATTTCCAGAGATGCCCAAACTCATTTTAGGCGGCGGGAGCAATGTGCTTTTTACCCAAGATTTCGAGGGCTTAGTGCTGAGAAACCAAATTTTAGGCATTCAAAAAACTCAGGAAGACCAAAATCATGTCTGGTTGCGAGTGGGCGCAGGCGAAAACTGGCATGAATTTGTGCTCTATTGTTTGGAAAGAAATTATGCTGGGATAGAAAATCTCTCCCTAATTCCAGGAACGGTAGGGGCGGCTCCCATGCAGAATATCGGGGCTTACGGGGTAGAAATCAAGGAGGTTATAGCAAGTGTAGAAGCCTTCTCTCTGTCCAATCATCAAATCAAAACTTTTTCCAAAGCGGAATGTGCTTTTGGCTACCGAGAGAGTATTTTCAAGCACGAAGCCAAAGATCAATACGTGATCACGCACGTGAATCTGCGATTGAATAAATACCCGACTTTTAATACCAGTTATGGGGCGATTCAGCAGACCTTGGAAGAAATGCAGGTCAAAGAACTAAGCATCCGAGCCATTAGTCAAGCCGTTTGTCAGATTCGCCAGAGTAAGCTCCCTGACCCCAAAGAAATTGGTAATGCAGGAAGTTTTTTTAAAAACCCTGAAATTCCAATCAAACAGTTTGAAGCTTTACAGGAACAATTTCCTGATATAGTCAGTTATCCCGTGAACGAAAACTTAATCAAAGTCCCCGCGGGTTGGCTCATTGATCGGGCAGGCTGGAAAGGGCAACGCTTTGGTCAAATCGGCGTACATCCCCAACAAGCCCTTGTTTTGGTGAACTACGGTGGGGGCAGTGGACAAGCAATTCTAGCCCTATCCCAAAAAATTCAACAATCCATTCTTGAAAAATTTGGAATCAGTCTACAGAGAGAGATCAATGTGTATTAATTTTAAGTCGGTAGACGACAGTTTGTAAGTGAGTCGGCAGTCCACAGACGACAGACGACAGTTTGTAAGTGAGTCGGCAGACCACAGACGACAGTTTGTAAGTTAGGTTGTGGACGGTGGACTGCCGACCGTGGACTTGAAAATGAAAATGAAAATTAGATTTGAAAAAATAAGGGTGGACGGTGGACTGCCGACCGTGGACTAAATAAGAACATGAAAACTAAGGGAAATCAAAAAGAGAAAGTGAATATCGTAACGCTGGGTTGCTCCAAAAACCTAGTGGATTCAGAAAATATTTTGACCCAACTGCGTGGTAATGGCATTGAAACGACCCACGAAGCCGAGGATTCAGAGGCCAATGTGGTCGTGATCAACACCTGTGGTTTTATCGAGAATGCCAAGCAGGAATCCATTGAGACGATCTTGCAATACGCCGAAGCCAAAGAAAAGGGTTGGGTAGACAAAGTTTACGTAACAGGTTGCTTGTCAGAGCGATACAAGGCGGATTTAGAAAAGGAAATTCCACAGGTAGATGCTTATTTTGGCACCAGAGATTTACCTCGGCTGCTCAAAAAGTTCAAAGCAGATTACAAACACGAACTCGTGGGCGAACGCCTCATTAGCACTCCTGCGCATTATGCTTACCTGAAAATCGCCGAGGGTTGCGATCGACCTTGCTCCTTCTGCGCCATCCCGCTGATGCGGGGCAAACACGTTTCACAACCCATTGAAAGCTTGGTACAACAAGCCCAAAATCTGGCAAGGAATGGCACCAAAGAACTGATTCTCATTGCCCAAGACTTGACCTATTACGGCTTGGACATTTATAAAAAACGCAATTTGGCCGAGCTTTTAGATCATCTGGCCGAGGTAGAAGGCATCGATTGGATTCGTTTGCAATATGCTTATCCGGCAGGCTTCCCGATGGATATTTTGGAGGTGATGAAAAGGCGCGAAAATATTTGCCCCTATTTGGATATGCCTCTCCAACACGGCTCCAGCGAAATGCTCAAAAAAATGCGTCGGGGCATTAATCGCCCCAAAACCGAAGCCTTGGTAGACCATATCCGCCAGCAAATCCCAGAAATTGCGATTCGTACCACCCTCATCGCAGGGCATCCGGGCGAAACCGAGGCCGATTTTGAGGAAATGTATGACTTCGTGGAGAAAATGCGCTTTGACCGACTGGGCATTTTTACTTATTCGCACGAGGAGCAAACCCACAGCTTCACAATGCCCGATGAGGTGCCCGAAGAAGTAAAGCAAGAAAGGGCTAATACGATCATGGAACTACAACAAGGCATTTCTCACGAACTCAACCAACAGAAAATCGGACAGACTTTTCAAGTACTCTTCGACCGAAAAGAAGGCGGCTACTTCGTGGGGCGTACCCATTATGATTCGCCCGAGGTAGACAATGAAGTCTTGGTTCCGGCGGAGCAAAACTATCTGCGCATCGGCGATTTTGCTCAGGTCGAAATCACTAGTGCCGAAGAATTTGATTTGTATGGAAAGCTGGTAAAATAGGATCAAAGTCCATAAATCCCAGTTATTTAAAATAACGTATCAGCAAGCCGATTACTACCCCCGCTAAAAAGAGGGCAATCGCCAGTAAGAGGAGCACTCCGATGAATTTGAGTAATCTGAACAAGGCTTGCCACACATTATGTTGGTACAACCGAGCATAGGTGTAGCTGTAGTAAATGATGGTCAGCAGAAAGCTAAATCCATACAAACCAGAGAATGTGAAAATACTCACTAGAAAAAACAAGGCTGTAAGCATCAACGAAAAGCCTTGTAGATAAGCATTTATGACCAAATGTTCTCCATAATTGTAAGGCTTGCCAAACACAATAAAAGCAACCCAAGTATACGCAGGTAAAAGCAGAAAAGAAAAAAGGTTAAAATACTTCAGGATTGTTTTTTGAATGACCTCGTTAGAGAGCTTTAATGGCACATCAGCACCGCTTCCACCAGACACACCTGCCTGTGCCTCTCCCATTTGGCCAGTCAAAGCGATGTATTCTTTATCAAATTGATCAAAAATCAGCAATGCAACTGCCGCACCAATGGCGAAAAAGGTAAAAGGGTTCATGTATCTTTTTCTGACGCCTGCTAGATATTCGCCCAGTGGTTTTTCGGGAGAGAATATTAACCTCCTCAGCGTAACGAAGAACTTACTATCATAACCCAAAGCCTCAAGAATATCTGATAGTAATTTTTTCAAAGTCATCCGCTCCTGGACAACTTTTGCACCACAGTTAGGACAAAACTTGGCCTCTGCGGTCAACGTAGTATGACAATTCTTACAATTCATAGCTCTGTAAAGCATTATGCCTACTTAAAGTTAGGGATAGATTAGCAGATTTTTAAAATAGCAACTCATTTTCTGATGAATTACTTGGTCAACGGGTCGTACAAAAAAATCCCACCCAATCCAGAATCTCTCTTCTGAAAATGGATAAAGAAGTCAAAAATAATTTAGATTTGCTAAACAGCAGATTCCCAAAAAATCTGCTCGCACATTGGAAGACATCAACATATGCATTTATCCCGAAAACTCTGGCTGAGTCTATCTCTGATTTTTTTGCTTAGCCAAGCACCCGCCCAAAATATCAGCATTGAAGGCAAGGTCATCAATGCCCAAACCCAAAAGCCCCTTCCTTTCGTGAATATTACGATCAATGGCGGTCAGTACGGTGGCACTTCGGACATTGATGGTAAATTTCGCATCTCTGTAAAAAATATCCAAGAAGTTCGTAGCGTTGTCTTCAGCTACGTGGGTTTTGAAACTTTTACTTATCAAGTAGACAGCCCCGAAGATCTTAAGCCTCTTTATCAACCTCTGGAAATCAAACTGCGTGAGCGAAGTGAATCTTTGGAAGAAGTCCTGATTCAAGCTGGAGAAAACCCTGCCCATCGCATCATTCGTGCCGCCCAGAAAAATCGCCGTAAGAACAATCCTGAGAGAATAGCTTCTTTTCAATATCAGGCTTATCATAAATTTTATATGACTTTGGCCGGAGAAGAAGAAGAAGAAACCCTCAGACCCAATCCAGATTCAGTGATTGTCGAGACCTTGGATAGCAATGAAGTCAGGTTCCTCGGCTACGTAGAAGATCATCATCTTTTTCTCTCCGAGTCTGTTACTAAGCGGGAATACATTGCCCCGAATGTAGACAAAGAAACCGTGCTGGCGCATCGAGTCTCTGGCTTCAAAAGGCCTGGGTTTATGTCCGCAGCCGCGAGTTTTGAGCCTTTTTCTTTTTATGAGGATTACATTGAGATTTTGGACGTACCTTACCTGAATCCGATTAGTAAAGGAAGCACGGACAAGTATTTTTTTGCTATTGAGGATACCGCTTATAGTCGCTTTGATACGGTCTACGTGATTTCGTTCACGCCTTATCCCAACAAAAATTTTAACGCGATGGAGGGCTTGCTCTACATCAACACCAATCGCTATGCCCTCCAAAATGTGATGGCTTCTACCTTGGATTCGGATGCGCTGCTACAATTCAAAATCGAGCAGAAATACGATTGGATTGATGAGCAATATTGGTTTCCTTCCCAAATTTACGCTCAGGTTTTTTTTAATGAATGGAAAGTGGATGACCGTCGTATCAAAGGAGTCTTCCGCAATTATATCCAAGATATTGAGATGAAGCCTGCTCTTAAGAAACGAAATTTTGACGAAGTGACTTTAGAAGTTTCTCCCCAAGCCGACCAACGTACCGATGACTACTGGCAGCAATATCGAGTAGAAAAACTGGAGCGCAAAGACCTGCAGACTTACGATTTTCTGGACAGTCTGGGCAAAAAGCTTAACTTCAACCGGATGGTCACTATTTCCGAGGCATTCACCTACCAACGTGTGCCCATTGGCTGGGTAGACTTAGACCTGAGTAGCTTACTCAAAATCAATCGCTTCGAGGGAGTAAGAATTGGCGCGGGCTTCTACACCAACCATCGCTTGAGTCAGCTTTTTACGCTGGGAGCCTATGGAGCTTACGGAACCAAGGATGGACGCTTCAAATACGGCGGTTCGGCTGATTTCTCTTTACAAAAAAGATGGGATTTGAATTTGGGGCTGGCCTATCAAGATGACGTTAGGGAGCCAGGACAAACCTTTTTCTTAGAAGAAAGCCCCTTGCTTTTCAATCGGGTGATTCGCCAGGTGCTGACCGAGCGAATGGACAGGGTACAGCAATTTCAGAGTCATATCGGCTTTCGCCCCTTACGCAATACAGAAATGCGCCTGGGCTACCATCGTCAGCAAATAGAACCTCTGTACAATTATCAGTTCTTGGAATCTCCGCTGAACGGGGAGCTACCCAGTGCCAACAATACGTTTGATTTTTCTGAATTTTCGCTACAGTTACATTATGCCAAAGGACAGGAATACGTAAGAGTTGGAGGACGAAAACTGTTCGTGGAAGAAAAAACACCCTCGATTAGCTTCAACTATACTCGAGGTGAAGAAATCCTAGGAGGAAATTTTACTTATCAAAGGTGGGAAGCACAACTCAGACAGCACATCCGTTGGCGTAGCTTGGGTACGACCAGTTTGTTCTTGGTAGGGGGCTGGATAGATGGAGATGTTCCCTATCCGATTCTCTATAATGGTCGAGGAAGTACCCGCCAAATGCTTCTTCAGATTGACGATTATTTTCAGACGATGGAGCTGTATGAATTTCTCTCTGATCGCTTTGTTAATCTTTTTTTGACGCATAATTTCGGTCGTCTTTTGTACAATTCTAGTTCTAGAGTGTTCAAGCCCGAATTAGTCTTGGCGCATAGCATGGGTTGGGGGAGTCTCGACCAACCAGAGCAACACCAAATGATTAGCTTCAAAACTATGGATCAAGGCTATTATGAAAGTGGCTTTATGATAGATAATCTATTACGGGTCAACTACAACGTGGCTTATCTGGGGTTTGGACTGGGTACTTACTTTCGCTACGGCTCTTATGCCAATGATAATCTCTGGGATAATACTTTTTTTAGAATTCGTAGTACGGTTTCTTTTCGTTGAAGGGTCATTCTCAAATCAAATCCTTTTTTGCAGCCTCTGTTTTCTTCTACTATATCTAAAAGAGTTTGGGCTTTTCGATGTGAAAATTCTAAAGTCCATGCTTTTTTCTTAGATTTATCGTCAAAAGTTTTGTATTCTTTCCTGAGAAGTCCAAAACACAGACATTATGAAACAGTATCATCTGGCTTATCTCCTTCTCTTACTGAGTTGTAATGGAGGTGGTTCCAGTGCTTCCATGCAAAATCAGAGCGCGAGTTCTGCCATTAATTATCAACTAAATCTGATTCCCTACCGGCAAGGGGAGCAGTGGGGGTTTGCTAACTCAACGCAAGAAGTAATCATCTCGCCTCAATACGAGGAGGTATTTCTTTTCCAAGAAGGCTTAGCCAAAGTCAAAAGCCAAGGAAAATATGGCTTTATTGATCCCCAAGGAAACACCGTGATCCCTGCCACTTACGACTGGGCCTGGGATTTTGAAGATGGAGTGGCGCTGGTCAACAAAGATCAGAAATGGGGCTATATTGATCAGGAAGGCCAAATCTTGGTGCCGATGGAATATGTTAAATTAGAAAAATTCTCCGAAGGACTGGCGATTGCGCAGCGTGAACTAGGCGGTAAATTTGGAGCAATCAACCGCCAAGGACAGGAAGTAATTCCCTTCGAGTACGATGCGCTTTACAGCTACGAAGAGAATTTGGCTAAGGCCGCCCGAGGTTCAAGCTATGGCTATATCAATCACGAAGGGGAAAAAGTGGTAGATTTTGAGCACAATTTATATATTGATTTTCAGGAAGGAAAAGCCATGATCCGAGCCGGCGGTAGCTGTGGCTACATGGATACCACGGGTGAGGTAGTGATTCCTCCACAATTTGAAGAATGTGAAAATTTTGAAAAAGGCTTAGCACGGATCAAAGAAATGGGAAAATGGGGATTGATTGACGAAACCGGAGCACGAGTGCTGCCTCCTCGCTATGATTTTATTTTTCCTTTTCAAGAAAATATCGCCAAAGTCCAACTCGAAAATCAATACGGTTTCATCAACCAACAAGGAGAAGAAATCACTGATATTCAATTTCAACAGGCAAAGGATTTTAGTGAAGGATTGGCCTTGGTAAAAAAAGATGGGGAAAAGTTTTTTATCGATAACAACGGTAATATTCAACTAAACATCAATTACGACGGAGCAGAAAGCTTCCAAGAAGGACGAGCCGTGGTGCGTCAGGGAGATCGCTATGGATATATTGGCCAGCAAGGCCAACAAGTGACGAAGCTTAAATATGAACAGGCACGAGGCTTTTCAAAGGGGCTGGCTCGTGTCAAATTGAACGGGAAATGGGGCTACATCGATCAAAATGGGCAGGAATATTGGAGCAAAACTAAATAGGAATTATCTGGGAGAATTATGCCAGATTTATCTTACTTTTGTTTGGGGTCTTGCAAGGTGCATCACACCAGGCAACTTCCTTACAAAGAATTGATTGTTCATGACTAAATTTTGAAAATGTTTCTTATGCAGCTAAGTCATTATTGGAAGACTTCTTTACTTGCTTTTGTTTTCTTGTCATTACCCTGCTTATTATCTGCCCAATCTTCTTTTATTCCTTTCCGAAACGGCGATAAATGGGGATTTGCTAACCCAGAAAAAAAAATCGTGGTGTCAATGGATTACGACGGGGTAGCCCCTTACAGCGAAGGCTTAGCACGGGTCAAGTCCGGACCTCGCTACGGCTTCATTAATACCAAATTACAAGAAATTGTACCCTACAAATACTATTACGCGAGCACTTTTTCAGAAGGAGTAGCCAAAGTCTACATCAACGGACGTTACGGTTTAATTAACAGCCAAGGTGAGGAAATTACGCCGATGGAGTATCAGAATATCTCCTTCTTTAGTGAAGGACTCGCCAAGGTCAAATTCAAAGATCAATATGGATTTATTAATCGAGACGGCGAAGTGGTGATTGAGCCTCGTTATGATGATGCTACGGACTTTTACGAGGGCACGGCTGCCGTCAAAGCAGGAAGACAATGGGGCTATGTAGATAAATACAACCGAGAGGTCATTCGTATTAAATATGACTTTGCTTTGAATTTTCGTGAGGGTTTAGCGGCCGTCAAAATGAAAGGCCGTTGGGGCTTTATCAATACCCAAGGAGAATTGGTGATTCCTTTCCGGTACATCGCCGTGGAGAGTTTTTATGAAGGGTTTGCACGGGTAGAAGCAGATGGTAAGTGGGGCTTTGTAGATAGCCGAGGCCAAGAAATTAACCCCGTCTACGAAGCAGCACTTAGTTTTAGTGAGGGACTGGCCGCCGTAAACTATCAGGGGAAATGGGGTTATATTGACAAGCAAGGCCGGACCGTTATTCCCTATCAGTTTAATTACGTGGGGAGTTTTCACGATGGCTTGGCCAAGGTCAAGAAAGGTGATCTCTGGGGCTTTATTGACAAAACGGGACGAGAAGTAATCCCGGTTAGATTCAATCGGGTTTCTCTTTTTCAAGAAGGCCTGGCCGCCGTACAGGTAGGAGATCAATGGGGGTTTATCAACCGACAAGGAAGTATGGTGATTGCCCCGCGTTATCAGAGTGTGTATGATTTCGAGGATGGAATCGCTAAGGTTTATCTCAATAAACACTATGGTTACATTGATAAAAAGGGACAAGAGTTCTTTAAAAACTAGGCTTGGGGCAGTAGGCTGCCCCGTGCTTTTATGGTTACAGAAGACGAGAGGCTATATCATAGATGCGATAAATTGATGTTTCATTTAGCCGAAAAAGCCTCAAATCTCCACGTCTCACTGAGCCTCTTACGAAATTAAACTTCATCTCCCCCTGTAAATATTAGCTGATCCAAATGCTAATTAGCTATAATTTACGTTAATTAATATGCATTGCCCATTTTAACTGTGGCATAGTTTTTAGCTTCATGTATCTTGAAAGCCCAATTCATTCACACAAACCTTAAATTCTATCGAAGCAATAATTACCAAATGATCAATATTATGAACATTACCAGAACAAAAATTCCCGTCACGCTCATCTCCTTCTTGGCGATTCTCCTTGGCTGGAATCTCAACCTTTTGGCTCAGAAAGATCCTATCCCCATCCGTCAAGGAGAAGCCTGGTCTTACTCAGAGATTGGAGGTACTTACGAAATGGCCGAGCCATTTCATCCCATCCTCCGGCAAGTCATTACCAAAGTGCCTGAAAAAGATGAGAAGGGCAAAGTCATCAAAGACAAGCAAGGAAAACCCGTGATGAAAGATACGACTTATTATGAAGAGCTCGCAACCATTGCCGCCATCAGAAAAAATGGAAAATGGGGATATATCAATAAAGAAGGCAGCTACATAATTTCTCCCCGGTATGATTTTGCCCGAGATTTTAGCCCCGAGGGTTTTGCTGCCATTGGTATAGACGCTGACCCGATTCCACTCTGGGGCTTCGTAAACTTTAAAGGCAAAGAGATTGTCCCTCCTCAATACCACGGGGTTGGAGATTTCAAAGAAGGACGAGCTTCCGTGGCTCTGATTGATTTGAACAATCCAAATGCTCCGAGTACGGGTTTCATCGACCAGACAGGGCAGTTGATCATCCCCCGACGGTTTCAGCAATCACACGATTTTAGCGATGGGATGGCAGCCGTATCTATTAACGGTCGTTGGGGCTTTGTCAACAGTGGTGGTCAATTGGTTATTCCTCCTCAGTACTCCCAAGTATATGATTTCAACGAGGGTCTAGCCAAGGTTTATAACAATCAAAAGTTAGGCTTTATCAATAAAAGAGGGGAAACCATTATTCCTTTTCGATATCAAGCTCCGGCGGGTATTACCGAAGAAGGAACCGATTATGGTAGCTTTCGCAATGGACTGGCTCGGGTGCGACTGAACAATCTGGAAGGGTGGATCGATCAGGGGAACATTGCTCGCATTCCTTTCAAATACAGCCAAGCCCGTGATTTTAGTGATAAAATGGCCGCAGTATATATAAGTGGACGATGGGGATTTATTGATCTACAAGGACGCCAAATTATTCCACCTACCTTCTCACAAGTAGGAGATTTTCATAATGGTCTGGCACCCGCACGACAAGGTACCCGCTGGGGGTTTATTAATAAAAGTGGCAAGATGGTCATTTCTCCCAAGTATACCGATGTAGAAAAGGGCTTCAAAAGAGGAATCGCGGAAGTTAGCTTGGATGGCAAAGAGTTTTTTATCGACAGAAGTGGCAAAGAGTATATTTCCTCTAATTAGATCGGGACTAATCAGCATTCAGTACAGATTGATCGCGCTGAATGCTGATTAATGTTGGTTTTTTGGTTTGGAGTTGCGTTGACTCACCTGAATCTCTATCAATTTGGCCAGCCTCTTGATTCGCTTTGTTTCATAGAGCCTCGTGGCTTGGCGTAAGTATTGTTTGGCTTGCTCGAATTCTTTTCGGTTATAAAAATCCACTGCCTGATTATAGTATTGTAAGCCTGCTAACTGTCGCAGAGTAATCGTACGATTAAATACCAGCGTTTCGCCGTAAAACTCTTGGTGGTCAAGCCAAGTGAAATAATGTTCCATCTCACGAATCTGATTTTCATTCCTAACCCACCCGAGCCGAGGACTGGTAGATTCTATCAAAATTCTCTTACTATTCTCTAAATTCAAGATCAGATATGTGTGAAAAGGAGTTTCTTTGATTTGATAAGACTGGCCTAAGTATTCAAAAACCAAGGCATATAGGCTAGTACCACTGACACAGTCATAATTTTTCTTCTCAAATACCTCTCGCAAGGTGCTATATTGTCGATATCTTTTGAGGTATTTACGATGGATCAATCCGAAAATTTTTTTTAGAAATTTCGCTTCTTTCTTATATTTTTCTCTTCGTGCGCTCCACTCTTGGAGCAAGGTTTGGATTTCATCGTGAGCCTCTCTTATTTCTTTCCACGGAGAGCCATGATTTGGAATTGATTCAGACCAAAAATACGCTAATTTTTTTTGAGGAAAGTCTTGACCTCTGGTAAGAGAATTGGAATCAACCCCCAAAGTTGGCAGCATTTGCCCCATGGATGGGATCAATAGAGCTTGGACAAAAAAAATGAGCAGGGTGAGGCGTAGAGATCTGATCATAAGCTTGAATTCAAGATTGTTAACATTTGTTTAATATTAAATTAACACAAATATAATAAAAATTTAACAGAGGTCATTGTGCTATTCTGATTCTTACCTCTTCGTGAAAGTAGGTTGTAGCTCGCAACCAGAAGGGCTTACTTTAGGCACTTGGCAAGATAAATTTTGATTTGACTGTCTAGAAGATGGCTGAAAATAGGTTGATGTTAAGCTCTCGCAAAAGAATTCAGGCCTCGAGTACTTAAACTTTAAAATGTCAGGAAAATTGGTGGAAAAACCTGAAAAATAACTCATCACAGACAACGATTAGATACTACACTCAAACCAAGCTAAACTGAGAAGACTATCCGCATAAAGTTTAGAAAACCAGAAATGAGCAACAGACCAAGGGCTAAAAATTAGACTTATACTTCCTTAAAATATCAAAAAAACTTTATTATATTGTAATTGACTCATCAGAATTACACTTGAATAACAATATTGTATCTACACTAAGTACAAAAAAGAAGGATTATGACAAACACGACATTGACTGCACCTAACCTCGCCCAATTAGAACAAGAGGTTGCCCGAGTTTTTGAAGCTCAGAAAAGAAACGCGCAAAATATTAAAAATACCTCAGCTCAGGAACGCATTGCTAAGCTCAAAGCCTTGAAAAACTTGATCTTGGAGCATCGAGATGATATTCACGAGGCCGTTTACAAAGATTTTAAAAAGTCTTCTGCGGAAGCAGATTTGGGAGAAATTTTTGTAACACTGGCTTCCATTACGCATATCATTAAAAGCCTGAGAAAGTGGATGCGCCCCAAGCGTGTACCGACCCCGCTCAATATGTTGGGCTCTTCTTCCAAGGTTCATTACGAGCCAAAAGGCGTGTGTCTGATTATCTCCCCTTGGAATTATCCCTTTCAGTTAGCCATTGACCCACTAATTTATGCGATCGCAGCGGGCAATACCGCAATCATAAAACCCTCAGAAATGACGCCTCACACCGCGGCTGTGATCAAGAAAATGATAGCCAAGGGCTTCAAAGAAGATGAAGTAGCGGTTTTTGAGGGAGATGCCCAAGTGGCTCAGGCACTTCTCAAGAAATCTTTTGATCATATTTTCTTCACGGGAAGCCCGATGCTAGGCAAAATCATCATGGAAGCGGCCTCCAAAAACCTAACCTCAGTTACCCTAGAATTGGGCGGTAAATCGCCTACCATCGTTGACGAAACTACTGATATCAAAGACGCCGCGCAAAAAATCATCTGGGGTAAATACATGAACTGTGGACAAACCTGTATTGCTCCTGACTATATATTGGTACAAGAAAGTATTCAGAGTCAACTCTTGGAAGAGATGAAAATGAATATTCAAAAACTCTACGGTGGCGAAGGAGAAGCCAATATCAAAACCTCACCAGACTATACCCGTGTGGTAAACCAAAAACACTTCAAACGCATCCAAAACCTCTTGGAAGATGCCACTGGCAAAGGGGCTGAAATTGCTATTGGTGGAGAAACAGACGAAAACGAAAACTATATCGCTCCTACCTTATTGACCAATATCAATGACGATATGGAGATTATGCACGAAGAAATCTTTGGCCCTTTGCTCCCGATTTTGCCCTTCAAAACCCTAAAAGAAGCCACAGATTATGTCAATACCAAACCTAAACCATTGGCTCTTTATAATTTTAGCAAAAGCAAGGCGAATCAAGAATTTGTATTACGCAACACCTCTGCTGGTGGAACGGCTATCAACGAAACATTGGCTCACGTTTCCAACCCTGATTTGCCCTTTGGAGGGGTAAACAATAGTGGTCTTGGCAAAACCCACGGGCATTATGGCTTTCTGGCTTTTAGCAACGAAAGAGCTGTGTTAAAGCAAAGAATTGGGTGGACAACCTTAAAAATGCTTTATCCTCCTTACACCGATAAGAAGAAAAAAACGATTGATAACTTTAGCAAATTTATCTAGTCTTAGAATAGACGCTTTACCGACCATCTGCTTTCAGTGAAGGCAGATGGTTTTTTTCTGGTTTAATGCCATGATAAATCTCGTGAATCCTGCACAAAAAATATTGCATAAGAAAAGATAAAATGTATCTTTGTGTTTGATAGCGTATGTATGTAATTCTTCATAAGAAATTACATGTATACATTCTTTTCTTCAACAGGGAGTATTCAAGCTAGGATTAATCCAAAAACCTACCAAGAAATACACTAGCTTCTTGAAAATAGCTAGGTTCTGGATTCACCTCTATCCCAAGCTTTATTGAGTATGTAGTCAAGTTTTTAGGTTTCAGCTCCTGAAAACAAGCAATTTATTATTTTGTCTTTCTAACCAGATTAATTCATGTCAAACCACCAACACCTTGCACACCGTGGTCAGATGAGTACGCTTAATTACAGCTCATTCCATATCCCACGCGCTAAATTCTTGATCCTGCTAGCCTTTTTATGTCTTTGGTCAGTTTGCAGAAGCTATGCACAAATTAGCTTTAGCAAAAAAACCTTACAGGATATAAAAGTCACCAGTACTACTTCTCTGGAGTTCGACCCTGATGGTAAACTTTATGTAGCCGAAAGAACCGGACTTTTGAAGGTTTTTACCATCGTCAAGCAAAATGATGAGTATGTGGCTCAAGAAACTCAGGTTATTGAACTGATTCGCCAAATACCCAATCACGATGATGATGGGGAATCCTGTGGCACTACCTCTGCCGTGAGTTATTGCTTCGGCAGACTCATCACGGGGCTAACAGTCGTGGGCACACCTGAGCATCCTGTTGTTTATGTAAGTTCTAGCGACATTCGCAGTGGTGCGGGGGGGAGTGGAGGAGATGTTGACCTCGATACCAACTCAGGAATCATCACGCAACTCACTTGGAACGGAGAAAGTTGGGAGGCCATCGATCTGATTAGAGGGCTACCCCGCTCCGAAGAAAATCACGCCCCCAATGGCTTAGAAGTGGTTTCTATACAAGGAAAAGAGCATCTATTGGTGGCTGTGGGAGGATTGACCAATGCCGGTGCGCCTTCTAATAATCTGGCCTTTATTTGTGAATATGCGCTCTCAGCCGCAGTTTTGGCAATCGATCTAGATGCTTTAGCTGAAATGCCTGTACTTACCGACGAAGAATCAGGACGAATGTACATCTACGACCTACCTACCTTAGATGACCCCACTCGCCCGAACGCAAATGGGATAGAAAATCCACAAGCACCCGGGTATGATGGTATAGATATAAATGATCCCTGGGGAGGAAATGATGGCCTCAACCAAGCCAAGCTTATCACGAATAGCCCCGTTAAAATGTTCTCACCGGGCTATCGCAACTCTTACGATCTGGTCGTAACCGAAAAAGGAGCCGTCTATGTCACGGACAACGGAGCGAATGGCGGCTGGGGAGGTTATCCAAAATTCGAGGCAACTGCTCAGGTAGATAACAGCTATCGACTTGGTGAACCAGGGAGTAAATTCAAGAAAGGTCAAAAATCGGATGCAGAAAATAATGAGGAGCAGGTCAACAATGCAGACCACCTCAATCTGGTTACCACGAATATCCAAAATTACACGTTTAACAGCGTTTACGGTGGACACCCTTGCCCCACCCGCGCCAATCCCAACGCAGGACTATACACTCGAGGTATACATACTGCCGACCCCGGAGATAGCAATGGAGACGGTTTTACCGATGGTTTTTTCCGTACCAAAAAATATAATCCCAACGGACCAGGAGAGGCAAGTAATCCTAAAAAAGCACTCCCAGCCGATTGGCCACCCGTTGATCCCAGCCTTTTCAACGTAGACAATGCTGATTATCGTCAACCTGCCTTTGGTCCTGACGATAATTCTGAGAATGATCCTAACCTAGATGGCTACAATGATATCATCGTTTATACTTGGGGTAACAATACCAACGGCATAGACGAGTACACTGCCTCTAATTTTGGGGGAGCGATGAAAGGCAATCTAATCGCCGGAAGAAACAATGGAAAATTACACCGCATTGTCCTGAACCCAGACGGTACCGTGAACGAAGAAGCCAGTGAGCAAGATAAATTTACCACCAATGGCAATCCGCTGGGTATTACTTGCCAAGGCGACGGGGACATCTTTCCAGGAACCATCTGGATCGCCAATTTTAATGCAAACGAAATTGTCATCTTAGAACCAGATGAAATTCTTTCTTGTGAAAATCCCGAGGCTAGTCCCGAAGCAGATTTTGATCAAGACGGATTTACCAATGCGGATGAGCTTGCCAATGAGACTGACCCCTGTTCTGGGGCTTCTCAACCCAATGACTATGATGGCGACCAATTATCTGACCTTCTTGATCAGGATGATGACAACGACGGGATAGATGATCTGGAG
The DNA here is from genome assembly GCA_964551015.1 of uncultured Cytophagaceae bacterium. Taxonomy (GTDB): domain Bacteria; phylum Bacteroidota; class Bacteroidia; order Cytophagales; family Microscillaceae; genus CAZKBP01. The sequence continues at coordinate 13,784 of CAZKBP010000020.1, read as the reverse complement.
GATGCTCTACAAATCGGAACTGCTTTTGATCTGCCTGTTTACAATGAATTCCGTTCTGATGAAGCTCCCTATAATGGTTTCTTACAACTGGGCTTGGTAGGGCTGATGAGCAATGGCATTGACCCTTGGTACGGAGCCATTGGGAGTAGAGATGTGCTAGGAGGTACCACTGGCCTGTTGACCTTAGTAGTTGACCCAAGTACAGGGAATGCTCTGGAAAATACACAAAGACAAGGCTATCAGTATGGTGTAAATATCTCCGCTAGCTCAGGTATCGTTGTGGTGCACGGGCAGCTCGAGCCTACTTCTACCCAACCAGACGAGCCAGGAGAATCACATGGTTTCTTTATTGGAGATGGTTTTCAAGATAATTATCTCAAAGTGGTTATGAGCGACCAACAGGTATTACAAGTAGCAGGAGAAGAGAATGGAGTGTCCATTCCCAACTTACCCAGTGTCATCATCCCAGATGTATCTCAGGAGCTGAATGTTTATTTCGTGATTGATCCGGCCAAAGGTTCTTTACAAGTTCAATACGCACTAGAAGATCAAGTACCAGCCTCCGTGGGTAATCCTATCGTCCTACCCGAAACCATCCAAGGATTGATCCAATCACCCGATAGCCCGTTGATCGTTGGTCTGATTGCCAACTCAGATGATGAAAATTATACAGCCATCTTTGATTTCCTGAATGTTTATAACCAACCCGAAGAAAATTGGGAAGTACTCTATCGCGTCAACGCAGGTGGACCAGCGCTGGCAGCCGTGGATGAAGCCATAGATTGGGAAGCCGACGAAGGCCAATATGTACTAAGTGGCGGCGAGCAATTTTCGGCCATCGCGTCTAAAATTGAAAATGTTCCAGCGGGAGTGCCTATGGGTGTATTCCAGACCGAAAGATGGGACGGCAAAGGGGGCAATAGCCCCGATGAAATGGAGTGGGCGTTTCCGGTGGAGCCCGGGAGCCAAGTTCAGGTGAGAATTTATCTGTCCGAACTTTACGCAGTCATTAACGATTCTACCCAGAGAATTTTTGATGTGGAAGTAGAGGGAATTATACCCGAAGTTTTTGACGAGATTAACCAATTTGCCCTCACGGGTGGGTTGTATCGAGCGGGCGTATTGACCCATACGCTTCTGGTGGAGGATGATACCCTAAATCTCAAGTTCTTACGAATTAAACAAAATCCTACCATCAAAGGCATTGAGATATTAGGCATTCCCCAAGAAAATCCTGCCGAACTCGTAGAGCTGTATTTGGTCAATACGAATACCAATGAAGATATTCGCCCTTTGAAAGCCGACGACCAAATCAATCTAGCCGATTATGCAGGAGCAGGATTGAATATTCGGGCAGAAGTATCATCAGGCACCAAGAGCGTGGCCTTCACGGGGGAAGGTTTCCCCAATCTGCCGATCAAAGAAAGTTCAGCTCCTTTCGCCCTAGGAGGAGATAAGAAAGGCAACTTTAATGATATCAAGGATCAGTGGCAAGCTGGTCAAACGCTTTATTTGAACGCGACTCCTTACACCAAGTCTCAGGCCAAAGGCCGCTCTGGGCTGGCTAAAACTACGCTGATCCAAATCGTGGATCAATACGATTTGGCCTTCAATGTGGTCGGAGAAGGACAAGTTACTTTCTTACAAGGGCAGGTTGGAACCAATATCTCTGGGACTACCATCGAGGTTGCCGCACAAGCCGCATCGGGCCTTGTCTTCGAGGGTTTTGTGGTCAATGGGGTGGAGATTAACCAAAATCCTTATGCCTTTGAAATCAATGAAAACACTACTCTGGAGGCGGTCTTTGTGCCGATGCCAGCAGTGAGTCCTATTCACTTTTGGTTAGTAGATGCCACCAAGAAAATCAGACAGGGCGAAGACCTCGTGGAGCTACAAGATCAAGGGAGTTATGATTTGAGCCAATTTGATACAGATGCTTTTACCATTCGGGTCACACTGGATGATATTGAGCCAGACAGCCTGCTAATCACACTCAACGGAGCTGTTAGCCAGACAAACATGGAGAAACTTTTCCCTTATACGCTGAATGGAGACTTACCGGGGCAGGCGTATATACCTTTTGATTTTCTAACAGGTGCTTACACGCTGCAATGTACAGTTTATCGGGAAGCTAGCTCGCTTTCACGTGAAATCCAATTTAACTTAGCTCTGTCTGGGAGTGCCGCGAGAATGCTTCCCGCCGACGGGTCAGTTGGAGCTGAGCCTGAAGTAAAACCTGAATTTATCGTGTATCCTAATCCGATTCAAAATGCAGGCTTCTCCTTGCAATTTCAGCATTTGGAAGCGCAGCCCGTGCATTACCAGTTACGAGATGTTTCGGGTAAGGTCATTGCGGAGGGGCATTTGGAAGCCAAATCTGGCGAACAAAAAATCCATATTGACCTACGAGGCAAAGCCCTGACGGCAGGCACGTTTTACTTGATCTTGAGCGACCAAGCAGGCAATATCTTGGAGAAAGTAAAGCGAGTCGTAAAAGAATAGACAAACTAAAAAATACTTTGAGCATAAACAAAAAAACCAGCCGAGGCTGGTTTTTTTTATGGTATTGGTGAGATGAGTTCTCTATTTTCAATCTTTCTTTTAATGGAAGACGTTGTATGCGCATTATCCCTTTTGCTTGGGGATAGTTTTCGCGGAATTTTTTTAAGCAAAAAGAATGAGCTTTTCCACAAAAAAGAGAGTAAGAGTAAAGATTGATTTTGGTTTTTTGTATGGAAAGTCTCTCTCGGGTTGCCTCCAAATCAGGGGCTAAATTAAAGTTTCACGGTCTTGTAGACATCCTCCAGCGAAAAAACGCAACCGGCCATCTCAAAAGAATCTTCCAAAGATTCAAATTTTTGCTCAGTTTGGCTTTGAATGGCTCTTAGAGTTATACCGTATCGTGTGCTGTCTACTATCAAATAGCTTTTCAAATTTTTGATCTTTTGGTAGCAATCAAATTTATCCGAAGCATCATAATCACGGGTCGCCTCAGACAGTACCTCAACGATGACGATAGGTTCTTCCAAGGCGTAAGAGCCTCGATCCATTTTTCGTTTTTTAGGAGAGCCACAATAGATATGAACGTCTGGGTAATAAAAGGACTTATCACAGTCTGGAACGTGTAGCTTTACGTCGCTTCCCATCACGATGCAGTCCTGCTCGGCCAAGCAATCTTCAAACAGCCGAATCAAGCGGTTCGTGATAAGCTGGTGTTCAATGGTAGCTCCGGCTATGGCGATGATTTCGCCCTGATGGTACTCAAACTTAATGCTCGTCTCCTGCTCTAAGTCTAGGTAGTCTTCTATACTGTGCTTTATCTTATTCATTTTTTGTAGGATTTCTTTCAGACCGACATTGAATAGATCTTGACCAAGTCTATTTACACAAAAACCCAAAACTTAGGCACTTTTTTCGTACGCGACCCCCGGTTTCAATCCTTCTTTTAATGGAATAGGCTCTCTAAGGAATTTCTTATCCAATATGCTGATGGATCGGCTTGGGTTTCAATCCTTCTTTTAATGGAATAGGCTCTCTAAGAATAGATTTTTTAAACCATTCTACTACGATAACATAGGTTCCCAACCCTTCTTTTAGTGGAATATGCTCTTTAATCAGATTATAATGGAATATTAAAAATAGCCACTCGGGAAGTTTGTCAGTTTTGAGGCGACGAGAATAAGACTAAGGAATCACCCAACTCCCTACCAATGCTCCCGCTTCGGCTTGCCAAGCAAATCGCGCCCGACGATGCCCCGCTCTGCCCAGCCAAAGCCAATCCACAGCGTAAACTTCGGTGCTAATCACGGCAAAGTTCTTTTTTCCAACTTCTACATCGCTTCGTTCTAAGCGTTTGTCTTCCCAGCCGGCGGGTAGGCCAGCCATTGGACCAGCCGTTTCTGTACCGGGTGCGGGGTCGGTAGCGTAGATTTTGAGGCTGCCCGTGCTGGTTTTGTCCCATTGGGCTTGGGCAAAGTCATCTTGGTGATGGATTTGCGCCTGGGCTTTCAGGCGAATTTGGAGGTTTTTGCGGGCATCCCAAAAATGCCAACTGACCCAGGGGTGGGCTTGTATTTCTTCAATTTTGGAAGAGCGAAGATCAGTATGGCAGATCAACTGGCGTGTGGCGGGAAGCACTTCGCGCAGTACCAAAACCCGCGCTTCTAGGCCTTCATCCACGACAGCGTGGGTACACAGCGTGGGCGTACTAAAAGCGGTCTTTTTCTGAGTGGCTTTGAAGAGTTGATTCCAAATATCCTTTAATAGTTCTTCGAGAGTATAGCTAATGTCGGTGATAATTACTTTGGATTCCATGCTTAGAGCTTGTCAATTTCTACAAAAGTGCCTTTGAGGTATTCTTTTGCTAAATCAACATAAGTAATGGCTCCTTGTTTGAACATTTGGCTGTGTTCGGAAGAGAGTTTTTTGACTACTTTGCCCGGGCAGCCCATCACCACCGAATAATCAGGGATTTCCATATCCTGCGTGACCAGAGCGTGCGCGCCAATCAGGCAGAAACTACCAACTTTGGCACGATTCAAAACGGTAGCACGCATGCCTATGAGCGTGTTATCACCGATGGTTGCCCCGTGAATAATGGCGCCGTGCCCCACAATACATTCTCGCCCAATGAGGGTAGGCTCGTTGGTATCGGCGTGTAGAATACAACCGTCTTGGATATTGGTGCGATCGCCAATGTGAATCTCTTCTTCATCTCCGCGAATCACGGCTCCGTACCAGATAGAGCAGTTATCTCCAATGCTTACCCTACCTACCACCGTGGCGGTGGTGGCAATGAAGACATCTCGTCCTTTGCGGGGGCGATGTACGGTATTTTCTCGCTCGAGTCCTCCACTTTTACTGTATTCTTGCAGGATTTCTTGATAATTTTCCTGAGGATGCCCAATGATGGCAACCAAGTCATCCGTCTTGACCATTTCGCCATTATAGACTGTAGCACAGAGGAGTACGCCATCTTTGGGGGCGAGGATATCGAGAGTGAAGTTATCGTTTTCTATCTCGAGGATAGGCTCGTCTTCTTGCACGGGCTGGCCTGGTTTTTTATGCCACTGTGCCACGGTAAAGGTTGCAGGTTTATCTTTAAACTTGGGAATGAGTACTGCTTGCGCCATATTATATACAAGGATAAAATGCCTGAGATGAACTTATTTTGCTTAGATTTCTCTATAAAATTAAAATATTTCCATGTATTTGAAAAGTACTGGGGCAAGGTTTTAAACTTTTAGCCCAAGCCTGATTTCATCTTTAGCATTCAAAAAGGAGAACCTGATGGATTCTCCCTTTTTATTTTCTTTTTTCTTTTGGCTAAAAATAAATTTTATTGCTTGGTGTAAGATCGTAGCATCCAAGCCATTTTCTCGTGTTCTTCCATGATTCCGGTGAGCAAGTCCGCTGTACCTTCATCGCCATACTTTTCGGAGCTAACTGCTACGGCTTCACGATAAGCACGAATGACGGCTTCGTGATCCTGAAGTAGCTCGATGATCATATCCAAAGCGACCATTCCGCGAAGCGTATTTTCTTTCAGACGAGACAGATCAAGGTAGGCTTGCATAGAGCCTGCCGAGTGGAAGTCCAAGGCACGAACTCTCTCGGCTACCTCATCCGTGATTTTTAGAATTGCTTCGGCCTGCTCGTCAAAAAATTCGTGATACTCACTAAAGTGTAATCCAGTTACGTTCCAATGAAAATTTTTAGTCTTGATATAGAGGAGCATTTCGTCGGCCAATAGCGCATTGAGCATTTGGCTCAGTGCCTCTCGATTTTCAGCATTGATCCCAATGTTGATATCCATGATGTATGATGTTTAACTTGAAAAATAGGTAACTATGAAGAAAAGCGGTGGCGGAGCTTTCTTGTTTTGATTCATGCGATCAATTCTCTTGGATCAGCGATAGATAATTTCTATTTCTTTCGATTCAGGAGATTGCTGGTGCAATTCCCAAAATTTTTCGGCAATGTATTTAGGATCAAAATGGGTCCCTTCTCTTACCATACCAGCAATTGTAACGGTGCCTACTTTGATACCGTAGGGATTTAACTCCTGGTGTAAGCTTTGTGCTAAACTTCGGATACCAGCCTTGCCCACGGCCAAAGATGCATATTCATAATAAGGTTGCAAAGCCAGCCCTCCTCCAGTAAAGAGGATCGTACCTTTGCCCGCGGCCTTCATCTCAGGAATTACCTCCTGAGCAGATACCAGTGCTCCTGCTACGTTCACTTTGAAGTCTTCAATGAAGCTATCTACCGAGAGGGCAGAGGGCTGTACTTTTTTGAGTACGGCGGTATTATAAACGAGCACCTCGATTGCACCCTGTTCAGATTTAATTTTGTCAAAAGTTTGTTTGAGGGCCACGAAATCTCGGACATCCACTGGATAATAAGCCACAGCATAACCCGTAGACTCCATGAGATTTAAGTAGCTCTCTAGCTTGGCCTTATTCCTGGAGAGCATGATGATTTTGAAACCTCGCGAGGCAAATTTCTTAGCTACGCTCATACTCACACCGGGTCCCATACCCACTACGACGCATATTGGATGATTCATCTTGCAAAAATTTTAGGATGGATTAACAACAGGTGATGTGTGCAGATTTTCTAGCATAAATATACAATTTTCAGATAAAGAAACCTGAGCAGGGCGAGAGATTTGTAGAGAAATCTGGGAGGACAAGGAAAGATAAAAAACTACACCCCCAGAAGTAGTGTAGTTTTCTGATTATCAATATTAAAACAAAACAGAGATTTTCGCGACTAGGCTCGGTCAGCCGTGGTGGTGGTCCGATCATCCCGTTCAACCCATCCGTCCATGAGTTGAATGATCCGACTGCCGTATTGGGCATTTTTTTCCGAGTGCGTGACTTGGATAATCGTCATCCCTTCTTCATTGAGTTCCTTGAACAGATCCATGATCTCCTCTCCTTGGCGAGAATGCAGATTGCCAGTTGGTTCATCGGCTAGCAATAGTTTAGGCTTCCCGATGATGGCACGGGCAATGCCTACTAACTGCTGTTGTCCACCCGAAAGTTGCTCAGGAAAGAGGTCTTTTTTGGCCACAATTTGGAAGCGATCCAAAATTTCAGCCACCATACTTTTACGCTCCTTAGCTTTAATTTCCTTGCGATAGAGGAGTGGAGTTTCAATATTTTCGTAAACCGTCAGCTCGTCAATCAGGTGGTAAGCTTGAAAGACGAAGCCCATTTGATTTTTATGAAAATCGGCACGCTTGCGTTCGTTAAACTTATGCACGGGCTGGTCCAAAAAGAGATATTCACCGCTGTTGGCCGTCTCGAGTAGACCAACGATATTGAGCAGGGTAGATTTGCCCACTCCGCTGGGTCCCATAATGGTTACAAATTCACCCGCTTCAATCTTCAAATCAATATCTCGCAGTACATAAGAACGCTGGAAGCCAGTCTTGTAGAATTTCTCGATTTTTCGTAGTTCTATCATAAGTTTTCATGGATATAGGATGGAAACCTTGCCTTGTTTGGCTAAGATGTATAAATCTATGGACAAAGGGCATACCGAAGCACAGGAAATCATGTATCTTGCAGATAATCAGTCATTTAAATGATCTATTCAAATATTTATTTTTGAAAGTCTTGTTCAATTATATGACAAGATTGTTCACTTACGGACGGTTTATATCCATCCTCATAAAAAAAAACCGATCTATACTGACCGGTATTTTCGCTCATGTTTGAAAGAATAGATAAATGAAATGTCTCTCAGGGATTCTGTGATAAATGAATTCCTTTACTGGGTAATATCGGCTTGACCAACTGTAAATGAAGCTCTATGGAGGCACGCTTTTGATCCTCAAGAGCCGTGATTTGCTCTAATAATTCGCTCTCGAGTATTTGCAGTTGGTACGGAGTATCTGAATCTTGGGGCTTATATTCAATCACGAGTTCATCTTTGAACTCACCTCCATATTGCCATTCCAGATTTCTGTAACGGGCTTTCCCTGCCAGATTTACCTTGGCAATGGTTTTTCTCAAGCCATTACTCTCTTTCGCAGAAAAGGGGATATGGATAATAGGCGAAACAGATGCTGTGGATTTATCAATAGTATTTGTATTAAAAATATAAATAAAAGGCAAGCACCAAAAAATATTGCTCATTTTAATTTAGCATTTAGTCTTTAATGCTTTAAAATTCTCAAAAAATGAGCAAAAAGCCAAGAAAAAAGTTGAGAAATTGTCACTTAACCTCCCATCCGCTGCCTGAGTGCTTCAAAAAGAATCACACCCGTGGCCACGGACACATTGAGGGAAGAGATTTGACCTTGTAGGGGAATGCGTGCCTGGGAGTCGGCTGCCTTTAGCAGATTTTCGGAGATGCCGTCTTCTTCAGAACCCATGAGCAGAGCAGTGGGCTGTCGCCAATTGATTTGGTAGATGCTATCTTCCGCTTTTTCGGTACAGGCCACTACGTATAAACCACTGTTTTGTAAATACTCCACAGCAGCGGAGAGGTTCGCTTCCCGGCAAACCGAAATATGATTGAGCGCACCCGCGGAGGTTTTCATGGCATCGCTATTGACTTGCGCCGCGCCTCGGGTCGGAACTACAATGGCGTGTGCTCCTACGCATTCGGCACTACGGCTGATGGCTCCAAAATTACGCACATCCGTGATTCGATCCAAAACCACGATCAATGGATTTTCGCCTTGCTCGAACACTTCTTGCACAATTTGATTCAAAGGGATAAAAGGAACCGCAGAGATAAAGGCAATGACGCCTTGGTGGTTCTTGCGAGTAATTTTTTGTAGGCGTGGATAAGGGACTTTTTGAACGGGGATGTAACGCTGGCGAGCCAGTTGAGAGATCTCAGCCCACTTAGGGTTGGAAGTCATCTCGGGAAGAATCAGTAACTTTTCTACGTCTTGTCCCGCCTTGAGTGCCTCAGCTACGGGCTGTAGGCCAAAAATAAAATCTTTCATAATAACAGTTGACAATGATTCACGAGGCAGTAAACAATCATCCACCCAGAACGAGTTCAAGATGCTTAAAAAGTCTTAGAAAAGCTCAGATCATAAGCAACTTTTCTAAGCTGGGATGTACCGAAAATAGGCTAGGAGTAATTTCGGAAAGAACTCAAGAACATGCCCAGACCGCCCACCATCAGTACCAAGATTATAATCAAAGTAAAGGCATCCATACGACGTAGCGTAATTTGGGTGGTAGAAACCACACCGAAGATCAAAATGACCAGCGAACCAATGGCTAAAACCCACCCCCAGACATTCCTCGAGTTGAAAAAGACCAGCCCAATGCCAATCATAAAAGGGATAAAGATCATCCCGCTCGTCACGTCAAAGCTCCCCGCCCTATAAATGGAATAACCCAGATGGAAATTGACATGTACAGAGGTCAAAAACATGTACAAACCTGCCACTAGCATAACTAGACCAGTAAAAAAACGCGTGTTTCCGCCTTCAGAACCTCCTGCTCCCATATAATGTAAAATTTTTTATTTGATAAAAGTATTTTAAATAACGTAAACATGGCCGCAAAGATTTATTCGTCATCGCTCAGCTTATTTTCCTCTTCTTCTTGATGTGCAAAGTCCTTAGGCTGAGGCAAATCTGCCAAACTATTGATGCCAAAGTATTCCATAAATTGGCCACTCGTACCATAAAGAACCGGGCGGCCGGGAGTATCGGCTTTCCCCTGAATAACGATCAATTCTTTGTCCAGAAGTTTTTGTACGGCATAGTCCGAACCCACCCCTCGAATTTTTTCAATTTCTCCTTTGGTAATCGGTTGTTTGTAGGCAATGATTGCCAGCGTCTCTAAGGCTGATTTGGTGAGTTGTTTTTTGGATTTATGCTTGAGTAGCACCGAGATACTGCCCTGATAGGCTGATTTAGTCATAAATTGATAGCCCCCAGCTACTTGATAAATCTGAAAAGCAAAGCGATGATCTTCGTATTTCTCGAGCAGTTGATTGATCGCTTTTTCTACATCTGTCTCCGGCACATCGGTGTCTAGCATTTCAGAGAGACAAGCTCGGATTTCTTTGAGTTTGATCGGCTCAGGGCTACAAAAAATCAGGGCTTCTACGTGATTTTCTAAATATTGTAAAGGGGCTTCTTTTTGAAATAAATTACTCAAGATTGTTACTAGTTATTCGTTTTTAATCTGTTTTCAGAAAGGGCAGGAGTTGGCGGCATCCTATCAAAAAAACAAGAGATGAAAAGCAAGCGACACGCCTCTCATCTCTTGACAGGGCAATAAGAAACGCTAATTACGAGCCAGTTTAGCCTCGATAGAGTGTCGAGTGTGAGGCACAGCTCGGAGTCTTTCTTTGGAGATCAACTTACCTGTATCCACGCAAACGCCATAAGTACCATTCTTAATGCGAATTTTGGCAAACTCCAATTGCTGAATAAATTTCTGCAAACGGGCTGCTAACTGATTGAGGCTTTCTTTCTCGGCGGTGTCTGCTCCGTCCTCGAGCAGTTTAGAGTTACCGATGGTGCCATCAATTCCTTCATCATTACTTTTGGTCAGACTTGCTTTGATATAAGCGAGTTCTTTTTTAGAGTCCTCTAGCTTTTTGTCAATAATCACCTCAAACTCCTTTAGCTCTTCGGCAGAGTACCTTGTTTTTTCTTGTTCCATTGTCTTCTTAGATGGTTATAGTTTGTTTGAGCCTTTCCGAAGAAAAGCACCATTCTGATAAAATAAAATTTGCCATATAATGCAAATTTTCCGCAAAAGTAAGCATAAACCATAGAAACTCCTCTACTTAGCGAAAAGTTTTAGAAAAATTCTTGGTTTCACTTTTTAACGATAACAAATCTTTTTCGGTGGAAAATTCCAGCCGAATTTTATTTGGAGGCGCTGCTAACCTGATTTTGCACTAAAAATATTTTAATTTCGCTTTCACAAACCAATTATTTTAGGCGTATATTTAAAATCTATATTTGAACTATTCCGCTCCCAAACCTAAAATTCAAACCTACACTCAGAAAATGACTATTCAGAAAAATATGTACCTGTGGCTATTGAGCCTATTGCTCACCTTTGAGGCAAACGCCCAGCACTTACTAGAGAAGCAAGCCCTCCAAAAAGCTCAGAAATACCTCTACCTCGATCAAGCTCTCGAGCAATCAGACTCAGTATTGGTGCTTTCTCTCTGGATGCTAGACTTAAAAGAGCTTTCTCCCGAAATTGCCCAACTGACCCATCTACAGTGGCTCGAGCTCAATCACAATCAACTCAAAAACCTACCTGATGAGTTAGCTCAACTCGAGTATTTACAAATCCTCAAGGTGGAGCATAACCAATTCCAACAATTTCCTGAGGTCATTTTCCAATTAAAAAACCTCAAAGAACTAAATTTTCACCAAAATCAGCTCGCGAGCTTACCCGAAAATATAGATCAACTCCAGAAGCTAGAATATTTAGATATTCACGACAATCAAATTCAAAAATTGCCCACGACCCTCCAAAATCTACCTCATTTGAAATTCCTCAACCTAGCGGCAAACCCCATTGACGAAGCCGAAAAAAAACGCATCCAGAAACTTTTGCCCCAAGTAGAAATTTATTGGGGAAAGGAGAAGTAAGAACTCGAGGGTTGAAAGATAAAATACCCAAGTCTGTGATCCCAGAGTTTGCCAAGCGGTCATTCTTCAAATCATCAAGCGAAAAACCGACCCTGCCCCTTCCCTTGAATGCAGAGAAATACTTCCTTTGTGTAAAAGCATAATCTGACGGCAGAGACTGAGTCCAATTCCCGAACCATCTTCCTTGGTGGTATAAAAAGGCACAAAAATCCGATCCTGAATGTCTTCAGGAATCCCCATCCCATTGTCAATGACTTCTATCAGCACTTTTCCTTCAGGTAGTTGATTGGCTTTGAGTATAATTTTAGGCTGGAGTTGATCCTGATTCTCGAGGGCTTCTATAGCGTTTTTAATCAAATTGATGAGCACCTGATCTAGCAATTCAGGATCAGCCAAAAATAAGATAGGATAAGCAGGTAAGTCAACTTGCCAATCAATTTGCTTGCTTTCCAAAACGGAGCGAAAAAGAAGGGTCAGCCGGTCGCAGAGATCGCGCATTTGCACAGATTGGAACTTAGGATTGGGGAGCCGAGTCAGATTCCGATACGCTTCTGTAAAATTCAGTAGCCCTTGACTCCGAACCTTGATCGTCTCTAAGCCCAGACGCATATTTTCGTAGGTCTTTGAGGAGAGTCCTTCACGGCTCTCACCCTTGTTGCCCAGTAGATCGTGCAAGGTCTCACTCAGAGAACTAATGGGAGCAATGGAGTTCATAATCTCGTGCGTGAGTACCCGGATGAGCTTTTGCCAAGCTTCCAATTCTTTTTCTTCTAATTCACCTTTGATATTTTGTGCCGAAATGAGCTTAAAATATTGCCCTTGTAGCGAAAACTCAGTGGCTTGTATTGCCAACTGCCAGAGATCATCTTGGTGCTGTACTCTGAGCAATCTTCGCTCTCCGGTCTGAATTTCACGAAGGCTACCCAACAACTCGGGATGAGCTATCCCTAAGTCCTGAATATTTCTTAACCTAGAAGTGGACGTAGATAATAATTGCCAGAAAGCCTGATTGATCAAATAAATTCTTCCCTGTTTGTCAAAGCTTAGAATGCCTACGTTAATATGCTCTATTAATCTTTGTAAGTGCATATATTGCGCCTCACGCTCCGAACGAATGGTTTTGAGCTTATCTGAAATTAAATTGAAAGTGCTGTATAATTGCTCGAAAGACTTTCCTTTTTGATTAGCAGAGAAACGTGTACTAAAATCATTATTCTGAATCGAGAGCAAAAAGTTGTTAAGGTCACGATTCGATTTATGTACATAGTATATCAACTCCCAAAGTAGGAGCAAGATAAAAGCTAACAGGTAAGTGCTCCGTAAATATTTTCCAATAATCATGACACAATAAATCAAACCCGTGATAGAGGCTGTAATCACCAGTAGACGTACCATGATATTGAAAGTGAAGTTTTTATACATAGGATAAGCTTTTAGTTGCTGGGAATTGTGCCTAAAAAGTAGCCCCTAAATTAATCACTGGCAACTGATAATCAACAAAGAGGTCGAGGCTCTTATCTTAACCGACCGTATTGATAAAAGGAAGTGCGATAATCGAGAATAATATTTTGATACAACTGAGTGTAAGCGAACTTTTCTGAAAGATAGAGCCAAATGTGGATGAAATTGTTCGGGAAGAGTCTGGGCATAAAATCTGTGCTGAAAGGAGTCAATAATAAAATAATATGGAATGTAAAGTGTTGAAAATTAACACTCTATGCTTTTTTGCCATTTCCTCGCCAAAAAAAAGTGATAAACCCTTGCAAGTAAGAAAACTGCTCTCTACTTTTGCAGTCCCCCTCAGGGATACTTCGATAAGCCTTCATATAGATCAAAAAGTGATCCAAAAAAATAGAAGAAAATATTGAGGTGAAATTTGCAGATTCAGTTTAGTTGACTATATTTGCAACCCGTTAGAGGAAAAGAAGTAGAAAGAGATTGAAAAGAGAAAAAAAGTTAAGAAAATATTTGATTTTGATACAAGCCTTTCCTAACTTTGTGCTCTTAACTCTCAAAAAAAAATAGACCAAGTAAATAGGTCATTTTTAAAGGAAAATAAAGGGTTCAGTAACCCGCTAACTGGCTGAACGTAAGTCAGAAAAGTTCTTTGAAAGAATAGTATTGTAGAGACAGTAAACCGTTTGTAGATTTTAGTTAATTCTGGAATTTATAAGAGTTAGTC
>CAZKBP010000019.1:0-108514 GCA_964551015.1 uncultured Cytophagaceae bacterium | reverse complement strand
CCGCCCCGCCCCCTGACTACATCTTACCAATTGGCGCAGGGTATCCTGCGCCAAAGTTGTATCGGGATTGAGCAACCAAAGGTAGGCATCTTCTTGCAAAATTTGCTTCAAAAAGACATTATTCCCCGCCGCGAAACCTCCGTTCTCGCTCGCCTGGATCATCACCAATTGATGTTCCAATTCTTTCCATTCTACCCTGGGTAGGTCCTTTTCCTCAAAAAAGTGATAAGGTAAGGGAGCTCCTTCCTTTTCTGTTTTCTTTTGAAAAAAGTCCCTTTCTTCATCAGAGGCACATTCGGGGCATTGCCGTTCCGCCCAAGCTCTTAGGTATTTGGTAGATTGATTGGGAGATTGGTTATCAATCCAAATTACCTTAAAATGGGTATAATCTAATGCGAACACGCTTTCCAGACATTCTATCGAGTCTTGCCAAGTCTGGTAGTTTAGAATCAAGAGGTATATTAGCGGAAAATCAGGTACAGGTTTCACAAGCCATTAATCAGGGTTATAAGTGGGAGCAAGCCATACAGATAAGTCTCTTTCTAGCAAGGATTCTAATTTTAGAATATCTTCTCTGAAAAAATCCTGTAGATAAGCGCGAGTTTCTGTGGGCATGGTTTCCAGATTTTGATCCAAATTTTGTTTGACTAAATAATTCAACACACTTCTTCTGGCTTCACGGGGAAATAAATGAATCAGGGGCTTGACCCAAGTTTTGAGCCGGCTGGGAAAGGTCAGCAGTTTGTGTATAAAAAAGCTCTTAGGTTTGCCTGAAATATTATAGGATTTTTGGATAATGCCCGAAAAGTCAAACTGGGCGTTAATTTCCAGAAAATGACAGACTTCATTCATAACTCTCAGCGGATTCGCTTTCAAATCATCGAACAGATAGATATAAACCTCTGAGAAATTTTCTTGGTAGGCTTTCACTTTTTCGTAGTACAAACCAATATCCTTGTAAGCCCAGGTGCGGTCCCAACCTTGTGCCAATCGTGCTTCCTCTTGGGCTAATGCCTCTTCGAAAGGTAATTTTTCAAAAGCATCTCTTTTGAAAAAGGTATAAGCAGAATAAGCACGCTCCACGGGATTTCTCAGCCCTATGATGATCTTGACTTCTCCCAAATATTTCTTGATTAATGGGATAGAAATTTCTGGCTGGTAGAGATAACAAACACTGGCCTCTCCGATGGCTCTTTTTCCACGGGCACCCCGAAATAACTGCTGATAAGCTTCCCAACTCTCAGGTACACGGGGGCGAATAGCGATATGATAGGCTTGATCATCGGGATGAGGGTTTTCGGGATATTGCGCAAAAAAACTGGGTTCTTTCTGCTCTGGCATAAACACCTCCGGGTGATGATTGAGATAATGGTACAAAGAGGTCGTTCCTGCCTTCATTGCCCCCACGATCAAGAAGTTGGGTAAATTTTTTTTGTCCGTCATGGAATTTATCTTATGATTGGTAAATACCAGATGCTCAGATTGAGTTTTTTCTTCAAAAACCAAGTTGCCAGTACGTTCCAAAAAATCATACTAAACATACTCGCTACACCTGCTCCCCAAAGACCGTAAAGGGGAATCATCCACAGATTTAAACCTATGTTGAGCATGAATGCTCCCAGCAAAGCTCCACTTAGATATTGCTGATAACCAGTCATGTTCAGGAGATTCCCCACCGAGCCACAGGCTGAGTTGACAAATTGTCCCAATACCAAAGGGATAAGCGCCAAGTATCCTATCACGAAAACTTCTCCGAAAAATGAGAGGATGAGCTTTCCAAAAATTAATAAAAAAGCCAATACGGGTACGGTTGTCCAAAAAATAAGCTTTGAAGAAGACCGAGCGATATAAACTAACTCTTCCAATTTGCCTTGATGGTATAGCTCCGCAAACTTCGGGGCAGCCATGGCGTTGATTGCTCCCAAAATGAAGCTGGTCAGTAAAGACAATTTCATCACAACCCCATAGATGCCGACCTCCGCTTCATCTCGAAAGCCCCCTAGCATCAAAATATCTACCTGAGAGATTAACTGACTAATGGTGGCTGTCATCAACATCGGAAGCGAAACGGAAAGCATCGTCTGATAAGAAACGGGGCGGATAGTACGAATTTTCGCTTGGTATTTTTCGCTTTGGATTAAAAACAGCAGATAAGCTAGTATTAGCAAAACAGTAATCACATAACTGATTAATTGCCAATAAATTACATCATAACCATACGAAAACCACCCCAATCCAAGCAGCAAACCCATCATAAAAACCAAGTTGCTCAAAACCTGAAAAAAGGCATAGGCTCGCACGCGCTTCATCCCTCGCAAGGCTTCCTGAAAGAAAATACGAAAGGTGAAAGGAATCACAAACCACGTAGAAAAACGAATGAGACGAGCTACTTCTATTTTGGAACTTAAATAAGGAATCCAAACGGAACTACTCAAAAAAAGCAAGCTGCTCATCAGCAGTGTACTGAACAATACCAAAAAACCTAGACGCTTAGCCACGCGATAGGCCGAAAGAAAGGAATATTTGACCAAATGCTCGGGAATAGCTCTCAGTAAATAAGTCTCGCTTCCTAATAATGCAGGTACCGATACCAACAATAATAAGGAATTGATGAGCGTCCACACACCCAATATTTCTGCCCCACAATAATTAGCAATCCAAGCACTCAGCAAAAAAACCACGCCTACGTTCATAGTACGCGCAATAATTACTAAAAAACTTCCCTGAGAAATTTCTCGAAATCTTTCGTCTCGTAGAAAATTGTAAAAAGCTTTCTGGTATTTTTTAAGAAAATGGATCAAGCGTCTTCGGGTGATTTGGGTTTGATGGAGACTTCCTCAAAGCTCTCAAGTCTTTCTGACCTAGCTTCGATATGATTCAAAAGTACGTGTCTAGGTCGGCTGTATCAAGAAATACATCAATTAAGTTCCTATGCCTTTGCTTGGCCATCAAAGTAGGACTGAAAAAGACTCCCCAGCAACATGCCCAGTATGCTTGCTAATAAGCCTAAGATCAAACTGGGTGTAGCTGTAACCGTAAATTCAGCCCAAAGCCAAACGCCCATTCCCAAGCTCATAGAAAGCAGTGCGCCCCAGTTGGAGGCTTTTTTCCAATACAAACCTGCCACCAAGGGTACAAATAAGGAAACCAAACTCAGAGCAGAAGATTGAGCCACCAGATCGTAAATATTAGACTTTAGCAAGGCCATTCCGGCCGAGCAGAATGCCACGCCCAGCACCGACCACCGCATCCACTGCAGTAACTTTTTATCAGAAACTTCTGGATAAAAAGGTCTTAACAAATTCTCTCCAAACACGGTGGCTGGAGCCAGAATAGCACCGCTGGTAGTACTCAGAATGGCGGAGAGCAAAGCTCCGAAAAATAAGATTTGTAGCCATAAACTTCCTTTTTCTAAGACAATGGTAGGCAAAAAAAGCTGTTTGTCCGAAGATAAGAGTTCTGGGTAAAGAATCTTTCCATAAAGCGCAATCACCAGCGGTATGAAAGCAACTAATAAATACATAGCCGAAGACAAATAAGAAGCACGGACGGCTGTCTGTTCTGAACGCGCCGACATCACTCTCTGAAAGACATCCTGCTGGGGAATGGAGCCTAAACCAATCGTTATCCAGGCGGCTATATATTCCAGCCCACTCTCCCAATTGGCCTCTGGCCAAAAACGAAAGAAACCTTCGGGTGTTTCTTGCCAAAGCGGTGCCATACCTCCGGCCTCTACCATCAATTGCCCCAGAAAAAACAATAATCCTGAAATAATGATGACCGTTTGCACGGCATCCGTGATAGACACCGACCACATTCCTCCTAAATAAGTATAAATTGCCACCACCACCGTGCAAGCTATAATTCCTGCTTCTAGCGGTATGCCAGCGACTACTTTTAAAATAATCGACATCGCTACCAACTGTGCCGCAATCCATCCAAAATAAGAAGGAATCATAAAGAAAGCAGAAATCAGCTCTGCTTTCCTTCCAAATCGTATTTTGAAATAATCATTGAAGGTCAAGATATTCATTCGGTACAAGGGCCGAGCGAAAAACACGCCCACCAAAAACAAGCACAGAGCCGCCCCAAAAGGGTCTTCAATTACCCCAATCAATCCGTGCTCGACAAATTCTGAGGATGCACCCATCACGGTTTCCGAACCAAACCAAGTGGCAAACATCGCCGAGGCCGCTACGAATAAAGATAGTTGTCTTCCCGCTACCACAAAATCTTGGGTACTGCTGACTTTTCTCGCCACCCAAGCACCTACCAAAAGTGTGGCTAATAGATACAGGGCAATGCAAATGAATAAGGTGGTTTGCATCTTCTTTTGTTTATCAATTTTTGAGGCAATAATACAATTTCTCAATCAATTTTGTCCGTTTAATTAAATGCTCGCCAAGAAAAATCATGTTTATCGTCCAGTTGCCTGTGCTTTCGAGTTGGATTATTATATTTGCATTAAAATTCATAACCAGCCACTAAATGACCGATAAAGCATCCACATGCTTCAAAACTATTTTACCCACGAACTTGTAGTATTCATTGTCAAATACCATCTATTTCATCACTTATAATCTTGCTAACTTTTGAACGCGAAAGAGTTCATCAATATCTACCAAGCGGATAGCCTCACCCAACTGCTCTTTAATTACACCCAAGCCAAGCCTAAGGCGTTGCACCTCAAAGGCTTAGTAGGGAGTTTGGATGCAGTCATGGCGAGTGCTTTGTATCGCACTTATCAGAAAGAATCTGAGGACGCTCCTAACTTTGTCTTTATTCTGCACGACAAAGAAGAGGCTGCTTATTTTCATAGCGATTTGCAATTTTTGCTTCCCAACGAAAAAGTGCTTTTTTTCCCCGCTTCTTATAAAAAAGCCTATCAATTTGAAGAAGTAGAAAACGCGAATGTTCTCCAGAGGTCAGAAGTCTTGAACATCATCAGTCAGACCCAGACCAAAAATCACCAGAATTTCTTGGTGGTTACTTACCCTGAATCTTTGGTAGAAAAAGTAATCAACAAAAAATCCCTGCTCGATAATACCTATGTCATCAAAGCTGATGAAGAATTAGAAATGGATTTCTTGGCAGAGATTCTCTTGAGCTACGATTTTGAGAAAGTGGATTTTGTCTATGAGCCCGGGCAATTTTCTATCCGGGGAGGCATTTTTGATATTTATTCTTTCTCGAGCGACATTCCTTATCGGATTGAGTTTTTTGGGGATGAGGTAGAAAGCATTCGGAGCTTCAACCCCGAAACCCAGCTTTCTCTCGAGAGCCTCAAGTTTGTCTCGATTACCCCCAATGTACAAACCAAGCTTTTGCAGGAAACGCGCGAATCTTTCCTGGACTTTATTCCCGAAAACAACCTGATTTGGGCCAAAGATTTAGAACAAACCCTAGACCTTGCCGAAAAATACTACGAAAAAGTAGAGGCGAGCTTTGAAGATATCCTCGAGAAAAGTGGTGATACACAGGTCATCAGCAACCCCGAAGTGCTCTTTGAGAATCAAGCTTCTATGCTTCGGCAGATTCAAAAATATCCTTGCGTGGAGTTCGGGAAGAGATTTTATTTCAAGGCAGAAAATTCAATTGAATTTTCCGCCAGTCCTCAACCCTCTTTTAATAAAAATTTTGATCTCTTGGTAGATGATCTGAATGAAAACCAAGCCAAGGGATTAACCAATATCATCGTCTCGGACTCTTTTAAGCAAACCGAAAGACTGAATACAATTTTCCACGAGCTTGATCCTTTTCTCCGCTTTCAAAACCTGGGGATTGCGCTGCGCGAAGGCTTCATCGATAAAACCCTAAAATTAGTCTGCTATACCGATCACCAAATTTTTGAGCGTTATCATCGCTACAAAAGCAAAGAACGCTTTGCCAAATCTAAGGCACTTACACTCAAAGAATTACACTCGCTCAAACCAGGTGATTATGTTACTCATATTGATTATGGCATTGGCCGCTTTGCTGGCTTGGAAAAAGTAGAAGTCAATGGCAAACAACAAGAAGCCGTTCGGTTAATCTACCGTGATGATGATTTGCTCTATGTCAATATCCACGCGCTTCACAAAATCACGCGTTATGCCGGAAAGGACGGGGCTAGCCCTACGATTAGTAAATTAGGCTCTCCCGAGTGGGAAAACAAGAAAAAACGCATCAAGCGCAAAGTTCAAGATATTGCCGAAGACTTGATCGCGCTTTATGCCAAAAGGAAAGCGGCTCCCGGCTTTTCTTTTAGTAATGATAGCTATTTGCAAATGGAATTAGAGTCTTCGTTTATTTACGAAGATACCCCCGACCAAGCCAAGGCCACCGCCCAGATGAAAGAGGATATGCAACAACCCCACCCCATGGATCGCCTCGTGTGCGGAGATGTTGGTTTTGGGAAAACCGAAGTAGCCATTCGGGGAGCTTTCAAAGCCGTGTGTGATAGTAAGCAGGTGGCCGTACTCGTGCCCACTACTATTTTGGCGATGCAACATTACCGCACTTTTCGGGAGCGATTGGGAAATCTCCCCTGTACCGTAGATTATATCAATCGTTTCAAAAGCACCGCTCAGATCAAAGAAACGCTCAAAAAAGTAGCCAACGGAGAAGTAGATATCCTGATTGGCACCCACCGTATCGTGGGCAAAGATGTAAAATTCAAGGATTTGGGCTTGCTCATCATTGACGAGGAGCAAAAATTCGGTGTCAAAACCAAGGAAAAGCTCAAGGAGATGCGGGTCAATGTAGATGTGCTTACCCTCACGGCTACACCCATTCCCCGAACTTTGCATTTTTCGCTCATGGGTGCTCGAGATTTATCCATCATTGCTACGCCTCCTCCCAACCGCCAGCCCGTTACCACTGAGATTCATACCTTTAATGAAGAAATTATCCGAGATGCCATTAGCCATGAAGTGCGCAGAGGTGGTCAGGTGTATTTTGTTCATAATCGGGTGGGAGATATTGACGCCATGGCCAATATCATCCTGAGGCTAGTACCTGATATTCGCATTGGGGTAGCACATGGCCAGATGGATGGTAATAAATTGGAAAAAGCCATGATGAAATTCATCGATGGCGACTATGATGTACTCGTTTCTACCAATATCGTAGAGTCTGGTCTGGACATTCCTAATGCCAATACCATCATCATCAATATGGCGCATACTTTTGGCTTGGCCGATTTGCACCAAATGCGGGGGCGGGTAGGACGCTCCAATCGCAAGGCTTTCTGCTATCTCCTGGCTCCGGCCGCTACCTTGCTCAATCCTGATTCTCGCAAGCGATTACGTTCTTTAGAAGAATTTTCTGACTTAGGAGATGGCTTTAAAGTAGCCATGCGAGATATGGATATTCGCGGTGCTGGAAATTTGCTGGGAGCAGAGCAGAGTGGTTTTATCAGTGATTTGGGCTTTGAAACGTATCACAAAATCTTGGATGATGCCATTAGAGAGCTAAAAGAAACTAAATTCCGAGATTTGTTCCTCAAGGAATTAAATATCCAAGGATTGAAGACAGACTGTAACATCGAGACGGACTTGGAAATCCTGATTCCTGAGGAATATGTGAAAAATATCTCCGAACGGCTCAATCTATACAATGAATTAGACAACATAAAAGACGAAACTGCGTTAGAGGAATTTGAGAAATCACTAGTGGATCGATTTGGCCCCATGCCTCCGCCCGTGCTGGATCTGATCGAGACCGTGAAGTTACGCTGGAAAGCCGAAGCCATTGGTTTTGAAAAGCTTACCTTGAAAAGCGAAACCATGAAGGGCTACTTTATTTCTGAAAATGAAGCCTATTTCAAATCCGAAAAATTCAGTAAAGTCATTCAGTACTTGCAGAAAAATCCACAAAATGCCCGTTTAAAAGAAATAAAAAAGAAACCAATTATTATCTTTACAGGCATAAAAACAATTCAAGAAGGAATCCAAATACTAAGCGAGATAATCTGACGTTACTCTATTAGTCTGGTCTCGATCAGAACCAAATTATTCCAAACCACATCCCGATTAAACTCGAAAGTCGATTAAAATCATAAAAGTTAACAGGTCATGAATAGAAAAATCTCTCAAATTGTTTGCTTCTCGCTCATCTGCGCGCTAGCTATGAGTGCTTGTGGTAAGAAGAACCAGCTTCCCACGAGTACTGATCCCGGAAGATCTAGTATGGTTACCGGCGTAGCTTACAACGATGAAGATGATCCCAACAATAGTTTTACTGTAAGTGAGTACGAAGGTCAGCCAGATGCTCCCAACTTGATTTTCATTGAAGGAGGTCGCTTCGTGATGGGTTCGGGTGAAGAAGACATTCTTTACACCCGTGATAACGTAGAAAGAACGGTCAGTATCCAGTCTTTCTTCATGGATCAAACCGAAATTGCCAACATTCACTGGCTGGAGTACATGGCTTACTACGAAAAGCCTGAAAACGCTGACCGTCTCCCCGAAGGCTTTACCGATCTCGAGACGTACCGCGAGCAAGTACTCCTGCCCGATACCACCGTTTGGGCGAGCGAGCTTGCTTTCAATGATTCTTACGTAGCCAACTACCTGCGTTATCCTGGTTTCCGTTTCTTCCCCGTGGTGGGAGTATCTTGGGTACAAGCCAAGGACTTTTGCCGCTGGCGTACGATGATCGTGAATGAAAATCTAGCCAAAGAAGCTGAGAAAGACGGAAAAGTAGAATCCCTACCTGACTTTGTAGCCGGTGAGAGAATTCCTTTGGAATCTGGATTCGTAGTTCCTGATTATCGCCTTCCTACCGAAGCCGAATGGGAATACGCCGCCAAAGCTTTGATTGGTACTCAGTACAATGACGAAAACCAAGCTAACGGTAGAATTTATCCTTGGGATGGACACTCCGTGCGTAATCCTTATGATAGCAAAAGTTACGAAATGGGTTATATGCTCGCCAACTTCAAGCGAGGTCGCGGAGACTACGCCGGTATTGCAGGTAAGCTTAACGATGGAGCTTTGATCACAGAATATATCTTCGCTTATCCTCCTAATGACTATGGTCTTTACAATATGGGTGGTAACGTAAGCGAGTGGGTAGAAGACGTTTATCGCCCAATGGCTTTCGCCGATTTTGACGACTTGAACCCCATTCGTCGTCAACGCCTAGATAGTACCAAGTTGACTTCTGACACCGTGAAGTCTGTCTATCTTGATCCGGCTCTCCCCACCCCAGCCAACAATATGAAAAACCCTTACAACCCTGCTGTCAAGGACGATCTAATCAGTGGGCCTTCTGGTAATCCCAACTCTTTGATCGATGATAATGTAAGAGTTTATAAAGGTGGTTCTTGGAAAGACGTGGCTTATTGGTTATCTCCTGGTACACGCCGCTTCTTAGATAAAAACGAGCGTCGCTCTTATATTGGGTTCCGCTGTGCGATGATTATGGCAGGAGAGCGTGATGGAGAAAACCGCCGAACTCAAGGCAAATTAAGTGGAAGATAATAAAAGATAATTTTTACAAATAAAGATGAAAAAAGGAGCCGATTAAAGCTCCTTTTTTTTATGCTATTGAATTTCCAAAAAGACGCACGATTAGCCAATCAATCGTTTAAGTAGCCACCGCTAAGACGGCAATGCTGAGGTTTTGCACGTGATTTTCTTGCAAGACCAGCGCACAAGCTTCTAAGGTCGACCCTGTCGTAACCACATCATCTACCAAGAGGATTCGCTTTCCTTCCACTTGATTTGGGTGAGCCACCTCGAAAATATCTTCTACATTCTGCCATCGCTCCCACCTCCCCCGACGGGTTTGGGTAGCCGTAGCCTTGGCTCTGACTAATGTGTTCGCCTCCCAAGGAACTCCCAGACTTTCTGACAAGCCCAGCGCGAAGCAGTCGCTTTGGTTGTAACCTCTTTGCCTAAGCTTGGATTTATGAAGCGGTACGGGTAAAATCAGATCGAACTTTTGCTCGTACTGCTGCTCTAGCAAAGTTCGCCCGTACCAACGCCCCATCAAGCATCCAATTTCTTGATTCCCTGAATATTTAAGTGCGTGTAGTATTCGCTGTACACGGCTTTGTTTGCTGAATATCAGGTAAGCCAAGGCGTAGGTCAGGCGCATGCGGTTGCCTAGCTTTTGGATCAACTCATTATCAGGATGCAGATGATAGTCTGTGTAGGGCAAAGCATACTGGCAATGAAGGCACAATTGTTCTTCTCCCTTAGCCAAGGCTTTTAGGCAGGCCACACAATAATCTGGAAATAGGGTATTGATAAAATCCCGTATCATTACAGAATTATTAGGATATTTGGGTGTAAGTATAGCAAGTTTTCATTCCAAAAATAATTGATTTATGGCAGAACCAAATCTAATCCTCAATAAAACTCAGGTGCTCGATATCATTCGTAGAATGGCTTTTCAGATTTACGAAGACAATTTTCAGGAACAATTAGTAATCTTCGCGGGTATTCAGGGGAGTGGCTTCACCCTGGCTCAGCGATTGCAGGCGCAATTTGCAGAAATTGCTCAAATAGAAACTAAGCTTACCCAAGTCTCTTTGGACAAAGCCCGACCTATTCAAGGAGAGGTAGAGCTGGATATGGAGATTGACCAACTCAGCGAAAAGACAGTCATCATCGTAGATGATGTGCTCAATACGGGAAGGACGCTATCTTATAGCCTCAAGCCTTTCTTGAACGTAAGAATTAAAAAATTGCAAATCGTGGTTCTCATAGATCGTAGTCATCGCAAATTTCCCGTATCGGCCGACTACGTAGGTTATTCACTAGCCACCACGCTTCAAGACCATATCAATGTGGTTTTGGAGGAAGGAAATTTTGGAGCTTATCTTTCTTGAAAGGTATTTTGTTGCCCAAAGCTTTTGACAAGCTCAATCAGTAATTGCTTAAAAAGAAGTATCCATTAAGTCTAATTTTTCGGAAAGATAGCGAATCATGTCGCCCTCTGCTTCATCTACGTCTTCGGAGGTTTCGGCAAAGAGATGCAAAGTATCCAAGACGGTTTCTTTACTTTCAGGAAAATTTTTAAGGTGCTGGTTGAGTGCCTGTAAAAAAATTTCTTTCCATTCCTCGATATGCTCAATGAGATACTCAAACTCTTGGCTAAAAATGGTCTGAAGCTCCTCGATACGTTTGGTTCCCAAGCCATCCTCCGAAAAAGCGTGGGCTAAACTCCGAGCGAGTCTTTCCAGATGTAAGCGTTCTTCTGAGTCTAAATTTCCATCACTCAAAATGACCAACAAGGCTGGGAAAAAAATAGCAAACAACGTAAATTGCTCCAAAGAAAGTCTTACTTCTCTCTGTTGGGTATAGTTTTCATATAGTTCATCGATGGTAGGCATAGAAGTCAAGATTCCTCACTAAAACGGCTCCTAAGCTTAACGGGTTCCTGAGCACGCTTCTTCATGTTTAAATTAAGAATTTCCACGAGCAATGAAAACGCCATGGCGAAATAAATATAACCCTTAGGCACGTGGACTTCTTCGCCGTCGAAGATAAATGATTCAGCGATCAATAGAAAACCTATTAACAAAAGAAATGATAAAGCCAGCATTTTCACGGTTGGGTGTTTTTCCACGAAATTGCTGATCTTTCCAGCAAAGACCAACATGATCAATAGAGCTACAATCACCGCCACAATCATGATGGATACTTCTCTGACCAAACCCACGGCGGTCAGGATAGAATCTAGGGAAAAAACCACATTGAGAATAATGATCTGAAAGAGTGCTCCGGCGAAAGATATTTGCTTCGCCTTGCCATCTTGCCCTTTATTCCCTTCTAGCTTTTCGTGGATTTCAGAAGTACTCTTATAGAGCAAAAATAATCCTCCCGCTAGGAGTACGGCTCCCTTCTCGGTCATTTGCACGGTATGTCCCAATACCTCGAGATCAATCAAATAGTCTTCCAGCCCAATCAGCCAAGAAACAAATAATAATAAAATCAGTCTGGGGATTAGCGCCAAAACAAGTCCCCAATTACGAGCCTTGGCTTGCTGGTCAGCAGGTAACTTCCCAGCTATAATAGCAATAAAAACCACATTATCAATTCCCAGAACCACTTCCATAAAAGTGAGGGTAATCAAACTAATGAGACCATCGGTACTGAAGATCGCTTCCATGTTTTGAGTTTAAGTTCGCTTGGGCAACAAAAATCATAAAAAAAAGAAAACTAATGAAATCCTTGGCTCGGATTCCGACAAAATACTACCAAATAAGCATCAGCTTGGTGGTGGAGAGATGTGAGAATTTTTAAATTTTTAGGCCAACTTCCTTTTTTGAAGCCTGATATTCCTTATATTGTGGCAGTTTATATTTAAGACTCAAAAGCATTATTATGAAAAAATTAGCGTATTTTCTGGTAGTTCTTACCGTAGTACTCGCCACAGGATGTGGTAAAAAAAGTCTCAAAGATCAAGTCCAAGGAGAGTGGAAAATGGAAAGCCTCTCTGGGGAAACCCCTCCTAGTGAAATCAAAATGACCTTCAAGGATGATACTTACAGCCTTACCTCTGGCGAAGAAACCATCAACTCGGGTACTTTCGAGGTAGCCAAAGACGGTAAAAGCATGACTATCAAGCCCCAAGAAGGAGAAACGGAGACTTTCAGTAATATTAAATTAGAAGACGGTAAGCTAAGTTTTACCGACAGTTCGGACGACGCGGTGGTATTGGTGAAACAAAAATAGACACTATCACCTCCCTGATTCTTGGCTAAGCTCTATCCGGGGCTTAGTCTTTTTTGTTTATTTTTGATCAGGAACTTTTCCCAAAAATGACTTGTAATCTTAGCTAAACGGGAAACTATGACGACATCTACCAAAAAGAAATCCTTCAAAAAAGAAATGCTAGAATGGGGGGTGTTTCTAGCCATCTTACTCGGTATTTATTTCACAGGTTTGCATACCCAAATTCAGAGATTATTCTTGGCTACGGGATTCTTTCAAGCAGCTACTGAGGTGCCCGTGGAGGAACAAACTATGGCAGATTACAATCTACGCCTGCGCTCTCTCCAAGGGGAAGCAGTAGATTTTAAAGAACTAGCTGGTAAAACGATCTTCATGAATCTGTGGGCTACTTGGTGCCCTCCTTGCGTAGCCGAAATGCCTAATATCCAGTCCTTATACGATCAAGTGGCTGCTGAGGACATCGTATTCGTGATGCTTTCCTTAGATCAAGACCCGAACAAAGCCATCTCTTTTATTGAAAAAAAGGGGTTTGATTTTCCCGTTTATTTCTTAGATAGCCATTTGCCCTCCGTGTACGAAACGAATTCCATTCCTAGCACTTTCGTAATTTCTCCCGAAGGCAAAATTGTTACCCGCCATCTAGGCATGGCCAATTACAACACCACAGACTTTAAAGAGTTTTTGCTGAGTTTGAATCAAAGCAAGTGATCTCGAGTTGATAGTTTTCTCAATGTGTTGTTATTTACCAACAATTTATTGATTTATAAAAGCTTATTTTTGTTTTTGAAAATACTTTTTGATAACTTTGTGCTATAACAAATTATAGATTTCAACCCTCATGAAAAACGAAGATCGCATCATAGAAATTCTTTCTGAGTCTCTCAAAAGACAAGATCAGATGGTAGACGAAATGCAAGGTTTCAGAACGGAAATGCAAGGTTTTAAATCGGAAATGCAAGGTTTTAAATCGGAAATGTCTGGCTTTAGAAGTGATGTCAACCTACGCCTCACTAACTTAGAAAAGCAACAAGCTTCTACCAATCTGGAAGTCAAAGAAATCCGCCTCTCGGTAATGCGTTTAGCCGAGCAAATAGGCCGTTTGGTCAAAGTAGAAGAGCGATTAGAAGCCTTGGAAAAGGCAGTTTTTAAGTAATCATTTCTTCCTCAAGCTTACGCACTTCCAGTCAAATGATTGCGATTTCCTAGACTTCTGACCTTACTTTTCTGACAAAAAAAACTAAAACGGTTCCACGCGTGAGCGAATTACTATGCATTCATTAATTCCTCAATTTCTTCCGCTTCCAAAGGAATACTTGCCATCAAATCTTCGTTTCCTGCTTCGGTAATCAAAATATCATTCTCTAGGCGAATACCAATATTTTCTTCCCGAATATAAATTCCAGGCTCGCAGGTAAAGACCATCCCTGGCTCAAATTTGCGATAGCGATGCCCTAAATCGTGCACATCTAAGCCCAAATGGTGAGAAGTACCGTGCATGAAATATTTTTTATAAAGGGGCTGGTCTGGGTCTTGGTTCTTGACCTCTTCCATTTTTAGTAAACCCAAATCTACCAGTTCTTTTTCCATCAACTCGCCCACTGCCTTGTGGTACTCATTCCAGAGGCTACCTGTTACGAGCATTTGCTTGGCTTCTTTCATAACTCGTAGCACGGCATTGTAAACTGCTTTTTGGCGATCTGTAAAGCGGCCATTCACGGGGATGGTACGAGTCATATCGGCTGCATAGTTGGCGTATTCGGCTCCTACATCCATGAGCAATAAATCACCATCTTTACATTGATCATTATTGGTAACATAATGCAAAACACAGGCATTGGCTCCCGAGGCCACAATGGGCGAATAAGCAAAACCTCTCGAGCGGCGACGAATAAACTCGTGTATATATTCAGCCTCGATTTCATATTCCATTACCCCTGGTTTTACAAATTCTAGCACCCTTCGAAAGCCATGCTCGGTAATCTGGCAAGCTTCTTTGATTCGTGCTACTTCTGGGCTGCTTTTGGTCGCCCGCAATTCCTGCATGATAGGAGCCGAACGTTGGTAAGCATGTAGAGGATATTTGCCTCGACACCATTGGATAAATCGCGCGTCTCGGGTCTGGACTTCCACTACGGCACGATCGTGCTCGTTGGTATTGAGATAGATATGTTCACAGAGTCCCATGAGCGTATTAAAGACCTGCTCAAATTGAGATAACCAATAAATGGTCTGAATACCAGAGACTTCACGGGCTTCTTTCTTGGTCAGTTTGTGCCCTTCCCAAATAGCAATCTCTTCGCTGGTTTCTCTGAGGAAGAGAATCTCTCGATGTTTTTCTTCTGGGCAATCCGGATAAATGAGCAAGATACTTTCTTCTTGATCCACACCAGAGAGGTAAAAAAGATCATTATTTTGCCGGAAAGGCATAGTTCCGTCCGCATTTGTAGGCATGATATCGTTGGCATTGAATACAGCCAGCGAGTTGGGGCGGAGATGGCTAACAAAGTTTTCTCGATGATGGACAAAAAGGGA
The DNA here is from genome assembly GCA_964551015.1 of uncultured Cytophagaceae bacterium. Lineage (GTDB taxonomy): Bacteria > Bacteroidota > Bacteroidia > Cytophagales > Microscillaceae > CAZKBP01. Next base: position 93,314 of record CAZKBP010000019.1, on the reverse strand, counting down.
GGATTCCAAAGGATTATAGCGCATACAGTTCTGTGTTGGATTAGTTGCTTTCAAGTTTGCCTGCTTGAAAAAGTAAAAGCTTAAATTGTCTATGGATTGAGGTCGTGATTTTATTCTTCTCCTAACAAACCCCTCCGCTTCATGATTGCTTCCACGAAACGAATATCATTGTCCGAATTAAAAATCCGAAAGGGTAAATGGATGAACTGGGCTTTGGAAAGATAAAGGATGTAAGCGTCCTTACCTTTTTCGGCGTGCTTTACATAATCCCAAGGAATTTGCATTCCTTCCCGGGCACTGGCTTTGAGCAATACTTCCCGCCCATTGATTTCGTAACCCAAGCGCTGAAACATCGGCTTCATCTGCTCTAAATGAGGGGCACCCGTAAATTGGATGTACCAAAACAAAAAATAAAGCCCTACGCCAAGCGGAGCCAGAAAATAAATCCAAATATTAGAATAGACTAAATTCAACAGAAGATTGAGAACCACGATGCCCAAGAAAATAGCCACGGGCAACCACCATTGGTTGCGAAGTACATTGCGCATGGCTACTTTACGGTAGGTTTTCGTATTTAATTGATATTTTTTGGTTTTGACGATCATATTATAGCGTGCAAATTAAAGCATTTTCAGTTTTTAGGAAATTTTTAACCTTGGGTAGCTTTGAGGCTAATATCCAAATTAGGAGCAGAATGCGTGAGTGCCCCCATAGAGATAAAATCTACCCCCGTCTCTGCTACCCCTTGAATAGTATTTGGCTCAATGCCTCCCGAAGCCTCCAGGGAATAACGTCCGTCTACCAAGTTGACTGCCTTTCGCATATCTTCCACGGACATATTATCCAGCATAATAAAATCTACCCCTCCCACAGAAAGCACCTCTTCTAGTTCTTGTAAATTTTGCACCTCAATTTCTATTTTAAGCGCTAAATTTTGTGCTTCTAGGTAAGCTCGTGTGTTTTGAATGGCAGATTTGATCCCTCCCGCGTAGGCAATATGATTATCTTTAAGCATAATCATATCAAAAAGACCGTAGCGGTGGTTGGTACCACCACCGATTTTGACGGCCCATTTTTCAGGTAAGCGAAAATTAGGCGTGGTTTTACGAGTATCCAGCACCTGAGCAGAAGTATGACGAATTTTCTCCACTACTTGGTGAGTAAGGGTAGCAATTCCACTCATTCTTTGCATACAATTGAGTGCGAGCCTTTCTGCTTTTAAGATAGAGCGAGCAGAACCCTCCACGTAGAAACCAATATCGCCATAATTGACCATTTGCCCATCTTGAATCTGGACTTCTACTTGCAATTTAGGGTCAACTTGGCGAAAAATATGCGTGGCTAATTCTACCCCAGCGAGCATTCCTGCTCCTTTGATGAGTAACTTGGCTCTCCGCTGCGCCTCCGCCGGCACAGAAGCAAGGGAAGAGTGGTCTCCGTCTCCAATGTCTTCTTGCAAGGCGGTGGCAATGAATTGCTGGATATTTTCTTCGGTCAGATATTGATATTTCACATGGCAAAAATATAAAAAAGCCCCGAAAATAATTTCAGGGCTTTCGGCTTTTTTTATTTGGAGAAGTCCCTAGTGATTCCTCACACGGAGTAAGCTCGAAAAAAAGTAGTAATTATCCTCGGAAGAAGTTAAGAAAGCCTAAATTTGAAATAATTCGTGTCTTGCTGTTTGGAATTTTCTTGGTATGAACGCTACTGATCGTCCAATTTCTGGATTTTATATACTCACACTGCTCTTTGCGGTGAGTCTTCCTTTTACCATGCTTGCCGATGTACCGCCAGAATCTAAGACGCTATTGATGCGATTTTTCAAAAATACCCAATGGAACAGTGTCTTGATCGCCTTACTAACTATCTATTGGGTCAGCGAGGGGGCTTGGCTTGAGAAGTGGAAAAAACTCAGAAAAAATCAATGGATTCCTTTATTTCTTATCTTCTATGGCTGGCAGTGGCTGGGAATGCTTTATACGGAAAGTCTAAGTGACGGCTGGCACGAGATTACGGTTAAAACCACCATTTTACTCTTTCCAATCATTTATGCCAGCACCAAACATCGTTTCACGCAGCTACAATTTCAAGGTATTTTCTGGGCATTCGGTGGCGCGGTCTTGCTGGCCTCCTTGATTACTTTCCGAGGCGGGTTTTATTTTATATTTGATCCTGACTCGGGCTTACCTACCTTTGAAAGCGCGATTATTCTACACCGTCCTTATCTGGGGATGTATGTTTCGTTGGTGATTTGTTTTTTCCTATACACACTCATTACAATGGTCGGCAGAAAATGGGAAAAATGGCTCATCTTTGGGGTATTCTATCTAGTTGTCTTTTTGATTATCACGGATGCCTTTATTTCTCTTGGCATTTGTATCCTGAGTTTGCTGCTCACTTCCTCGCTTTGGCTAGTACGTCGTGGTTTTTTCCGTTTGTTCTGGTTGGGCTTTTTGACCGTAGTGGTGATTTTCTTTTTGTTTCGTCCTAAGATTCAATCTATATGGAATGATTTTCAAATCGATCAGGTTCGCCTGACAGAAATGCCCGAAGCGGCCTCAGAAAACAAAGCACGAGCAAATATTCGCTCCTGTGTAAAAAGTATCTTGGGTCAATCTAGCTATTGGCTCACGGGCCTTGGTACAGGTGATGCCAATCAAGCGTTACTGCATTGCTATGAGAGCAAGGGAATGGACTTTGAAGCTCGGCATCATCTAAACGCGCATCATATCTTTTTTCAAGAAACCCTCCGACACGGTCTATTTGGATTATTGTTGCTGATGAGCCTGTTAGGATTTCCGTTGTGGTGGGCTTTCAAGCAAGAAAAGTATTTGTATCTAGCTTTTTTACTTTTGATTATCTTAGTTGGTCTTACGGAATCTTTGCTCAGTCGGCAGGCAGGTGTGGTATTTTATGCTTTTTTCAATACTTTGTTCCTATTTGAAACTTCCTTGATTAAGCTCCCGACAGAGGCACCGGAGGTTGTGGAGGATTCTGCTCAGAATTAAAAACTTTTTTCCAAAAGTTCAATAAAAGAAGAATTTAGTCCATTCAAAAATAATTTTTAAGAGTGATCCGCAGAGAGAACCATCCCTAAGCTGTTTCTTTACGTAGTGAATGAGGAGAAGATCTGAAATTATGACTACCAGATATTCAAAATTCATACGACTCATCAACCTTCTTGGAGATCTCATCTGGCTAAATCTGGCCTTTTTGATCGCTTTTCAAATCAAACTAGGATATGAGTACGGTTGGGATATTCCCCGTCCTTATCTCATTTTGCTTTTGTATTTGAATATATTGTGGCTTTTGATCTCCTTCGTGTTAGAAAACTACGAACTCTCCCGACTAGATCGCTACCGAGATGCCAGCCGAAAAATATTACAATCGGTGCTTTTACATCTGTTTCTGCTAGCTTCGGTACTAGTCTTTCTAAAAACCACCTATTTTTCTCGTGTTCAACTGCTTTTGAATTATGCCTGTCTCGCTTCGGGCTTAGTTTTTTGGCGAGTACTGGTTATTTTTCTGTTGAGAAATTACCGGAGGATGGGTTACAATTATCGGGCATTTATCATTGTAGGCTACGGCGATATGGGTCTGAACTTGCTCGATTACTTCGGCATTCACCCTGAGTTTGGTTATCGCTTTCAAGGCTTTTTTGACGATCAAACCAAAGGCAAAGATATTTTGGGTAAAGTTTCTGATCTCAAGAATTATCTCAACACCCATCAGGTGGATGAAGTGTATCTTTCCCTACCAGACTTTGATAAGAATCATTTGAAGGCTATTGTCCAATTAGCCGATCATCATTTGGCTCGTATCAAAGTCATTCCTGATTTCCAAGCTTTCGCCCACCGCCCCCTGAAGATAGAGAGCTATGGCTCGATTCCGGTCATTTTGCACCGTAAAGAACCTCTGGAGGATGTAATGAATCGAGCTATAAAACGTTTATTCGATGTAGTTTTTTCGTTTTTGGTGTTGGTTGGGATTTTGACCTGGGCGATACCTTTGATTGCTTTACTGATTAAGCTTAGCTCTTCTGGACCAGTATTTTTTTATCAGAAACGCTCTGGCAAGCGAGGGGAAGAGTTTAATTGCCTGAAATTCAGAACTATGTACATCAATGACGATTGCGACCAAAAGCAAGCTAGTCGAGATGACCGTCGGGTCACTCCATTGGGTAAAGTTCTGCGCCGTACAAATTTGGATGAGCTGCCGCAGTTTTTTAACGTTTTATGGGGAGATATGTCCGTTGTTGGCCCACGACCGCATATGCTCAAACATACTGAATATTATGCCGAATTAGTAGATAAGTACATGGTACGACATTTCGTGAAACCAGGTATTACGGGTCTAGCACAAATCAAAGGTTATCGGGGCGAGACAAAAGATATTCAAGCGATGATTCACCGTATTCGCATGGATATTTTTTATGTAGAAAATTGGTCTTTCTTGCTCGATGTCAAGATTATATGGATGACCGTGATACGTATGCTTTCGGGAGATGAAAATGCCTTCTGAAACAGCTTTAAATAAAAAATAAACATAGAAGGGTAGCGTTTATTACTTGTATAATTAAGTCGTATATTTGCTACCCATCGAATCTCATTAATAATTCCATTATGGACATCAATTTAATGGCATTAACTGCCCTGAGTTCCTTCTTGATTACCTATCTGAGTATTCCCTCTCTCATTAAAGTAGCCAAAGAAAAACAGCTCTACGATGAGCCTAATGAAAGCCGAAAATCCCACCACAACAGTACCCCTAACCTGGGAGGAATTGCTATTTTTGGCGGAGCTATGATCTCCGCTACTTTTTTTGTAGACATCTCCTCGATTCCTGAAATTGGCTACGCTTTTTCAGCAGTTCTTTTGCTATTTTTCACGGGAGTTAAAGACGATATTGTCCCCCTTACTCCTCATAAGAAGCTCGTGGCGCAGATCATTGCAGCGATTATTATTGTTGTGAAATGTGATGTGAGATTGACCAATCTCTATGGTTTTCTGTGGATAGAAAGCATTTCCTACTCCTTTAGCGTGCTCATTTCTATATTTACCTTGCTAGTCATCATCAATGCTTTTAATCTGATTGATGGGATCAATGGCTTGGCCGGAGGAATTGGCTTGATTGTATGCCTTACTTTTACTTATTTGTTTTATCAACTGGGAGAGCTTCAATTTGTCCTCTTATCTTTGGCCATCTGTGGAGCCTTGATCGCCTTTTTGAAATATAATCTTGCGAAAGAAGCTAAAATCTTTATGGGCGACACGGGTGCGCTCATGATTGGCCTTTTCTCCTCAATTTTCTGTATTGAGTTTATAGAGCTCAATCGAGACAGCGGTATCTTGTTCAAGCCTACCTTTGCCCCAGTCTTTGCGTTTGCCATTCTGATCGTGCCTTTGTTTGATACCTTGCGGGTATTTATCTTGCGGGTAAGCAAAAATAAATCTCCTTTCTCGGGAGATCGTAACCATCTACATCACTTCTTGATTGATAGTGGATTAGCGCATTGGCAGGCTTCGCTTTGGCTTTATTTTGTAAATATCTTTTTTATTTTCCTAGCCCTGATTTTTAAAGACATTTCACAGATCTTGCTTTTAGGATTGATTTTGAGCATTGCCTTTTTTCTCAGTTGTCTGCTATTTTATCTCAAAATCCGCCAAGAAGATTTAAAACAAAGAAGGAGTCATCAATTGGAGAGAAGACCCAGAACCCCACAGTACATACAGCGTGAGAAAGCTACTAAATTTAAAGTAGCTTCCGAATCAAATCATCTGTCGTAATTCCCTCAGCTTCTGCCTTAAAATTTCTAACGATTCGGTGTCTAAGCACCGGAAGCGATACGGCTTTTACATCCTCGATATCAGGTGAATATTTGCCTTGGAGTAAGGAGTTGCACTTTGCACCCAGAATTAAAAATTGAGAGGCACGTGGTCCGGCTCCCCATTCCAAATAATCATTTGCCTCCGCAGAAGCCAGCTCCGTATTTGGGCGGGTTTTGTGAACCAATCTCACGGCATAATCAATGACATTATCAGCTACGGGAACTCTCCTCACCAGACTTTGGAACTCCATAATGTCTGCTCCTGATAAGGTTTTTTGAACCTCGTAGCGTTTTTCTGAGGTCGTATTTTTGACAATATCTTTCTCGGAGTCAAATTTAGGATAATTCAGAATAATGTTGAACATGAAGCGGTCTAGCTGAGCTTCAGGTAAGGGGTAGGTTCCTTCCTGTTCAATGGGGTTTTGGGTAGCCAAAACAAAAAAGGGCCGAGACAAGGCATATTTTTTTCCAGAAATCGTTACAGCATATTCTTGCATAGATTCCAAAAGAGCCGATTGCGTTTTGGGCGGGGTACGGTTGATCTCGTCTGCCAAGATGATATTGGCAAAGACAGGCCCTTGAATAAACTGAAAATTACGGTCGCGATCTAGAGTTTCTGAGCCCAAAATATCAGAAGGCATCAAATCGGGTGTAAACTGAATCCGATTAAAATCCAGCTCCAGTGAAGAAGAAATGGTCTGGATTAGCAAGGTTTTGGCCAAACCAGGCACTCCGACCAAGAGGCAATGTCCTTGGCAAAATATGGCTGTTATCAAGAGGCGAATCACCTCATCTTGTCCAATAATGACTTTGGCAATTTCTTCGTGAATATTTTTATAGGCTTCGTGCAGTGCATCTGCTGCTTCCACATCTGTCTTAAATTTTTCCATTGAAATGTGTTACTTAATTTAGGTTTAGAGGCGATCGTGTTAAGAAGCTGTCTTTGTTCAGGAATCAGCTATCAGTTTCTTTGTTATAGATTTATTCTTAGTTTTTTAGCTCAAATACGCGGCATCCTAGCCAAAATTTTCCAGTAAAAATCAGTGCGCCAACTTTTGGCGATACTTATGTAACCTGAAGGCTAAAAGATTTTTCAGTCTAGAATGCAAATGAGTTTGAGGCTATTGGATTCCTAGTATATTACATTGATTATACTCGGGATCTAAATAGAGATAAAGCTCCTCTCGAGTTCCTAGAAACCAATCATTTAGGGTTTTATTTCTTTTTTGATTGTAGGCAAAATTAAAAATCTTCTCATAATCCTTTTCTAAGTCAGCCGTGTGTGGCTCGGTCTTAGATTTGAAATAGATAATCCTCACGGCATTTCTACCATCGTCGGTACGGTAGGGAACTGGGGCAGAGATCTGCCCTACTTGCATCGTATCTATGGTAAAGTAGAGATAAGAATCCAGATCATCCAAAAAGATACTCGTGCTACCGGTAGTGGGGCTGGTAATGCTCCCACCATTAGAAGATGTCGCTTTATCATCAGAGTATTCACGAGCGGCTGTCTCGAAAGAGAGCGAGTCTAGTTCAATTATCTGCTTCAGGCTATCCAAGAAATTTTCAGCGTATTTTACATCCACATCAGCGGAGCTAGGGCGGATCAGGATATGTGCCGCGTGGTATTGATCTCCTCTTCTGTCTATCAATTTGATCAAATGAAAACCAAATTCTGACTCTACAATACGAGAGAGACTGCCTGGCTTCATTCTAAAAACAGCCGCCTCGAATTCAGGAACCGAAGTGCCTCGATCCAGCCAGCCTAAATCACCTCCTTGTTTGGCGGAGCCATAATCTTCGGAAAACTTTTTGGCCAATTCGCCAAAGTTTTCTCCATTTTCTACGCGTTGTTTGATCTGATTCAACTGCTCCCTCACGATGCGTTTTTGCTCTCGGTTGATATCTGGTATTTTGATGATATGGTTTACTTCCACTTCTGAGTTGAAATAAGGAATACTATCTTTGGGAATGCCATTAAAGAACTTTTTTACCTCTTTGGGGGTGGGTTTGGTAACGGACTGGCTGATTTCAGACTGCATTTTCTGGATAATCATCTGCTCTCTTACTCTTTCTCTCAATTCGTTTTTTAAATCGCCAATCGTTTTCCCATATTGCTGCTCAATGCGCTCTAGACTTCCAAATTGGGCTTTCATCACGGCCATGCGGCGAGTAAGTTGGCTCTCTACCTGTCGCTCTTCTACTAAAATAGAATCAATTTCGGCTTTGGCCAGCATCATTTTCTCGACAATTAAATCCTCTAACAAACGACATTTGGCGGCTTCTTCACTTACTCCTTCCAAGCGTCCGTTGACGAGAAGTTCCAAGTAAGCCGTTTCTACATCTGATTTGAGCACGATGTAGTTGTCTACTTTGGCAACAATTTTATCAATGACTTGCTCTTGGGCGCGTATCTGGGAGGAAACAAATAGCAAGAGAGCAAAAAGCGTTGTCTTAATCATCAGATGAAGGTTGGAAATGGAATGCATATGCCCCTATTATTTATAAATTTTGAATGAATTACTTTTTTTGGCCTTCTCGTATATTTCTTGCTCCAAAGCTCGGGAGAGTGCCACTTTTCTTTGGTTAATGATAATATTTTTGATTCGATTACTTACAAAAGAAAGCGGAGATATTTGATTTGATATTTTGTAGTCCAATATTTTTAAAAAGTATATAGCCTGTGCTTCTTGACTCACAGAAAAGTCATTTTGTTGTAAAAAATCTACTCGATTCGGAATTTGCTGAAAAGGTGTATTTTTGATCAATTCATCAAAATCCATCCAAAGTGTATCATTCAGATGGTATTGTTGAGCAAATTTAATACAATATTCTTTGAGTTTGGGGAAATCGCTGGCTTCATAATTTTGCAGCAGTAGCCTTATTTCCTCTTGGTCGCTCACCTCTTGGGGGATTTCTATCAAAAAACCTTGAATAATATTTTGTTTTAACTCGAAATTAGCAGGATTTTCTTGATAATAGCGTTCAATATCTTCTCTACTCACGGTGGTATCCAACTTTTTCTCGATGTATTCCTTTTCGTATTGGTAAGCGATCAGGTCGTATTTATAATCGAGTAATTTGCGCTCGATGACCGCCTCATCAATTTCTACCACTTCTCGTGCTTGATTGAGCATCAGTTGTTTTTTGATCCAAGATTCTATGTAGCGACGCGTGATTTCTGTACTATCTTCTGGGCTAGCACCCACGGGAACAATACCCGCTAAATCAGCCTCGTATAGCTTGGCCTCTTGGACTTGCGCTAATAATTTCCCCTCAGAGGCACGCGTATCCGTCTGCTCTCCCCCCACTAAGTTACAGGAAGCCAACAGACTCATCATCGCTATGCTTTTGCTTAGCTGGTGGATCAACACACGAAGATCATTCTTGATTCTATACCACATAAATTTCTATTGACGAATGAGCTCTTGCACCACGGTTTGATTAATTTCTACGGGGTACTTCTGTCTCAATTCTGCCAGCCACTTTTCTTCTAAATATTTTTGATAATCGGTAATCACGTAGCCTCTTGCTTCATCGTATTCCTTGAGGCGAGGTTCTTTGATATCATTAATCTCAATGTAAACAATTTTTTGATCTTTTCCATCCAGCGTGTAGCTTCCGGGTGCCCAGTTGAGCTGATCTAGATAAGAGTTATCTCCCTTTTCAAAGGTTCCGCTGAGTACTTCCGCGCTGGCAGGGAATATTTTTTCTAGCTGTTTTTTGTCGCGTGTGTAGATTTTGAACTCTACTCGACGGTTTTTGCCACGATCGTCTTTGGAAATCGGGCGGGTAAAACCAAAATCTTTAATAATGATACGATTGCTGGGCACTCCCTCGAAGCCGAGATATTTCACTACGGGATCGATTCTTTTCTCTGCCATATCCTTATTTTCGGCAGGATCGGCGTGCCCGATTACTTCTAAAACCAATTCCTGATCTGCTTTGAGAATCTGAGCGGCTTGCTTGATGGATTTAACGCTCTCTTCGCTAAGGGTCTGGTCATTTTTATCGAAGTAGAGATTGTCGATCTGCAGGTTCGCCACAGGATAGATATTCTTGGCCAAATAAGTTTTGAGCTGGTTGAGCGTTTCTTTATTTCTGAGCACATAGATATCAGCCGTGGCTCTCTGATTCCAGCGATAGTTTTGGCGATTTTTCTTAAAAAAAGCTTTGCTGCCCGTGGTATCTTGGATGGCTTTTTCCCAAACTTCTTCGGTCATCATTTGGAAGAGCATGGAGCCTTCTCGATATTCATTTACAAGCCGCACATAATCTGGGTATTTGTAGGGGAGATTTTCTTGCTCAAAATCGAGTAGGCTTTTTTCCAAGAAATCCTTGTAGTACAATTGTGTGATGTACTCGAGATTCGTAAGGGCTGGCTTTTCGGTCTGACTACGGAAAATGAATTTAAAAAAATCACGAAGTGAATAGGCTTTTTGCCCAATATTTTTGCTATTTAGGGTAAATAAGATTTCTTCATCCAATCCTGTCTCGTTAGGGATGCTCCAGGTAGCCTGAGGCAAGCGTTTGTCTATGTAATTAATAGCCTTTTGATAGACTTCGGTATTTTCTCGGAGATTATATTCATCGCGGAGGCGCGAAAGCAACACGAGTTTTGCAGACTGATAGCGTTGATCCTTGCTTACTTGTTGCTTGATGGAGGTTTCCATTTCCTCATAAGCGGGGATGGGTTTTCGTGAAATCAACTTGAAGATATGCCACCCGTAAGGCGTACGAGTGGGTTGAGAATATTCGCCCACTCGCTTGAGCTGATAGGCAGCCTGCTCAATCGAGGGAATCACCTCTCCGACATTAAACTCTGGTAGTTTTCCTCCTTGATATTTAGAAGTAGAATCATCGGAGTATTTTATACAAAGCGTTTCCCAATTTTTTCCCTGTTGTAATTGCTGGTAAACTTCCTCGATACGACGCTTGGCTTTCTCTGTTGTCTCATTTTCGGCCTCCTGAGGAAGTTGAACCATAATATGCGCTATCTGGGTAATGCCCCGATTGGGGCGACGATCTTCTACTTGCAAAATATGGTAGCCATAAGGCGTGCGGAAAACATCAGAAATCTCTCCAACCGGAGTCTGATAAGCCTGAGACTCGAAGGGATAGACCATCTGCAAAGCGGTAAAATAACCCAAATCTCCTCCATTGTTGGCCACGGAGGGGTCTTGAGAAAATTCCTGAGCCAGGCTGGCAAAATCCGCCCCGTTACGAGCTTTCTGCTGAATTTCTTTCATTTGCTGGTACACCTTCAGCGTATCGGCAGGGTTCGCTTCTTGGGCTACGCGAAGAAGAACGTGGGAAACCCTTACTTCTGCTTGGAGGCGTTGGTAAGCTTCACGGCTTAGTTGCTCGAGTTTCTGTGGATCAATCAGGTAGGGCTTTGCTAAGATATCCTTGTAAGTCTCGTGTTCTCTTTGGAAGTTATCGGTGGTATCAATGCCTTGATTGATGGCCTCGGAGACTTTTAGTTTGTAGGCCACGAAGAGGTCAAGGTAGTTTTCTACGCTGCTTTTTTCGTAAAGGCTATCCCTGTTGTTGATATTTTTCTCATAGAGATATTTGAATTCAGAAGCGTAAATGGGCTTTTCGCCGAGCTTCAAGATCACGGAGTCCTTTTTCTGGGTAATTTTAGGTTGATTACAAGCTCCGAGATAGAGGCTGGAGAATAAAATTAATATCCGCCACGTTTGCCAGTTTTTTTTGTAAATCATAGATGAAAGTATTTTTATACTCTTCTCCAATTGATTGCAATTTTAAATAATTTTTGGCTTAAAAGAGATGGGTGATGGGCAAAATGTTGGTAAAAGCCCTTATTAGGGAGTTTTTCGCTGTGAGTTGTTGTTTGCGAGCCTCTTGGTCAGGGTTTTACCACTGATTTTCCTCGATATTTTCATTTGATATTTTATGAACACTTAGATGATAAGGGCAAAAGGAAGGAATAAGTTCACTGGTGGCTAATTTGCTTGTACATCCTCCAGACGTTAGAGGCATCTTCGGTCTTTACTTCTACACGATCCATGATTTTATTGACTAGCATTAATCCAATGCCACCTTTGCGTCTTTCTTGAACTATTTTCTTAATGCTTGGCTTTTTGTAATTGGAAAAATCAAAGCCATCTGTGCTGTGATCGATGATTTCGAAAAGAATAGATTCATTTTCGTCTTGGATACTAATCTCGATACTATCATCTGGGTTGCATTGGTGGGAGTGGATAATGAGGTTAGAACAGACTTCATCCACGGCCAACACGAGTTGGTTTACTTCTATATCCGAGAGTGGAAGCTCACAGAGTGCCTGATATACAAATTCACGAATTAGTTTCAGGTTGTCTCTCAGGCAATTGACTTTGTAGTGGTGAGTCATTTTCATTTGCATTTAACCTCTTCTTTTGAATCCACGATCGTGAGCAGTTCATTCAAGCCCAGGATTTCGAAAACGTTTTTTACCTTATCGTTCATCCCAAAAAGGGCAAAACAAATATCTTTTTCCTTGAAGTCTTCAATATGAGATACGAATACACCAAGCCCCGCGGAAGAGATATAATCTAAATGGGCACAGTCTACGAGAATATTTTTTTTCCCAGCTTTGACTGCCTGGTCGAGGGTCTGATCAAGATCAATAGATGAGGCGGCGTCGAGGTCTCCGAATACTTTGATGATATGGAAATTTCCCTCCTCACTTTCACTGATTTGCATATAAAATAAATTACGTTTAAGAAGCTTTTAGGTTCTTGATTTATCGCTTTATTAAGTACTAGATAATTTTCACGAAGATAATGACTAAAAAAGGCTTGATTTTCCAAATTAGTCAACTTAAACTAACTATGAGGTAGAACCATAGAAACCTTCCTCCTGTTTGAGTACGACTGAAATTCCTGTGGATTACATTCATCCCAGCTTTCAAATCCATGCATTGCTACAATTGTAGGGAAGGATTAGTTCACCAATAGGCTATTGACAAAAGTTTATCCTAAACCAAAAGCGAGGACTTCATCTTTTGTATTCAGATTTTATTTGATATAGGTTTTGGTGTCGGGGGAGCGCAAGCGAGCGCATTTGCATTTTCTAGGTGCTATAGTAGTAAAAAAATTCGATATCTGGTATATTTTATCAAAAACTCTCCAAATAAGGAGGAGCTAGCAGGTAGAAAAGAGTTGCATCATTTATTCATTAAAATCTTTGTAAATAAAATACAGATCATATTTCCAAATCTCCTTACATTTTGACGCCAATGATCAAAATATCATCCGTTTGCGGGCTATTTCCCTTCCAATCTGCAAACTCTTGCGAGAGCGCAATACGCTGGTGAGCCATCGGTTGCTGGCTAATTTCCGTCATAAATTGGCGAAAACGCTTGCTCATGTACTTCCGCTTTGCTTTTTCGCCGTATTGATCTTGAAACCCATCGGTAAAAATGTAGAAGATATCTCCTTCTTCGGCGGTGATACAATGCAGTTCAAAAACTTTGTCGGATTTGTATTGGGAGCTTCCTACCGGGAAGCGTGAGCCTTTGACCCGATGCATTTCTCCTTTGCGTATGTAATACAGTGGATTATGAGCCGCTGCGAACTGTACCTCTCGTGTATTTTCGTCTACGGCCAGTACGGCCATATCCATACCGTCGTGAATGGGCTTGCCATCTCCGGTTCTTTTTTGGAGCATTTCTACAATTTTACGATCCAACTCCAAGAGAATTTCAGAGGGGCTTTGAATGCCTTGGCTCGCGATAATCTCGTTGAGGAGAGAGTTGCCAATCATGGTCATCAGTGCTCCAGGAACTCCGTGCCCTGTACAATCTGCGGCGATCAAGATTTTTTTACTTCCCACTTCGTGAAACCAATAAAAATCGCCACTGACAATATCTTTGGGTTTGAAAAATATGAATGCCTCTCTAAATTTTTGCGTAATCACCTCTGGGGCAGGAATGATGGCTTGCTGAATTCTTTTAGCGTATCGTATACTATTGGTGATGTTTTTATTGGTTTCTTCCAGCTGTTTACTCTGTTGATACAGCTGATCTCGGTTACTACGGATTTGTTTGTTTTTAATATCTAGTACCTCTTTGGCTTCTCTAAGCACTTCATTTTTGCGACGAAGCTCTTCCGAAGTACTGAGTAGTGCTTCGTTGATGGTTTCTAATTCTTCCAAGTTCTGACGGATTTCTTCCTCATTGGCGAGGAGCTCTTCATTTTTCAGTTGATTGATTTCTTCGGCTTTCCGTAGTTCTTGATTTGCTTCTTCGAGTTCAGTTTTGCGGTAATTGATTTCTTCCACGTGTCGTGCGGCCATCTCCACGGAAGGATAGAAAATAAAAATACCCTCGAGCAACAATACCAGGAGCATAAAAACCATAAGATAGAGCTCTACTTCGCGTGTATATTGAATTTGGTTAGAAACCTCCTTGTCGTAGCTTAAAGTAATATTTCTAATGACATTCAGGTATTTTTCTTCGTGGAGTAAGATCTTCTCTATCTCCGTGGCTAGGTTGGCTCGCATCAGGGAATCCATAGTGGGTAGCATTCCTGTGACCTCATCTACTGCCTCGATGAGTGCCTGATAATGAGGCTGTACTTCATTAAAGTATAATTCAATCTGCGCGTTATTCTTGCCAGATAGCCCAAGCGTGACATCTCCTCCTCTCAGTCCTAGGTGGAATTGTTGCCAAAGCTTGAAGGTTTCTTCCAGTTCGTTTTGATGAGCTTGAAAAGTACGGAGGGTATCTGTTCTTTCTAGCAAAAGTACGAGCTTGGTCATCTTCTGGCTGAGGGTTCCGAGTTGACCCGAGATATTCACGACCCTAGCATCATTGCCCTTGTTGAGCAATAATTGATGTGTAATATAGTAATTAAGCAGCGTGAGCAGAGCAATAAATCCCAGCGCGGCTAAATAGTGAAAGGTGAGTTTTTTTTTGATAGAGAGGGGCATAAAGATGAGCTTCTCAAAAAATGATAACTATGATTTTTGGGTCAGTGCTGTGATGTAGGTTTAATTTCTAACACAATTAGTTCTCTTTCTCTGTAAAAGAACGTGTTGTAATACAAAAATATATAAACATCTTTTAATTTGCGACTGATATTTCTGATAAACTTCCCTTGCATCAAGAAATATCTTGTCTTGAATCCTCAGGATAGATTTATTTCTTAGCATCGCTTGGCTAAGAAATACAGTTGGGCGAAATCATCCTAGATAGCATGTAAGGCAATAAGGTTGTTTATAAACTTGAAAATCAGCTTATTATTTGGTAGTTTTCACTTGTGCAAATCTGGAAAAAAATAGTTTAAGAATAGTGAACCCTTTTTTATTTTTTTAGGTTAAAACGATTGCTCTGAATGCACCTAAATTTGAATATATATATCCATAAATGCTTGGATACAAGTCGGAAAAGGTGCAGATTTGCGCGATTTTAAATAGGCTCTTATTTTTAATTTTAATTTACTCAATGAAAGCATTAGGAAATCACATTCTAGTAGAGTTTTATAACTGTGATACTGATATTCTCAATAATGTCAAATTTATCGAGAAGGCCATGAATGAAGCCACTATCCTCAGTGGTGCGACCATCGTGGGTAGTCATTTCCATACCTTTAACCCGCACGGGGTAAGTGGTGTGGTGATTATTGCCGAATCTCACCTCTCTATTCATACCTGGCCTGAATACGGATACGCCGCCGTTGATATCTTTACCTGTGGCGAAACGATTGATGCGGGCAAAGCTTTTCAACATTTGAAAGATAGCTTCCGTGCCAAACACACGGCTACCATCGAGATGAAACGCGGGCAGCTACACGACATCCAAGGAGAATTGCACCATAAACCCATGGCAGAAACGCATCAGGGATGATTGCAAATTGCGAATTGATTTTTCCCGTGCCTTGGCACGAGCCGAAGCACGGAATCTCCAGGGTGACTAGCCATTAACAACCAATAACTAAACTACCTATGCATCAGTGGTTTAATGAAGATTTAGAGGCCAGCGGCTTTGATATCGGGGCACGTACTTCTATCAAAATAGGCAAAACTTTATTCAAAGGGCAGAGTGATTTCCAAAAGTTAGAAATCGTGGAAACACCCAATTTTGGCAGAATGATGCTTTTGGATGACTGTGTGATGCTGACCGAAGCAAATGAGTTTGCTTACCACGAAATGATCGCCCACGTGCCTCTCTTTGCCCACCCTCATCCTGAACGAGTCCTGATTATCGGCGGAGGAGATGGTGGCACAGCTCGTGAAGTACTCCGTCATTCCGAAGTAAAAGAGTGTGTGATGGTGGAAATAGACGGACTGGTGGTTGAAAAATCTAAGGAATATTTTCCTAGGATTGCTTCTGAACTGGAGAATCCTCGTCTTAGCCTTTTGATTGATGATGGAATTCGCTATATCCAAGAAAATCAGAATGCTTTTGATATCATTCTAGTGGATTCTACCGACCCCGTAGGGCCTGCAGAAGGGCTTTTCAGTAAGGAGTTTTATCAAAATGCTTTTCAAGCGCTCAAAGCAGACGGAATACTGGCCGCCCAGGCCGAAAGCCCCTACTATTTCCAGAAGACACAAAGGGAATTATTTGAAGTACTTCACGCGATCTTTCCTTACGCTACTTTATATCTCTCGGCCATTCCTTTCTATCCGAGTGGTACTTGGTCTTTTGCCTTTGCTTCCAAAAAATACAAAGAAGGAGAACAGCCTCGGGTAGAAGCCATGCAAAAGCTGGCGGTAGAACTGCAGTATTTTAATCCTGAGATTTATCAAGCTTGCTTTGCTTTGCCTAATTTTGTGAGGCGAAATATTTCTGCTTCGTAGCTTGATTATCTTTTGAACACGGAGGCACAGAGCAAACAGCCGAGATTCTTTTTCGTATTCCTTAACTCATAACTAAGAATTGGGTGGACAAAGCACGATGGAAGATACCCTTTGGAACACGGAGGCACAGAGCAAACAGCCGAGATTCTTTTTCGTATTCCTTGACTCATAACTAAGGCTTTGATGGACAAAGCACAACGCAAGATACCCTTTGGAACACAGAGACACAGAGGAAACAGCCGAGATTCTTTTTCGTATTCCTTAACTCATAACTAAGAATTGGGTGACCAAAGCACAACGCAAGATACCCTTTGGAACACGGAGGCACAGAGCAAACAGCCGAGTTGGTTTTAGATTTTGCTTTTTCAAACCTCAAACGAGTCCAATTGCATCGATTAGCTTTCTTTGAACAAACCGTGTGCTTCCGACATTTATTAGTTATATAGACTCTCGAAGTTGTCTAAAGTTGGCCTTTGGGTGGTAAAATGCCTCTTTCGGAACCTGATGAAGTCGAAATTCGAATTTTTCGCTACCAAACTAAAACTATAGATAACTTCATCCACCAAAAATATCATCAACTTCTCTATTATATGAATTATTCTGTCAACGATATCATCGAGAATTCTGACCATGTGCTAAGGCTTAGGAACCTGAAGGTAAAAGATTTTGATGATCTAACCGAGATTATGAAGAGCGTTTACCACGGAATGGGTACTTGGAAAAAGGAGCAAATTTCCAAGTTAATCAAAATTTTTCCTGAGGGTCAAATTTGTATTGAAGATAAAGGAAAGGTCGTAGCTTTTGCCCTTTCTATTATTCTCCACGAAGATGACTTTGATGATAATCATACTTATCAAGAGATTACCGCGAATTTTACTTTCTCTACTCACGATCCTAAGGGCAATGTTCTTTATGGAATTGAAGTAGGGGTGCATCCACATTATCAGGGAATGCGCTTGGGTAGGCGTCTCTACGATGCTCGCAAGCAGATCTGTGAGGAACTCGATCTAGAATCAATCATTGCGGGGGGTAGAATGCCCAATTTCCATCATCATATCGGCAAATTAACCCCCAAGCAATACATCGAGAAGGTCAAATCCAAGGAAATTTATGATCCGGTCTTGACCTTTCAACTGAGTAATGATTTTCACGTTAAAAAAATTCTCAAAAATTATCTCCCACCCGATAAGGAATCAGGTGAGCACGCTACTCTCATCGAGTGGAACAACATTTACCACGAAGGGAAAAAGAAGCGCATCGTAGAAACCAAAAAAGATTGGGTACGCATCGGGATTGTACAGTGGCTTATGCGTCGGGTCAATGATATTGAATCTTTTTTTGATAATGCCGAATTTTTCATTGATGCCGTAAGTGATTACAAAGCTGATTTCTTGCTTTTCCCAGAGCTTTGGAATGCCGCCCTCATGTCCCAATTCAATGAGGATGATACCGCCACGGCCATCCGCAAATTGGCCGACTATACCGAGGAAATCAAGCAAAAGATGATCAACTTCGCGCTGGGTTACAACATCAATATCATCGCGGGAAGTATGCCCCTCTATGAAGATGGAAACTTGTACAATGTGGCTTATCTCTGTCGCCGAGATGGAACCTATGAAGTCCAGTACAAGATTCACCCCACACCCAGCGAAGTGAATGACTGGGGGATGAAAGGTGGCGATAAGGTCAAGGTATTTGACACAGATGCAGGTAAAATTGGCATCCTAATTTGCTATGACTCTGAGTTTCCCGAACTAAGTCGCGTTTTGGCCGACCAAGGCATGCAGATGCTCTTTGTTCCTTCTTCCACAGATTTACAAAGTGGCTATCATCGCGTGCGTTACTGCTGTCAGGCGAGAGCCATCGAGAATGAGTGCTACGTGGCCCTAGCCGGAAGCGTAGGTCATGTACCCAAGGCTACCAATATGGATTTACAGTATTCGCAGTCGGCTATTTTCTCTCCTTCGGATTTTGCCTTTCCCCAGAATGCCATTATCGCCGAAGGAACCCCTAATAATGAAACCACCATCATTGCTGATGTAGATTTGGTGCTCCTCAAAGAGCTACACGAGCAGGGAAGTGTCCGCAATCTCATCGATCGTCGCAAGGATTTGTATGATCTGAAGTGGATTGGGAAAGATTAAGAGTAAAAGACTGTGAGTTACAGGTTGCGAGTTTTACATTATTTAGTTATGAGCCTTCTGTTGACAATAATTTGAATGCTTATCTCATCTGAAACTCGTAACCTGAAACCTCAGACTCATAAGCCTTGATTTTCCATTTGCAATCCCTATCTTGCAAGCTCAATTAACAAGATAATCAGATGAATCAGACGGTATCTCATTCTTCAGGCACTTCATTAGGAATGGCCTTTTTTTGGGTAATTCTCTCTTACGTGGTAGCCATTGCGGTGGGTTTTTATACTGCTTATTTATTAAGAGATCAACACATTTTAGTGATGTTGGGAGTAGCCGACGTGGTGGCTACCATCGTGATTTTTATCTTCAGTATGATTTTTAATAACTCTAGTTTTTATGATCCATACTGGAGCGTGATCCCGATTTGCTTAGCTGGAGCTTTTATCTATTTGGCTCCCGAAGGGGTAGACCTTACACGCCAAATCGTAGTATTTCTGCTGGTGTTTGCCTGGGGCGCACGCCTGACCTACAACTGGGCACGGGGCTGGACGGGTTTGCACCACGAAGATTGGCGTTATGTAGATTTACAAAATCAGACGGGAAAAGCCTATTGGTTGGTCAGTTTTTCGGGCATTCATATGTTCCCTACCTTGCTGGTTTTTGCGGGCTGTATTCCACTCTTATCTTCATTGGGTCAGAACACGGCTTCCTTTGGCATCATAGATATCATTGCTACTTTGGTAACAGCCACCGCTATCTGGATTGAGGCCACTGCCGATAACCAACTGCGTCAATTTCGCTTAACCAACACCGATAAAAGCAAATATCTACAATCTGGCCTCTGGGCTTATTCTCGTCATCCGAATTATTTCGGGGAGATTATGTTCTGGTGGGGTCTGTTCTTTTTTGCGCTCGCGGGAGGCTTGGATAACGGATGGATGGTGATCGGAGCCGTTTCTATTACCTTACTATTTTATTTTATCAGCTTGCCGATGATCGATAAACGGATGCTGGAGCGTCGCCCGCACTATGCCGAGCGGATGAAAAAGGTATCTTCCATCGTGCTCTGGCCACCAAAATCTTAGTTGTGAGTTGTGAGTTGTGAGTTGTGAGTTAAGGCAAATACGAAAAAAATCTCGGCTGTTTACTCTGTGTCTCTGTGTCTCTGTGTTCTAAAGGGTATCTTCCGTTGTGCTTTGGTCACCAAAATCTTAGTTGTGAGTTAAAGCAAATACGAAAAAAATCTCGGCTGTTTACTCTGTGCCTCCGTGTCTCTGTGTTCTAAAAAATAAAGACTTATGAAAAAATATACCATAGAGCAACTCAAAGGAGCCATCTTTGGCTTAGCAGTAGGAGACGCTTTGGGCGTACCCGCTGAGTTCAAATCTCGTGAGGCACTGCAACTCAACCCTATCAAAACCATGCAGGGTCACGGCACCCACAACCAACCTGCGGGCACTTGGTCAGATGATAGCTCCCTGACCTTTTGCTTGATGGAGAGTTTGGCGATGGGCGTATTTAACACGCAAGATATGGCGGAGCGTTTTTCACGCTGGCTTTATGAAAATTATTGGACGCCTCACGGGAGGGTTTTTGACTCAGGCATCACCACTCGTCAAAGCATTGATCGTTTCACGCGAGACGGCAACGCCGAAGTGGCAGGTTCTCATGGCGAATACGACAATGGCAACGGCTCTTTGATGCGGATTCTTCCCTTGACGTTTTACGTTCTGGATATGCCCATCGAGGAGCGATTTTTAGCCGTGAAGAAAGTTTCCTCTATCACCCACGGGCATATTCGCTCAGTATTGGCTTGTTTTTTCTATGTAGAATTAGCCATCAATCTCATCAAAAAGCTAGACAAACGGGTTGCTTACGAGGCCGTAAAAGAAACGATGAAAGTGCTTTTTAAGGAAGATTTAGAGCTTCAAAAAGAAAAGCCTCATTTTCGTAATCTGATAGAAAAAGACATCAGTACACTTGACGAAAAAGATATCAAATCCAGCGGCTATGTAATCCATACCTTAGAAGCATCCCTGTGGTGCTTCTTGAAATGGGATCATTACTCTGATATTGTTTTAAAAGCGGTCAATCTAGGTGAAGATACCGATACCACCGGAGCCGTGGTAGGTGGCTGGGCAGGACTCTACTATGGCTATGAAAAAATCCCTTCAGATTGGGTAATTCACTTAGCACGTGAGCGAGATATTAATGATCTTTGCGAGCGTTTCTATCGGGCAAATGCTGAGGTGTAGTTGCCAAGGTGAAGTAATACAAACACAGATCAAGCTCCCGCTAATTAGCCACTAAAAACTTCTATATTTTTGCCTTTGCCTCGTCTGAGATCAACTTTCCTCCCTTCAAGCGAATCACGCGCTGAGTCTTGGAAGCTAACTCCATGTCGTGAGTTACGAGTACAAGGGTAATCCCTGCTTCTTGATTGAGCGAAAAAAGTAAATTCTCGACTTTAACACTGGTTTCCTCGTCCAAATTTCCCGTAGGCTCATCAGCAAAAAGAATTTTGGGATCATTAGAAAAGGCTCGTGCCAAAGAAATCCGCTGTTGTTCTCCTCCTGAGAGCTGGGCTGGATAATGATTTTGGCGATCTGCCAAGCCTACTTTATCCAGCCAATCTGCGGCTCTGGGTTTGATATTTTTTTCTCCTCTTAGCTCTAAGGGAACCATCACATTTTCCAGTGCTGTCAAGGTAGGAATCAATTGAAAATTTTGGAAGACAAAGCCCACGTGTTGATTTCTCACCTCGGCTCTTTGATCTTCATTGAGCTCGTCTAATTTGGTGCCAACCAACTCTACCGAACCCGAAGTAGCTCTATCCAAACCCGCACAAAGCCCCAGTAAGGTAGTTTTGCCACTACCTGAGGGGCCTACGATCGAGAAAGTATCTCCAGCTTCGATAGAAAAACTCACCTGATCTAAAACAGTAAGCTGGCGTTCAGCACTTTGATAAGATTTGGTTAGATTTTGGACATTCAGTACGATAGACATGCGAGTAAAGTGATTAAAGATTAAAAAATAAAGTGCTTGGGTTTTGAAAGAAATCTTTTTGGCAACAATTACTACAACAAGGATTATTTAGAGAGAGTTTTTATAATTCTCTAAAGCCTTTCGCACACTTCCATACTTTTGTAGAAGTATCTGAGCCTCAGTTGGCGATAGCTTAAGTTCTTCCATCAGCATTTTCGTGCCTCGCTCCACTAATTTATGATTAGACAATTGCATATCTACCATTTTATTGCCCTTGACCCTTCCGAGTTGAATCATCACGGAGGTAGAGATCATATTCAAAACCAGCTTCTGCGCCGTGCCTGCTTTCATACGTGTGCTACCACTCACGAATTCTGGCCCTACGATTACCTCAATGGGAAAATCTACGCTCTCGGCCAACCTTGTATCTGGATTACAAGTGATGCATCCTGTTAAAACCTTGGCTGCTCTGGCTTTCTGTACCCCACCGATGACATACGGAGTTCGTCCCGAAGCGGCAATGCCCACTACTGCATCCTTTTCATCAATTTGGTAAGCTTGTAAATCTTGCCAAGCTTGTTCAGGATCATCCTCAGCAAACTCCACGGCTTGGCGAATCGCTTCGTCCCCTCCCGCAATAAGGCCGATGACCCAATCATAGGGCACGCCAAAAGTAGGTGGACATTCAGAGGCATCTACGATTCCCAAACGCCCGCTTGTACCCGCTCCGATGTAAAAAAGCCTTCCTCCCGCTTTCATCCGAGGGACAATTTCTGATACCAGCTTTTCTATCTGTGGAATAGCCTTACTCACGGCCAAGGGCACGGTTTGATCTTCTTGGTTGATTTTACCGAGTAATTCTCCCAAGGGCATTTTTTCTAAATCCTGATAAGGAGAAGACGATTCAGTGATGGACATATTTTAAAAATAATAAATGGCTATTTGCGGATTATTGACTCGACTCTGAAAACACGAAATTTTAGTGCGTCTATTCTTTAATAAAAACTAAAAATTGATGTAATCTTCTAATTTTCAATCTACCATGACGCTACGCCTTACTCTTCTTGCTTCAAATGATCTAAATAAAGAATGCCTCGCAAATGGTCAATTTCGTGTTGGAAAATAACAGAAGTATAGCCCGAAATTGTCTCTTGATGATGGCTTCCGTCCATTTGGTCATATGCAATAACGATGGTACAGGGTCTTTCTACCTTTTCACTGCGGTCGGGGATGGAGAGGCAACCTTCGGGCGTAATTTTGGTAGAATCGCTGTACTCGATGATTTGAGGATTAAGATAGACTTCAAAGGGGAAGTTTTCGGCTTCTTTATCAAATCTTTGTACCCAAATAATTTGCCGATGAATGCCTACTTGTGGTGCAGCAATGCCTACGCCCAAAGATTTGGGATGGCGTACGGTCTTAAAAAGTCGCTGGACAAAATGGGCTAAGGCCGTATCTCCGGGAGTGATTTTGATCGCTTGGCTAGCTTGTCGCAAAAAAATGGAATCTTCTTGGTTCGTAATTTTCAGGACGCGCATTGCCTCGCTGGTATCAGCTTGGTAGATCAGGGCAATTTCTTCGGGAGTGAAAGTATCAGAGCTTTCTTGGGCTGTGCAAGAAAACCAAGAAGAAATTATCAAAATAGTTAGTAAGTGTTTGCTCATGGTCAGCGATAAAATAGGTTCAATCAGATAGATGATAAGCCAGTAGGCCCTCCATGGGTGTTTTAAGAATTTTACCTAAGATCAATTGCTCGTCTTCTAAGACTGTTTTTAAAATTTCGGCATAATGATAAGCAATCGAGCCACTAAAATGTATGGGAAAAGCTCGAGAATGCTGTAATTTTAAAACGTATTTCTGGACAAATTCTTGAAAGCTTTCGTAGACAATTTGATAGCAAAAAGGGTGATCCAAATAACGCTGCAAAAAAGGAGTAAAAGAAGCTAAGTAACGGCTGGGAGTATTTTTCTGATAGATATTTTCTAAAACGATGGCTCGGTCTATCGGATATTTTTGATAAAATTTCTCAGCCAACTCCATGGGCATCTCTTTCTGCAAGAAAGCTACTATCAATTTTTTGCCCATCTGGGAGCCGCTTCCTTCATCACCTAAGATGAAGCCCAGGTTCAAATTTTCACTGATAATTTTTTGCCCATCATAGAGGCAAGCATTAGAACCTGTTCCTAAAATACACGCAATGCCTGCTTCTCTCCCACAGAGCGCACGGGCAGTCGCCAAGAGATCATGTTCAATTTCTAGCTCTACGTTGGGGAAAACTCGTTCAAACGCCTGTTGGATTCTTGATTTATTTTCTGGAACCGAACAACCTGCTCCGTAGTAATGAATGTTTTTTATAGGAATCGCTGGCAGCTGTGTCTGTAGCTCCTCTCTCAAAATTTGGTCAATTTCTGCTGTTTTTTGGTAATAAGGATTGATGCCTTTGGTTAATATAGAACGAACTTTTTGCGCCGTATCGATCAGTTCCCATTGGGTCTTAGTGGCACCACTGTCAGCAATAATCTTCATAACATTAGGATCTCCTGTGCAAATCAGTTACGAATTTAGTAAGTTTGTGGAATTTGCTGAGAAAAGCTTTGCATTTTCTTAGGGATTTGGAAAATTGCTAAGAATTGCCTTGAAAATAAAGACAGTTTTACTTCAAAATTCGTATATTTCAGAAAATTAGCACCAAAATTATCCAAAATCTTTCAGATCCATGGATCAGGTAATCAAAGCCCCACGCGAAGGTTTTTCTGGTCTCAAAGAACATTGGCAAACTGATCTGCCAGCGGCTCTTTGGGTTTTTATGATCTCTCTACCGATTTCTATGGGTATCGCCATAATGAGCGGGTTTCCTGTTACTTCAGGTATTTTAAGTGCAGCCATTGGTGCCATTTTTCTCACTTTCCTGAGCAGTTCTTCGGTCTCGATCAAAGCGCCTAGTATCACGATGATTACGCTGGTATATATGGCTGTTCATCAGTTGGGGAGCCATCCTGAAAAAGGCGTTCAATATACATTGGTAGTGATCGTACTTGCTGGCCTAATTCAGGTGTTTCTGGGTTTAATTAGAGCTGGGCATTGGTTTGTAGCGATTCCAAGTGCAGTGGTTTACGGCTTAATTTTGTCTATTGGCGTTCATATTTTAATCATCAGTCTGCCTGACCTTTTGGGAATATCTGTGGAGGCTTACCAGATGCAGGATATACTGGTGGCCTTGGTGCAGAATGTATGGGAGATCAATACCAGCGTGGCCTTCATTGGATTAGCTAGTTTGTTTATTTTGATATTCCCCTCTTTGTTTCGCTACAATTTCGAGGGGCACATTCCGGGTGTTTTTATCATTTTGTTAGTAGGAGTGATATTGAGCTTTTATTTTGGATTGCCTCAAGAGCCTGCCTCGGAAGCTTATTTAGTGCAAGTTCCTGAACGGCTCAGTCAAATCTTTATCTTTCCTGACTTCTCTGTTCATATCTGGCCTTCTATCCACTGGCCTTCTCTGTATTATGCCTTGAGTATTGCGCTTTTGGGTACCCTCGAGAGCTTACTCAACATCAAATCAATAGAAGCCATAGATGTTTATCGTAGGCGTTGTTTGATGAACCGAGAACTCATGGTGATTGGAGTCGGCAATATACTCTGTGGTTTGGTTGGAGCCGTTCCTCTGATTTCTACAATGGAGAATAGCTCAGTCAATGTTAATCAAGGAGCACTCACTCGTTGGTCTAGTCTCTATCAGGGCGTTTTTTTGATCATCGTACTTTTAGTGATTTATCCACTTTTCCAATATATCCCCCTTGCTACCCTGACGGCCATCGTGGTATATACGGCTTACAAATTCAACTCTCCTGAGTTTTTCCGAAACCTACGCGAGATTGGACCAGAGCAAATCGTTATTTTCCTATCTACGGGTTTGATCGCTTTTATTTTCGGGGTTTTATGGGGAATTCTGGGAGGAATTGTGATTACATTAGTGATTTATCTGATTTTGGGTAGTTCGTTCGCTTGTCTTTTTCGGACTCGGGTAGATATTATCAGAAAAAATCCCTACAAGGTCAAAGTAAGTGTTTTCGGGGCGGCATTGGCTACCAACTACTTGGTAATCAGGCGAAAATTAAATCAAGTGATTGGCTCAGAAAAATTAATTATTGATTTATCCAAAACGAAGGTAGTAGATCATAATTTCTTAGAACTCATCTATTACTTTGCCCACTTACACGGCCTAAACGATGGCCGCATCGAGTTGCAAGGGTTAAAAAATCACCATCCACTGTCCAAACACCCATTAGCCACGCTGCGGGTGGTTCGTAAACGAAAAGCGAGAACGCCCAATACTCAGGAGAGGCTAGACGAAAGGCAGATAGATATCCAAGGGGTAGCTTCGGTAAATAATGCTCGTCTGGAAGTGAATCTCACCTACGACGGAGTGGCTTTGCAAGGTTTTTACTTTGCCAGAGGTTATGAAATCCGCTATCGCGAAAATAAATTTATGAAATTTCATCGCTCCAATCCGATGGAATTTTCGGATGTCTTTCTTTCTAAGGGCATTCGGATGAGTGAACAAAGCTTCAAGATGTCAGTACTCTTGGTAACGGTCGTCGAGGTGGCTGTTCCTGATTTTTATTTGACCACCGAAGATTTGGTAGACAAGGTCTTACAAAGTGTGGGCTACGAGGATATTGATTTTGAGGAGCATCCTGAATTTTCTGAAAAGTACATGCTCAATGGAGAAAAGCGAGACGAAATTCGCCGATTTTTTACCGCCGATCTCATCGCGTTTTTAGAAAAAAATCCTAGACTCAACATAGAAGTTTCTAATAATAGAATGGCTTTTTATCAAGAAAAATCGCTCATGAGCCGTATCGAGCTAGAAGATGCCATTGATTTTATCGAGGGTCTACTAGATGTAGTTACGCAACAGGAAGAGATATTTGCCAAATCTTAAATAGAGATTCAAAAAATTGAGCGCAGAAGTTTTAAAAAAATCAGTAGAAAATGCGTAAGAGGCAATTATTTGACCAAGAGCCCTTTGCTAATAAATAACGGCTTTGCGCTAACAAACATACAGTTTTCTGCTTATTGCTCCGCGAACGAAGCACTTAAGCATTCTCATCTACAAAAGCAATCAGATCTTCTATCTTGTTAATCACTAGTCCATTATCGGAGACATCCAAGTCTTGTCCTACGATTTGGTAACCACTCAGGAGGATGTTTGTATCCTTGAATTTGTTTGTCAATTTACCCACATAGTCTTGAATGGCATCTTGACCGGGTGTGGAAGTAATCACGGTCATAATATACTCAGGCTTGTGTATTTTGTAGGCTTCTACGAGGTCTTGAAAAGGAAGGCTTTGTCCCAAATAAACTACTCGATGGTTGCGTGATTTGATAATATAGCAAGCGAACAACAGAGATAGCTCGTGCATTTCGCCTTCGGGCAAATAAAGCAGATACTTAGAAGCATTCTTGTCGGGAGTGATGACCTGTCCATCAATTGCCACGATGATCTTCTGGCGAATCAAATGGCTAATAAAGTGTTCTTGCGCAGGATTGATAGCTCCAGTTTGCCAGAGAAAACCAATTTTGACCAAAAAAGGATAAATGATATTGATCATCGTGCGCTCAAAACCAATCTGTAAGGTGTTGGTAGAAATGATTTTCTCGAAGCGATCCTCATCCAGATCAATCATGGCCAAAGTCAATGCTTGGATTTGATCTGTGAATTTGGAGCTTTGCTCGGTGATCAAAATGACCTTTTCCCGTAAATCAAGGGGGGTCATTTTGGCGATTTTAGAGATTTTGAACCCGTTTTCCTTCAGCAAAGAAACATTCAGGATCAACTTTAAGTCTTCATCATCATAGTAACGAATGTTGGTGTCCGTCCGCTTGGGCGTAACCAGTTCGTATCTCTGCTCCCATATCCTCAGGGTGTGGGCTTTGATCCCTGAAAGATGCTCTAAATCCTTTATTGAATATACACTCATGATTTCTCTGGTCTGATGGTCTTTCAAGATGAAAGTTAACTAGTATGTATATCTTGTCTCTATTTTCTCCAAATGACACGCTATGATAAAACAAGAAAAATTGATCCTTCCTCACGAGACATATCGTGAATATCATCGCAGAAGAAAAACTTTTTACTCTTGGTACAGCTATAACCTAAGGATACATCTGTAGCTCTCAAAATAAACTATAAAAAAGTGATAAATGTTTAAAAAAACGGGGTGCGATTAAAGATAAGTAACATTGTGCGCCAGAAAAAACATGAACTGTGTGAGGTAGAGAGGAATCGCTATTCTGTTCTTTTTAGGAAATGGAAGTAAGTGATAACCAAGTAACAGAAAAGCTGAAACGAAGAACCAAGCTACATAATTTTGGAGAGGAACATCCGTATTTGACCAATCCCAAAAGTTATGTTGTATAGCCACGGGTTCTATCAAAAAATCCAAAAACACCATCAAAGATGCACCTAATATAATCTTATAACGAAGTGAACTGAAAAGTGTTTGTCCTATGATACCTGTCGAGACCACCAGTATCAGCCAATTTAACCCAATGATTACCGGCACTCCAAAAAGCTTGACGCCGAGCGTGGTTTCGTAATAATACTCCCCGAAAATCAAGCCAGATTGTACGCCCGCCCACTCGATGAGGTACCCAAAGCAAAATACGAAAAAAGCAAATTTTAAAAAATTACCGGTCGCTTCCTGCTGGTATAGAAAAAGTAGAGCTGTACTAGTAATCAAATTAAAAGGAACTAAAAACTCGAAAAAGGCTCTCGTTGGATGGTATTGCAGACCTAAAAAACCAGCCAGATGCATGGCAACTAATAGCCCTATTGTCCAGAGATAATATTGATCTGAGTTGCTTTTGGACATGATGATTCATTATTTACATCTCTCGAAACTTACTGGCTTCGGAAAGGTTTAAGCCAATTGCGAAAATAGATGGTGGGTTGATCACGTTTTATCTATTAAATGCGCTGGCTACGTGCAAACAAGCATAGGTCAGAGATTTACTCGAGAAGCAAAGCATCAATGCGTATTACACTCTTCACAAAATCCCTTTACGAGTAGGTTTGATTCTTGGAAGGTATAGCCTTGAGGTAGCTTGACTTTGGGAATTTCTATGTCCTCGAGGCAACAGGTTTTGCCACAGTTTACACAATTGAAGTGAATATGTTGATGATTGTGATCTTCTTGTGTGCATTTTTCTTTACAAATGGCATACTTTAAATTACCTGAATCATCGAGTACTTTATGAATTAGCCCTTTGTTGAGAAAAGTTTTTAAAGTTCGGTAAATAGTTACACGATCAAATGAAGAGCTTACGGCCTCTTCAATATCGGCATTAGATAGGGCAATATTTTCTGATAAAAAAAAATCTAACACCTGGATTCGACAATCTGTTACTCTTAAATCAAAGTTTTGTAAAATAGTATGGGAATGGGTCTTGTGAACTAACATATAATTCTCACGTTTTTAGTTTTAATAATAAATTACGGCTGATGCGTTGTATTTCATCCAGTTAATCTTAATATTTAAAGGTTTATAGGCTTCTGCCCTCCAGAAGTTCTATGATAGGATAAGATACATAGGAAATCAAACAATTAAATAGGTTCATCAATGAGAGCGATCGCGACGGTTAAAATAAATGTTCCTGATAATATTTACAAAAGAGATCCGGAACAAACAGAATTGGGAAGAAAAATTATTAGTCAAAGTATTCGTTTGATTGATGATTTAGGTTTTGAAGCATTTACCTTTAAAAAATTAGCCAAGCAAATTAGTTCTACGGAAGCTTCTATTTATCGTTACTTCGAGAATAAACACAATTTGTTGGTGTATTTGGTTTCCTGGTATTGGAGTTGGCTTGAATATCAAATTGATTATCAAACGAATAATATTGAAGATCCGGTTAAGAAGCTAAAAATCGCTATCCAAATCGTAGCCGAAACCTTCAAGAGAGAGTCCATCTTCTCTCATATTGATGAGCAAGCCCTACACCGTATCGTCATTTCAGAATCTCCCAAAGCTTATTATACCAAAAGTGTAGATACTGAAAATCAATACGGCTTTTTTAGGAGCTACAAATCTCTGTGCAAAAAGATTTCAGCGATCATGCTCGAGGTCAAGCCAGATTATCCTTTTGCTCACGCGCTTTCCAGCACGGTCTTAGAGTCTGCACATCAACAAATCTTTTTTTCGCTACATTTGCCCTCCCTTACCGAGCTAGAAGTAAAGACCAAAGAAGACTACGTGAAGGTGGTAGAATATCTCAATCATCTGGTTTTCCGCCAGCTAGAAAAAGAATAGCGAAGGATTAAAGTTTGTTAAAAAGTTGTGAAGCCTGCTAAATTCCGTGAATTTTGTGGCCGAATCATGGTTATTTTTCTATGAAATTTGATATAAAATCGGCCTTCTTAAGCCTTGTATGGGCAATTCTATGGATGGTCATGCTATTCTCATTCAGTGATTGTGCAAACCAAATGGCTCCCACTGGTGGCCCCAAAGACACCCTATCCCCTTTTTTGGTCAATAGTATTCCCCGTAATCAAGGACTGAATTATCGGGGAGATATTGTCATTATTGAATTTAACGAATGGATCCGTGAAAATGGACTTCGTCAAGAGCTTCTCATTACCCCACCCACCCGTGCCTACCGGCAAAGAATTGTCAAAAACCGCGTAGAAATTCGTTTTGATAGCCTTCTGCTAGAAAATACCACTTACAGCCTCAATTTCAGACAAGGAATTGAAGATATTACAGAGGGTAACATTGCCGTCATAGATACCATCACGGATCGCCCTTTGAAATTAGCTTTTAGTACAGGAGAGGTCATTGATACGATGTCTATCCAAGGAAATGTACGGAACCTACTCACCCATCTTCCTGTGGAAAAAGCCGTGGTTTCGCTCTACAGTACCGAAGATACCCTTCGTTATGACGAGGATCGCCCCTATTATTTTACCATTAGCGACGAAGAAGGAAACTTTCTGATGGAAAATATTAAAGCGGGCAAATACCGTCTCTATGCCATCAAAGACCGAAATAATGACCTCTCTTATCAAGAACCAGAACCACTTGCTTTCATTCCGGATACCGTCGTGCTGGGAGATACGACCGTTCGTTTAGAAAATGTATCTCTGGAAGTTGCGCCCGAAGATCATACCGCTCCTGAACTCATTCGGGACAAAGCCGTGGGGGATTATTATGAAATCGAGTTTTCAGAAGGATTAGCAGATTATTTAGTAGAGCCTCTGGGAGCTTACAGCGGAGATTCTCTGGTTTATGATCTCACGAATAAGGGCAAAACCCTACGTCTGTACAACCTGCAAGCGGTCTTTGATAGTATTCCTTTATTGTTAGAATTGGAGGATTCTTTGGGTAATCGCTCGGAGGAGGAAATTAAGATCGCTTTCAGAGAACCCAGTGAGAGAGACAAGAAGAAAGCTACTACGGCTTCAAGCCCACTCCGAGTCGACATTCAGAGTGAAGATGAGCTTCAGGCTAATCGTCCTTTTACGATTCATCTCCAATTTGACAAACCAGTGGCTAGTTATGACTTGGAGAAGCTCATCTATATCCTCGACCAAGATAGCCTCACCCTGGCTCCACTCACGTATCCTGATAGCACCCAGGAGTACCGCTGGAATCGCACCCGTTCGCGGCTTACCCTCACCAAGTCTTTTCCTCTTCAAGAAAGTGTCAAGATCATCTTGGATACGGCGGCCTTTATCAGTATTGAGCAGGATTCGAGTCGCTTTAGTAGCAAAAGTTTTAATCGCAAAGACCCCAGCAACTTTGGTTCAATCAGTGGAAAAGTCATTTCCTCAGAAACAGATTACATTGTACAGTTATTACGTGATGGCAAAAACATAGTAGGAGAGCGTGTGAATGCGAGTAATTTTGATTTTACCTTCCTCCCCGCGGGTCAGTACTCGATTCGGGTGATTTTGGATAAAAATGGGAATAAGCGTTGGGACGGCTCAGATGTTGCTGAAAATCAACCTCCTGAACCTATTCTCTATTTTACGCTTCCCAATGAAGGCAAGCTTCGAGAAAAATGGGATATACAAGACGTAGTCATCGAGTTTTGAGGCTACTCGGGTCTCAAACCCTCGAATTTTCATGTAATTTTACCTCAAAACTTACATGAAGTCCTCATGAAAGGGCTTGAGGTTCATCGGCGTTTTTCTCCGAATTTTGTGGATAATCATGTGGATAACCTCGAAGTTATCCACATGAAGCCCAGTTTTCGTGTGGATAAATGAAGATTGGCATAGCCCCGCTCGAAATGAGTTATCCACAAGTTATCCACAGGCCTGTGGATAACCTCAAAAACCTTGTGGAAAACCCGCTTAGTTGTACACATTTCTTGTGGATAAATCTGGCTATTTTGTGGATAAAAATGAAGCATGTGCATAAACCACTACCTATACACAAATTATCCACGGGTCTATCCACCGATTTAGGCAGTTTATCCACGCTTAAAATCTAAACACTAAGAATTGAGTTAAGATAGATAAACCTTTATAAATCCAGAAAACTCTTTCTCTGTCAGGGCTTTAAAATTGTTACATTTACTTGGCAAACTTACCCATGAAAGACTTATCCACAATTTAGTGCTCCATGATGATGAAGATGATTTTAATTTTAAATAAATATATAATATATATTATCATAAGGTTAAGCTTTTGTTTTTTAGGCAAGGAAATCATTCGTGCCTAAAAGGCATATAGATTTTCTGTAAATAGGAAGGCACTCTTTTGGCTTTTTGAGAATAATATCCGATTTTTATAGATACCATTCAGAAATGGACACCAAATCAGCCACTCCGCTAAACTTTGTTTAGAAAAATTTTGATGAATGATTTTTGCTGGCTTTAACTCAAAAAACCGATTATGGATTGTAAAAATTTAGTCCCTTTGCTCACCACCTGTTGCTTGGCTTTTTTATTGGTGCTAAGCAATGCTCCTAGGCTATCCGCACAAGACAAGGAGATAGAACTAGCTGAAGAATATTTTTCTCAACAAGAATATGAAAAAGCAGGTATTCTTTACGAAAAATTAGCCCGAAACCAAAGAAATCTGCTGACGATCTACAAAAACTATTTACAAACGCTCATCGCGCTCCAAAATTTTAAGGAGGCCGAAAAGTTGGTTAATCGTCAAATCAAACAATTCCCTCAAAATCCAACCTACCGCATTGATTTTGGCTATCTGCAACAGATGCAGGGTAAAGCCAATTTAGCTCGCAAAACCTACGAGGAGCTACTGAAAGATTTTGAAAAACCCGCCGAATCCGCCGTCCTAGCCGCAGAGCATTTTCTCAAACTCGAGGAAAACGAATGGGCCTTGGAAATGATGCTGGCGGCTCGCAAAGCCAGCCGAAACAAAACCAGTTTTGCACTGGAATTGGCTGAAATCCACGGCTTATCGGGCAATGAAAACGCGATGATCGAGGAGTATCTCAACTATGTGCTGAATGACCGTAGCCATCTCGAGTATGTCAAAGGAGCCTTGCAAGACCGCATTAGCCAACCCGAAAGCTTTGACAACTTAGAGCGTATTCTGCTAGAAAGACTGCAAAAAGATGCCAATGAAGCTATTTACAATGAGCTATTGCTTTGGCTCTACTTACAGCAGAAGCGTTTTTATCGGGCTTTTATTCAAGCCAAGGCACTTGACAAAAGATACCGTCTGGAAGGAAATGAACTGCTCAGCATTGGCCTGATTAGCATGAAAAATGAGGACTACAGCAGTGCCCAAAAAATCTTTCAATATATCATCGATACTTATCCCAACGGCTCGAACTATCCCGTAGCCAGAAATTATTACATCAAAGCCAAAGAAGAGGTGGTCAAAAGCACCTTTCCCGTCCAAGAAGAAGATATTCGCTCATTAATTGGAGATTATGAAAATCTAATTGATGAGTTGGGCAGAAACTACAAGACCTTTGAAGCCTTCCGAAATATTGCCCTGCTGTATGCTTTCTATCTAGACCGTAAAGATACCGCCGTCGCAATCTTAGACGAAGCCGTAGAAATCAGCCGAGGAAGAACCGATTTTATTGCCCAGTGCAAAACTGATTTAGGCGATATCTACCTGCTCAAAGACGAACCTTGGGAATCTACCCTGCTGTATTCGCAAGTAGAAAAACTCAAAAAAGAACATCCCCTTGGCTACGAAGCAAAGCTGCGTAACGCCAAACTATCTTACTACAAAGGGGAATTTGAGCTGGCACAAGAGCATTTAGATATTCTCAAAGAAGCAACCAGCCGAGAAATCGCTAATGATGCCATGAGCCTCAGCTTACTCATTCAGGATAATTTGGCCTTTGATACCACGGGGGCCGCCCTCCGAGATTACTCCCAAGTAGAATTGCTCATGTTTCAGCATCAAGACCTCAAAGCACTGGAAAAACTCAATCAGATGCTAGTAGATTATACCTCTCATTCGCTGGTGGATGAAGTCTTGTGGAGCAAAGCTAATCTGTTATTGAAAATTGGTAAAGCCGAAGAGGCCGTAGAAATCTTGAGTAAAATCGTAGCGGATTACGCAGATGATATCTGGGGAGATGATGCTTATTTTTTGATGGGTAAAATCTATGAAGAAGATCTCAATGATAAAGATCGCGCCATGGATATTTACAAAAATATCCTCGTTAAATACCCAGGAAGCATCTACACTCAGGAAGCTCGGAAGCGATTTAGAGTACTTCGAGGCGATTTCGTGAATTAATTTCTCGAAACTGAAACAAAACTTACATTTTAGGGTATATAAATCCTGAGTTTGGAGTTGTTCTAATACTTACCAACTCACGAGATCAAGCAAATAAATTTCACTTGAAATCTGTGGCGATCTCTTTCCTTCTGTTTGTAGATGTATCTCATAATCTTGCTAGCAGAGATTTGACCTCGGTCAATCAGTCAACCATTTCTCATCACACACAAATTTATCTTTGCGTATGGCTACCGCTGGCCTACCAAAGCTAACCCACAACATTCTTCCTGATTTGTGATAAACAAATAGAACCGGAATTCGTAATCGAACCTAAATTCATGGTCACTATATTTATTTAAAGCCTTTTAAATTGAACTAATATGTCTAAAGTTGCACTAATTACAGGTATTACCGGGCAAGACGGTGCGTATCTTGCCGATTTCCTGCTTAAAAAAGGTTACATAGTACACGGCATCAAAAGAAGAAGCTCTTTGTTTAATACCGATCGTATTGATGATTTGTATCAAGATCCTCACGAAACGGAAATTCGTTTTACCCTACACTACGGGGACTTGACCGACTCTACCAACATCATCCGTATTATTCAAGAAGTGCAACCAGATGAAATTTACAACCTCGGAGCCATGTCTCACGTGAAAGTAAGTTTTGATGCGCCAGAATATACCGCCAATGTAGATGCACTCGGAACACTTCGCGTGCTAGAAGCCGTACGTCTCCTGAACATGATCGAGAAAACCAAAATCTATCAAGCCTCTACTTCTGAGCTTTACGGTTTGGTACAGGAAGTACCTCAGTCTGAGACTACTCCTTTCTATCCTCGCTCTCCTTACGCCGTCGCTAAGATGTATGGTTACTGGATTACCGTGAACTACCGTGAAGCTTACAATATGTACGCTTGTAATGGAATCCTTTTTAACCACGAAAGCCCGCTCCGTGGAGAAACTTTCGTAACTCGTAAAATCACCCGCGCCGTGGCTCGTATCGCCTTGGGTCTACAAGATCGCTTGTACCTAGGTAACATGGACGCCAAACGCGACTGGGGACACGCCAAAGATTATGTGGAAGCCATGTGGGCTATCCTTCAGCAAGAAACACCTGAGGATTTCGTAATCGCTACGGGCGTCACTACGACGGTAAGAGATTTTGTGAAAATGGCCTTCCAAGAAGTAGGCATTGAGGTTGCTTTCCAAGGAGAAGGAGTAGAAGAAACAGCTGTGGTGGTCGCTTGCCACAACCCTGAATATCAGGTAGAAACAGGACATACCGTAGTAAGTGTAGATGAGCGTTATTTCCGTCCTACTGAGGTAGAATTGTTGATTGGTGATCCTACCAAATCTCAGGAAAAACTAGGTTGGAAGCCCAAGTATGACTTACCTATGCTCGTGAGAGATATGGTTCATGCTGATGTGGAGCTATTCAAGCGCGATCAGTATTTGAGAGAAGGTGGTCATAAAGTAATGAACTACTACGAATAAGAATTTGCCAAAACCATCAAAAAGACTGTGCCCGAATGCTTATGACTGGCTCAGTCTTTCTTGTTTCTGGTTCTATGGAATTAAAGATTTGAAAATATAAGAAGTTATCATTTGTTGTTAGAAATTTTTAATTTGTCCAGTAGAATATCCTTAGACAACACTTGTAACTCATAACTGACAACGAACAACTAATTTAACCTGACACCACCCGTCAAACCCTATAAACAATGGAAAAAGATAGTAAAATATATATCGCCGGCCATCGTGGAATGGTAGGCTCAGCCATCCTTCGTAAGTTCCAACAAGAAGGATTTGAAAATTTCGTAACGCGCACTTCCAAAGAGCTAGACCTACGCGACCAACAAGCCGTGGCGCAGTTTTTTGAGGAAGAAAAACCTGACTACGTGTTTTTAGCCGCTGCTAAAGTAGGAGGAATTTTAGCCAACAATACTTATCGCGCTGAATTTTTGTATGATAACTTGATGATCCAAAACAATGTGATTCATCAATCTTACGCGAATGGTGTAAAAAAATTGATGTTCATGGGTTCTTCTTGTATCTACCCGAAGATGGCGCCTCAGCCCCTCAAAGAAGATTACCTATTGAGTGGTTACTTAGAGCCTACCAATGAACCTTATGCTATTGCCAAAATCGCCGGAATCAAAATGTGCGAAGCCTACCGCGACCAATACGGTTCTAACTTTATTTCGGTGATGCCCACCAATCTTTACGGTGAGAATGATAACTACGACCTCAAAAATTCACACGTACTGCCGGCTCTGATCCGCAAATTCTCTGAGGCCAAAGCCGAAGGCAAAGAATCCGTGGAAATCTGGGGAACAGGTTCTCCCCTGCGTGAATTTTTGAACGTGGATGACCTCGCTGATGCTTGCTACCACCTGATGCACCACTACGACGAAAAAGGCTTTATCAACGTGGGAACGGGTGAAGATATCAGCATCAAGGATTTGGCGCTGTTAATCAAAGAACTCGTGGGGTTTGAAGGAGAGTTGAAATTTGATACTTCTAAGCCCGACGGTACCCCCCGCAAGCTTATGGATGTAAGCCGCTTAAAATCTATGGGCTGGGAGCCTAAAATCTCTTTGAGAGAAGGAATTACCAAAATTTTGAAAGAAAAATTCCAAATGGAAGTGGCTTAATTGCTTGTCCGTTGTGAGTTTCTTTGGCGGAATCTTACTGCTGATTTTATCCAACCTATCGAGGACAAAGCACTTGTATTTATATTGATTTTGAAGGAAGCCGGGCCTGAGTCCGGCTTTTTTTCAAATATGGCGGTTGCTACCATCGCCACCACGTAGCACAAAAAATTAATCTTATCCGAAACTCCAGTTTCGGAGCTACATTTCTTTCTGATTTCTCACCTTGTCATGAGAATCATCGAATGGGAAAGATTGATTCAAAACTTTTATTTCTAATTTTACGATTATGGAAATGAGTTTTAAAATCATCTACTAAAATTCTTCCCCATGAAAGGCATTATTCTCGCCGGAGGCTCTGGCACACGACTTTACCCCATTACCGTTTCGGTCAGCAAACAACTTGTACCAGTTTATGACAAACCGATGATCTATTATCCGCTCTCTACCCTGATGCACGCTGGGATTCGCGAAATCCTCATCATCACCACGCCGCGGGATCATCAGCTTTTTAAACAGTTGCTGGGAGATGGCTCGCAGCTAGGATGTCAGTTTGAATATGCTGTCCAAGAAAAACCCGAAGGACTGGCACAAGCTTTTATCATTGGTAGAGAATTTATTGGCCGAGACAAAGTAGCCTTGATTCTGGGAGATAATATTTTCTACGGCACAGGACTAGAGAAATTATTACAAAGCAATACCGACCCTGACGGTGGAATCGTTTATGCTTATCACGTGTCTGACCCGCAGCGCTATGGTGTGGTAGAATTTGACCGCAATCAAAAAGCCATTTCCATCGAGGAAAAACCCCTCGAGCCCAAATCTAATTACGCGGTGCCGGGTTTGTATTTTTATGATAATAGGGTCGTGGAAATTGCCCATTCCTTAAAACCTTCGCCCAGAGGTGAGCTAGAAATTACGGATGTGAATAAAGCTTATCTGACACAAAATAAACTATCGGTAGGAATTCTAGATCGAGGAACGGCATGGCTAGACACGGGGACTTTTGTCTCATTGATGCAAGCAGGGCAATTTGTGCAGGTCATTGAGGCCAGACAAGGGCTTAAAATCGGCTGTATCGAGGAAATCGCTTACAAAATGGGTTACATCAATGAAGAACAATTGACCAAAATCGCCCAACCCCTGATGAAAAGTGGCTACGGTAAATACCTCATGAATCTCTTGGACTAACAAGCAGAAAATATCATACATCCTATATCTTAATCATACATCCTACATCACTATGCCTTTTATTCCCGGAAAGATCAATGGAATCTGGATATTTGAACCCCGCGTGTTTGAAGATCATCGTGGCTTCTTCTATGAAAGTTTTAATTATAAGCAATTTGCCGAAGCCACGGGCTTTCATAGAAATTTTGTACAAGACAATCATTCGCTTTCTTACTACGGTGTGATGCGAGGATTACATTTTCAAATTCCTCCCCACGCGCAGGCCAAGCTCGTGCGTGTCATCCGGGGAGAAATACTAGATGTAGCCGTAGATATCCGTAAGGACTCGCCCACTTTTGGTCAGCACGAAAGTTTGGTTATTTCTTCTGATAATAAAAAGCAATTACTGCTACCGGCGGGTTTCGCACACGGCTTCGTGGTGCTCAGCGAAGAAGCAGAAGTGCTTTACAAGTGCGACCAGTACTACGCCCCCGGCTATGAAGGAGGAATTATTTATAATGATCCCGATCTGAACATTGATTGGAAAGTTCCGGTAGATAAATTGATTATTTCAGGAAAAGACCAAGCGCTCAAGGCTTTGAGTATGAGTGAAAATCCATTCTAAGGATTTTTATATATATTTGCGAACTAAATCCTCAAACTAGTGACGCAAACCATGGAAAGAATCCGTAAAGTAGCGCAGCATTTATCGCTTACCTATCTCAGCAACCCAGTGTACGTTCAGTTTATACGTTTTGCCATCACGGGAGCACTAAGCGCCACCCTAGAGGTTGGTGTGTTGGTTGCCTTGGTAGAGTATTTTGGTCAATCTCATATTTATTGGTTCAATACCTTTGCTTTTTCATTGGCGGTGGGCTTGAATTATTGGCTGAGCCGAACTTGGGTTTTTGAATCAGGTAAATACTCTCAGGGCTTTGAGTTCGTGGCTTTTACCGTGATGGCGGTGATTGGGCTCTTGCTCAATTATTTAATCATGAAGCTAGCCATCGAGCAATTATATCTACACTATTTGCTGGCAAAGGGCTTAGCGATCATCATCGTGGTGGCTTGGAATTTTGTTAGTAAGAAATTCATTGTTTTCAAAGGCTAGGCCAACTTCTCTGCTTATCTATCCTATTTCTGAAAACTACTCAAACCTATTTTTATGAACACCAAAGTCTTTTGTTACTCCATAACGCTGTACTTAGGTTTACAACTTCTTTTCTTCCCAAAAGCTCAAGCACAAATTCAACTAGATTCTACCCTTTTGGATACTACGACCATCGTACAGAACTTACCCAGTCCCGCCTGGGAAATCCTCTGGGGGCCAGATAATTGGATTTGGTATACCGAAGTTACCGTGGGTAGAGTGAGCAAAGTGAATCCCGAGACCGGTGAAGTAAAGATACTTCTGAACTTACCAGACGTACATACTGACGAACATCCCACGCTTACTCCGGGAACACGCTGGCCTGAGCTAGGCTTATTTGGCATGGTACTCCATCCAGAGTTCGAGCAAGAGCCTTTTGTTTATTTATT
This sequence comes from uncultured Cytophagaceae bacterium, assembly GCA_964551015.1. Lineage (GTDB taxonomy): Bacteria > Bacteroidota > Bacteroidia > Cytophagales > Microscillaceae > CAZKBP01. The sequence goes on along the minus strand of CAZKBP010000019.1, from coordinate 53,466 downwards.
TTATAATTATTTGGCTATACTCGGAGATACTTCTTCTATTCGTTCCAAGTTGGTCAAATATGCTTTTGATCCCCTTCAGGATACCTTGATTGATCCAGAAATAATTCTTGATGTAGTAGGCTCTGAGAATGCCCATCACTCCGGACGTATGGTAGTAAGTCCTGACCACAAAATCATGCTTACCTCGGGTGATGCTCGTAAGCTACAACTTCCCCAAGATACGAGTAGTATCGTGGGTAAAATCCTGAGAATCAACTTAGATGGTAGTGTTCCTGAAGACAATCCTATACCGGGGAGCTATGTTTGGTCTTGGGGGCATCGAAACGCCATGGGCTTGGTGTACTCACCAGACGGGCAAATTCTATACAGTTCGGAAAATGGCCCTGGCACGGACGATGAAATTAACATCATTGAGGTAGGTAAAAATTACGGTTGGCCTTACGTACACGGCTTTTGTGATGGTAATACCCAACCCGGTACGGACGGCTACGTGGGGCCTGAATTGCCCTTCTGTGAAGAGAATGAAATCAGAGAGCCACTCTTGACCTGGACCCCTACTGTGGCTCCCTCGGGTATGGATTTCTATAATTTTGATTTGATTCCCGAGTTTGAAGGAAAGATTTTGCTGATGACTCTAAAAGAAAGAGATATGCGTGTGCTGACACTGAGTGAAGACGGAAAGCAAATCGTTCAGGAAGAAACTTATTTCAATGGCCTATTTGGTAGATTAAGAGATATTTGCATTTCGCCCTCAGGAGATATTTATGTATCTACCTCTAACACTGGGGTAAACGGGGTATTAGCGAACACGGGCAAGGGGAATGATGACAAAATCATTCGTATCTCGGTTCCGAATAATCCAATTGTACTAGGTCTGGAAGAAGAGAAATTGGAACAGGGCATTCACTTCTTTCCCAATCCTTCTGCGGGAGTATTGAATATCAAACTCACAGACCCGACCGTGGGTGATTTTCAGATTCGGGTGAGAGATGCACAGGGAAGAGAGCTGAGCCAATATCAGTATAAAAAAACAGGAGTCGACCAAAAAAGCTTAGATCTGCGAGACTTGGCCGCTGGAATGTATTGGTTGGAAATTCGCTCCGCCAAGGGTAACATTGTCAAGAGAGTAATCAAAAATTAAGCTTCTTTTATCAGGAAGTGTTTGTATGTCAATACTTTATTATGGATTTAAAAGAAGCAGCGATTCATCAAAAGCAGCCCGAAGCGATAAGACATCCTTGGGAGCAAGCTCGTTTGGAAGTAGTCTATCAGATTCTTCAAGATTTTTTGCCACAAATCGAAGCTCAAACGGGTACGGTGCTGGATATGGGCTGTGGAGATACTTTTTTTGTGGAATCTCTTTCTGAGCGAATGCCTGCCTCACGATTCCTAGCCGTAGATATTTCTTTTGAAGAAACGATGCTGCAGCATCTCCGGAAGAAATTCGAGAATCGCTCGATTGACATTTACGCCTCCCTGCCAGATGCGCTAGACAAGGGCAATTATCCTCATATTGATATTGTTTTGCTCTTGGATGTGATTGAGCATATTCAAGACGATATTAGCTTTATGCGTTGGTTGAGTAGCTTTCCGCAGATGAGCTCTGGTACTTTATTTATCATCAGTGTGCCTGCCTTTCAGCAACTATTTTGCTCTCATGATTATTTTCTAGAACACTACCGCCGATACACGAATGCTTCTCTCAAAAGACACATGCACGAAGCCGGATTGGAAATAATCAAAGAAGGATATTTTTTTAGTAGCCTCCTCATTCCCAGAGGAGTGCGCGTGCTTATTGAAAAACTCAATCCTCGTCCACGGCAAGCTCAGGGCATTGGAGCCTGGCAAGGAGGGAATACACAGACCCTATTGCTAAAAAATGCTCTTATCACGGATTTCAAAATGACTCGCTTTTTGCACAGAATGGGGCTGAAATTACCGGGCCTTTCTAACTATGCTATATGCAGAAAAATTGTATCATAATACCCTGTTACAACGAAGAGCACAGATTGGACACTAAGGCCATCGCGGCGTTTTGTAGGGAATATCCCAATTATTATTTTTGTTTAGTAGATGATGGAAGTCGCGACCAGACTTATCCCCTGCTGAATAAATTGGCACAGAACAGTGAGAATCGCATTCGAGCAATTACTCAAGAAAACAAAGGAAAGGCAGAAGCTGTACGCACCGGGATGTTAGCAGCGGCAGAGTGGGAAGATTTTGCTACCATTAGCTTTATGGATGCTGACTTTGCCACACCTCTCGTGGAAATGCAAAGATTGATTCAACTAAGCCAAGAGAAATATTTATTGGTAATGGGGTCGCGTATCAAGAGGTTAGGTGCTGTTGTGGAGCGGAGTGCTTATCGGCATTATCTGGGGCGGATCTTTGCTACCCTTGCCAGCTTTCTTTTGGGTTTGGCCGTTTATGATACGCAATGTGGGGCGAAGGTATTTCGGGCTAGTTTGGTTCCTGCCTTGTTTAAAGAACCCTTTCAAAGTAAATGGCTCTTTGATATAGAACTATTATTTCGCTTGATGCAAGTATTGGGTGAAGAAAAGGCACGTCTATCCGTTTTGGAAGTTCCAGTAGAAGCTTGGATTCATCAAAAAAACTCGAAAGTTTCTTTTCTTTACATGTTGCAAGTCCCATTTGATCTATTGAAAATATACTTGGTCTATCGTGCAAAGAAAACACAACTACTTAATCAGGATGAGGAAATTCCTTCAAATTCAGACCAGAGAAATGGACGCTAATCCGGCTCGAGTTAGTTTTTTAGAAGGGGGCATCTATTTTTTACTGATTCTTCTTTTCTATCACCAGCGTTATGGTTTGCAGATTTTATTACCTACCAAAACGGCTTGGTTGATGCGAGACGATTGGGCGACTCATTATCTGGGCTGGTACTTTTATCGTTTCGAGCCCTGGACTTTCCCGCTGGGTAGTATTCAGAATTACTATTACCCCATTGGTACGAACGTGGGTTTTACCGACTCCATTCCTCTCTTGGCGATTCCTCTCAAATTATTGTCGCCTTTACTACCCGAAAATTTTCAGTATCTGGGATTTTGGTTATTTTCGTGTCATCTTTTGATGGCGTGGTCGGCGAGGAAGCTGTTTCACCATTTGGGTTTCCGAGGCTGGCTACTTATCCTTGCGGTTTTGTTTTTGGTCTTTAATCCGGTACTCATCCACCGGGATATTCATCCGGCCTTGTGTGCACATTGGTTGATTATTCTTAATCTCTGGGTGTACTTGTTGGATTCACGTCAGCATTCACTTCGTGGTATCTTCTGGTATCAATGGACTTTACTGATAATCAGCGCTTTATTGAATCCTTATCTCTGTTCCATGATTGGGGGATTCTTATTTTTTAATCTGCTCAAAATATGGATTGCCGAGCAGCAAATCACGTGGAAGGGTTTTCTGGGCTATCTAGGTTCGAGTTTGGCATCTCTGCTCTTGGTTTGGGTGACTGTGGGCTACATTGGTCTAGAAAATAGAGAAACCTACGAGGTAGCTCAGGCTTACGGGCTCTACAGTCTGAATCTCGATGCCCTCTTTAACCCCTGGGGCTATTCCAGGCTACTACCCAGCTACCCAGCGGTAAGTTGGCATCAGTACGAGAGCTTCATGTATTTGGGGGCTGGGGTAATTTTGTTGGTAATTTTGACAGTTTTTTTTGGCTTTATTAGAATAAGAAGCCTGAAAAAAGCGAATTATAAAATTTTGCTGCTATTCATTTTTGCTTTCCTGTTGTTGGTTTTCTCCGTCACTAATCGGGTCACTTGGCACGACCAAGTTGTTTTAGAAATGCCTTGGCCAGATTTCTTGCTAAAATTGGGTAATATCTTCCGGGCTAGTGCTCGTTTTTTTTGGCTGGTTTATTATTTCATTTTGGTGGGAGCTTTGTACGTAGTGTGGCAGTTTTTTCCTCGCAAAATCATAGCACATTTGCTAATTATCTTGGCTTTCACGATTCAAATTTATGATTTACGGCCTTTCCTTCAGGCAAAAAAGTTTAAAAACCAGACATACAACATTCCCCTTTCGGAAGATTCTTGGAGAGCTGTTTTCAAAAACTTCGGGAAGATTTCATTTTACCCACCATACGAAGCCAATTATCTTTCCAAACATGATTATATATATTTTTCACGTTTTGCTGCCGAAGCGAGAAACGCAATTAACCTTGGCTACGTGGCTCGGGCAAATGGATTAGAAATAAATAATTCTAGAAAAGATATTCAAGCAAAATTGATCAACAATGAAATACAAGATACCTCTCTTCTTTTTGTTTCCATCCCAGCACATCGCTGGCGATTCTTGGTTCCCATGCGTTTGGGAACTCTTCGTTATTTTCATTTAGATGGATACGATTTATTTTATCCTGCCAGCAAAAAAGATGATATTTTTTTGAAGTTAATTCGTGAAAATCCTCAAGCAATCACAAAATTACCAGCCTCCTACGAGCCCTCAAGTCTAGAAAAGACCAAGGAGGCTCCAATTGATACCTCCCGGAAAATAAAATACGCTTTCGATGAGCTAATCTCCAAAACAGATTATGTGTATCTTTCAGGCTGGGCCTTTGTAGAGAATGATAACAACTCACAGGATAACAACACCTCTTTATTATTGATTGCAGGGAGTGGAGAAATTTATAAAAGTCAATCTCTAAAAATAGAGAGACCAGACATAGCCACGCATTTTCAAAACCAACGTCTATTGAGATCTGGTTTTGTCAATACTTTCACGAAAGATCAATTAGAACCCGGGGTTTACCAAGTAGGCTTGTACATTACTGATGGTGAGCAGGGATCCTCATCTTATATAATCACGCAGGAAAATGTAGAGATATCTGTCTCAAAACCAGAGCATCTAGAAATTGTACCATCGCTTACTAAAAACTTGAAATATTCATTCTCTTATGAAGATGGTGAGGGCACTTTTTCTTGTAAAGGTTGGGCTTTTCCTAATCATTATCAAGCTAATCATCAGCAAATTTCTCTAATTTTTGCATCAGAAAATCAAATTTACAAAATACCTACCCAAACCGTATTTAGACCAGATGTTGGAGAATCTTTTCAAAATGAGCAATTAAATCATACTGGTTATCGTGTTTCCGTGGATAAGTCTGCTTTTCAAGATGGAGATTACCAAGTCGGATTGTACTTGTCAGATACGCTCAGAGGTGAGTCTTACTTTGCTTGGACGGGATACAAGATTCCTCTGCAATCTCAAAAATGGAAGTTAGTAAAGAATCTCCCATCAAGTGAGGAAAAAATTCGATATCACTTGGAGCAAGAACACTCGCCTGAATTTGTAAGACTCAAAGGTTGGGCTTTTCTCCCAAAAACCAACACACAAGATACGCAAATTAAAATTGCTTTGCGCTCAGGTCAGCGCCAATATCTAATATCTACCAAACCAGTACTCCGTGAAGACGTGAGTAAACACTTTGATAACCCACTTTTGGACCACAGTGGATTTCAACTGAAAATTTCTAAGGCAAAATTAAAATCAGACCAATATCAAGTCGGAATCTATATCGAACATTTTAAAAATAGTCAAGAAAGCTTAACTTGGACTGACCAAATCCTAAAACAATGAAAGGGAAACGCAACCAGCTTTTTTTGATTAATATCCTGAATTTTGTCAGTTTACTATTCCTCACCAGATGCACTTATCATCCCGAGCAAGCCGTTTTCAAAACGAATGTCATTCTAATCATCGTAGATGATCTCAATGATTGGGTAGGCCCTTTGGGAGGGCATCCTCAGGTACAAACCCCTCATTTGGATCGCCTGATGCAAGAAAGTATCTTGTTTAGTAATGCCCATTGCGTAGCACCCGTTTGTGGCCCTTCGCGGGCGTCCATACTCACGGGAAGGGCTCCACATCGTACAGGGATTTACACCAATGAGAATCATTGGAATGATGCTCCTCTGGCCAGAGAGGCAATACTTCTCCCTGAGCTTTTTCATCAAAATGGTTATAAAACGTATTGGATTGGTAAAGTCCACCATGATAATCCCTATTCTCTTCCCGATGCGGATCGCTTGAAGCAAATCTGGGACGATATGCATCTACGGGACAAGGGCTACGGACCCTTCCCGATTGACCAGAGTTTGGGAGAAAGGGTAAATCACCCTTCTCCACGGTTTTTTAATTATGAAATTTGGAAAGGTGATGACTTTGATCTTCCCGACCACCAGGGCTTAGAATACCTGATTAGACAGTTGGAAAGTACACAGTTCCAACCCTTCTTCTTGGCCTATGGCATTTACCGACCTCACCTGCCCTTGGTAGCTCCTGCTCGCTTTTTTGATATTTATGACACCACCACGATTTTATTACCTGAGACGCTTGCCGATGACTTGGAAGACATCCCCACTCTGGGCAAACAAATAGCTCTGACCGGAGCAAATCACCAGAAAGTGATTGGAGTAGGGGAATGGCAAAATATAGTCAAAGCCTACCTTGCCTCAATTAGTTACATGGATTACCTAGTAGGTAGGGTAATACAAGCTCTGGAAGCAAGCCCCTACGCAAACAATACCATCTTGTGTCTGGTCAGCGACCATGGGCTACACTTGGGTGAAAAACAGCACTGGGAGAAAAGAACACTCTGGGAAGAATCCACCCGCAGTCTCCTGATGTTCAAAGTACCCAAGCTTGGCCGAGAAGGTGGGATATGTAAAGCGCCCGTAAGCCTACTGGATATCTATCCTACTTTGGCGGATCTGTGTGAGCTATCTTATGACTCTCTATGGCTGGACGGTGAGAGTTTAAAACCTTGGATTAAAAATCCTGCCTTACCTCGCCAAAAGCCCACCCTGACTACTTATGGACAAGGGAATTATGCTTTACGCGACCGAAGATGGCGCTATATCCGCTATCGAGATGGCTCCGAAGAACTCTATGACCACCAAAGTGATCCGCACGAATGGAAAAACATAGCCCAAGATACAGCTTATCAAGCTGTCATATCTCGGCTTAAAATTTGGCTCCCTGATTGACTTGGATTCTTTGTAGATGGTTCGTTTTTCTTTTTAGAGCTTTGTTCCGATTATTTCTTAGTTTAGGATGAATGCTCACTTGAAGATGGGGCATTTTTCTAAAAAATTTCTTTTCGAGCTTTTCTAATTCCAACCAATTTCCTTTTCTCCGGCTCTCTTACTATAGAAGCGCTTCTATCTTTTGTCCTTTTTATTCTTTTTAACCAAAAAAAATAATCCTTATGCAGATCCAAAAAAAGTTTCGCAAGGGACATACCTTAGTTGTGTTTCTATGCTTATTCGCTACGAGTGCCTGTGAAATTATTGATAACCTTCCTTTTCCAGGAGGAGGCTCTTCTAAAAAAAACATCTTAGAAGTTGTCGCCAATGACTCTGATCTTCACTTGTTAGCAGTGGCTATCGCCCGAGCTGGACTGGAAGAAGCCTTGATCGAGGGCGAAGAGCTGACGGTATTTGCTCCAAATAATGCTGCTTTTCAAGCATTAGGCTTTGAGAACGCCGAGGCCATCATGGAAGCTGACCCTGAAATACTTCGTGATGTGTTGCTTTACCACGTGGCGGAAGGAGAATTCAAGAGTAAGACTTTTGACGAAGGAATCAGTATTCACACCTTGATTGGTGCAGATGTTTTTATCAATACGGCCTTGGCTCCGCATTTTTTCGTGAATGGAAATACGGAAATTATCAAAAAAGATATTCGTGCTAAAAATGGAGTGATTCAAAAAATAGATCAAGTCCTGATACAGCCCACGCTTAATCTCGCTGAAATCGTAGTGAATGCCGCCCAAGATGAGAATACTCCCGAATTCAGGAGCCTTTTGGCAGCAGTTCAAGTTTTGGATTTGGTTGAGACCCTTTCCGGAGAAGAGAACTTTACGGTTTTTGCTCCCAGTGATGCTGCTTTTGAGGCATTCTTCAGACGCTTGGGAGTTGATTTTGAGGAGGTACCGCAAGCTTTGCTCCAGCAAGTCATTCTTTATCACGTGGTGGCAGGAACGGTGTTTAGTACTGATTTGAGAGAGGATGTAGACATCCCTACGCTTAGAGAAGCCTCCTATCGAGTAGAGCGAGGAGAAGGAAATCGCTTGGTTTTACAGACTTTCAATCTGAGTGAAATTTCTCTCAACGTACGCGATATTTTTGCTACCAACGGAGTGATTCATCAAATAGACGAGGTCTTGATCAATCCTGAGGATTTTACTTTGGGTCAATTGGTACAATTAGGTAAAGACCTGAGTCTATTAGAATTAGGTGTAGAGGTAGCAGGTCTTAGCGAGGCTCTCAATAATCCTGAGGCCGAACTGACGGTATTTATCCCCAATGACGCTGCTTTTGCGAATACTGGCTTAGACGAAAATGCGCTTTCTACACTCAGCGCGGAGCAAATCAATGATGTGATTAGCTATCACGCAGTTGCTTCCCCACTGGCGTCTTTGAGTGAGGGGCCGATTGTTACCCTAGAAGAACAAGCTTTTTTCTTAGCTTTGAATGATGATCCGCACAGCCCAGTTCAAGCGTTTATTAATCCTTCTAATCCGGAACAAAATATTGCCGTTACGGTACCTCAGATGAATCGAGCCAAAAATGGATTCTTCTACCTGCTGGATAAAGTGATCCTTACACCTGAATTACAATTTCCTGAGAACGGAACCCTGAGCGATTTACTCATTAATTTGAATGCTCAGGGAAGCTTTACCCAATTAACAGAAGCGGTACTTAAAGTAGATCAAGACCCGGCTACTCAGGCAGGCTTGGTCCAATTATTTTCAACCGAAGGACCTTTTACGCTTTTCGCGCCTACGGATCAAGCTTTTGAAAATCTCTATGCTCGCTTGGGTGTAAGCGGTATTTCAGAAATTGACGCCTCGGCTTTACTTGCTGTTTTGCAGTATCACGTAGTTGGAGCAAGTGCAGCGGTCTATTCTACAGATCTTTCACCCGGTGAAGTAACTATGCTTGCGGGCGGGAATATCACAGTTGACTTTGAAGATGGAAAGCTAGTGATTATAGACGAAGATGAATTTGGAATTGGCTCAGAAAATGCCTTAGGAGTCAGCCTTAATATTGTGACTAGCAATGGTGTAGCCCACGCGATTAGTCAAGTACTCATACCCTGAATATGATGTTTGTGATAAATACAAAAACCGATTGGGTCTTTTCCTGATCGGTTTTTTTGAGTAATTTGTGAAAATATACGGATTCATTTTCCTTGACAAGAACAAGCGCGTACCATGACCTCCATCTCCAAAAAAAAGCTCACCTTCCTGATTAAAGATCAACTACGCGATTATTTACGAGAATATGAGCGAGATACCGATCTTCCTCTTCGCTACGATGATTTGTTGCGTTATACAGATGCTTTTCCTTTGCAAGACAAGTTTGGAGAAGATACACTTTGGGAGAGTGTGGTTTATCCTCAATACCTTATTTCTGAATTGAATCAGCAGTTGACGCTGATTTATGCCCTTCTTAAAACGGATGGAGATATTACTGTAATGGAGCACCTTTACGTGGATCGTATTGATTATTGTACTTTTGGGAATTCTAATCCTTTTCGGATCCGTATTGTTAATCATTACAATGATAATCACGATTATTTTTATGTAAAACGGGCGGACGCTTCACGCATTTACGGTTTGGAACTGGAGCATATTCTTTCTCCCAATCGCATTAATTATTTGGTGCATAATCAAACCCTCATCGAGGAACACATTGCAGGGATTCCTGGAGATGCTTTTATCCGAAATTATCTGGAACGTCCTAGTCTTAATAAAGTGAGAATTGCCAAGGAGTTTGTCAAATTCAACGAAAGATGCTTTGTCAGGTTATTAGGAGATATGCGCTCGTATAATTATGTGATCGATATTACCCCTGATTTTGATGAAGAACAGTACCGGGTGCGTGCCATAGATTTTGACCAGCAAAGCTACGAGGGAAAACGAAAGATGTACTTACCTCAATTTTTCAAAGAAAATTATCAAGTAGTACAACTCTGCTTAGAATTGATGACTCCTGAAACCTTTAAGCAGTACCAACACGAAGAAAGAACCCTGATGGCCAGGCGCCTCAAATCAGCGCGGGTTCGGATTAAAGATTTGATGGATTGTATGCGCCAGGACGAAATTTCTACCCCCGAAAAAGTAGAACAACTCAAGCAAGAATTAGCCAATCATCATCAGAATGAAGAGTTTCTGGGCTGCCAAAATATGGGAGAAGTGGTTCGATTAAATTTACGAGTGATCCTCCGCGATGTCAAACACTCTCAGAATGGCGTCAACTATCGTTAGAAAAATCAGGTAGTAAAGGAGTGAACTTTGATTCGCACTTCTTGTTAGAGAAATAGCTCAAAGCAATAGGCCAGAGTAATTAAATCAAGACTAGACTGGCTCAGGCTTGTGCTAAACGCATGATTTGTGTAATTTTATATCTAATATAGACGCTATCAAAACCTAATGGCATTAAGGCATCCTATGCACGAAATAGAACCTTTTTATAACTGGGAAAAGCATTATCGAGCAGATGCAGACGTTCGCTCTCCTTTTTATGGACGAAGCTATGGAGATTACTATATTCACGATATTTATGGATATTATATTCACCCTCAGTGGGATGGCATTGGTTCGGAAACGCTCTACGTGAAACTGCTGTATGTAAATTATGAAAAACGATTTGCCATCATCGAGATGTTTGGTGAGTGGAATGACACCCTCCATAACGATGTGATGTATTTCAAACGCTGTGTGGTAGATCGCCTTACTGGCAATGGGATTAACCAATTTATTCTGATTGGTGAAAACGTACTCAATTTCCACGGCTCAGATGAATGCTATTATGAAGAATGGTTCGAAGACGTAGAAGATGGCTGGATCGCGGCGGTAAACTTTCGCTCCTTTGTAGAAGAAGAGTGGAAAAAATATCGCCTAGATTACTACATCAACTTTGGAGGAACCCTCGAGATAGAAAATTGGCGCACCATGAAACCTACCCGTTTTTATGAGGTGGTCAAATCTCAAATTGTCAAACGAATTGGCTCGTACTAGCTTGTAAGCAGCAATTATCTCAGCCAAAAAACAACACCGTGAATGGGACATGCTGTCCTATCAGCGCTCATCATTTCCCATAAACCAAGAAGCATACTTAGGATAGGCATTTGCGATCCGCTCTATTTCACTGTTGGTAAATTCTCCTGTATTTTTCAAAAATTTGGCTGGATTACCCGCCCAGATTTGCCCTGCTTCTACCACCGTATTCTGCAATACAATGGCTCCTGCCCCTATGATCGAGCCCGTTTTGATCACGGCTCCGTCCATCACGATTGCTCCCATCCCGATTAATACCTTGTCCTCAATCGTACAACCGTGAACAATCGCGTTGTGGGCGATTGATACCTGATTTCCGATGATGGTTTCACTTCTTTGATAAGTAGCGTGCACGACTGCTCCATCTTGTACATTGACCTGATCGCCCATTTGAATTTTACTCACGTCCCCACGCACTACGGCATTAAACCAAAAACTGCATTCGTTTCCAGTAATGACTTGCCCGATAATGGTGGCGTTATCTGCAATAAAACATTTTTCCCCAAGTTGAGGGGTAAATCCTCTGACGGTTTTGATGAGTGGCATATTGAAGTGTTTTTGAATGAAGTTACCTGAAGTTTTGAGTTGTTAGCGAAATATGACTTTTGTAGTCCAAAGGTAAGCTCTAGACAACTTCAATCACAAATTAAAGATTTCAAGTTACAAATGAGAATAAGAGGCAGGAAAGATTTCGAATCATCCATAAAATTGAAATGCAGATCAACTTTGGTTCGGAAGAGCTCAGGTCTTTACAGACTTTTTGTTTTATCTTGGGTAATCTGCAATTTAAACAATCACGTCATCATGAAAAAAACAATCAACTGGGGAATCATTGGGCTGGGAAAAATCGCGCACAAATTTGCCGAAGGGCTAGCGTGGGTGCCAGATAGCCAGCTCGTAGCGGTGGCCTCTCGATCTACCCAGAAGGCCAAAACTTTTGCCGAGCAGTACCAAGTCAAACATTATCATGATCATTATGAAGCCTTGGCCGAAAACCCAGAAGTAGATGTAGTCTACATTGCCACTCCTCACGTCTTGCATTATGAAAATACGATGATGTGCCTAGAGCATCAAAAAGCTGTTCTTTGTGAAAAACCTTTTGCGATGGATAAAAGACAGGCGCAGGAGATGATCGAGCTAGCCAAGCAGCAAAACTTATTTTTGATGGAAGCCCTCTGGACAAAGTTTCTTCCCTCTTTCCAGAAAGTACAAACACTCTTGGATACAGGCGTCATCGGTGAGATACAATCCATTCAGGCTGATTTTGGTTTTGCGGCTCCATTTGGAGATGAACATCGCGTTTTCAATAAAGCACTCGGAGGGGGAGCGCTGCTGGATGTGGGAATTTATCCACTCTTCTTGGCAACCACGCTTTTAGGAAAACCACAAAGCCTCAAAGCAGAGGCCACCTTCGGGCCAACAGGAGCAGATCTGCACTGCGGAATTTTGCTAAATTATCAGCAGAAAATGGCTTTCTTGTCTTGCTCCATTGCGACTCATCAGAGTTTAGAAGCCAATATCTTTGGGGAGTCAGGCACGATCAAGATGAGCCGCCCTTTTCATGCTCCTGATACCAAAATTGAAGTCATTCAGCATTTGACCGATCGCCAAAGTATTAATTTTGAAACAGAGGGAAATGGTTATAACTATGAAGCCACAGAAGTGGTTAAATGTCTACAACAAGGAAAAACCCAAAGCGATCTGATGACCTGGCAAGACTCCCTTTTTCTGATGGAAATGCTCGACTGGGTCAGAGAAGAAGCTGGGATTGAATATGATTAGTGCAATTCATTGAAAGCAAACACCCATGAAAGATAAAATATGCATTGTTACCGGAGCTAACTCTGGTATTGGAAAATCCACCGCCGAAGCACTCGCCCACAAGGGAGCGCATTTGCTTATGGTTTGTCGCAACCAAGAAAAAGCAGAAAAAGCCAAACAAGAAATCACAGAGAAAACGGGAAACGAAAAGATTGACATTTTCTTGGCTGACCTCTCCCTACGTGATGAAGTCAAGCGTGTTGCCCAAGAAATTAAGGCTAGATTCTCTCAAATTGATGTCTTGGTGAATAATGCGGGCATCATGGCTAAGCCCTATCGAGAGATCACCGCCGACGGAATCGAACTCACATTGGCCGTAAATCATATGGCTTACTTTACGCTTACCAATCTTCTCATTGACGAATTGAAAGCCAGCCCCGCCGCCCGAGTTATTAATATCTCCTCAGAGGCACACCGTTTTACCTGGATAGATTTAGAAGACTTACATCTGCATCGGGGCTACAATAGTATCAAAGCCTACGCGCTTTCCAAACTTTGTAATATTCTTTTCACCGTCGAGCTAGACCGGCGCCTGAAAGATACTAAGATCACCACTAACGCGGTACACCCCGGGGGAGTCGCTACCAATTTCGGAAAACAAGGCCCAGCTTTCGTGCAAACCCTTTTCCGTTTCATGCAGTACTTTTTGCTGAGCCCTGACCAAGGAGCCAATACGGCCATCTATCTAGCAAGCAGTCCTGAGGTAGCAGAGGAGAGTGGAAAGTATTTCTCTAAACGCAAGCCCGTTCGCCCGAGTGCAGAGGCACGTGATGCACTCAAAGCCAAACGTCTTTGGACGATCAGCACGCAATTGGCTCAGCTAGAGAAGGAATATATATAGATTGTGACCAGAAAGTCATATTTAGACGCTTTTTAGGATGACTGTTTAGTCACTTTTTGCCAGCATAAGCTGAGTAAAATCTACGGGAGGAAGGGCTAAATGTTGCTAAAAAGTATTGTTAATGTTATTTTAAATAATACATTTATTAATAACAGAAAACGCTCTTTTTAGACCCTTTTTTAGCCTTTGAATCATAAAGAGGAACTTGGAAACAGACTAAAAATTAGGTTGAGCAAAAATAAATCCTCAAAGCGAAGAATTTTATTCTGTGAATATACAAATTTTGAAATAAAATACATGTATTTAATTTTAAGAAATTTTGCCCTGTAAAATGAAGGTATTGAGAACTAATCGCGCTCATTTTATCAATTTTGAAGCCCTAGTCTCAAATAAAATTAGAAAATACCCAAAGCCAAACCCTGAAAAAGAAACTGATAATTCATAAGCAACTACGGACAACTATTATCTTTGCCCCATGCAAATTCAAAACGACTTAATCCTACGTACGCTCAAAGGAGAAGCTACCGAAAGAAAACCTATCTGGCTCATGCGCCAAGCAGGTCGGATGCTACCCGAGTATCGTGCCCTAAGAAATAAACTAAGTGGCTTTATAGAACTGGTGAGTACACCCGAATTGGCCGCTGAAGTCACCTTGCAACCCGTGGATATCTTAGGAGTAGACGCAGCCATTATTTTCTCCGATATTTTAGTGATTCCCGAAGCGATGGGGCTACCCTACGAAATGGTAGAAAAAAAAGGGCCTCATTTCCCAAAAACCGTTCGCCAAGCAGAAGATATTGCCAAGCTACAAGTGGCCGACCCTGAGGAAAGACTTCCCTATGTGCTGGAAGCCATTCGTCTCACCAAAAAAGAACTCAGAGCCAGAGTTCCACTCATTGGTTTTGCGGGTGCTCCTTGGACGATTATGGCCTACATGGTGGAGGGCAGTGGCTCCAAGACTTTTTCACAGGCCAAACGTATGCTATACCAAGCTCCTGAGCTAGCACATCAGCTCTTGGATAAAATTACCCAAAGTACCATTCTCTATCTCAAAGCACAAATTCAAGCTGGAGCAGACTTAGTGCAAATATTTGATTCTTGGGCGGGTCTGTTGTCGCCAGATTCTTACCAAGAATTTGCGCTTCCTTATATCCGACAAATTTGTGAGGCTATTGTAGAAGTTCCCGTGATTGTTTTTGCCAAAGGAGCGCATTTTGCCCTAAAGGCTTTCGCTGACCTTCCTTGTGAAGCAGTGGGTTTGGATTGGACGATGGACATTCGTGAGTCTAGAAAGCAGGTAGGTCAGGATAAAATTCTCCAAGGTAATCTTGATCCGTGTTTACTCTATGCTCCTGAGAAACAACTCATAGCGAAAGCAAAAGGCATGCTTGATACTTTTGGTACAAAACATATTGTGAATCTCGGGCACGGAGTCTACCCAGATACTGACCCCGAAAAAGCCAAGCTATTGATAGAAACTGTAAAGGCTTACAAGATTTGATCCTATAAGCCTTTATTTATATTTTGATTCATCTCGAGAGAATCTTAAAAAGAAATCGTAAGCAGCAAGGTATCAATCAGCATTTTCCACCTGTTTTACCTCACGAATCATCTCTTTGATATGGTTTTTAGCCCCAAAAAGGTTCTCATAGACCGCGACAATGGTATGATTTTTATCCAATAAATAAGTAATTCGTTTTGTAACCCCCAAGAGAGGAATCAAGGCTTTGTACTGACGAGCCACTTCTCCCTTAGTATCGGCTAGTAATTGGAAAGGTAATTCATAGGTTTTCTGAAAACGCAAATGTGTAGCTACACTATCACGACTGATGCCAATTACATCAATATCTAAATCTTTGAAATAGGCAATATTATCCCTAAAATCACAAGCTTCTGCCGTACAGCCGGGCGTGAAATCTTTGGGATAAAAATAAATAATGCAGGGCTTTCCTGCCTTGTCTTTGCTCAATGTAAAGTCTTGACCCGAAGTAGAAGGTAGTGTGAAATCAGGGGCTTTGGTTTGTACAGACAGTGCCATAATGAAAAGAGTTAAATCAGTGAATACAACTAGAACCAAGAATGATCTGCTCTTGTTTTCTTTGTTTTAGAAAGAAAAGCCCTGCTGGAAAAAAACTAGCACATTTTATGTAATTTTATTTATATTATCAATGCTTCTACAAAGTAAGCTAGGACATGAATTTATTTGAAAATAACTCGATACGAGGACGTCTGCTTCGGCTTTATCTGATTGTCATCCTGATTACAGCACTAGGGATTGCTTTTTTTTATCGTCAATCTAAAGAGATAGAGACGATTACCAACGAAGTCATTGGCCTGAATGAAGAAATCAGAGACTATGCCTCCAAAATTGATGCGGAAGTAAGCTACTTGGCTTTTTTGGCGCAGAACTATCTGATGTTCCAAGAAGATTATATTAAATCTCGTGCCGAAGGAGTGTGGGAAGATAAAATCCTGATTTATGCCGACTCCATGGTGCGAAAAATACAAGAACTCGAAGAGCCCCGCAGCCAAAGCCAAGCCTATCAGACCCGAAAAGATATCATCAAACTCAAAAAATACTGGGAGAAATTCCTTACCCAAAGCTACCTTCCCGAGCAAAAAGACGACTGGATTGATAACAACAAAAGTCTAGAACTTCTTATCAATAAAATCCGCAGAGACTTACTCGAGCTAGCTGGCGATAGACAGGCCGCTACTAAATTTGCTATTCTCGAGATTAAAAATAATGCGGAACAGACGCGTAATTCAGTCATTCTGCTTTCTATTTCCGTGGTGTTGCTCTGCGTCCTGTTTTCTTTCTTTATGATCAGAAACGTGCTCAAATCTAATGAGAAAGTAACCAAACAGATAAAAGCCATTCTGGAAGGTGATCTGCCTGATACCTTGGATGAGTCGCTTACCGAATTAAAACCTCTGGTCGAATCTTCAGATCATTTGATTTACATGCTCGGACGCCTCAAGAACCTAGCTGATGATGTTAGTTTGGGTAAATACGATACTGACGTAAGTGTTTTTGGTGACAAGGGGGTTTTGGGACATTCTATCCACGAGATGCGAGAGAATTTGCAGTCCATCGCCCGAGAAAATACAGAGAGAAACTGGCTCAATGAAGGTTATGCGAAGTTTGCCGAGATTTTGAGAAATACCAGCCGAGATAGGGAAATATTCTACGAAACCGTTATTGCTGAATTAGTTCGCTATCTCAGCGTCAACCAGGGAGGCATTTTTGTGGTGAACCACGAATCAGGAGACAATGTCTCAATCATGGAACTGAAAGCGAGTTATGCTTATCAAAGGAAAAAATTTCTGGTAAGAAAAATACACAAGGAAGAAGGATTAGTTGGTCAGGCTTGGAGAGAAAAGGATATCGTTTATGTCACAGATGTACCCGATGAGTATGCAGATATTACATCAGGGCTAGGACAATCCAAACCCAAGAGCATTTTAATCGTCCCGCTTATCACCAATGATGAAGTGCTAGGCGTGCTCGAGTTGGCTTCTTTTGAAGAATTTCCTAGCTACAAGAAGACATTTGTAGATAAAGTAGGAGAAAGTATTGCCACCACCATTGCTCGCCTTAAAGTAGATATGGAAACACAACGCCTGCTAGACGAATCTCAATACATGGCCGAGCGGATGAAAGCACAAGAAGAAGAAATGGTGCAAAGTATGGAAGAGTTGGTTACGACCCAAGAAAAAATGGAGCTCAACTCCAACGAAATGCGCACCCAACTTCGTGCACTTAACGAATCTTTCATCATGATGGAAATGAATACACAGGGTTATTTGACAGAGGTAAATGACCTGGTGATTAAAACCACAGGCTACGAAAAGTATGAGTTATTAAATCAGCATTATTCTATTTTATTGGGGAAAAAAGCTAACCAAGAAACCGTTCAAGAAGATTGGGACGATGTGACCCGTGGTAATTATATCAAAGGAGTATTTCCTCGCTACCGCAAAAACGATCAGAAATTCTGGATTTACGAGGTAATGTATCCGCTTTATAATTCACAAGGAGAGATTTATAAAGTCTGTATCGTGGGTTATGATATCACCCGACAGAAAGAGCAAGAACAAAAAATCAAGGAGCAATTGAATGAACTTTACATGAGTAAACGGGATGTAGTCAATCGGATACGAGAAATAGAAAGTAAGGCTCGTAACAAAATGCTTAGAATGAAAATGGAGTTTGAAGAAGAGCTGAAAGCCAAAGACCATTTAATCGAGCAACTCAAAAAAGAATTACAAGTAGAGATCAAGAAGTCATAGAATAAATAATTCAAAAGAAGTGAAGGGGAGCCAGGGCTCCCTTTTTTTATTCGATAGGATTTATTTCATGATTCATTTTTTAGACTTATTTTAGGAGATAATTGTATTTTAATTTTTCACAAAAAAACATCATTAATCTTTAAGTTGAGAAGAATCATGATCCAAACTAAATTAATCCCCAAAACCGAATCTGCTTACGGATATCCCCTACTCATCAAACATATTCTAGATCAATCCCTCAAGTATGAACCACAGCGAGAGATTGTTTATCGCGATTTGTTTCGATACAACTATGAAACGCTACACGAGCGCGTGCAAAAACTAGCTAATATGTTAGCTGCCGAAGGGGTAAAACCAGGCGATACCGTGGCTGTATTTGATTGGGATAGTCATCGTTACTTAGAATGCTTTTATGCCATCCCCATGATGGGAGCCATTCTCCATACGATCAATGTACGTTTGTCTCCTGCTCAGATTCTCTACACGATGAATCACGCCGAAGATGCTTATGTATTGGTACATGAGGATTTCCTGCCGATCATAGACTCGATCAAAGATCAGATGAAAACAGTCAAAAAGCTTATTCTTCTTTCCGACCGAGTTTATGATAAATCTGCCGATCAAAGTATGCCCGAAACCAAGGTAGCCTTAGTAGGAGAGTACGAAGCCCTCTTAGAGAAAGCTGATAGCCATTATGAATTTCCTGATTTTGACGAAAACACTTGGGCGACCACTTTCTACACCACCGGCACCACGGGTAATCCCAAGGGGGTTTACTTCTCACATCGCCAGCTATTCCTCCATACCCTGGGAATGGGCATCACGATCAGTAGCTACGAGACGCAGGGACGTTTCCGCTCAAACGATGTCTACATGCCCATTACACCCATGTTCCACGTACACGCTTGGGGCGTTCCTTATGTCGCTACTTTACTGGGTACAAAACAAGTTTACCCGGGAAGATACGAACCCGAAATGCTACTGAAACTATTGGTTACGGAAAAAGTGACCTTCTCTCATTGTGTTCCTACCATCTTGCAAATGCTGGTAAATAGCCCTGCCGTGAAAAATTTTGACCTTAGTAACTGGAAGGTGATCATTGGAGGTTCGGCTCTTACCAAAGCACTCGCTGAAGCCGCCATGGACTTAGGGATAGATGTTTACTCTGGCTACGGAATGTCTGAGACTTGCCCCGCACTGGCGATTACTTACCTCAGGGAAGAAACTCGACAGGCGGACAACGCAACCCAGGCCGAGTATCGCACCAAAGCCGGATCAGTGGCTCCCTTGGTACAAATTCGCATTGTAGATGATCATGGGAACTTCTTGCCTCACGACGGAAAAGCCATCGGAGAGATTGTCGCAAGAGCTCCTTGGCTTACCCAGGGCTATTTCAAAGAAGCTGCCAAGGGAGAAGAACTGTGGCGAGGTGGGTGGCTCCACACCGGAGACATTGCCAGCGTGACGCCTGACAACTATGTGCAAATTGCAGACCGAGCCAAAGACGTAATCAAAACTGGCGGAGAGTGGGTTTCTTCCTTGGAGCTAGAAAATCTCATCAGTCATGTACCCGGGGTAGCTGAAGCCGCCGTAGTGGGCTTACCCGATGAAAAGTGGGGCGAAAGACCAAACGCTTTGGTCATATTACAAAATGGCTATGAGGATAAAGTCAGTGTAGACAGTATTAAAGAATACCTGCAGCCTTGGATTGACAAAGGAGATATCACCAAATGGTATTTACCGGATAAGATTGCTTTTGTGAATGAAATTCCGAAGACGAGTGTGGGCAAGATTGACAAGAAGAAAATCAGAACGGAAATGATAGAGGTGTTCAAAAAAGCTGAGCGCTAAAAGATCAGTTCAAGCAGATAGAAGGGAGCTTCGGCTCCTTTTTTTATTGGCAGATAAAAGTAAAAAATTAACAAGCAATAGCAACTATTCAGAGAGCTTTAATCATCTTTTCCAAAGCTTCTGTCCCATCTACTTTCATCTTTTGGCAAATATCCTTGAGCATCCTCTCTAGCGGTTTACCCGAAAGCCCTAATAGCCACGCTAATTCCTCAGTACTGTTTTCTAATTTGAGCAGCGTGATGATCAAAATTTCTTCGGAATTAAGCTTTGGGTAGTTCTTATGTAAATCGTGAACTAGCATCGGGAATAAACGCTCAAAAGAACCTACCAATGTTGCCGAGAGCTGAAAGCCCTGTAAATTTTTTTCTATCATCCGAATCAGTCTTTGGTGCTGTTGTTTTTCACTCCCTTGCAATTGATAAAGAGCTTCTTCTAGCTGAATTTTTATGCTAAAAAGCAATTCATTCTTAGCTCTTATAGCATCGAGCGCGTCATTGAGCAAAGTTTGTTTCTCTTGCAGACTTTGGGAAAAGGTCTTCAGCTTTTGCTGATGTTGTGATACCTGCGCATAGAGACGGGCTTGGGGCAGAGCCAAATCCAGTGCTTTAATAAACTGATCCTGTTCGGTGATGACCTGTTTGAGCACTTGAATTTCTTCTTTCAGATGCTCAATTTCTCGCGCCTGTTGTAGGGTTTGTCCCTGCTGGGACATCGTGTCCCATTTGCCTTTTTGCTCCGATAGGCCATCCACAAATTCCGCTAGTTCGGTGGAATAACGGAATCATTCCCCGTGGGTTCTGAGCTTATCAAATTGTTGGTGAATGGTTTGTTCTAGCTCTCCTGCTTGTTGCGTAGAGACGGCTTGGAGCAGTACCAATTGGTCAGAGCAATGTGCCTGAATGGTACTCATTCGGTTTCGCAGGTTTGTGGTCTTGC
Organism: uncultured Cytophagaceae bacterium; assembly: GCA_964551015.1. GTDB lineage: Bacteria > Bacteroidota > Bacteroidia > Cytophagales > Microscillaceae > CAZKBP01. The sequence goes on along the minus strand of CAZKBP010000019.1, from coordinate 32,629 downwards.
CAATCTTGACTAGATTGAGCTTGGGCGAATAAAGAAAATACACACAATCCCAACCTCCCGCTACCGTGTATCCCTGCGTCAATAATTCAAAGATGCGATCAAATACCCACAACTCAAACTCTGGCGAAAGCCAAGCGGCAAATTTAAGGGCAAGGCGATCTCGCATCCAAGTGCCCATGGAGCGGCCACCGTTGATAACTTTGATGATTTTCTCAGAATACTGGCCTGCGCCAAGATTCTCGGAGCATGAATCCATGCTCCGAGAATCTTGGAATGGTTCTTCTAAATATTCGTGCATTTTTTCTATAAAACTCTTAGTTTGCTCTATGGCTAAAAAATTGTGCGCTCGTTTCCCAAAAGGCTTGGCCATCTCGGTGGCATTGATCATTTTGTCTTTTCCTTTGAAATCAAAGCTGATGATTTGGTCTTGATACTTGAAAGCAGTTAGTTTTTTCATTTCTGTAATTTTTAATGGAAGAAAATAGATAGAGTATTTCTGTGCAAGAGACTAAGTTGCTCATAACCAAGAGCAACCACGCGATAAGTATCCTCAGCGATTTTTTTTGGAGGATTGGCTCGCACCAAGATTCTCGGAGTGATAATTCTCGCTCCGAGAATCTTGGCATCAACTAAATGCATAGAGGTGGCACATTTGGCTTACGATACTAATCTCAGGAAATATCTGGACAAATATCTAAAAAATTAGTCAAAAAAGAAATATTTTATGTTATAAAGCTATTTAAGGTAAAATAGTATCAAATAATAGTATTCTGTGCTAGATAATCTATCATATGATAGTAGTTTTACCCAGTTTTATCATCATTTCTTAGCAAAAGGGACAGTTTGTCCTAATTGATCTTCGGGTGAACGAAGTAAGAATTCTCAAAAAACTCATTTAGAGATAAGGGATTCTCGAAGCAATTCTTATATTTTTGCAAACATAGATCACACTTACGTTATCAAAACTTCCAATCAAATATGAGTACGAAGATCATCTCACTGATTAATCACAAAGGCGGCGTTGGCAAAACCACTTCTACAGTCAATCTGGGGAAAGCACTTTCACGCACGGGCAAAAAAGTACTCGTGGTAGACATTGACCCCCAAGCCAATCTTTCTCAATCTCTGGGCATAGAAGAGCCGGAAGTCAATCTCTACCACGCACTCTGTGAAGGAGAAAAGGTGCCCATCCTGAATATGGCTGAGAATTTTGATCTGATTCCCGCCGACCTAGACTTGTCCGAAGCCGAGCTGCGTCTACAATCTGATGTGAATGGCTACTTTGTTTTGCGCAAAAGCTTACAGAGTATCGCCCCTGCCTACGATTTTATCCTGATCGACTGCCCACCTTCTCTGGGCATCCTGACCTTGAATGCCCTGATTGCCTCTAACCAAATTATCGTAGTAGTGCAGTCTGAGTACCTCGCCGTGAAAGGATTGCAAACGATTTTCAATCTAATCGGAAAATTGAAAGAGAATTTGAACTCTGACTTGGAAATCATCGGAATGCTCCTCACGCAAACCAACCATACGGTATTCCGAAAAAGCATTGCCGAGACCGTTCGTAATCTCTACGAAGGGCGGGTTTTTAATACCACCATTCGCCAAAATATTACCCTCGCGGAAGCCTCGGCTAGTGGGCAAGATGTGTTTAGCTTTGACGAAAAATGTAATGGAGCAGAAGATTATGAAAACTTAGCCAAAGAAATTTTAGCCAACGAAAATGCAATGGTAAGTTGAAAATAAGCATTCCTTTTACTAGCTTTCCTATTCTAAATTTAATCAGGTAATCAAGAAATGGCTAAGAAGAAGTTTAAGTTTGATGGATTAATCCAAGCTGCCGAGCAACAAAAAGCCGCTGTGGAGCAAAAGCAAAAAACCAGCGAAGGATTTATCAAAAAAAATATCCAAATTCGAGAAGAATTTAAAAATCTGATTCCTCCACTTTCCCTCGAAGAGTTTTCTCAGCTAGAAGAAAATATCCTCGCCGAAGGTTGCCGAGATGCACTGGTGGTTTGGAAGGATGGAGAAGATTATGTACTAATTGATGGACACAACCGCTATCAAATCTGTACCAAGCACGGACTGGATTTTAAAGTGCAGATTCTGGAGTTTGAAGACAAAGAAGTCGTCAGTGATTGGATGGTCAATAACCAACTCGGGAAACGAAACGTAACCGAGGAAACCAAATCTTACCTGCGGGGGATTCAATATAATCGAGAAAAGAAAAAGATTGGGGGTACGGGTTCAAATCAATATAATAAGCAAGAGGGACAAAATGTCCCGACTGCAGAAAGACTCGCCGAGGAACATAAAGTCTCAGGAAGAACGATCAAACGCGACGAAAAATACGCCCTGGCCATTGATAAAATTGCGGGCAACAATAAAAATCTTAAATGGGACATTCTTAATAAAAAGATTGATCTACCCAAAGGAGTAACCCTCAAGATGCACGACGAGGAAGAAGAAGTACTCATAGAGCTAGGTACTTATCTTGCAGAAGGACTAAACTTTGATGAGGCTTTGCATAAAGCAAAATCACAAAATCAAGCACCAACCGTACTACCTAAGAAAAAATCTGACCCTGACCCTCAGAAGCTGCGCTACAAAGAACTCAAAGCCCATATCGTCTCTTCACTTAATCAAGCCATCAAAAAACAAGATAAAGCCTTCTTAGAAGAAGCAAGACAGTACCTAAAAGAATTAGAAAGAGCACTCGAAGCTTAGCAGCCTCTTTGAAAAGCCTCTGTCTGGTATTCAAGCACTAACTTCTGTTGAGAAATTTATTGAGCAGTCTTTATGGGAAGAAAAGCAATCCAAAGAAAAAGAAAAAAGAACAAAGAAAAAACCAAAGAATGGATCAAAATCCTTTTGCCTTATTTTCAAAAAAATGGCCTGAGAGGAATGACGATGGATCTGGTAGCCCAAGAACTCAACAAAAGCAAAACCACCGTTTACGATTATTTCCAGACCAAAGAAGAACTCCTCAGGATGATGGTAACTGAGAAGCTGGGAGAAGTCAAAGGATTTGAAAAAATCTTGAAAGATGCTTCGCTTAGTTTTATAGATCGCTGCTATGAAGTTTTAAAGTTTTTGGCCGATCATATTTCCGACATTTCTAATCTCTTCTTGACAGATTTGAAAGCACTCTACCCCAATCTATGGAAAAAGATCGAGGACTTCTTGGATTATACGGTTTCTGTACTGGAAGCCTTTTATCAGCAAGGAATTGAGGCCGGAGCTTTCAACCGAATTCATACCGCGATCTTAGCCGTGAATGACCAACTGTTTTTTAGAAAATTGACCGACCCAGACTTTCTGACCGACCATGATTTGACGCTACAAGAGGCTTTCAATCAATATTCCAAACTAAAATTCTTTGGACTGATCAAAGAAAAGTCCGACGACTTCAAAAAAAAGCCATCAACTTCTGGCTGATGGCTTGGCTTTCATGGATATTGGTTTTTTACTCTTCTTTCTCGAGCATATTTCCACTCAATTGTAGAAGCTCTATTTCAGCAATTTTACGATCAAACTTGGCATCCGTCTGGCGATTACGGGCAGTGATTAGGTTGAGTTGTGCCTCACGAAACTGTGTATTGGTGACTTGACCAAAGTTAAACTGCTCACGCGTGCGATCAAAATTAGCCTCAGCGGTGGTCAAATTTCTTTCTTCTATCTCCAAGATGTAGCTACGATTCTGTAAAGTAGCATAGGCATTCTCAATATCACGCTCGAGATTTTGTACTGCTTCCTGATACTGTTGTTGGTTATTCTCAACCGAAATACGTGCATTTTGGATTTGTAAATTCTTACGATTCCCATCAAAAATGTCAAAAGAAAGCGTTAGCCCCGTCGTGAAACCAGCCGTGCGGTTGAGTAGCAATAAGCCCACTTCATTATCACTGCGGTTGTAGCGATAGCTGGCACTAGCATCTAAGGTAGGATAGCGTGCTCCTTTGGCAACTTCCAAATCATTTTGAGATAACTGTTTCTGAATTTGCGCTCTACGAATGGCCACATTTTGTGTCTTGGCACTTTCTTTCAAAGCATCTAAGGACAAGCCTTCCGTGTACAATACCTCTAAAGAAACCTCAAAAACCGTGTTTGGATCACGACTTAGCAGTACGTTCAGGTTTCGTTTAGCAATTTCTACCTGGAGTTCCGTGCTAACCAGATTGACGCTATCTGTATTCAAATCTACTTCGGCATTCAGAACCTCTAAACGATTAGACACACCATAATCATTTTTATTGCTGGCACGCGTCAGTCTTTCTTGAGAAATAGCCAGTGCCTCTCGTTGCACCACTAAATCTTGGGTGACCCGAGCCAAGTCATAGTAAGAGCGAGCTACTGATAATAAAGTCGTCTCAATTTGTTGGCGCAATAGAATGTTACTCTCCTCTACATTGAGTTTGAGCCGTTCATAATTTCTACGATTATTGAAACCATCAAAGATGCGGTAAGTGGCCGTGATATCGGCCGTAGTTAGCCAAGTTTCGGCTCCGCTTTGTGTGATCTCATTAGGGGTTCCTCCTCCATTACCCGTGGTATCTCCACCTCCAGTATTGGCAAACTCTAGTTTGATGTTATCATTACTGTAATTAATACCAGCAGAGGTCGTAACGCGGGGCAACATGCCCGCATTGCCACGGGTAGCACTATTTTTATTAATTTCCAGTTGGTTACGAGCTACTTTGATCCCGTAGTTTTGCTCGAGAGCCATCTCAAAAGCTTGAGAAAGGCTGAGTGTATCCTGAGCCAGAGCATAATGGTTTAAGCCCAGGAACAAAATTGCATATATAGATATTTTAAATTGCATGATATTTCAGGTTAAAAAATAAGCTTTATTCGTGTTCAGAAGCGAGTTCTTTGACGGCAGGTTCTACCATTTCGGGGCTGGGTTTTTTACCTTCCCAGAGCCAAGTCATGTAGACTTTTCCTCGGTTGAGCACCGTCAACATCACGGGCAAAGCAATGAGGGTTACAAAAGTAGCCATCGCAATTCCGTAGGAGAGCGAAATGGCCATGGGCACTAGAAACTGCGCTTGGAAGCTTTTCTCCAAAATCAAAGGGGCTAATCCTGCTACGGTCGTAGCTGTAGTCAGCACGATGGCCCGAAAACGAGAAAGCCCTGCTTCATAAACCGCCGTTTTAAAATCCTTGCCTTCTTTTAGGTAATTATTCATGGCACTCACGAGCACCAGCGAATCATTAATCATCACACCAATCAAGGCTACTACTCCCAAGAAAGAAAGAATACTCAAAGGATAGCCGTGAATGGCATGCCCAATCACAACCCCAATAAATCCAAACGCCAGTAAAGAAAAGATCACCACCGGCTGCCAGAAGGAACGAAAAGTCAAGGTAATCAAAGTAAACATGGAAATGAGTACAATCGGCATGACAAAGCCGGCTGATTCTCCCGTCTTAGCTGAGTCGCGTTGCTGACCTTCTTGGGTAAAAGAAACACTAGGATGTTTTTCTAAGACCGGAGGGAGCTTTTGCTGTCCGATCTTGCCGAGTACCTCTGTCAGCGAAGCCTCAGGGTCTACCATGTCGGCCTCAATTCTGATCTCTCGCCGAGAATCTAAGTGATTAATGGACACGATACCACGTTCTATCCTAAAATCAGCTAACTCTCGTAAGGGATAAGACTGCCCATTGACGCGGATACGCATTTCCTCCAAGTTCTCGACATTAGAGCGATACTGATTGCCATAGCGCACCCATACCTTGACCTCGTCGATGCCTCTTTGCAAGCGCTGCACTTCATTTCCAAAAAAGCCTTGGCGAACCTGCCCTACAATGTCTTGTACCTGCAAGCCCAATTGATACGCTTTGTCTTTGAGGCGAATTTTGACCTCGCGGAGTCCTTCCTGGTCGGTATCCACGATGTTTTTAACCTCGGGCATTTCGGCCATGGCCTCTCTTAGTTCTTCGGTGGCCGCACGGAGTTCTTTTAAATCAAAGCTTTGCAGCGAAACCGAAATGGGTTTTCCAAAGGGGCTGAGTGTACCGAAAGTAGCTTCTTCGGCATTGGGAATTTCTCCGGTTTCTTCTCGAATCATATTGGCAATTTGAAAAGCCTTGTACTTACGTTTTTCGGCATCAGCCAAGATGATATTGATATTTCCTTGATAGGTAGAAGGGCCTACACTCATCTTGACGGCTTTGACGATGCTTTCGCCCGCGTGTTCTTTTTTCAATTTTTCATTGACTTGACTGATGGCTTTTTCTATGTCTTCTAGCCTTTCTTCGGTGATGTAGTCTCGGGTTCCTGCGGGCATTTTCAGCGTAATCTGTACATTGTTTTGCTCTACATTCGGGAAAAAGGTAAACTTCACAATACCCCCTCTCAGTACACCGACCACGAGGATGAACATCCCAATGAAGATGGCCATGGTCAGCGCTTTATTATCCAAACAAAAACGCAAGACCGGAGCATACACGTGGTCACTGAACCAAGCCAGTCCTTTATTCACATTGCGCTCCACGATGTTAGGCGTTTTGTCTTTGTAATTGCCTTTGAGTGCCTTAGAGTGAGCTACGTGCGCGGGCAAAATTAAGAAAGCTTCAATGAGTGAAAAACCTAGTGTGGCTACCACCACGAAACCCATGCTGGAGAAGAAATCTCCCGTCCGCCCGTCAAAGAAAAAGAAAGAAGAAAAAGCGATAATGGTAGTGAATACCGCTGTGAATACCGCTGGAACTACTTCCATAGCTCCATCAATAGCAGCTTGGTTGGCCGATTTTCCTCGTTCGTAGTGTTGGTAGATATTTTCACTGATGACGATTCCATCATCCACTAGTATTCCAATTACGATAATCATCCCGAAGAGAGAAATTACATTGATGGTCATATCTGCACCTAGACCGATGACAAACATGCCAAAGAAAGAAATGGGAATTCCTACGGCCACCCAAAAAGCCAGATTGATATTGAGGAAAATAGAAAGTAAGATCAACACGAGAACTGCTCCCACTATCCCGTTCTCAATCAGAAGATCAATTCTCTCTTGTAGTACTTCCGATTGATCCTGAATGATGGTTGCTTTTACCACGTCGTGGCGTTCGTTAAACTCTTTGATATAGCCACGGATATAGTTGGTTGTGTAAAGAATATCTTCTTCCAAGGTACTATTGACCTGAATTACGACGGCTCTTTCTCTATCTAAGAAATTTCGGTCGGGATTGTCTGACCAGCGATCTTTGACATCCGCAATATCACGAAGGCGAATGAGGGCTCCGTCTTCATTGGTTTTGATGACGATATTTTCTAGCTCTTGGGCATAGTAGCCTTTATACTCGGCTCGGATGAGTAATTCTTCTTGTTCTCCTTTGATGGTTCCTCCGGTGATCTCGAGATTGGCCCGGCGTATGGCACTGGCGGCTTCTTCAAAGCTGAGGTCATAGGCGCGAAGATCATTTTCGCGGAAAGCGATCTCGATTTCCTCTTCGGGGAAGCCACTCAGCTCTACCTTAGAAATGCCCTTAACGGCGCGAAGGTCGTTTTCTACCTCACGGGCAAATTCTTTGAGTACTTTTAATTTGGTCTTTCCACTGATGGCAAAGCTGATGGCTGCGTTGACATTTTCTACTTTGTAAATCACAGGAGGCTCAATGCCCGCAGGGAAAGAACTGATGCGATCCACTTCGTTTTTTACATCTTGTAGCACCAAATCTACATCGTAGCCCTTGAGTACTTCTACTTCTATGCTTCCACTGTTTTCTTTGGCCGTAGAGAGGACACGGTCAATGCCAGTAACTCCTTTGAGATTGTCTTCGATCTTGATGATTACCCCTTCTTCTATCTCGGAAGGCGAAGCCCCCAGATAGGTAATTTCTATATTGATAAATTTTTCTCTTTCCTCGGGAAAAAAAGTCGTGCTGAGCGAGAAAAGACTAATCATCCCCAAGAGGATGGTCAAAACCATGATCACATTGCCCGTGATAGGATATTTTACAAAATATGTGATGATACTTCTCATAGTGAATGTTTTTTTAGAGAGTAAGCTTTTTTTGAGATTTAGATGTTAATTTGCTTCGACTTCCATTCCCTCAAAAAACTCCTTAGAAGACTCATTGACGAGCTGGGTTTGGTTTTTCAAACCTTTTACCACGACTTCGTTGCCCGTGTAGCGAACTGGCTTGACTTCTTGAAGTTTTAACCGCTTATTCTCTACAATAAATACCTGATTGTCATCGTTGAGCAAGTTTCTCGAGATAGAGACAGCTTGGCTGACTTCGTCGGCTTTGATCGTTCCGCTGAGGAACATGCCTTCCTTTAGCTTTTTACCTCCTACGCCAATAAATACATTCACAGATTGAGTGCTAGGGTCTATGCGATTACTAATGCGTTTGATCACCCCCAGCCATTCCCCGCTGATGTTGTCAGAGGTCAGTTTGACTTGATCGCCTACTTTCATAAACTCCAAATCTCCCACGCTGACGGCTGCTTGCAGTTCATAATTGTAGGCATTAATAAATTCGCCTAGTTTTTGACCTACTCTTACCAAAGTACCTGGATTAATGTTAGCTTCACTTACCACACCAGAAAAAGGGGCATAAATTCGGTATTTTCGCAAACGTGCTTCTTGACTTTTGATTGCGTAATATTGATTGTAAATATTGTTGGCAATGACATAATAGCGTACTTTGTCCTGATTGACTTCAGGAAGGGGTTTCAGGTTACTTTCTACGTCAAATTTATCTAGATACTGCTGCCAATCTGGATAAGCCTCGGGATAATCTAGCTTCATGTCGGGCATCATGCGTGTGATGGCATTCAGGAGCGCACTTTTTTGGGAGAGCATGTTTAGGCGAGCTTCTTCATCATCTATACTAATCATCAAGTTGCCGCGGGCAAAAGCATTTCCCTCCTTAAAAGCTTGACTAGATTTGAGAAGCACTCCTGAAACTTCGGCAAAAAGCTCCACCTTGTCAGGAGCAACGAGCTTACCTGTCACGATAATGGGTGCTTGTATGTTGCTGTTTTTGATAGTAATCGTGTTGACTTTGGGAAGAGCCTTGGGTTTGGCCTCGGGTTTTTCTTCTTCCTTGCTACCCAAAAAGCGACTGGCGATGACGGCTCCAATGATGACCAATACCGCCAAAACGATGGATATTTGTCTGATTTTCATAGTTAAAAAAATTTTCAATGATACTCTTCTAAGTCGTTTGATGAGCGAATTGTTTCAGTATTCAGAGCTTAGAATGGACTAATTGTTATACCAATTAATTTATATACAAATTTAACTTTTAGATGCTGCAAGCACTACTCCTATCGGTCTGGTGATGACCCTTAAAAGGTATTTTAAAGAAGCAAAAACACCTGGCGAAAGCTGGATTCAAGCCAGAGCTATTTTGTATTTTTGTAGAAGGATAGAAACAGAAACAGATGCTAGAAATACCACCACACTTTATGCAAGTGCCTTATCAATCAGCACATTATCCGGGTTCACCTGCTAGCAATGGCCTGGTAGGAGGGGCAAACTGTCAGGTTTTTGCCTATGAACTCTTACGTCACTATGGGAGAGAAATTCCTGATTTCCGCTCGAGTGAGCTTTGGGAAGATGCTCAATCTACACTCAGGGTAGAAACATTGGAGCCATTAGACCTTTTGTTATGGAATAGCCACGAACAAGCTTGGGGAGCGCACGTTGGCGTATATTTAGGTGAAAATCAAGCAATTCATTTAGCCAAGGAAGAAGGTTTTCCCGCGGTCTGGCCTTTGGCAAAATTCACGACCTTGGAAAGATACCAGGTGTTGATCGGGGCAAAGCGAGTAAAAGTGTAAAAATGTTCTATTTCTTTCTAATCCTCTTGTTTGGCTCAAAAAACGATTATTTCTTCAAAAACCTGAGTGCATCCTGTACGGTTTGCTCAGGAATTTCTTCCATGGGCACGTGTCCGGCATTTTCATAGATAATCAATTCGGAATGGGGTAAATCCTCGTGAAATCGCTTGCCCCTAGACAGCGGAATCCAAGTATCATCGGCTCCCCACTGGATCAGCGTTGGATTTTGGATATGAGGAATTTGCTCGTGATGGACTTCAGATTGAGTACTACTACGATCGATGAAGGCTTGCCGATTGCCTGCTCTCAGGGTCATTTTGTAATACCGATCAATCAAATCTTGGCTGATTTTCCGATCATCGGCGTAGACTTGCTCGAGATTATTCTCGATAAAAGAAACAGGCGTAACGTATCTTACCAACAGGTTCAGAATCGGCGTACGAGCCAAGCGAAATACCCAAGGGTCTTTTCGTTCGGAGGGGTAGCCCGCCGCATCGATCAAGATCATTTTATCCACTCGCTCGGGGTGTGCCAAAGCATATTCCCAACTGATCAACCCTCCCAATGAGTTGCCGCCCATATGGCATCTCTTGACTTTTAATTTTTCTAGAAAAAGATGTATAAAGTCTACATAAGCTGCAATCCTGTAATCTCGATCCGGATGCGGGCCAGTCAGACCAAAAGCAGGCAAATCCATCCGAATAACCTGAAAGTCTTTTTTTAGAGTCTTTGTCCAAACTTCCCAAGTGTGCAAAGAAGACGCGGTTCCGTGAATTAACACTACCGGAAAGCCCTGCCCTTCGCTTCGATAATGAACAGCCATACCATTTATTTCTATAAATTGGGAATGTGGGTTGGTATATGCTGCCTTCAAAGTCTCCACGGGAATATCCTGACGAAAGAATAGTAAGATAGGAACAATCAAGGCAATAACGAGTGCTAACAAGGCATAGCGGAGGATTTTACGTGCCATTTTCAGTCATTTTTGTTTGCAATTTACACTTTTCTAAAAAATAAAAAAGCCGTAAAATCGCACTTGAAGTCTTGTTTAAAGAGATTAGTCTGGGGCGCTACACCAAAAAACGTGGAATTACCGAATCATTGGAATGTCATAGGTGAGGATGATAATAAATTATTCTTTGGCATTTTAGAATGAGAGTTTTTTTATTATCTTAGTTGCTCCACGGTAGAAGCATCTTAATTCTATCATTAAATGGCTGATGGCCAATGATTCCAATTAGAATAGTATTATGAGCAAGAAATTCGTACTCCAAAAGGAGAATTATCTGGCAAACATTCGATATGACTTACCCGCTGGCTTGGTCGTTTTTTTGGTGGCAGTTCCTTTATGTCTGGGAATTGCCTTAGCGTCTGGAGCCCCTTTCTTCTCTGGCCTCATCGCGGGCATGGTAGGAGGCTTGGTAGTACCGATGATTAGTCAATCACAATTGAGTGTAAGTGGCCCGGCTGCAGGTCTGACGGCCATCGTGTTGGCAGGTATTCAAGAAATTGGCGTGTTTGAAGGGTTTTTGGTGGCGGTAGTCATTGGTGGATTGATACAGATTGGCTTAGGCTTGATGCAAGCCGGATTTATTGCCTATTATATACCCTCTTCGGTGATTAAAGGGATGCTGGCTGCGATTGGCGTAATTTTGATTCTCAAACAACTTCCTCACGCCATTGGCTACGATGTAGAACTGTTTGGGCTGGATAGATTCTGGGCGAATGATGAAGAAAATACCTTCACTTTGCTCTTGCACGCTTTTGGGCAGATAGAATGGGGTGCTTTTATCATCAGTGCGGTCTCCTTAGGGATCTTAATTTTGTGGGAAAATACGCCTCTCAAGAAATTGAACTGGCTTCCCGGAGCTTTGGTGGTGGTGATCTTGGGCGTATTGCTCAATTCGGCTTTTGCTAGCTATGCTCCTGATTTGGTTTTAGGAAAAACACACTTGGTATCCGTCCCTGTCTTTCAAAACTTTGGAGACTTCATCGGGGCCTTTACCCTACCCGACTTTTCGTATATCCTAAATAAGCAAGTATGGATCACCGGCGTCACGATTGGCTTCGTGGCGAGTATCGAGTCGCTACTAACCGTAGAGGCGGTGGATAAAATTGATCCTTTCAAAAGACGCTCCCCCCTCAGCCGTGAACTCATCGCGCAGGGTGTGGGTAACTCCGTAGCCGGACTGATTGGGGGCATTCCGGTTACTTCCGTGATCGTGAGGAGCTCGGCCAATATCAATTCGGGTGGGCGAACCAAGATGGCGGCGGTTTTCCACGGGATGTTCTTACTACTTTCGGTGGCTTTCATTTCCAATTATATGAATAAAGTGCCTCTGGCTTGCTTGGCCGCCATTCTCTTGTTGGTGGGTTACAAGTTAGCGCGTCCTTCGGTGTTCAAAGAAATTAAAGCCAAGGGGCTTTCCCAATTTATTCCTTTCATCATCACGATCATAGCGATTCTACTGACGGATTTATTGATTGGCGTTACGATCGGCATTTTCATTGGATTGATCTACGTGATTCGTACCAATTTCCATTCTTCGGTTTCTATTACCAAGGACGGGGATAATTTCCTGCTACGCCTCTACAAAGATGTTTCCTTTCTCAACAAACCCGTCTTGATGAGTGCCCTAGAAAGCATAGAAGAGGGGAGTTATGTGATTGTAGATATTTCACGTTCTCGCTTTATTGATAGTGATGTGGCCGAGTTGTTGGAAGAGTTTGAAGAAGAGGCCAAAATGAAAAACATCACGGTAGATTATGCCGACCAACGGCTCGCTGACAAAGCCAATGCCCCCATCAAACAAGTCCTCAACTGATTAATTGGGGTACGTATTCAAAGGGAACCAATCTTTTTTAAGTTGATTTTTGCTGACAAATACTTATGGAATCTTACGAAAAATTACTGCTAGAAAATAAAGCTTGGGTCAAAGAAAGACTCGCTGATGACCCCAACTATTTCAGAAATCTGGCGCAAGGGCAAACCCCAGAATTCCTTTGGATTGGATGCTCAGATAGTCGCGTACCTGCCAACGAAATTACCAATAGTAATCCCGGGCAGATTTTCGTGCATCGTAATATCGCCAACCTCGTGGTGCATACCGATTTGAATATGCTAAGCGTACTCGAGATTGCCGTGGAAAAACTGAAAGTAAATCATATCATCGTGTGTGGGCATTACAATTGTGGCGGAGTGCGGTCAGCCTTGTCTCATCAACCACAGGGTTTAATCAACAAATGGTTGCGTAACATCAAGGATGTCTATCGATTGCATCAAAAAGAATTAGACGAAATCCGAGATTCGCAGGAACAACTAGACCGTCTGGTGGAGATCAACGTGATGGAGCAAGTAAACAATCTAGCCAAAACTTCCATCATCCAAAAAGCTTGGAAAAGAGAAAAACGCCCCACGCTCCACGGGTGGGTCTATAGTGTCCACAATGGCATTCTCAAGGAATTGTACAAGATGGAGCACAATAGCCCGATGGATGATATTTATCGTTTTGATTTAGATTAAAATAGTAGTGAGTTGCTAGTTGGCTTCTTTTCAGGTTAAGCTGATTTATACAGAATAGTTCAGAAGTCTTTTTATTTCATATAAATTTTCCTAGATTAGTTATAAATATACAACTAATCTAAGCAATCTATGAACTTTGCAACACCCGCCATTGAGCAAACTTGGCATCATTGGCATCAATTTACAGAGAAACACGATCTGGCTTTGCTGGATCAAATGCTAGCCGAAGAAGTCGTATTTCACTCCCCCGTAGTTTGGACGCCCCAAAAAGGAAAATCGATTACTAAATTGTACCTCAGTGGTGCCGGACAAGTACTGGAGCGTTTCCAGTACGTGCGTAAGGTAGTAGACGGCCGTGATTGGGTACTCGAGTTCAGTGCCCAAGTTGGAGACATTCACGTTAAGGGCGTAGATATTATCCAGCTCAATGATCAGGGTCAGATCATAGATTTTGAGGTGATGGTTCGCCCCCTCAAAGCCATCAACGCTTTGCATCAAGCCATGGCTCAAATGCTAGAAATGCTCAAAAAGCAAATGCCCACTTGATGCCCTTGTTTTCTGGGTAAATTGGCAAGCGTTTTTAATCGGTTGAACCGATCTGCTTCTCTGCATTTTGGCCAGAAGCAGATTGTGAAAAACCGACCCCTACCTGTTATTTCCTTCGTAGATCAACTACCTGTGCCTGACTAGGATATTTACCTCGACTATAGCGGAAAAAACTGGGATTCAAGGCCACGTTGGGTTGCATATTGATTTGATAATCAATGGTGCTACCATTTTTCATATAGACCTTCCAGTGATTAAGCAATTTGGTATGAGTATCTACGTACACGCGGAATTTGAGATAATTTTTATCAGGACCCTTGGGGATCAACTCAATGACTTCTTCGCTACGACGAGATGGCTCTGGAGCCGTAGAGCGGTCATCAGAAGGATTTTTGATGTATCGGTAGTATAAGTCTTTTTTCAAGAAATCCTCTCTAAATACCTCGTCAGGAGTAATTTTACCATCGTTGGGGTCATAGTCAGAGATATAAATTTTTTGTGTTTTCTCAGCGTAAGTCCAGATGGTTCTGCCGTCGCTGGTAATTTCGCGGCTATTGATTTGTAGGACGTGTTGCGAACCTTGAATGTAAGCCGTCCCTTTTCGGGTTCGGTGTAGGTTACGACTGGGATTATCTTCAAGCACCGTAAAATCTATCTTGATATTTCGGTAGTTTTTGTAGCGTTGAAGCGCATCATAGAGGATCATTTTAGCTTGGGCTTCATCCTGAGCGGACAAAAGGCTAGGAAAAGCGAATAAAAAGCTTAATAAAAGCCAAAGTGGTCTTTTGAAATGAGTTTGCACGAGCATAGTATTGAATGTTTTATTTGATTGTAAAGACGCAGGGGTCTGGTTTTGGTTTTAAAATGTAAGGTTTGTGTTTGATTTAAGGAGAAGCAAAGCTCCTCTATCTTTTTTCAGAAACAAAGTCATTTAAATAATTAAAATGAGGCGTGAGCATACCATTTTCTGCAATCGTGGCTCGCCTCAGAATGTCAGATGAATCTCCATCCATAAAGGCAGGAAAAATATGCTCTGATAGCTGTTGACCAAAAGCCTGAGAAGCATCCCAAGGAAGCTCAGTAGGTAAGTTATCAACGGCCATCACCGTGATATTTTCTGCCCTTTGAAAAGGCTCGTCGA
The DNA here is from genome assembly GCA_964551015.1 of uncultured Cytophagaceae bacterium. Classification (GTDB taxonomy): domain Bacteria; phylum Bacteroidota; class Bacteroidia; order Cytophagales; family Microscillaceae; genus CAZKBP01. Next base: position 17,620 of record CAZKBP010000019.1, on the reverse strand, counting down.
TTGTATGTTTTTCAGGATTATAATCATAGCTGGGGTTCTCTACAGTAGAGACTTTAAGGGTGGTCGGAATAGAACCTTCCACATCGCAGGTGATATCAGCAATCACTTTGATCTTAAAATTGGGCGAGAGGATGTCTTCTCTGGTAAAAAGCGGCTCTGCTTGGGGGTGCCAAAAGTGAGCAGTAATTAGTAAATTGGCTTTCTGGGCAAATTTCAAAAAGTCTGCTTCATAAAGCCCAGGATGCCGATGAAATTCGTAACTCGACCAAATTTCGCCTACGGGTGGCCGGTAATAATCCTGAGAACTCAATAGAGCATAGACGGCTTTTTTGGATTTTCGCTCTAGAAATTCTTGCGGGCTAACTTGGCGAATCTGCATACCATCTAATACCTCCTGAACCCCTCGACCCACCTTTCCCTGCCCCGTTACCGCGATTTTGATTGCAGGTAACTTTACTTTTCTAAACTCTCTCCAGAGCTCCTTGATATTACGGCAGCGATAAGCAGGCCGAAGATGAAAAAGCCGGTAGCGATGTCCAAAGGTTAAAATGGCATTATAAGCCCCCACGATGCCAGCAAAACGGCCAAAAGCTACCAAACGTTTACCCTTAGCATCCGTAAGGCATTCGTAGTCAATCAAACGAATGTTTTTAGCCAAAATACTTTGCAGTAAATTTCGGTTGTAAGCTTGCGCTTTGATTGTATGAGAAAAAAACAAATAAGTTTTATCGGCAATCAGATAAGCACTTGGCACTTCTTTTACCCCTAGCAATATTTCACAATCACTCAAATCTTCACGAACCTCGAGCCCGTACTGTTCATAGGTTTGATCGGCAATGCAGCGAATCGGACTGGGTTGAATGATAAATTGCAGATCAGTATATTTCTCAGATAAACGGATACATTGTTCGGGCAGGAGTGGCACACGGCGGTCAATAGGAATTTTTTCCTCTCTAAGGATACCAATTTTCATGAGCATAGAGATTTAGAATCTGTCGTCTTCTTGGCTAGATGAGCTTTTAAGATTTTCCAAGAATTAGCAATCTTTCCTTCAATCAATTATCTTATAATCTTACTATAGAGTAAGAACGTGATCTATATTGTACAAGGTTCTATTTTTTTTGAAATGGAATATTAGACAACTTCATCATACAAAAACACAGATCAATCTTAATCTGTGTTTCTGTATAATTTTCTTTCTAGAATAGCTCAACTTACTGTTTGATAAACCTCTGTTGGTAAAGCCCCTGAGAGGTACTCATTTGTAGAAGGTAATTTCCTCTTCCCCAGTAAGATTGTTTTTGGTTGAAAAGTTGGTTAAGATGATTCAGACTTGCTTTTTCTGCAAATACTCGCTGCCCGCCTGAGTTATAAACCTCCAGAAGCACTTTTTCCTGCTGCTGGATTCCTTCTATCTCGAGGGTAATGGTTTGTGTTTGAGTAGGATTCGGATAGATACTCAATTGAGGAGCTTGATCTCCCTCTGCCACGTATTCAATGGGACTGTAAGTAAACCTTCCATCAAAATCTAATTGTTTTAAACGATAATAAAACGCCCCTTTGGCGGCCGAATCAACAAACTGATAGGCATTTCTCTGTCCCGAGGTACCTGCACCAGATACAAATTCTAAGGACTCGTACTCGAGGCCATCTGTACTTTTTTGGATGAGGAATCCTTGATTATTTAGCTCAGAGGCCGTAACCCAATCCAGTTGCACGGCACTTACATCCAGCCTCTTGCCTGCGAAAGAAAGTAACTGAATAGGAAGTGGATTTTCCTCATCACTCACTGTCCAGCTAAAGCTAAATTCATCCATAGCCATAGGGGGCGTACTAATGAGTGGACTAGTCGTGGCGGCCATAAATAAGTCGCCTTGCTGTACCCAGTTGCTGCCTTCCAATCTGAAGAGGGTCAGGCGGTCTGTGTCTCTACCATTATTGACTTGGGGCAACCAAGCAAATGCGATCTCTCTTCCTGAGAAAGGACCTGCTGAACTCGTGCTAATTTCCCAACGAGTAGCAATAGAGACATTGCCATCGATATCGGTAATTCCGGCTGGGCCTGTAGTTCTTATAATTTCTACCACTCCCAGTGCATCACCTCCTGTCGCGTTGAGAATAGAGGCTCCCAAGAAGGATAGGGTAGCTTCCGCGGGTACGTCTCTGCCGAGCATGCGAGCCCGGCCAATGATCCGGCTGTTGGCATTCTCGAGCGAACCGCCTTCACCTTGGCTGGGGTTTTGAGCCGTCGTATTGAAGTCTAAAATATTGGTTCCTGTCTCAATATTACCAAGGTTGAATAAAATCTGATTACCAATAACAAAACTATTGCTAGCGATTGTCAGGACTTTGTTCAGACCGTTCATGTTGATACTATTCAGATTGACAGTACCATTGTTGACAAAAGTCAAATCATTCTGAATCAGGATAGGATTATCTGGGTAGCTTCCGTTTTGAATATTAATAGTCCATCCGTCGCTGGCAATATCAACTGCTCGCTGCACGAGGGGGCCTGAGGTAAAATTTTGCCCCTCGAAGCTGGTCAAAAAGCTATTTTGGGTCACAAACGCTTCATTATTTCGGATATTCACGAAGCCTAGTTGCTCATAGTCGATGGCGTGCTGTATTTTGTCTTCTACTAGAAAAAGCTCATTGAGTGTCATATCAACGGGCAATTTGGAGCCAGTGCCTACATCAAAGAGATTGTTACTGAGATCTATACTAGCACTCACCGGAGCCAAATTATTAATGGGGTAATCAGCATTATTCCATGGGGCAGGGGCATCTGCGTCTGAGCTTCCAGCTAGAGGGTCTAAGCGTACGAATTCTTGGAGAGAAGACTCGAAGGAGTTATTAGTAACCGTGACATTAAAGGGAGAGTCCATACCAATGGTATTATAATCAGCAAAATAAAGAGCCGTACCATTGTTTGGCAAGGTGATTTCGTTATCCTCGAAAGTATTATTCGAGATGACTACCTGATTCTCGAAGAAAGCCGTGTAAGGGTCGGTGAGTGCACGTGTTTGCACTTTGGTATTAAAGAGCAGGTGAATAAAATCCACATTGGCTGTACTGGCAGCGGGAGAAAAGGTATTATTATCAATGGTAACGTTGGCCGAGCGACTAATGAGTGTAGCAATGTTGAAATAATTTATAAAGTTATTATCCCTAATCATCACATTGGATCCGGGATTAGAATTGTCCTTTAATTCTATTAGCGTAAATACATCAGGAGCCAAGCTATCTATCTGAAAACCATTGGCACCTATGGGGGCTGCGGTTAGCACATTTTCTGCAATTTCGTGATTGCCCGCATCAGAAATATTCAACTCTACGGTACCGATGAGTTCTGTATTTTGCTCTATAATCACATTTCCTCCTTGTGCATCACCCCATTGGATACTAAAAACACCAGCAATCTCACTGTCCTCAATATTACCGTGCCCCCCAATGCTACGAAAGCCTCTTCCAAAACCCGTTGTAGTAGTGCCAGCCGTTAGATCAAAATCAGTTGTAATTTTATTCGCACCTACATCTATCTGAGCATTTCCGATACCTCCACTCAAGCCCAACTTGATCCCATAACTCTCGAAGGCTAGTAAATCCGTATCACCATTGCCAATGGCAATAATGTCATTGGTAAATAGCCTGAGATTATTAATCGTAGCGTCTGTCACATCCGCGTAAATACCATTCATACAACCCACGTCTTGATCTACCTCGAGGCGTAAACTACTGATGATCACGTCAGGAGCCATGATTTTGAATATGCCCGGGGCATTTACTTCCTCGTTATTAGTAGGATAATTAGGATTATCAGTGCCTTGGTTGCCTACTTCGGCAAAGCCAGCTTCGGCATTCGTTTCGGTGCTGGAGGTGGTCATTGTACCCGCCACAGAACGAATAGTAGGCTTGGGGTCAGTTCCAAAAATAGAGACAGACTTGTTGACCACAATGGGCTGCTCGATCAGATAAGTTCCCAGCGTTACATTGATTTGATCGCCGGGGTCTGCCACATCAATGGCACGCTGGATAGTAGCGCAAGGATTCCCTGGAACCGTACAGTCATTGCCCGCGTCACTACCAGTGGCAGATACGATGCGTGTTTGCCCCCAGGCTGTTGCTATCCCTAGTCCAATTACTAAAATGGTAGTGAGTGTGATTTTTTCAATTTTCAAAGACATAATGGTTTAAATTTTCTTAAACATAATTTTGGCTCTTGTACTCTAGTAAATAGGGCTTGTTTGCAAAATTTTAATAGCCGGAGTGCTTTTGCTAAAAAGTTTTGGTCAGTAATGTTTATCAATCATAAAAATACTTGGATTATTATTAATCATGGCATTTTGCATAGTTTTTATCTTAAAAATAATCTTTTATTAATAAAGTCGGGTCTTTTCTAGCAAGAACTCAAAATGATCGATGGCTATCTTTTGTGGCTCCTCAGCAAGGAATGAGGCGCGTCTCAAAGCCCGGGAAAATGCGAAGTAAAATCGCCTACTCGGCATTACTTCTATTCTATAATAAGAGGCAGTAAGTCGTGGTAAATACTTAATTTTGCAGACGATATTGGTTCCAAGAATGCATTCATCATACATCAAGGCTTTTCTCGATTAAATCAAGAATATGAGAAACCAACTACTTAAAAGAATTTGGATCAAAGGCATTTTTTTGTGGATAGGGGCTGGGCCTCAGTTAGCAATAGGACAGACCCAAACCTTTGATAATTATTACCGTCAAGGTCAAGAAAAAATGCAAAACCAAGATTACAAGCGTGCGATTGTAGATTTTACGATTGCCCTGGAGATAGAGCCAAAAATTGAGGCTTATGTGAGCCGAGCCAGAGCCAAACGAGCCATGGAAGAATGGAAAGGCGCACTCAGCGATTATAACGAGGCACTCAGCCTAGACTCTCTCAATCCAGTACTCTACAACAATCGGGGCAATGTGAAAGACCAACTAGGGAAACCTTATGAGGCTATTCAAGACTATAACATTGCCCTCAGCCTCGACTCTAGCTATACCAGTGCTTACTACAATCGAGGCATTAGTTATTTTAATGTGGCTAAAATCGAGCAGGCCGGAGCTGATTTTAAGAAAGTATTAGACCAAAAACCAGAGGACGCACAAGCGTACATCGGGCTAGGACTTTGTGAGTATCGCTTAGACCGTACCGAAGAAGCTTGTATCTATTGGTCGCGTGCCCAAAAGCTCAACGCGGATCTAGCTACTCCCTACCTCGACCAGTATTGTCGGGAAAAAAAAGAATAGGCATCTCTCGATCCAATCTGGCTTAGCATCTTCTTTCCCTCACGATTTTTAAATTATCTTCTCATGCAAACCGCTAAGGTATCTGTCTATAATGCCCAGTTTGCCCTGCTGTGCACTAGTTCTTTTTTATTTTTTGCTAGTTTCAATATGATCATTCCTGAGCTACCTGCCTATCTAAGTAGCTTGGGGGGAGAAGATTACAAAGGATTAATCATCTCTCTCTTTACCCTGACGGCTGGTCTTTCGAGACCTTTTAGTGGCAAGCTGGCGGATACCATTGGGCGCAAGCCCGTCATTTTTTTTGGGGTATTTATGTCTTTTCTCTGTGGATTGATGTACCCTATTCTCACGACTGTGGCGGGTTTTCTTTTGTTGCGATTTTTGCACGGCTTTTCTACGGGCTTTGCTCCTACGGGCAATTCGGCTTTCGTGGCCGATGTAGTGCCTCCTTCACGGCGAGGCGAGGCGATGGGTATATTGGGCTTAACCAGTAACATCGGTACGGCCATTGGGCCAGCAATGGGGAGCGAGATCGCTTCGGCCTTCTCAATGGATATTCTTTTTTACACGGCAGCCGGGTGTGCGATTTCCTCTATGTTGATTTTGATTAATATTCGCGAGACACTCCGCAACCCTCAGGAATTTCAATGGAAGCTCTTGCGTATCAAAAAGCATGAGATCATCGAGCCACGAGTTTTGGCTCCTTCTATCGTGATGCTATTGGCCTTATATACCTTTGGAGTGGTATTGACACTTATTCCTGATTTGAGTGTGCACTTGGAGCTCAGGAACAAGGGGGTATTTTTTACTTTTTACACGATCAGTTCCTTGTTTATTCGTTTTATTGCGGGTCGGCTTTCAGATCGCTACGGTCGAATCATTGTCCTGAAATGGGGCATGGCCGTTTTGGTGATGGCCTCCATTTGGATTGGGCTGGCTCGTACGGGTACGGAACTGCTGATGGCAGCTTGCTTGTTTGGAATTGCAGTCGGAATGAATGCCCCTACGATTTTTGCCTGGACGATTGATTTAAGCCACGATCGAACCCGAGGCAAGGCACTGGCCACCTTGTATATTTCCTTAGAGCTAGGAATTGGCTTGGGGGCATTATCATCGGCTTGGGTATATAATAACCAGATTGAAAATCTTTCGCTTGCGTTTTTTCTGTCGGCAGGGGTTGCCATGCTGGGTCTTATTTTTATGCAGTTCTTGCTTCCTTACACACTTCCTCGGAGAGGGACTAGTGATTCAGGTTTATAGCATAATTATTGTATTTTTGGTAAAATTAAAAATTTATCAAAAAACAAGCTGTTAAATTAGAAAGAGGCCAAGCACTTAGTTTTGATGCAGATTTTTCATTCTGACGTTAGAAAGAGGCTTCATAGCCAAACATCTATTTCTTCATCTTCCAAAATAGCTGATATCAACAATGAAATATTCCCCATTCATCTATTTATTAATCCTTTTTTGCGGACTTTTTTCTGTGAAGAGTCTCCACGCACAAGAGGCACAGACTTATTTGGCCAAAGGAATTACCAAAGCCAAAGATGGTAATTACGCGGCTGCCATTCGCAATTATAACAAAGCAATCAAGCGAAACCCTGAACTAGCAGAAGCCTATTACCATCGGGGGCACGCAAAATATGACTTAGAAGATTACCGTGGAGCCATCCGGGATTGTGGCAAGGCGATCCAACTCAATCCTGAACTGACCGACGCCTATTTTAATCTGGCAATCTCTAAATTTCATCTAAAAAAATTCGCGGAAGCAATCAAAGATTTTGACCAAGCCCTCCAAGTTAATCCAGAAGATGGTGAATCCTACTGTTGGCGAGGGATTGCCAAATTTGAACTAGGGTTGACAGAACAAGCCTGTAAAGATTGGAATCAGGCACGTGCTCTGGGCAACTCTTATGTGAATACTTATCTTAATAAACATTGCCAAGAAGAGAACCAACTGGATGTAGGACAACGCTGAATCCTTTAGCTGGTTCACCTTACTTGCGATCAAGTGAAAATTTATTTTCGGATATGCTCAACCTAACAACAAAAAATAGCCTGTTTCTACTGGCTTTAGGGCTTTTATGCCATACGCAGCTTTCTGCCCAAATCAAAGATTATTTGCAGGCAGGAATTCAGAATAACCAGAACGGAAACTATCTCGAGGCCATTCAAAATTTTGACGTAGCCATCAGCCTTGCTCCTGAAAGTAAAGAAGCCTACGGACACCGTGGCTATGCCAAACAAAAACTCCACCAATACCAAGCAGCCATTGATGACTATGACAAGGCTCTGGCTATCCACCCCAATGATATCTGGTTATTAGGAAATAGGGGAGCCATGAAAATCAAAGTAGGTTATTACCAAGCGGCCGTGGAGGACTTTGACCGAGCCATCCAACTCGATGCCGGAAACGCTTGGCAGTATGTGATGCGCGCCGAAGCTAAGTATCAAATGATTCAAAGAAATGCCAAACGAAAAGCACCGTTTAGCTACTTTCAGGTGGTAGATGACCTTACCAAAGGAATCGCGATTAACCCGCAGTTTGGTTTTGCTTTTCATAGAAGAAGCCAGGCGCGCTTGGATTCACTCTTTATAAGCCCAACCATTCCTCCGGTTCAAGAAACACAGGCAATCTGCCAAGATTGGATGACCGCCCTGGGGCTTGGCAACAAAGCCTCTATTGATCCTTTGCAACAAAATTGTGACAAGAACCTCACCACTACCCTAGCTCAAAAACTAACCCGAGATGCGCAATTCGCCTACGCCAACCAACGCTGGGCCGACCTCATTACTCCCTGTGAGCAGATATTGAAAATCAATCCCCCCGATTCTAATCTGGTACTGAACGCTTGGGAATTATTAGCCGAAGCAAAGCTAAGGCAAAACCAATTCTGGGAAGCCATAGAGCTTTACAACCAAATGATTCAATACGCGAGTTTGAACACGGGTATACAGGGGAAAGCGTATTATCTCAAAGCCTTTGCTCACGCCAAACTGAACAACAACCTAGAGGCACTGGAAGATTTCAATCGAGCCATCAACCTAGGCTACCGCTTTTCCTGGGTCTACCACGAGCGCGCACTCATCAAAAACGCGATGGGAGATGTCTCCTCTGCCTGCGAAGATTGGGAGGTCAGTGACCGAAAAGGTTATCCTGCTTCTGCCGAGATGCTCAAGAAATATTGTAAAACGGGCTTATTCGGGAAAAAAAGTAATTGAGTATTCAGCTTTTCATCAGAATCTCATCGCTCTGAACCACCCATCAAAAGGTAAAAGCAATGCCCAGGTTCACACTGATTAAATCTGTGGCTGATTGTTTGGGAATGGCGTCGTCGTTACTGATTTCTATATCTTCTGCACTGGTATCCTGCGGATTAAACGTGCCCGAACCGGTAAAAGTGACCGTCCAGTTTTGGGTTTGCTCGCTATCAAAATACTCTGCTTCTCCTCCCAAGAGATAGAGTACGCGCAAATCCAATTTCAAGTTAGAAGCCAACTTAATCATTACTCCTCCTCCGCCGCCATAGCTAAAGACAAAGCTATTGGATTGCGTCTGGGCACTGATTACTCGCGACCCATCTGGGTCAGAAAATAGGCGATCTCGGGTTTCGTCAGTTACTTTGGTGCGCGTGTAGAGGTAGTTAAAGCCCACCGCACCATCAATGTAGGGCTGTACAATGGGTAGGGGTGCCTTAAAACGCAATAAGGCATAACCGTTTAGAAGATTATTATTTGTCTTCACACTTAGGTTGATGGGAATATTTCCAACCACTGCATTTCCTGCCCTTACCTCGAGGTTTTCGTTGATATCTTGTCGGCTCGAGCCATAGATCATGTACCCAAGGTCTAAGCCGAAGTAAACGGGAATTTTGGGGGCAACAGCAAACAGCAGATTACCTCTGATCCCTCCTCCTACGGCATCTGTATTATCTCGAAAATCATTGATCGGGACTCCTACTTGTCCACTGATTCCCAAAATGGTTTGTCCGTAGCCAGTCAGGCAAAACATACAGCATAACAGACCTAATGTAAGTGTTTTTTTCATATTCTTGCTTATCATTTTATCTTTGTATATAAGGTATCCTATGATACGAAACCAAGAAGCCATTGATACATTTTTTACAAAATTTAGTCCAGAAGCCCATGAAAAAAATCCATGCTATTCTCTTCCTGATGTGCTGCACTTATCCGCCATCCCTAGTACTTGCACAAACGACGGCTCAAGAACATTATGACACAGGCTTGGCTCTGATGGAGGAGGAACAATACGAAAAGGCAGTGAGCAACTTTGATGAAGCCATTAAAATGGATAGTCAAGACTCTTTCAAATATGCCAGTCGAGGTTTGGCTTTTTTGAAAATGGGAAAAGCGCGTAAAGCCATTGCCGATTATAAAAAAGCGATCAAGATTAATCCCAACAATGCCGTTTTTTATTTTTACCGAGGCGTAGCCAGCGACAGTATCAAAAAATACGAAGATGCCGTGCAAGATTATGCTCGAGCGATACGAATTGATGGAAAAGACGCTCGATTTTATATCGCACGCGCCAACACCTTTTCTCACGTGAAAGACTATACCACCGCGATTGCTAACCTGAATGTAGCCATCAACCTAGATGATCAAAATGCGGAAGCCTACTTCCGCAGAGGACAGGCTAAGTACCGCATGGTAGACTCCATTGGAGCCTGCCAAGATTGGAAAGCTGCCTCAGCCCTTGGGCACCAAGAAGCCAGTAAGTTGCTCGAGCAGCATTGCAGTGATCTTAAGTAACAACTTTTGTGTTGTCATTTAAACACTCCCTTTCCTTAGGAGTTAACTTTGAAAAGCCAAGCCCTTAATCTAGATGACAGTACCAAGCCTCCTAAAAAGAACAGACAACTCACAACGGATAACTAATTTATGAAAATACAGGAAAAAGATATTCTCAAAGCCCTTTCTACGGTAGAAGAGCCAGATTTGAAGCAAGATTTGGTTTCTCTTAATATGATCCGCAATATCCAATTGACGGACTCAAGTGTCAAATTCCTTGTGGTACTAACTACGCCCGCCTGTCCACTCAAAGAATTAATCCGCAAGCGTTGTGTAGAAGCCATCCACCAGCAAGTAAGTCCTGATTTAGAGGTGGAAGTGGAGATGGAAGCTGAGGTTACTTCTACGCGTAGCAATGCTCCTTTGCTTCCAGAAGTGAAAAACATCATCGCGGTGGCCTCTGGTAAAGGAGGAGTGGGTAAATCTACCGTGGCGGCTAATCTGGCTTTGGGCCTGGCCGAAAGTGGAGCCAAAGTGGGTTTGATTGATGCAGATATTTTCGGCCCTTCGATCCCTACCATGTTTGGCGTAGAGCAAGAAAAACCCAGCGTGCAGGAGATTGATGGCAAAAGTTACATTATGCCCATTGAAAAATATGGTATCAAAATCATCTCTATGGGCTTCTTATCACCCGCCGAAAATGCAATCGTATGGCGTGGCCCCATGGCTAGTAAAGCACTGCAACAGTTTATTGGGGATACAGCTTGGGGAGCTCTGGACTATTTACTGATTGATTTACCTCCCGGAACCAGCGACATTCATCTTACTTTGGTACAAACCGTCCCCGTGACTGGAGCCGTCATCGTGTCTACTCCCCAAAAAGTAGCCCTAGCTGATGCCCTCAAGGGCGTGGCGATGTTTCGTCAGCCACAAATTAATGTGCCTATTTTAGGAATCGTAGAGAATATGGCTTATTTTACTCCTGCGGAATTACCAGAAAACAAATATTACATTTTTGGAAAAGAAGGTGCTAAAAACTTTGCCAGAGATAATGTCCTTCCTTTTTTGGGACAGGTTCCACTGGTACAAAGCATCCGAGAGTCGGGCGACCAAGGAACACCTGCTATTAAACAAAATGACCCTGTTATCACGGAGGCTTTTCAGCAATTAGCCGAATCCTTAGCGCAACAGGTAGCCATTCGCAATGCTAATCAGAAAAAAACTCAAAAGGTGGAAATTAAAGCTTGATGGGTTTTGTTAGGAAGTAAATTTCGTGAGAAGCAAATGAACTGAACCTTATATATATGGAAGCCGGAATCAATACCTCCAATTTACACCAGCAAGTAGAACAAGCACTGGATACCATACGTCCTTACTTAGCTGCTGACGGTGGCAATGTCAAAATTTTGGAAATAAGCGAAACGGGTGTACTGAGTCTCGAGTTACTCGGTTCTTGTGGTACGTGCCCGATGTCGGCCATGACCATGAAAGCAGGCATAGAAGAAGCCATCCGCAAGGCAGTTCCTGAAATCAAGGAAGTAAAAGCCATCAACATGACTCCTCCCGCTTAGAGACGATCTTGCTGAGATCAATTTAACCGCCTACACTTCTAATAAGTGCAGGCTTTTTTGTATGTTTACCCCGTATCATCAATATCCATCTATTAATATGAGAAACGTTGTTTCCTTATCATCCATCTTATCTGTTTTATTAGTACTTTTCACGGGATGTGAAGCTCTCAACTCCGTAACTGGTACGTCGAGTTCTGGAGGAAATAGCTCCTCTTCCTCTGGGCAAGTTTCGGATGCTCGTATCGGGCAAGGACTGAAAGAAGCCCTTAACGTGGGAATTAGCAAAGGCGTGGAGCAATTGATTCAAAAAGATGGCTACTTTGCCAATGAAGCCATCAAAATATTACTGCCCCCCGAAGCACAGCAAGTACAAAATATTATCACCCAGTATGTACCGGGTGGGGAGAAACTCGTGGCAGATGCGGTCTTGAAGATGAATCGGGCCGCCGAAGATGCCGCCAATGAAGCCAAGCCAATCTTTACCAAGGCCATTACGAGCCTCTCTTTCAATGATGTAAAAGACATTCTCTTTGGGCAGAAAAATGCGGCCACCAATTATCTGAAAGGAGAAACCTACAATCCCTTGGTTGAAGCCTACTCGCCCCGGATCAATAACTCGCTCAGTAAAGTAGGAGCTACCCAAGCTTGGCAAGCCCTCGTAAATCCTTATAATAAGTTCGCAAACTCAGCCGCAGGAAAACTCGTGAAGGGAGCCCAGCCCATCAATGCCGATTTGGGAGCTTATGTAACCGAAAAGGCTTTGAACGGATTATTCTTCAAAGTACAAGAACGGGAAGAAATCATCCGCGAAGATGTATCAGCTCGCTCTTCGCAATTGCTCAAAGATGTGTTTGGGCTTTTAGATAAATAGATTTCGTTGTGGGTTGATAGTTGTGAGTCATCTAACTAATTGATATACTAACAACCCACAACTATTTACGAGCTTTCTCGCATAGCTCTGGCTTCTGTTTCATGAGGTGCTTCCGAGCCAGTTCGCCCCGCTTTAGGTTCTTTGAGCCAAGTTTTCACGTATCGTTCCAGCGGATTGAGGGAGATTGCCAAGAGTATGTTCATGCCTAATTTGAAAATAGGAATCCCGTTAGAGAAATTCTCTACGTAGGGTTCTAGCAGTAAGATGACAAACTCAAAAATGGTAATCAAAGACACAAAAGTCAGGATGTAAGCCACGGTTGCATTCTTGCCCGAACGACTAAATACGAAGGACAAAATCAACAAGCCGAGCATCACCGAAATCTGCAAACCATAAAACCAGTAAGTTTCCCAAAAAGGAGGACGAATGCGGAAAGCGTAAATCTGCTCTTCACTTCTTTGATTAAACATATTACGGGCGCGGACGTGTAGTTTGTAATCTCCACTGGGAACATAAGGAAAAGAAATGGCCGCCTCTGTATTCCAATCAGACCAATCTTTGCTCAACCCTTCTAGCCAATACTGGTACTCCACGGCCGATTCATTGCGGTAGAAGGGAGCCGCCATCCGGAAGGTAAAAGAACGCCCCTCTTTATTATAATCAAAAATAACCTGATCGAGCGGAATAAATTCATCTGGCTTATTCTGAATATGTTTGATGTAAGCCGTAAAATTTTCTTGCTTATCTTTCTGTGCCTCAGAACTGATCCTGAATAGAGAATTATTATCAATAATCCAGATATTTTGCTTGGGGTCTACGTAGATTTCCTCGATATTTCCAAAAAACTCAAAATAGGTGGTTTTAAGAAAATCAGTATCCTCGGGATGGCTAATGTTTTGCCAAGAGGAGTTTTTGATCCAAGTAAAACCCGCCTGCTGATAAAAAATATGAGAACGAGGATTAAAATATTTTTGTAGCTTCGGGTTTTTAAAAAGATCGTCTTTCTTGGGGTTATAACTATAAATACCTGAGCTAAGGATAAAGGCAGGATTTCCTTTGAGCATTCTTACTAACACATCCTCAGAATAACTTTCTTTGAACAAGTATCGCTTGGGTGCGCTGAGCTCTCCTTCTTGACCGATCTTAAGTTTGAATACCTGACTTTCAGCACCCAACCACAGCGTATTGCCATCTTCCATCAAGGAATAGACATTCGTGTTGAGGGCATCTTCTTGATTAGCCACCTCGCGCCAAGTGTATTGATCTTTGGTGAGTATAATCAAACCCGATTCCGTACAGACATAAAGCCAAGAAGGATTTTGTTCAGACTGGTAAATAAAGTTGATGTATTTGTCTGGGATAATGGGATTTGCTTCAATCTCTTCTCCCTTTTGAACCACTTCGTATAAACCTAAGTTACTGGCAGCAATCACGGAACCACGGTAGCTAAGTAGCTGGCGACATTTGGCATTTAGACCTTTGACTTCTTTGTAAATGTAGGGGATTGATTGTAGCGCATAGGCTTTTCTCGCTTCTTTGGTACGGAACAAGGTAGTGGCAAATTCAGTCCCAAATACACGCGTTGGGATTTTTTTGATTTCTTTTTCCTCTTCAATAATAATTTTCCTGCGCTCTTTTTTTTCTCCATTTTGAGAATGGCGGTAGATGCGCACAGTCTTTTCGGGAAAAGGCTCCTCAATACGAATGGTTTTGACTACATTCTCTACCGTGCGGAGGTATTTCTGCTCTTTTCTGATCAAGCTCGCGATTTCTTCGTAGCGATCTACTTTGGATAGATAATACAGTCCATCACTAGTTGCGACAAAGAGTGAGTCTCCGTGCGTGAAAACCGTTTCTAAATTACCCTCCAAACCAGCATATCCCGAGAAGAGGCGAATGGGTAATTTCAAATCGGCTCGGCTGATTCCCTTGGCGTGACTAATCCAAATCCCTCCTTGATTGTCTGTGCAAATGGCAGATACTTCATCATCGGGCAAACCCGTCTGATAATTAAGAATCGCTTCGGTATCTAAAGTCTTTTTATCAATCACGATCACTCCACCAGACAGGGTAGCAATGGCTAGGAGTTGATCATTGAGATTCAGCGCGGTTCGGATGACATTTCCCTCGATGTAGTTCTCAGCAAAAGGTTTGTAAGGTTTGATGCTTCTCCCGTTAAAATAATAACATTGATCATCACTCATACAAAGTAAACTTTGGCTAGAGTTGTACCGCACGGAAGCGCGCAGGTAGTGATCTGCAAATGCTTCTTTTGTTTCTTTTACTAGCCTAAATCCCTTTTCCTGCACTTGGTGCAATCCCTTTCCTTGGATGTTGATGTAAATCTTATCTTGATGAAAAGCAAGGCCGGCAAACTCACGATCTGGATTAGCTCTCCATACTTTTATTACTTGATTGCTCGCGAGGGAAGCCTTGAAAAGTGCTTTATCACTGTAGAAATAAATAAATTTATCCAGAATCTTGATGTGCTGAATCTCACCAAAATTTTTATAATCCCCAGAGATAGTAACATAATTATCTTGTCCTTTCTTGTCTCTTTTTAGATAGCCAAAGCTTTCGCGGCATCCCACGTATACTTTCCCACCTCGGCGAGGGTCAACGACCAGCGCGTAAGGGGTATTAGAGGTACGGATTAGTTCCCAGCTAACCCCATCGTAAGACATGACCCCTTTTTTATTAGCAAAATACATGAAACCATTGTTACCCTGCACTACGGCTGAGTTCTGGTTGTCAAGGTTTTTGATCGGCACATCATAATTGTAGAGGTAGAGATCACCTTTTTGAGCCAATGAGAGATCATAAAAAACAAGGAAAAACAGGAAAAAACAGAGGGATATAGGTTTATTCATTGGTGGATCTTTTACGCAAATTGGGAACAAATTCAATGCCTAATTGTGAGTGCCCAAAGAGACACGAGATGAAGAATGCACCTTAGGTTTCTTACGATAAACCCTCCCTTGGCGTTAGCTTCCCCAGCTAAAATTACTAACTTTACCTCATGAATGTAACACAAGTCATTATTCTCGATTTTGGCTCACAATACACGCAATTAATTGCTCGCCGCGTACGTGAGCTAAACATTTACTGTGAAATATACCCCTTTCATCACTGGGAGCAAATTCCTAGAGATATCAAAGGCTTGATTCTTTCTGGAAGTCCCTGTTCGGTTAGAGATGCAGGCTCACCTACCATCCCTTTGGAGCAAATCTTGGGAAATTTTCCAACTTTGGGGATTTGCTACGGAGCGCAATTAATGGCGCAACAGCTAGGAGGAAACGTGACTCCTTCACAGACCCGAGAGTACGGGCGTGCTAATCTGAGTTTTCTGGAGCAAGATCATCCTTTCTTTCAGAACATACCGATGGGTAGCCAGGTCTGGATGTCGCACGGAGACTCTATCACCGAACTTCCCCCAGACTTTATGCGTATCGCGGGAACGGCCAGCGTAGAGATAGGGGCTTTTCAAATAGTAGGACAAAAAACCTACGGCATCCAATTTCACCCAGAAGTAACCCACACGGTTGATGGGAAAAAAATTTTAGAAAACTTCCTGATAGGGATCTGTGGGTGTGAACCTAACTGGACGCCTAGCTCCTTCATAGAGGCCACCGTGTCTGAGCTTCAAGATAAATTGAAAGCAGAACGTGTAGTGCTGGGACTCTCGGGAGGCGTGGATTCCTCGGTAGCCGCTACGCTACTCCACCAAGCCATTGGCAAAAATCTGTATTGTATTTTCGTAGACAATGGCCTGCTACGCAAACAAGAGTTTGAAGAAGTATTACACTCCTATAAGGATATGGGCTTGAATGTCAAAGGAGTAGACGCAAAGCAGCAGTTCTATCAGGTGCTCGAGGGAGTAAAAGACCCAGAGCTAAAGCGAAAAGCCATCGGCAAGACTTTTATTGATGTATTTCAAGCTGAGGCCGAAAAAATCCAAAACATTAGCTGGCTAGGACAAGGTACAATCTACCCCGATGTCATTGAGTCTGTGTCGGTACAAGGCCCTTCGGTGACCATCAAGTCCCATCATAACGTGGGAGGATTACCAGAGAAAATGCATCTAAAAGTCATAGAACCCCTGAGAATGCTATTCAAGGATGAAGTGCGTCGGGTGGGACGAGAATTAGGGTTATCAGAGGCGATTTTAGGCCGTCATCCTTTTCCTGGCCCCGGCCTCGCCATCCGCATTCTTAGTGATGTTAATCCAGAAAAAGTACGTATCCTACAAGAGGTAGATTATATCTTTATCAATCAATTGAAAGCCAAACAACTCTATGATCAAGTCTGGCAGGCAGGAGCGATGCTTTTACCGGTACAATCAGTAGGAGTTATGGGCGACGAACGGACTTATGAGAATGTAGTAGCCCTACGTGCTGTAAGTAGTACGGACGGCATGACCGCAGACTGGGTGCATTTACCATATGAGTTTTTAGCAGAAGTCTCTAATCAAATCATCAATCAGGTAAAAGGGGTAAATAGAGTTGTCTATGACATTAGTTCTAAGCCGCCGGCTACGATCGAGTGGGAATAGTCCTATTTTGGGAAAAAACTTTCAAAATTACTGAAACTTTTTTTGAAAAAGGGCGTAATGGCATCGGCTGATTTTATCCCAGTGAGGGAGGATTTTTTTAAGAATTTGCTCCAAATTGAGAATTAACTCTGTAAAACATTGATTGATAGCAGGTTAACATTTAGGAAAAGTATCCTAGTGAGCCTGTTACCTCTATTGCCGAAATCTCATATTGGGAAAGCGTTTTGCGCCCCAAGACCAGTGAACGAACCCCACCCTTTGGATGTACTATTCTCTCAAGATTTTGAATTTCGAATGGCCAAGAATTAATCATTTTTGTACTAAAGTCATGATAGATTAGATTTATGCAACTTTATCAAGGAATTTGATTCTGAAAACATACAAAATCTAGTAGAACTTACTTGAGTAAAAAAACAAACAAAAATTACGGGTGTCCAACGGGATTCCAAATATGGGATTTAGCGAAAATCCGCTAAGAAAAGTTTTTCTATTAAATGCTTAATTATCAGTGTTTTGTGTGAAAATTCCTTAAGTGGCATAAGATTGGTGTAAGGAAAAGTGAAATTCAACACAAAACCTAGCAGACTACTAAATTTTCACAAAAAT
>CAZKBP010000018.1:0-109387 GCA_964551015.1 uncultured Cytophagaceae bacterium | reverse complement strand
GTTAGCGGTTCGCCTTTGTCTTTTCATTGTTAAGCCTATATTGTTTTCCCCACTCAGCCATTGATAGCATTATTGGTGACAACGTAAGCCCAAACTCGGTTAAAGTGTATTCGACCCTTGGGGGAATTTCTGCATAAATTTTCCTGCTTATTACCCCATCATCTTCTAATTCTCTCAATTGCTTAGTAAGCATTGATTGAGTAATTCCCTTTATGCTTCGCTTCAATTCCCCAAACCTTGCAGGGGAGGTATGATAGATAGCATTAATTAAAATTGCTTTCCATTTTCCACCTAACACTTGCATGGTAGCAGTAACAGGGCAAGAATTTTCATCGAACACGATTTTTTTTTCTTCCATATCCTGTTGATTTACAGCAATAGTATCGTTTTTATACTAGGTTCTATTTATTGCCCTACTTGTAGGAATAAAACAAACTCTGAATATTTGCACCACACAAAAATAAGTTTCTAACACTAAAAATCAAGTACGGATGGAAAAATTTATGTTTTTATTCAGAGGCGGTGATACTCATATCCACACTGCCAAAGATACAGAAGAAGTTAAGGCCTACATTGAATCTTGGAACACGTGGATGGGAGGTCTTGCTCAACAAGGAATCCTTGAAGGTGGAGAGGCACTTCAAACCACTGGCAAACTGGTAACTGGAAAAGATAAAGTCGTAACAGATGGTTCCTTTGTGGATGCTCAAGATATGGTAGGTGGTAATCTTATCGTTAAGGCAAAAGACATTCACGAAGCAGTAGAGATTTCAAAGGGATGTCCTATTTTCAAAGAGAATGGGAAAGTGGAAGTTCGTCAAATTCAGAAAAGGGGAAACTAATTCCCGACTTTCAAAATTCACACGATTACAAATAATTGACCATCTTTTTCGCTACGGGACGGGAAAGATGGTTTCTATTTTAATGCGTTTCTTCGGTGACCGCTAACACCCGAATATACGACATTCGTTTATTTTACCAACTGTGCGAAGTTTCCCAACTTGGCACACATCCTAAATCAAGATTCCTATCTTGATAGCTAAGATAGGAATCTTACTCGTATAACCTGCGAAGATAGGAATCTTCGCAGAGGGGGTAGCTCCAAGATTTTCACCGACCTGTGCGAAGTTTCCCGACTTCGCACACATCCTAAATCAAGATTCCTATCTTGATAGCCAAGATAGGAATCTTTGCAGAGGGGAAATATCAGAATTGGTAATTCACACCTAAAAGCTGACCTGCATCTCTTTCTTCTCTACTTTACGGCGTACTTTGAGCTTATCGGTGAGCAAGTACATCACGGGTACAATCACCAAAGTAAGGAAAGTGGCAAAGGTTAAACCGAAGATCACCGTCCAGGCCATCGGGCCAAAGAAAGCCACATTATCTCCCCCAAAATAAATATTAGGATCAAAATCTGAGAGTAGCTTGAAAAAGTCAATATTCAAGCCCGTGGCGAGCGGAATCAAACCCAGTACCGTGGTGATCGCTGTCAACAAGACTGGACGCAAACGCGTCTTTCCGGCTTCGGCAATGCACTTCAAAAACTCGTCATTGGGAAGCTTTTCTTCTTCTTCCAGACCTAGATCTGCCTTACGGCGGGAGCGTAGTAAGTTGGTATAGTCAATCAGTACAATGGCATTGTTAACGACTACTCCGGCCAAGGAGATAATGCCAATCCCGGTCATCAAGATGATAAAATCCATCTTAAAGATGACCAACCCTAAAAATACGCCAATGGTACTAAAAAGCACCGAAAACATGATCACAATCGGGGCCGAGAGCGAATTAAACTGGGTTACAATGATCAAAAATACCATAAACAAGGCCAGTAAGAACGCATTCATCAAGAAATTACTAGACTCTTGCTGTTCTTCCTGCTCTCCGGTGAATTTTACTTGAAAACCTTCGGGAATATCAAAGGTTTGCACCAGCGTTTTCAATTGTGCCACGATTTCGTTGGCATTGTAGCCCTCTTTTACATTGGAAGAGATAGAAATAACCCGATCCAAATCCTTGCGTTTGACCGAGCCAAAGGAGGAAGAATATTCCAAATCGGCCACGGCCGAAATCGGAATCTGACGAACATTCCCCTCTTGGTTAGAAGTAACGGCTTTGTCTTTCAAGGCTTCCAAATCATAGCGTTGTTCGTCTTTGAGGCGAAGCTGAATAGGGTAATCGTCTTCGCCGTCTTTATATTTAGAAACTTCCAGACCAAACAATGCCGTTCGGAGTTCGCTGGCAATATCTAAGGTGGAGAGGCCAAAACGACGGGCTTTTTCTCGGTCTACATCTACCAATAATTCTGGCTTGCCGAGTTGTAAATCCGTTTTGAGTTCTTCTACTCCGGGAATATTGGCTTCGGCCAAGTAAATTTTCAACTGTTCGGCAATCGTGATCAGTCTTTCATAATCCTCTCCACTTACTTCAATGTTGATAGGCGCACCCACGGGCGGGCCGGCGGCGTCCTTGTCTACGGTGATTTGTACGCCAGCATAGCCTTGCACTTCTGTTCGGATGGCTTCCAGTAAATCGGAAGTGCTTTGCCCATTTCTGTACTCAAATTCCTTAAAAGAAACGGTGATTTTGGCTCGGTTTGGCGAAACGCCCTGGCTCGGGCCTTCGTTGGGGTCGGTCGTACCCTCTCCGACCTGAGCGATTACGGCATCTACCATAAAGTCATAAGGTTGCATCAATTGAATGATTTTATCTTCCAAGACTTTGGTAAATTCATTGGTTTCTTCAATGTCGGTTCCGATGGGTTTTTGGATAAACACATTCACGTAATTCGGCTCATTGTCAGGGAAGAATTCTACCTTGAGATTACTCACTCCTACCAAGAAAATAGAGAAAATGAGCAAGAAGATCGTACCTCCAAAGAGTACATAGGGGCGCCAACCTCTCAGCGCAAAGTTGATTAGCTTTTCGTAGGCATTCTCCAAGGCCACCAAGGCTTTATTTTGGAACCAACTAGAAGCTGGATTCAGGAAGAAAATATTCACCAAAATAAAAATACCGATAATCGCTAAAATATTTGCCATCGTGAAAATACCTGTTGCGTAAAACGGTACCGAAAAAAGCAAGAAAGCTCCCGCCGTGATCAGATTTTTACGATTTACTTTGCTCTCGTCGGTATCTAATTTGGCAAAAATCACGGCGATGGCTGGGTTAATGACCAAGCCCACGAAGAGCGAAGCCGAAAGTACGATGATGAGCGTAATGGGCAGATATTTCATAAAGCTTCCCATCAAACCTTGCCAGAAAGCCAAAGGTAAGAAAGCCGCTACCGTGGTGGCCGTAGAAGCAATAATGGGCCAGGCAATTTCACCTACCCCTTCTTTGATCGCACGCTTGAGCGGATAGCCTTCTTCTAAGAGGCGGTAAATATTTTCAATGACCACAATACCATTATCCACCAGCATTCCCAGTGCTAAGATGAGTGAGAAAAGTACCATCATGTTCAGAGTTACCCCAAAAACGCCCAGAACGATAAAAGAAATAAACATAGAAAGGGGAATCGCGATTCCTACGAAGATGGCACTGCGCAAGCCCATGAAAAAGAGCAAAACCAAAACCACAAGAATCACCCCTGAGATGATACTGTTTTCCAGATTGCTCACCATAAATTTGATCTGTCGAGATTGGTCATTGGTAATGGTGATATCTAAGGCTTCGGGAAAGCGTTTGGTCTGGGCTTTATTGAGAATCTCTTTGATTTTGACGGAGGCATCTAGGATGTTTTTTCCACTTCTTTTGACGACGTTGAGTGTAACCACGGGCAAACCACTGGAGCGGGCATAACTCTCGGCTTCTTCGTAGGTATCTTCTACGGTGGCCACATCTCGGAGGTAAACAACTTGTTCACCCTCGCTCTTGATGATGATATTTTCGATTTCTGCTACATCCTGAAATTCACCTACCACCCGAATCGAGCGGCGATAATCACCCGCGAGGATATTACCACCCGACATGGTGATGTTTTCACTACTCACGGCTTGGGCAATATCATTGAAGCTAACCTGTGTGGCCTTCATCTTATAGAGATCCGCATTGATACGAATTTCTCTCTCGAGTGCACCTTGAATCTGCGCGTAAGAGATTTCGGGAAGCTTTTCAATTTCGTCTTGGAGGTATTCGGCGTAAGCCTTGAGTTCGCTCAAATCGAAATTACCCGCCAAATTGATAAACATAATGGGGATTTCGTTGAAATCTAGCTCAAAGACATCTGGGTCTTTATCTAAATCCGTGGGTAGTTCGCTTTTGGATTTGTCTACGGCGTCTTTCACATCCTGTATTGCTTTGGAAATCTCCACGCCCGTGTTGAACTCCACGATAATGGTAGAATAATCCTGGATAGAGGTGGAGTTGATCTTTTTGACACCGGCTACGGACTTGAGCTCTTTCTCAATGGGGCGTGTGATCAGGTTTTCCATATCCACCGGAGAGTTTCCGGGATAGACGGTCCCTACGTACACTTGGGGCACAACCACCTCGGGGTAGCTTTCCTTGGGCATCGTAACGTAGGAGAGTACACCAAAAATCATAATAATCACGGCCAAGATGATAACGCTGGTACGGTTATCTACGGCCAGACTAGTCAGGGGAAATTGTTTGGTAATGAGTTTACCGGGTTTTTTTGCCATGTTTTTTCAAGATTTGATAACGATGACTAATTTTCTTGTAAAAATACTTTTGATTGAATCTAAATTTTTTTGAAACGAAACTTTATACTCACTTTTTAGCTTGTGCTACATTTTGTGAACTTTGTTTGGAAAGTTCCACGTTAGAGCCATCGGCCACTTCTCGTGAGCCTCGGTCAATGAGTAATTCATCTCCTTGCAAGCCCTCAAGGATGACGGTTTGATTATCGTAAGTATCACCTCGTTGGACACGTACCTTACGGGCTATCTGTTTTTTACCCTCTTGATCTAACACGAAGACAAATTCTCCGGCCTTGTCCTTTTGGATTAAATTCGTAGGAATCACGATGGCATCGGCTTGTTTTGCTTCTTGAATACGAACTGTAGCCAATAAATCAGGCTTAAGGGTACGTTCAGGATTGGTAAGCTGAATCTCGATACGGAAAGTACGGTTTTCTGGATTGATCGTCTGACCGATTAAGCTAATGGGTGCTTCTTGGCTTTTGTCTAATGAAGGAAAGTCTACTTTCACCAGATCACCCACTTTGACTTTTCCCAAATAGGTTTCAGAAACCTCGGCTACCACGTTTACTTGCTGTGTATTTACCAATCTGAGCACTTGGGTGCCTGGCCCGGCGTTTTGCCCTTGGCGGATAAAAATTTCGTCAACTACCCCACTAAAAGGAGCGGTAATGTTGGCCATTCCTACCTGAGAGCGTAGGGTCTGTAATTGGCGCTCGAGGCGTTCTTTGTTGTTTTTGGCCTCGAGGTACTGAAGCTCTGTACCAATTCTTTGTTCCCAGAGATTACTTTGTCTTTTAAAGACTACTTCGGCCAGCTCGAGAGATTTCTCTACCTCGGCGATACTACTCTGAAGTACTTCACTACTTTGGCTTACCAGCAATTGTCCTTGCCCCACGAATTGTCCTTCTTTAACCAAGAGATTTCTGACAATCCCGTTGGTTTCGGCGGATAGAATCACGTTGTTATCAGACTCTACTGTACCCTGAACCTCCAGATAGCTGGTAAAGTCTGAGGATTTGACGGGGAGGGTGGTAACGAGCGTCTTCTTGATATTTTGGGTGGCGAAGTTAGGGTCAAGAGCTAGGATTTCTTTCTCGAGCACGATAATATCGGCGTTGAGTTGCTCGAGCTGTTTGCGTTTTTCTTCTAAGGTTGCCTTTTTCTCAGCGAGTTCGTCGCCAGAGCCATTTCCACAGGCTGAAGCGAGGAGCAGACAGGCTAGGCAAAAAAATAAGTTTAGGCTTTTCATCGTCATGGGTTTTGGGTTGTTTATAGAATATTGATTCGAAGATGGTAAGACGGCAGATTTCAGGATACTCATTTTATTTCTTTCCATCTTCTAATCTTCCTTCACTAATAATCCTAAGGCTTTGTCCAGATCAATTTTGCTAACAATGGCTTGGTAAAGTGTGGTATAATAGTTGGTTTCAGCCTCCTTGAAGGCGGTTTCTGCTTCTACAATTTCTATATTAGAGCCTACGCCGTTTTGGTATTTGATTTGCGAGCGACGGCTCACTTCTTGGGCTAGCTCCATATTTCTCTTTTCGCTCTCGAGGGTCAGCAGTTGCTCTTCCAACATATTTTGCGATCTGACCACTTCAATTTCAGCACTACGTTTAAACTTGGCGATGTCTAGCTCAATCTGCTCTTTCTCGATTCTTATTTTTTGTAAAGTGTGTCGGTTTTTGAGGCCATCCATGATGGGAATATTGATGGTAAAACCGTAAAGACCATAGCCAAACCACCGATCTTGGAATCGCCAAAAATCGCCAAAATTATTGCTACCCGTGGTGCTTCCGTAAGTCAGAAAACCCTTCAACTGAGGATAGTACAGGGCACGTGTATAGCGCAGGTTGATATCTCTGAGTTCTTTTTGTCTTTCTAGGAGATCTAATTCCGTACGATTTGCGTAGTTTAAGCGAACGTCACGAGCGGCGCTCATATCCAATTTTATATCGTCCAGAGAGCCTACCAAAATCAGGGAATCTTGGAGGGGCATGCCCATTTGAAACTTGAGTAATTGTTGGGCTAAAACTAGGGTGCCTTCTGCCTTTTGCTTTTCTATTTTGATATTATTAAAAGCAACCTCGGTTCGCATAACATCCAATTCTTCAGCAAAGCCATTCTCATAGAGAGCCGTCGTTTCTCGGAGCAGGGTATCCAGGCGTTTGTAGTTTTGCTGGAGTAATTCTACCCTTTCTTCACTAATTAGCACCGCGTAATAGGATTTAGAAACTTGCTCGGCAATCTCCGTCTTGGTGAGGTCAATTCTACGCCTTTCTAATTCCTCATAACTACGAGCGGCTTTGAGACCGAGCAGGTAAGAAAAATCAAAAATCAACTGCTCTAGTGTGACAGAAGCTCCACCTGCAAAATTCGTATTGAACTGTACCACCACCACGCTATCTTCCAGAGCGGCCTGTTGTTCGGGGGGCAAATCTGGCGTGGCAAAAGAAGCCGCCGAGATAAAGCCCCGCTGAATTTTGAAATTATGATTAAAATCTGCCTGAGCAGAAATGCTGGGCAAGCCACGAGCCACGTTTTCTCCTACTTCTTCTTGTGCGATGCGTACGTCTAATTGGGATCGTTTGAGATCTTCTGAGTAGCGAAAGGCATAATCGATACACTCATCAAGAGAATAATTAGCGATGGCCTTCGTGTTGTCTTCTATGACAAAATCTGGTTCTTCATCCTGCGCTCGGCTAAGAGCAGGACATAGTAGCAGTAAGATACTGAGGAAAAAAGATGAGCTATTCTTCCCGAGTTGAAACTTTGTTTTCATGGTTTAATTCTAGTTGGCTTTGATAGGTTTCGAGTAATTGAAATCCTTTGAGGGTCACGATTCCTCTTAAAAAATGCTCTAAAATCTCATAATGTAAATTCCAAAGGTCAAATTGATCTCTGGGAAAAATTTTCTCATCACAGATGATCTCCATTTTCTTGATATGCATAATAGCCATCACCTCCACGTTGATTTTTTCACGATAGAGCCCCTCGGCGATGCCCCATTCTAGGTTTTGGCGTGTGTAATTGAGTATTTCATTTTCGTGATACCGTTTCTCAATCAACCAAGCGTTTGGATGGTATTTTTTCAAGTCATAGCTTAGCGAGGGATTGATATGCTCGTACATTTCTTTAAAATATTTGGATAGCCGCACGGTGGCAGCAATGGCATCTTCGGATTCTTGTGTAATTCGCTCGATGTCTCGTAAGTCCTGCTGCCACATTTTCTCTACGACCAGGCAGACAATTTCATCCTTGTCTTTGAAATATTGATAAATCGTCTTTTTGGAAATACCCAATTCCTTCGCAATATCATTCATTGCCACACTCCGAATCCCATAGCGGAGGAATAAGGTTTGTGCCCTGTTCAAAATTTTTTCTTGTATTCCCTCTTTTTCCTTAGTCACAGAATCCATGTACTTTTATTTTCTTTTGCAAATTTACCATGAAAAACTTCGGAAACTCAAAATAGTTTTTGGGTTTCTTTGCTAAGTGTATGTTTTTTTGATTGATTTTCTTTTTCTCAAGATCAGTTTGTATAAAACTAAGAAAACGCCAAGTGGTTTTTAAGTTTCCAAAAATGGAGAGCGATTGAGCTACTTTTTTGTTATTCTAAAAGTTTATTGTTTTACTTTGTCATCCAATTGACACAGAATTCTGAACAGAAGTTATAGTTTTGTTGAGCGAATTTATCAACTCAATCTTTTTCTTCAAAAGATGAAAAATCCAAGAAATCGCTGATCAAGCCCATCCCAAGCAAGAGAATCAAAAAAACATCATGAATACAGTTTGGACGCATTTAGAAAGAACCTTTACCTTGGTTCGGAAATTTATAAAAGCAGAAGCAGAAGTTCCTGTTTTGGCTTATCGCTCTCCGGAAGAATTACAGGCATCCTTAGACCTAGAAATTCGAGAGCAGGGTCTGAGTGAAGAAAGTTTCTTTGCGCTCTTAGAACAGGTAGTAATGGAAACACCTCGTACGGCGAGTAAGTCTTTTTTCAACCAATTATTCGGAGGTAGGAATTTACCGGCTTTTAGTGGAGAAGTACTCTCCGCACTGATGAATAACTCCATGTATACCTTCAAAGTAGCGGGGCCACAGGTGCTCATAGAACGCGAAGTGATTGCAAAAATGCTCACAAAAGTAGGTTACCAAGCGGGTGCCGGCACGATTACTTCGGGAGGATCTATTTCTAATTTGATCTCGATGATGATTGCCCGTAATGAAAAAGATGAGCAAATTCGCAATCAAGGAATGAGAGCTTGGCCGATGGTGGCCTATACATCCGAAGAAGGGCATTATTCTACCCGTAAGAATGCGGGAATCTTAGGGATTGGGCGCGATCAGGTGCAAGCCATTCCCTGTGATGGAGATGGCAAAATGATTCCTTCGGCTCTCGAGGAGCAAATTCGACAGGATTTGGAGGCGGGTAAAATTCCTTTTTTCATCAACAGTACAGCGGGAACGACCGTTTTGGGTGCTTTTGATCCTTTTGAAGAGATCGCTGTCATTGCCCGCAAGTATCAGCTTTGGTTTCATATTGATGGAGCCTTGGGCGGTAGTGCTGTGCTGAGCCGAAAGCATCGCCATTTGCTCAAAGGGTGTGAGCAATCAGACTCTTACACCTGGAACGCTCACAAGATGATGGGCGTGCCTTTGACCGCTTCGGCGATTCTTTTCAACAAACGCCCCCATATTCTGCGAAAGCATTTTTCAGAAAAGGCAGAATACCTCTTTCAGGGCGAAGATCAATTTAATCCGGGGGAAGAATCCATCCAATGTGGCCGCCGCAACGATGCGCTCAAAATCTGGGCGGCCTGGAAATATTGGGGCGACGAAGGCTATGAGCAACGAATTGATCACGTCTTCGCGTTGGCTCAATACGCAATGGAGAAAATCAAACAGAACCCACAACTACGATTAGTACGCGAACCCGAGTGTGTCAACGTGTGCTTTGAGGTGAAAGGCAAATCTAGTGTAGAGATTTGCACGGCATTGAATCAGCGTGGCTTCATCAAGGTAGGATACGGGCGGGTAGACCAGGCAAAAGTCATCCGCTTGGTATGTATTGACCCAGCCATGGAGCACGGAGATATCGATCACTTTCTCGAAAAAGTGCAGGAAGTAGCCGCAGATATCTAAAAAAATACATTTTATACCAATTCGCCTCGAGAAAGCGTGTAATTCGGCCTTCTTCCCAAAAAAGACTTGATTCAAGAGGTTTTATCCGTTATTTTTGAGATCAAGCTAAAATGTGGATGATTCAGGTCTCACCTGGTCAATCGCTTGGAGACACGAGTGGCCTCGAGGTGGAGGCTAGCCATAGAAATATCAAAACTGTATGAAAACATTAAGTAGTTTGGTGCGTGCCGTAGATTACTCCTTTAAACATCATGCGAATAAATTTGAGGATATTCGTTTTCTAGAACCGATCTTGAGCTATTATGAGGGGGAGGACTGGCGTAAATTTGTCCGATTTTCTAAGGAGTGTTACAGCAGAATTTTCGTAGTGCGGCGAGAAGATTTAGAGATTTTACTACTCTGCTGGAAACCGGGTCAAGGGAGCCCCATTCATAATCATCCCAACCGAGGATGTTTGTTGAGGGTGCTACAAGGAAATTTGAGAGAAGAAAGATTTGATTCAGAACAAACGCTCGTCACCCAATTAGAGGAACACCGTATTTCCTATATTGATAATCAAATGGGGGTACATCGTATAGTGAATGCAGCCACGGAAAATGCGGTTTCTCTTCATATTTATTCACCCGGTTTTTTCGTGCCACAGAAATCAGATTGCATTGAGGATTTTGATAAAGCAGAAATCTTAGGAACCTGAATTCACGATATTGTGGTACATTTTCCATATAATCTTTAGACAGTGTAAAATAGATGAATCCCCAGCCTTGAGAGATTTTCTAAAATAAATAACTGACAGCCAGAGCCTTAGAGTGCTTTATTTTTTCGTGCAACAAATTTTTCTTTTTTTTTCAATTCAAAAGATTAGATTTTTACGATTTTTGTAAAACAAATAGAACAAAAGACGTGTTTTTATTTCAGGTTTTCATAATTGTAAGTTTTTGATTAGTTAGGTTTCGTAGACTTCTTGGATAAATTTCCTTGAAGTCTATTTTTTTTAAATACTTCTCACACATCAAAAAAAAGGAAAAGAACACTCTACGGAGCGTTCTTTTCCTTTTCTATTTCCTTGCGTTCGGGGTCAGTCCCTGACTAGGCACAGTATTCCTCGAAGGCCATTTTTAGATTGTCGGCAATCATCTCGGCGGTTCTCCCCTCGATGTGGTGGCGCTCGATAAAATGCACGAGCTCTCCATCCTTGAACAAAGCAATGGAAGGAGAGGAGGGAGGGTAGGGCATCAAGTATTCACGGACTTTGGCAGTGGCTTCTTGGTCTACCCCAGCAAATACGGTGGCTAGCCTGTCAGGATGTGCCTGAGACTGGTCAACGGCCAGTTTGACACCTGGACGAGCCGAACCAGCAGCACAACCACAAACGGAATTGACCACCACGAGGGCAGTTCCTTTTTCCTCTTTCATGAAGGCATCTACATCCAAGGGAGTTTTTAGTTCTTCAAAACCAACTACCTTCAAGTCTTGGCGCATAGGGGCTACGAGTTCTTCTGGATACATAAGATCAGTGTTTAGGTTAAAATATGTATAAATTTCTTGATAAAATGCTTATTGTTTCTGGCTATGGAGATTTAAAGGAAGCCTAGCTCCAGTTTGGCCGCTTCGGACATCATATCCTGATGATAAGGAGGATCAAAGGTAAGCTCTAATTCCACCTCATTCACCCCCTCCATGCTTTGTACTTTTTGGCGTACTTCATCCGGAAGCTCTTCGGCAGAAGGGCAATTGGGGGTAGTAAGTGTCATCAGAATGTACACATTATTGACCGGAAACACTTTGATATCGTAGATCAGCCCTAATTCGTAGATGTCTACGGGTATTTCGGGGTCATAAACCGTTTTGATGGCGTGTACAATTTTATCTTTGAGATCGGGAATTTCCAATTCTTTACTCTTCATCTTTTGGCTATTTTTGGTTAGAACATTGAAGCAGGACAGGAAAGTTTCATTGACCTAGTTTACCTTACTTTGATAGACCAATCCGTAGAGCTTCATCTGTTTGATCATAGAAGCAAGCCCATTGGCGCGGGTCATAGACAGGTATTG
The DNA here is from genome assembly GCA_964551015.1 of uncultured Cytophagaceae bacterium. GTDB lineage: Bacteria > Bacteroidota > Bacteroidia > Cytophagales > Microscillaceae > CAZKBP01. The sequence goes on along the minus strand of CAZKBP010000018.1, from coordinate 97,526 downwards.
TTTTAGGCCAATCTTCTCGATAAAATAGAGGTCGGCTTGCGCAATATCTTCGGGAGATTGCTCAGATAAAACTTGGATGAGCATACTTATTAATCCTTTGACAATGACCGCGTCGCTGTCGCCAGCAAAGATTACTTTATCATCTTGAAAATCTGTATGAAGCCATACTTGTGATTGACAGCCCTTGACGATATTTTCGTCCGTTTTGTGGGATTCGTCCAAGGGGTCAAGTTTTTTACCCATTTCTATGATATAGGCGTATTTATCTTCCCAATTATCAAAGAGGGTAAAATCTTCAATAATTTGGTCTTGAATTTCCTGTATTTTCATCATTTTTTGTGTAATCCGTCTGTTAGAATATCACAGATAAGTCTAAAAGACTTTGGAAAGTCTATTAGCTCAATGTACTTGTATTTTTATAGATTACAAAATGTCAAAGATTTTTGTTCTCTTAGAGCCTTCTTATCCAGAAAATCAGGTTTGCTTTAGAAAAAAAATCAGCTTTCGGATAGAGAAAGCTGATAATTTAAGCAAGTGGGAAAAAAGACTTTATTCCACGATCAGTTTTTGGGTAATGCTTTTTTGTTTACCAGTTAGTTTCAGTAAATACATTCCTCGGGGCAGATCTCCGGTATACAGAATAGTTTGTTGCTTGAATTCTCCATCATAAAAAACCCTTCCTTGCATATCGTAGAGTAAAATACTCACCAACTCATCGTTGTCTTCTTGCCATTCTATTTGCGTGTAGGTGGCGGCTGGGTTGGGATAAATCCGATAAGGTTGATTTTCCAGAAAACTCACACTAGTCCAAGGCGAGTATTGTATCTGACCGTCTAGATCAACCGACTTGAGGCGATAATAAGAAAGATGGTCAAAGGGTTGGTAATCTTTCCAATGATAATCCTGCGAGCGATGACCAGCACCTAGGGCAGAAATTCGGGTTGCTACTTCAATATCTTTAAAATCTCTGGTTTTTTCTATCTCGAAGTGGCTGGTATTGATTTCTGAGAGGGTAGTCCATAAGACTTCCACGTAATTTTCCCGGGCGATCGCCGTGAAGAATCGAAGGCGAATGGGCAAAGAGTTTGGAGTATTTTCTAGACTCCAGCCTGATTGGAAGGGGGAGCCAGAGGGGCTTTCTCCACCAGTTTGGCCAGTGGCAGTACAAGTATCTGCGATGCAATCTTTTCCGGCAGTGCCCGGCACGCTTTCTACATTTATACCCTCAGGAGGATCACCATTGAGGAGAATGGCGCCGATTCCACCACCACCACCACCACCTTGCTGTATGCTAAAATTTACATTTCCTCCGTTGCCGCCGTTTGCCAGCAAATTCAGTTCGCAAGTGGGAGCAATGTTATACGTATCTATTTCCAGATATACGACACCGCCGGCACCGCCGCCACCGGCACCGTCTCCACCGCTGGAATTTGCGCTACTCACTCCATTAGCCTGTATGCTGTAGCTAGTACCTATACAATCAGTGGTCAGGGTTTGGGCACGGATGATGATAATACCGCCCCCATCCGATCCAACCGAAGCTGCATTATTGTTTTGTTGACCGCCTCCACCGCCCCCACCGAGGAATATTTTATCCGTCTCTACATTGTAATCCAGAGGATAGCCACCGAGACCACTTCCATCTGCAATGGAGCCCGGACAAGGCACGACCGTCCCTCCCGTAAAGCCAATTCCACCTTTACCGCCTAGGCCAAAATTAGAACCGCCTCCGCCTCCGGCGTTGTGTGAGTTGCCACCCCCCCCACCATTGGCCATTGGGGCTCTAGAGAATTCTAGACCAGGGATCATATTGAAACCATAATCGGCGATTCCTTCACCCTTTTGGGCATTATGCAGGTTGGGGTCTGAGAGTGATGTAGGCGATCTAAAGGACAGGTGATCGATACATCCCGCGTCATTGTCGGCATTGATGTCGCCACCTGAGAAGCCAGCCCCATCGGCGGTGATATTAGCACGGAGGGTGAGTGTATTCTCTACATCAAAAACAATGATTCCTCCCCTCCCTTCGTCAATATCCCAATCGAGAGGAGTAATATCTCCATTGACGATCACATCTGTGTAAGTAGGTACGCTTACGATTTGTACAAATCCGTTTACTTCATAATTTCTGAAAAGGGTGGAAACCTTGATGGTGTAGTTGGGAGCCGTACCAGAAAAGGCAGCTACTTCGGCTACTTCATAGTTGCCCGCGTTATTGTAGTTTAAGATTTGTCCAAAATTGACGTTGTTATTGATTCTTACCCGAGCCCCCTTCATCTGAATAATGAGGACTCTCTTTCCGGCACCAAAGGCACTATCAGGAGTGATGCCACTTGGCAGGGAAAGATTATCAATTGCGAAAGTACTATCGTTTGGATTGATAGCGGTCACCCGAGCATAACTATTGATGGTACCGCTGATGTTGGGCTGAGCAAGGATTATATTTGTATGTAAGATCAAGCATGGAATGACATACCAGGCGAATAGCTTTTTCATCTTTCCGAGTTTTTAGGTTGTGTTGTTGATGAATACAATGGCTGAAATATCCTAGTGTCATTTACGAAAATTTGGGGTGGATGGATATAATATCAATGCTATTAATCGGAATAAGGACTAAATTGCAAGAACTGATCCATTCAAGACAAAAAAATGTAAGTGTTTGATAGACAGGAGCTTATTTTGTGGCACTTGAGCGAAAAAATTCCCGCTGTGGTAAATATTGCTTCTTTTTGAAACAAGTACAAACAGGTTTAGGAAGAAACAAAGCTCATCTGCTTTGTCTCTTCTTACGTACTCAGAGGGCTAGTGCTGAGTCAGTCTAACCTATGTCATATTCTAAAATCACACCATTTGTCAATGTTGTATGATAATTTTCTTTTTGAACAATCCACGCTCATCACGGATTTGCAAGTGATACATACCCGAAGGCAGAGCACGCAAATCAATGGTAATCTGCCCGAGCATATTTGCTTCTAACATCAATTGGCCTCGTAAGTCGTGGAGTAAGACCAGTGCCTTGGAGAGATCGTCTCCGGCTCGTTGAATAAAGAGCTGATCTTGGGCGGGATTAGGAAATACCTGATAGCTGAGACTTTGCCCGATATTCACACTGACCCATCCTGAGTATTGTGTGCTACCGTCCGTGTCTACGGATTTGAGGCGGTAATAAGAAATGCCATCAAAAGGAGCGTGGTCTATCCAGAGGTAGGATTGAGCACGATTGTTCGCACCAAGCGCCGAAACACGGGTAGCGATTGAGATTTCTTTTAGATTTTGGCTCCTCTCGATCTCAAAATATTCTGTATTGACCTCAGAAGCAGTAACCCATTGTACCTCTACCTGATTTTCTTGGGCTTGGGCGGTAAAAAGCTGCAAACGAATGGGTAAGGCCGAGGGGCTGTTGTCTAATCCCCAACCGGTCTGCGAGGGTAGGCCTGAGGGCCCATCACCCCCGATTTCGCCCGTGGGCGTACAAGCAGCACCAACACAATCTTCACCAGCTTCACCGGGTTTACTGTCGATGTAAACGAGAGGATTAGTCACGGGATTTCTCAGGAGAATGGCTCCGATACCGCCACCACCACCGCCACCTTGGCGTATGGTAGCATTGACATTTCCCCCGTCTCCCCCGTCGGCTGCTACATCAATGGAACAAGGAAGGCCATTGATAAAATTATCTACTTCTAGATAAACGACTCCTCCGGCTCCACCCCCTCCGGCTCCGTCATTACCACCAGAGTCGGGGGCTTTTTCGCCGTGGGCGGTGATATCAAAAGTTTCTGGACTACCGCAGTTGGCATTTACATTTTTGGCGCGGATGATAATAATCCCTCCACCTCGGCCGCCACGCGACCCTTGGGAATCGTTTTGTTGGCCGCCACCACCGCCACCGCCCATGAAGATTTTATCGGTCACAATGTCATAATTTAGCGCATGGCCTCCCAACCCTCCTCCTTCATTGCTATTGCCAGGACAAGCTCCTGCTCCCGGCCAGCCGTCGCCTCCTTGTCCGCCCGTGCCATAGTTAGAGCCACCACCCCCACCCGCGTTATGGGGGTTGGCGCCACCGCCACCACTAGACATGGCTCCTCGGGCAAATTCTTGACCAGCAATCCCATTAAAGGCATAATCGGCAATACTTTCTCCTTTTTGAGCACTGTAAATAGCCGTTCCATCGGATACATAGCGAATACTACTGGTACATCCCGAGGAGTTAAAGCTATTGGCTCGGCCTCCTTCAAAACCACGTGCATTCACATTGATGTCTGCTTGTAGCGTCAGGGTATCTGCGACATCCAAAATCACGATACCTCCAGTTCCTGAGGTAGGATTCCAGGGCAAGGCCGTCACATCACCATCTACACTCACATTGGTGTAAGAAGGGACACTAACTAACTGCACTTGCCCACTTACATCAAAGCTACGGAATAGGGTGGCTAATTCTATGGTATAATTGGGGCCTGTACCAGTAAGGCTCAGCACTTGGGCTACTTCGTAGTTACCTGCATTGTGATAATCTATGATTTGACCAAAGGTAGGATCATTGGAAGTAATCACTTCCGCTCCTTTCATTTGGATGAGTAGCACCAGATTCCCTGCTCCGAAGGCATCGGTTACCGTAGGGTCTAAGTAGGAGAGGCTAACATTGTCAAACTCGATCGTCTTATTGACAATGGAATTGACTCGGGCATAAGTGTTAATCACGCCACTGAGTTGAGCCAAGCAGTTCTGTTCACAGAATAACAAGAGTAAAATGACAGGCCAGGTTGATAGCTTTTTCATCTTTCTTTCCAAAATTTTAGGTTGTTGCTATTGTTGAGTTTTTAAGGGCTGTTTTTGTTCCTGGTGTCATGTATCTGCTCATCTTAGCAGTGTTGAAATTTTATCTAGGGCTATTGATTGGAACATATTTGTCTTTACAAGAATTGAACCCCTTGCTTGTAATGTGTTTAATGTTCTGTGTAACAGCGATTTATAAGTCGGTGAGATGAGCTACTTTTTCCCTCTTTTGGAAAAATATTCCCTATCACACGCAAAGAGATATCAAGCATGAGAATATTAGTTTTTGGAGGCTTCACGAAAGAGTGACTAGGATTATCAAGTTGGCGTATGGATTGTCATTGGCGATCCATAAGAGTCTACTTGCTTTAACGCTCTATCAGAATCTTCTCTGCGTAAGTACCCTGCTGGCTAATGATTTGCAGATAGAAAATGCCCTGAGGCAAATTATCGACATCAATTGTGCTGGTTTGCTGGAAATGTTCTTCTAAGCATACTCTATTTTGCGCATCCAGAACTCTCAACGTGATGGGAGTGGGCTTAGACTCGTGAGCACGAATGGTAATCTGGTGGACAGCGGGGTTGGGAAATATCTCATAATTGACCAAGGACTTAGCTTGGATACTCACCCAGGCTGAGTATTGCTTACTTCCATCTTTGTCTACGGATTTGAGGCGGTAATAAACCCATTCTTCTGAGGGGCTTTGATCCCAGTAGATATAGTCTTGACGGCGGTTACTGCTGCCAATTGCCGAGATTTGGCCAATTACTTGAATCTCGCTTAAGTCTTGGCTTTTTTCTATTTCAAAATGGCTCGTATTGATCTCAGAGAGTGTTGTCCAGGTTAGTTTAACCCTTTTGTCCTCTACTTCTGCTTGGAAATAGGCCAAGCGTATGGGTAGAAAGTCCGTATTATTATCGAGGCTCCATCCGAGCAGATAGGGAATACCCGTGGGGCTCGGTTCGCCTGCCTTACCCGTAGGAGGGCAAGTATTATTACAATCGGCTCCTGGATTGCCTGGGTTACTCACCATGTTTAGCTCAGCGGGAGGGGATTGATTCAGCAGAATAGGGCCGATTCCACCGCCGCCGCCCCCGCCGTGTACGTTGGTGGTATTTACGTCGCCACCTTGTCCTCCGTCGGCACTCAGGGTGATGGCGCAGGGCAATTGATACTGCTCTACATCCAACAAGATGGTTCCTCCGGCACCTCCGCCACCAGCGCCGTCGTTTCCCGTGTTATCAGGCGCATCTTCTCCACGAGCGTAGATGCCATAGCTGTTAGCACAATTAGTTCTAAGATTTTTTGTTTTGATAATGACCAAACCGCCGCCGTTTCCTCCCCGACTTGCGCGATTATTATTTTGCTGGCCACCACCACCGCCACCGCCTAGAAATATTTTGTTGAGTGCCAAGGTGTAATCCAGTGCATATCCACCCACACCATTGGCAGAATCTACACCTTCGCATGCGGCTCCACTGAGCCAGCCGAGGCCTGCATCGCCACCTGTGCTAAAATTAGCTCCACCGCCCCCACCGCCATTGTGAGAGTTGCCTCCGCCACCTGCATTGAGGAGTGCTCCACGGGCATAGTTCATCCCCGCGATTCCATTGTCGGCCAAGTCTGCGACTCCTTCTCCTTTTTGGGCGTGTTTTTGTCCTAAGTAGGGGTCATCCTCTGGGGTAACATAACTAATATTATTATTACAAGAGGCCAGGGCAATGGCATTAGGGATTCCTCCTTCAAAACCGAGACCACTGACATCTACATCGGCATTTAGTTGTAAATTATTAGCCACTTCCAAGATGAGCACCCCTCCTCTGCCTAATGATGCATCCCAGGGTGAGGCGGTCAGCGTTCCATTGACGACTACACTATTGTATTGAGGAATGCTCACAATTTGTACGTATCCATTCACGTCGTAACTACGATTGAGATTATCTAGCTCGAGCGTGTAAGGGGCACTACTACCAGCTAGAGATACCACGGTGGCTGTTTCAAAGTTTCCAGCATTTTGATAATCAAGTAGCTGTCCAAAAGCGGGATTGTTCGCGGTTCTAATTTGTGCTCCCTTCATTTGGAGGATAAGCACCTTTTGTCCTGCTCCAAAAGCTTGTTGTATATTTACACCGCTGGCCAGCAGTACGTTCTCGATTTGTAATTGAGTACCAGCTATCCCGCTTACTTTGGCGTAGCTGTTGATGATACCGCTGATTTGAGCCGATGCTTGGCTAGTGAATAAACAAAAAGTAATTACTGTTAATACAAGGCCAATTCTTATTTGACACATTTTTTCTTGTTTTTGATAATTTGAAATTGAAAACAAATGATCAGATGATTTTTTGTCTGTTTCCACAAACAGATTCTAGGGTGTCATATAAGTAGGAAGAGTGGGTAGTGGTAATTGCTATTAATGGTTGACTTTGCTAGGTTTAACAAGAATTGATCTTTTTTCTTCAAGATATTGATTTTCAGTTGCTTATAAGCTAATTTGTAATGATGTGTTTTCCCTTTTTGAGAAAGAAAACTCTTATTTTCAAAAAGAGAAACAGTTCAAAATGAGGAATAGTAAATTTTTTTGGGATTTTCTGAGAAGAAAACAGGGAAGTACTCGAGTAAACAAAAAAGGAGAGAGATGAAGGATTCACCTCTCTCCTCATGAAGCAATTAGAACTCAAATTACGACTCAGGGCATTTCGCCAGGAATCACCGTGATTTTTTCTCGTTTTCCGTCACGGATGATACTCAAATGAACCCTTTCACCAATCATACGGTCGGAGAGTACCTTGTGCAGATCATCAATACTCGTAATGGTCTGGTCATCAAAAGCAAGAATCAAGTCTCCGGCTTTGATTTCTCGGTTATACACAGGAGCATCGGGCTCTACTTGTTGTACCACGACCGCACTTTTTTGATCCAGTTGATATCGTTGCTGAATAGCTCGACTGAGTCTGGTTTGCTGACCAGCAATTCCCAAAAAGCCTCGACGTACCCGACCTTTGCTCATAATCTGACTGACAATGTGCTCAGCCGTACTCGAGGCCACCGCAAAGCAAATACCTTGCGCGGGTAGAATCACGGCGGTATTGATGCCAATCACCTCTCCTCGGCTATTGACCAAAGGGCCTCCCGAGTTACCGGGATTCAGGGCAGCATCGGTCTGAATGACATTATCAATCAAACGACCTGTATTAGAACGCAGCGATCTACCCAAAGCACTGACTACCCCCGCCGTAACGGTATACTCGAATCCATAGGGATTGCCAATGGCAATGGCTAACTGGCCTACTCTAAGACGGCTAGAATCGCCAAAAGCGACCGTTTTGAGTTGGTCGGCATTGATTCGGATTACGGCTAGATCGGTAGAGGGGTCTTCGCCCACGAGTTCGGCTTGAAAGCTACGGCCATCTACTAGGTCTACTTGTATTTGATCGGCCTGATGAACCACGTGGCTATTGGTAACGATAAAACCTTCTTGGGAAATGATAAAACCAGATCCTGATCCGCCCTGATTCCAGGGACGGTTGTTTCTTCTACCTTGGCCACGATTTTTTTTTCGGATTCTCAAATGAACCACGGAAGGGCTCACACGCTCCGAAGCCTGTACTACGGCTTGTGAGTATGCATCCATCCATGCGTCATCTGAGATTTCTTCTTGACTTACGAATTTTGTAAACATGAAAAAGATGATTGATATGGAATTTTAGTTTGCCAAAATCCATACCTATTGGGGGTTTAGGCTATTTTGTCAGAATAAACGTTGCTTAGATAGCGTTTTGTCAGAATGAATGGATAATTAACTGACAAAAGAGCTTAGAATCGGGGAAAGAGCTTGGACATCCGGCGGAACATTCTTTTCTCAAACTCCCAGAAAAAACGAAACTGACCAAAAATAAAACCATAGAAAAGAAGAAATAACTGATAAGCAGGCAGGATGGTCAGTAGGTAGATAAACACTTTCCAGAAGGTAGATGTCTCGGAATGAACGCCTAACCAGTAAAAAATGGGTTTTTTGATGTAGAGTACCGTAAAACCTGTACAAGCAAATACGATCAGTACGATTACTACCTGAGTAATGCTCTGGAGGCCCCAGCGGTCTTGTAAGCGATTCAGCCAATGGTTTTTGTTCATAAAATAGAAAAGCGAGCTATGGTTTATATTAGCTCATAAGTAGATTTTCAAGGGAAAGGTTTCCTGAGGATCATAAAAAACCCCTACCGCGAATAAAGTAGGGGATAAGAACTTACGAAAAAATAAGATTAAAAAAAAGCTAGTTTTTAAGCGTATGCAGATCGGACAAGAACATATCAAAACAATTTCTAAGACCCGTGTAAGAACGAACAAATCTTTCTAGTTCCTTGGTCTGATCCAATATACGGCTAGCTCCAGCCTCGTCGCTGGGTCTGGCCTCGGCTCTTAATTTAGAGCGATACTGATCTATCTCCTGAATGGCTCGGGAAAAATCATCCTTGAATTTATCAGCTAACTTGCTGATTTCAGCTTTGGTGCTATTGGCAGCTACCTCAGCTAATCGGTTCTGGAAGTAGCGCACCTCATCCTGAAAATAATTCAATTTATTTAGCCATTGGAGACGAGGATTGGCTTTGCTAGCGGTAGGTTTTGCGTCCATAATATATGAGCTTTGTTTATTGGTTTATCATAAAGATAATAATAAATTAAGTAAAAGTTAATGATTAAAGTCATATTCGTAGATTAATGCAAAAAATAATTTAAACAATTAAAATTTTACTCTGCCAAAACTAAATTTTCTTTTTTGATTTTTTTCCTAATCAATATTCCTTGTTTGGGGGCAAATAGCAAAGCCAGTACAAATTCTAACCCTACCATGGTCGCCATTGCTCCTGCGATAGAACCATCGAGGCTTACCGCCAAATAATAGCCCAAAATCGCTGAAGAAATACCTGATAATACAGCCACGAATAGCATCTTTGGCAGTTGCTCGGTCAGGAGATAGGCCGTAGCCGCAGGACCAACCAAGAAAGCTACCACTAATATGGCTCCCACTGACTCAAAAGATAAGACCGTGGTAAAGGAAACGGCACTCATTAAAGCATAATGCCAGAAGACCGTAGAAATACCGATAGAAGCCGCGTAAACCTCATCAAAGGTGGTCAATACTAAACCTTTATATCCTTTGACTAAGAAAATAATAATAAAAATTAATAAGCCCGCCAGTATCCAAACCGTGCGAGGGCCTAGGTTGGTATCGCCCCAAAACCATACATCCAGAGATACATAAGCAATTTCTCCATACAATACACAATCCTGATCCAAATCTACCTGACCCGCAAAAACAGAAATTAAAATAACCCCAAAAGCAAAAAGCCAAGTGAAGGAAATTCCAATCGCGGCATCCATCTGCATTTTGCCCTGCTTGTGCAAAGTCTCAATCAATACGGTAACAAACACGCCAAACAGAGCGGCTCCCATGAGCATCGGCAAGGAGTCTCGGGTTTGTGCTACCAAATAAGCGACTACAATGCCAGGTAATACGGCGTGAGAAATCGCATCGCCCACCATCGCCATTTTGCGCAAGAGCAAAAAACAACCTAATAAGCTAGCGCAAGTGGCGACTAATGATCCAGTCAGTATGATCCAAAAAGTGTCCATGGGTAATTTTAGATTTTCAAGTCCACAAAAATTTTTTGCAAAACAATCTCTATTCAGTGGTCAGCTCACTCTGGCTCACAACTTCCTTTCGTAGGGAATGGGCGTTTCGTGTGGGTCTTTGTCAGGGTAATCTAGGTGTTGCTCGAGTTCTTTTTCTAGTTCGGGGGTGATGAGGTGCTCGATGGCTTCGGCATCATCGTGTACGTGGTCGGCATCTAGATGCAAGTGCCTACTCAGATACAGTTCCCACAGGCGGTGAATTTTGGTAATGCGTCGTCCTTCCTGCACGCCCGCCTCGGTGAGTGCTACCTGCTGCTGAGATTCCTGAACGAGCTTTTGTTTTTTGAGTTTATCTAAACCCTTGCGAAGTTGGTTACGGGTAAACAAGCGTCTTTTTCGTATTTTCTCCAAGGAATGCATTTGGGTAAATGCCTGGCTTTTTTCTCCTAAGTGATAAAGACATTTGAGAATATTCTCCTCCAGCATCTTGCGCCGATTTTGCAGAAGTAAGCGTCTTTTGGCCAATACGCCCTTTTTTGAGCCAAATAATACCGAAATCAGCGCAAAAACAGATAAGAAAGTAACTACCCAAGGTCCCGTGGGCATACGAGGCCACTCGTAAGAAACATAAGTACCCAATAAGCCCGAAAAGATACCAAAGAAGGCGGATAAGATTAACATGATCTGAAGGCGGTTCGTCCAATAGCGAGCCGCCGCGGCTGGGGTAATTAACAAGGCTGCCATCAGTACGACCCCCACCGCCTGAATGCCGATGGTCACGGCTAATACGGTCATACTGGATAAAAGCACCTCTAGGAAATAAACGGGTAAGCCGGCACTGATCGCAAAATTCCGATCAAAGGCCAGCATTTTCAAAGGACGGTAGGCCAGTAAGACGATCAGGATTAATAAAAGACTAAAGCCCGAAAATACCAATACATCTTCGTAGACTAAGGCCGCTGCTTTCCCAAAAAGAAACTTATCCAAGCCGGATTGATTCGCTGCTCCTGAGCTTTGAATGGCAGTCAACAACATAATTCCTAATCCATAAAAAACAGACAAAACTAAGGCAATGGCTGTATCCGTTTTGATTTTGGTGCGATTACTAATCAGATCAATCAAGCCCAGAGAGAGCCAACCCGTGATAAAAGCCCCCGGCAGTAAAACCCAGGCACTCTTACTCTGTCCCAAGATAAAAGCCAGACAGATTCCCGGTAAAATGGCATGCGAAATCGCATCACCCACCAAGGCTCGCTTTCGCAGATAGGTAAATACGCCCACTACCGCCGAACTGGCACACATCAAAATGACACCCAAGACGACCCAGCGTACATTGGGATCGCTTAAAGAAAGAAATTCAAAGAAATTCATAGTTGAGTTATAGATGCTAATTCATCGTTTTTTTTCAGGAATCCGCCATTTTGTCTTCACGCAGCGGGTGGGCTTTTTTCTTGACCAGTTCGCCCACTTCGCTGAGAATGTTGAGCTTGCCCCCGTAGGTTTGGTAGAGCATTTCCGAATCGAACACTTCTTCCATCGGGCCGGAAGCTACCAAACGCGTATTTAAGAGTACGAGCCAATCAAAGTACTTATTGACCGTTTGGAGGTCGTGATGTACCACGATAATGGTTTTGCCCTGTTCTCGCATTTCCTTCAATAAATCGATAATGGCATTTTCGGTGGCCGCATCTACCCCCGCGAAAGGCTCATCCATCAAGTACAAATCGGCACCCTGCGCCAGAGAGCGAGCCAGAAAAACACGCTGCTGTTGTCCGCCTGAAAGTTCAGAAATTTGCCGTTTGACAAATTTCTCCATCTTGACTTTCTCGATACAAGCTTGGGCAATGGCCTTATCTTCGGCGGAATAGCGACGGAAAAGGCTGTGAGGCTTGGTGCGCCCCATCAAGACCACATCCATCACGCTGGCCGGAAAATCCCAATCCACGGAGCCACGTTGGGGTACATAACTCACCTGATGTCTTACCTCATTGAGTTTTTGGTCAAAAATGCGTACATAACCACTACTCAGAGGCACTAATCCCATGATGCTTTTGATCATGGTGGTTTTACCAGAGCCATTCGGGCCGAGGACGCCAATCAATCGACCACCGGGTAAGGTATAATCTATATTCCAGAGTACTGGCTTTTGGTGATAAGCTACACTGACATTGTGTAGCTCCAGTACAGGATTTTCTACGTGTTGAACCATATTTTTTCTTTTAAATTCAGGGTCATAAAGGCCAAACAAAAGAGCCTTGGGCAATGGGTTGCCGACCAATTTATTTTAATCCTTCCACAATGGTGCGGACATTATGTCTGACCATACCGATATAAGTTCCTTCGGGAGTATCGGCTTCTCCCATGGCGTCTGAGAACAAGGTTCCCCCGATCTTTACCGCGTGCCCTTGGTTTTGACAGCCCTTCACCACGGCTTCCAAAGACTTGCGGGGGATGGAGCTTTCTACAAACACGGCTTTGATCTTTCTCTCCACAATAAAATCTACTAGGCTGGAAATATCTTTGAGGCCAAACTCAGAGACAGTAGAAATTCCCTGCAATCCCTTGACTTCAATTTCGTAGGCTTTCCCGAAGTAGCCAAACGCGTCGTGGGCGGTAATGAGTACTCTTTGTGATGGGGGAATACTTTGGATTTGGGCTTGTACTGTTTGATTGAGTTTCTCTAGTTTTTCTAGATAAATCTGTGCGTTTTTTTGGTAAAACTCCGCCTGTTGTGGGTTTTCTTTTTGTAATCGCTGGCTGATTTGCTCCACGACTTTTATCCAGATTTGTACATCAAACCAGATATGCGGGTCAATGGCGGCTGTACCAGTTTCATCGGGTTGGATGAGGCTTGGGTCAATGGCTTCGCCTACGGCCATGACGGGTTTTTGGCGAGCTAATTTCTCGAGTACTTCTCCCATTTTTCCTTCCAAATGGAGGCCATTGTAAAGTACTAAATCTGCTTTTCGGAGGAGGGTCAAGTCATCACGGGTAGCTTTGTAGAGATGGGGGTCAACGCCAGGTCCCATCATCGCTTCTACCTCCGCTTGATCCTGAACTATATTACGGGCAGCATCAGCGATCATGCCCGTGGTGGCCACGATGTACATTTTGGCATTCTCGTTCCTGTCTTCTGATGAAGAGCTGCAAGCGACAAATATGGGCAGCAAAGCCCACAATAGCCAGTGCATAGATAATAACTTTGAAAAGGCGAAGAAATTCTCCCGATGATTCATTGGTAGACCACTTCATTAAAAAATTAGCTAGACATCAATATTAAATAACAGTCAAAGATAATTAATTTAATTTGAAATTAAAAATGACTAAAAATAAATTTAGACTAGGCTAAAAATGGATATTAAGAAAGCTAAAAGTGCTTATAACTCACGGTATTGCTGTCGCCATTTTACTTTTTCTAGCTCTCTCTGAATAATCAACTCTGCTAGTTCATCGCTACTGCCTTGCTCGAAGACAACCTGAAACTTTTGCTCGTCCACATCCACTCGGTACATCGCCTGCAGGAGTCGCTCTATATCGTGGCTGAGCAAATGTTCAATGATTCGCGCCAGATTTTTTTTAAGCTCCTCCAGATCATGATGCTGTTGGCGAGACATCATCCATTTCTCTTCTTTTAGATTTAGGTGTCCATCCAGCAATCGTGAAACTACGTGTAAGTCCTGCATATCGGTCTTATTTTCTACCAAAAATATTTTTTTAACTACTTAAATTCATATTCGTTCTTTGAATTCTTTTTATCTGAAAATCAGTACTTAGTAGAGGGTTTCGGCGACTAAGTAGATTAGATTCGTGGATTAAAGAAGAATCCGTTTTATTAGAAATTCAATTCTATAACCATTAAAATCATATAGTCATGAAAAAGTTATTTTTTGTATTAACATTTCTAATCATTTTATCTCTACCAAAACCCACGATTCAAGCACATGAATTGAAGGGAGCGACCAAGAAAGTGAAGCCTTTTTCACCCGAAACGATCGTAGCCAAACAATTACGTGCTTACAGCGCACGGGATTTGAAGGCTTTTTTGATTTGCTTTAGTGATGAGGTGGAAGTCTATACTTTTCCAGACCAACTGATGTATAAAGGGAAGGAAAAATTAGAGGAAACTTATCGGGCTTTTTTCCAAAATACGCCTGACCTCCAATGTGAGCTAGTCAATCGCAGTGCGAACGGCAATCACGTAAAAGATGAGATACTGATTACCCGTATGAAAAAAATGGAGCCAATGAAGGTAACCGTTATGTACGTGGTAGAAGATGGGCTGATCGCCAAAATGTATTTTATTAGCTAGAGACGGCTCGAGTTTCATTCTTACATATAGAAACCGGATTGCTGAGTATCCGAGATAGACCAGTCTTTTTCTCTCTTAGGCAGAGAGAGGCTGGTTTTATTTGTGTGTAAGGAGGACAAACCGAGGCTTGATGGAAAGGGGGGTATGGACTGTATTCTTGAGAAAAGAAACTTTGAAACTTCTTGTTCTTGATAAGTAGAATTGGAATATTCGTATCCAGTAGATACAGTTTTTTCAGGGCTTAGGGGGTTAAAAGGTTCAACAAATCTTCTAAACTTTCATCATCTTCTTCCCAAGCTCCTCCGTATTCCTCCAGTACCTCGAAGAGAGGCTGAGGTTCGTAGGTCTGATACTTTTCCAGATTTACTTTTTGGGGAATATCCTCATAGCGCATCGACTTACTATGTTGGGGTAAGTTGAGTCCATCTAAAAGGGAGGCGGTGGGTTCTGTTGCTACTGCTTCGGAAGGTATTGCTCCATTTTCTACCTTCGTTTCCTGATAACTGAGCCCCAAGCGTTGGGCTATTTGACGAATGAGTGCCAAATCCGCCTCATTATCAGATTGTATGGTCAAAATCTTGTACATGGGCTTTTGAAATTTGTTTGTATGAATATACGGAAAATAGCCGAGAGTTTGAATGCCTGGCTAATCGGAAAAATTGAAAGAATAAATAGAGCATTTGACTGTATCAGAGAGAAATCTAGAAATATTTTTGAAAAGCTCTCAAATTTTTAGAGTTGAATTTTTTATTTTAGTTGCCAATCATCATCAACCTTTCAAGATTATGCATAAATTACTTGACCCAAAATTAGTACTAAGTTTCATTTTAACATTCAGCTGCATGTCGCTCCAAGCACAAGCTCCTAAGCCGCCAATGGCGCAGAAAGTTCCTAAAGAATTGACCATCCACGGAGATACCCGTGTAGACCCTTATTACTGGTTGAACCAGCGCGAAGACGAAAAAGTCATCGCCTACCTGACCGCCGAGAATGAATACACCGAAGCCATGACCAAGCATACAGAGGCTTTACAGGAAAAATTATTCGAGGAGATCAAAGGGCGAATCAAACAATCGGATATGTCGGTACCTTACCGGGAGAATGGCTATTCTTATTATACCCGCTACGAAGAGGGACAAGAATATCCTGTGTACTGCCGCAAAGAAGTACTCAATCCCTCCGAAGCTACCGCCAAGGAACTAGGAAGCGAAGAGGTGATGATGAATGTTAACGAAATGGCCAAAGGGCACAATTTTTACTCGCTGGGAGGACTCAATGTGAGTGATAACAACCAGCTTTTGGCTTACTTCGTAGATACGGTCGGAAGAAGAAAATACACCCTGCACTTCAAGAATCTGGAAACTGGAGAAATTCTGGAAGATGAAATCCCCGATGTGGCAGGTTTTGCCTGGTCAGCGGATAATAAGACTATTTTCTATGGTAAAAAGGACGAAACTACCCTCAGACCTTACCAAATCTACCGTCATCGTTTGGGAACCTCCATCCGTGAAGATAAATTGGTCTACCAAGAAGATGACGAAACCTTCGGTACTTTTGTATATCGTAGCAAATCTAAGGATTACGTGATTTTAGGTGCTTACAGTACGCTCTCTTCTGAGTATCGTTTTTTGCCAGCCGATCAACCAGAAAACGATTTTCAGGTTTTCCTACCCAGAGAAGAAAATCACGAATATGATTTAGACCACTATCAGGACAAGTTCTACGTACGCACCAACTGGCAAGCCCAGAATTTCCGTCTGATGGAAGCACCCGTAGCTCAAACTGCTAAAGAAAACTGGAAAGAAGTAATCCCCCATCGTGATGATGTGCTGCTGGAAGGATTGGAAATTTTTAAAGAACACCTAGTACTACAAGAAAGAATTCAGGGCCTAACCAATTTGCGCATCATTCGCTGGGATAATGGCGAAGAGCATTACCTAGATTTTGGTGAAGATACTTATCTGGCTTACACTAGCACCAACCCCGAGTTTGATACACCCGTTTTACGCTTCGGCTATACTTCACTCACAACACCTAATTCTACCTATGACTATGACATGAACACCAAGGAGAAAACGCTCCTCAAACGACAAGAGGTAGTCGGAGGCTATAATCCCGAAGATTACCAGTCCGAAAGGCTCTACGCCACCGCCAAAGACGGGGTGAAAGTGCCTATTTCCTTGGTGTACAAGAAAGGATTAGAAAAAGATGGTCAAAATCCGCTTCTCCTCTATGGCTATGGTTCTTATGGAGCTTCAATGGATCCTTATTTTAGCTCAACACGACTAAGTTTGTTGGATCGTGGTTTTGTGTTTGCCATTGCTCACATCCGAGGAGGGCAGGAAATGGGACGTCAGTGGTACGAAGACGGGAAAATGTTCAAGAAAAAAAATACCTTCACCGATTTCATCGCCTGTGCCGAGCACGTGATTGATTTGAAATTTACCAATCCCGAAAAACTTTTTGCCGAAGGTGGTAGCGCGGGCGGACTTCTGATGGGAGCTGTAGTCAATATGCGCCCTGATTTATTTAAAGGCGTCATTGCGGCGGTGCCTTTTGTGGATGTAGTAACCACTATGCTAGATGAGAGCATTCCGCTTACCACGGGCGAGTACGACGAATGGGGGAATCCCAATATCAAAGAGCAATATGAATATATTCTCTCTTATTCGCCTTACGATCAAGTAGAAGCCAAATCCTATCCTAATCTATTGGTGACCACAGGTTTGCACGACTCACAAGTACAATATTGGGAGCCCGCCAAATGGGTCGCCAAACTTCGCGATCTTAAAACCGACAATAACCTACTTCTACTCAAAACCGATATGGAAGCTGGGCATGGCGGAAAAACAGGTCGTTTCAAACAGTATAAAGACACTGCCTTTGAGTATGCTTTCTTATTAGATTTGGCCGAGGTGCTTGAATAAAAAGTATTTTCCACGGTTCGCAAGGAGGTGAGCCGTGGATTCCTTTTGGGAATTTTTTCCAGAAACCAAGGTACAGCAGCTTACACCAATCCTTCGGTCATTATGGAAGTGCTTTCTCTGGGCACGGAGGCAGTAGATCATGGGGAGAAATTCGAGGAGTACAAAACCATTCCTTCTCTACATACTTACATCCTTATTCATCAGGAACAAATCATAGCTGAGATTTTTAGTAAACCAGCGCAGAACGATTGGCTCGTGAAGCCCGAACTACTTTATGGGTTGTGAAGTTGTCTTGTCAGAGCTTTACAAACAGCCCAAGGGTTGATGATAAAGATAAATCGTCAATAATAATACACGTGGAAAACAAATGGCTGGCAAGAGACTAGAACCTCGCTTTGGCTATTAGCTAATTCATTAGCTACAAAATCCATCTACAAAAAAATAAAGCAAAGCCAGCGACTTTGCTCTATGTTGAGATTCAATTGGGTGTTATGAACAGAAAAATTAGACAAATTAACGATTAAAATCTTCCAAACTTAAGCCCCAGCGAGTAATTAAAGCCTCTAAAACCCGAAGGGGAAGTATTGACCAATTTTACATCTTGCGTAAAGCGATAGCCCACGCCCACATCCACTCGGAAAAATCGGGCGATATTTACTTCCACATTTGCTCCCGGCTCGATAACCCAGATGATCTCGTCATCGATGAGTTCGTCGGTGGGGTCATCCAATAATTCTCGATCGCTCCAATCTTCGATGTAACCTACCCAGCCCGCGCCAAACATCACCGGAAAAGTAAAATGCACCACACGATTAGACTGAATGATGGGCTCGATAAAAAAACCGCCGTAGCCCATCAGGGGCCTTACACTTTGCCCAGGTACGATATTATCTTGTTGGATGGTAGGAGCCAAACCGTAGCCCTCGAAGCCTAAACTCACCGCTCGGTTAATCGTCCACGCACCCCGAAATCCTGGCAAAAAAGCCACTTCATCATTGATACTACTGACTCGGATAACGGGAGCAAAGAAAAATCCATTATGCGTGAAACCGTTGGAATTGACCAGCGTCTGCATTTCGCGTTTTTGTGCCCGTGTGGTCATCGGCCAACTGAGCAGAAGAATGAGAAAAATTAGTGCTATTTTTTTCATGTAAGTCAAAGATTAGATTTGAAAGGTTAGACCTGAGCTTGTCCCAAAGGGTTGCCTCAATCTTTGAAATATTCTGTATCTTTGGTCTATGGAATCCAACGCAATCCCTATCCCCAATCCCGAAGAGAGGCAAAATAAGAAAGAAATTCAGTATATCTACGATGAAAATCACTTGCTGAACTCTGAACCCAATAAGTACCAGCCCGCAGACCTTAAATCAGAGCAGATGATCCTGAATTTAGGGCCACAACATCCTTCTACCCACGGCGTGCTGCGCTTGGAGGTCATTACGGATGGAGAAATCGTCGTGGACGTGGTTCCGCATTTGGGCTACCTGCATCGTTGTTTTGAGAAACACGCAGAGGCTTTGCCCTACAACCAGATTCTCCCCTATGTGGATCGTATGGATTACTTGGCAGCGATGAATTCAGAACACGCTTTCGTGATGGGAGTGGAAAAAATGCTGGGTATCAGCGAACAGATTCCGCCTCGCGTAGAATACATCCGTGTCTTGGTGGCCGAGCTCAACCGGATTGCGTCTCACTTTGTGGCTATGGGAACCTACGGGGTAGACATTGGGGCTTTCACGCCTTTCTTGTGGATGATGCGCGACCGCGAGCATATCCTTCGGCTTCTGGAGTGGATTTGTGGAGCCAGAATGCTCTACAATTACATTTGGGTAGGAGGTTTGTTTTATGATTTGCCCGTGGGTTTTGAAGAGCGTTGTCAGGAGTTTGCCGATTACCTAAAACCCAAACTGAAAGAAAGTCAAGATTTATTGATTGAGAATAAAATTTTTATTCAGCGAACCGCCAACGTGGGAGTGCTGGATCGTGATCTGGCTATCAACTACGGCATATCGGGGCCCATGCTTCGGGCTTCGGGCTTGAAGTATGACCTCCGAAGGGTAGACGGTTATTCGGTGTATCCTGAGCTGGATTTTGAGATTCCGATCGGCCAAGGCGAGATGGGAACCTTGGGTGATTGCTGGGATCGTACTTGGGTGAGATTGCAGGAATGCTTCGAGTCGGTCAAGATTATTGAGCAATGCGTGAAGCGTTTGACCACTGACCACCGGCGCACCCGCGACTTTGATCCGCAGGCTTTGTTGCCCAAGAAAATTCGCCCCAAAGCCATGGATTTTTATGTGCGAGCCGAAAATCCAAAAGGCGAGCTAGGTTTCTTCTTCCGAGCAGACGGCAAAAGCGACATTCCTTTTCGTTGCAAAGCGCGTTCTTGTTGTTTTGTGAATCTTTCTATTTTGCCTGAAATCGTGCGAGGAAGCATGATTGCTGATTTGGTAGCCATTGTCGGCTCCATTGATTTGGTACTAGGTGAGGTGGATCGGTAAAATGATCAATTATGAAATCAGGTATCTGACAAAGGTTGCTCTTTTGAGCATAGAGCCACGAAGGTACAAAGGTTTTATTACACTCTCGAAAATTTAGAATGCTGTGTCCAAGAAAAAAACATCTTCCAAGCAACCCGAAATTCCTGCCCAAAAGAAGCGACTCTATCAGGATGTTGAGTTTTTAACCGCTATCAAGCCTCCTCGGAATTATCAAAATTTGGCCTCGCTTCAGAAAACGATTGATTACATCGTCGCTGAACTAGGCACACTGGATTTTCGATTAGAAAGACAGAAATATGAAGCAGAGGGAAGCGAATATCAAAATATCATCGCTACCTATCGTCCCCACGCAGGGCCTCGTGTGGTGGTAGGAGCACATTACGATGTATGTGGTGAACAGCCCGGGGCAGATGATAATGCAAGTGCGGTGGCCGGTTTATTAGAGATAGGCCGTCTGCTCCACGCATTGAAACCAGATTTGCCTTATCAAGTAGACTTGGTAGCCTTTTCTTTGGAAGAACCGCCCTTTTTTGGAAGTGAATATATGGGAAGTATGGTACACGCGCGTTCGCTCAAAGAAGAAGGAGTACAGCTAAAAGCCATGATTTGCTTGGAAATGATCGGTTATTATAGCGATGAACCTGATTCACAAAAATATCCTGTAAGTGTGATGAAAGCTTTGTATCCAAGTGTGGGTAATTTTATAGGGGTAATCGGTAATATGGCACAGGGAAAACTCACTGAGCATATGCGCAAATATATGTTAGAGGCTGGGGATATTCCTGTGTATTCTGTAACGGCACCCGTGGGGATGACAGGCATAGATTTTTCTGACCATCGGAGTTACTGGGCTATGGGTTACCCCGCAGTGATGATCAACGATACTTCTTTCTTCCGAAACCCTCACTATCACCAAACCAGTGATACGATAGATACGCTCGATTTTGACCGAATGACCGAAGTGGTGAAAGGTGTTTATTGGGCTTTGGTGAATTTTGAATAGATTAGCCTCCAAATCAAAACTAGACCACTTTCATGCACGCAAATTACTGCTATTTTAATGGGCAAATCCTTCCCTTTGCAGAAACACAAATCCACCTCAATGAATTAGGCTTGCTCCGTGGCTTCGGTGTTTTTGATTTTTTGAGGACTTATCAATCTGTTCCCTTTGAGCTAGAAGCCCATTGGCAAAGACTAAAAAATTCGGCTCATTTTCTAGATTTGGATTTGTTAATCAGTGTCGAACAAGCCAATAGCATCGTTGATGAGTTGCTTTTCTTGCGAGATGAACCCAAGCCAGAAGTGGGCTTCAGGATGGTGCTCACGGGAGGATTTAGTGAGAATGGATCAAGCTACGAGGGGCATCCTAATTTTTTTATCACCACGGAGACGCTTAATCCCATTCCTGAAAAATATTACCAAGAAGGGGTCAAAGTGATCACTTATGAATATCAGCGCGAATTTCCCCAAATCAAGACGACCAATTACCTCGCGCTCTATTTGGCCAGAGACAAAATGAAGAAAGCCCAAGCTCAGGATGTGCTTTATCATCGGGATGGACTGGTGAGTGAATGTAGCCGCAGTAATTTTTTTGTTTTTCTTGGTGAAAAGCTCCTAAGCCCCCAAACGGGTGCGCTCCCGGGCATTACCCGACAGATTGTTTTGGATTTAGCCCAAGCACACTTTGAAGTAGAAGCAAGGGACATTACCACGGAAGAACTAAGTCAAGCCGAGGAAGCCTTCAAAACGGGAACCATGGCCGAGATTATGCCCATCGTACAGATAGATGAGCAACGCATCCATCAAGGCAAAGTAGGCCAGCGTACCCAAAAGCTGATGCAATTATTTAGGGATTATCACCAAGCTCGAACTCAAAAAAATAGGTTGGTTTAATCGTTCCGTGGTAGTAGGGAATAGGCTTTTGCCCGAGTAGAAAGTCATTGCGGAAAGGTCAGCTCAAAAGTAGTACCTACCTCAGGCTGTGAGCTTAAAGATAATTTTCCTTCCAGCTGTTGTATGGTTTCTTTGACAATGTAAAGCCCTAAGCCTGAGCCAACATCTTGGTTGGAAGCCCGAAAAAACATTTCAAATACTCTTTCCGCGTAATTCTCAGGGATTCCAATGCCATTGTCTTGAACTTTGATATAAAAAAAACGATCCTGCCCTTTGGCTTCTACTAAAACCCAAGGATTGGGGCGTTGTGGATGCATGTATTTGATGGCATTAGAGAGCAGATTAGCCAGTATAATCTTCAGGCGAGTGGGATCAGTAAGCACCAGCATTTCTTCGGGTACCAAGAGCTTGAGTTCTATATTTTTAGCTTGATGCATGTAGATCAGCCCGTTTACTACTTCGTGGATCAAATCAATTAGTTGAATCGACACCTTGTGAATACCGAGGCGAGCATTGCGAGAATAATCAATAATATCTCCGATGGTTTCGTCTAAATTCTGGACACACTTGCGGGTGAGTTCTAAGTAATTTGCCCTTTCGCTGGCGGAATCTTCTTGGAACATAATCTCGATCAGACCCATAATATTAGCGAGGGGGGCTCTCAGATTGTGCGAAGTGTGATAGACGAATTTATCCAATTCGGCATTGGCCTTCGAGAGTTCTTGGTTCTTCGCCTTTAATTCCTCAGCGTACTTTTTGAGACGGGTAATATCCAAATTTATACCAACCATTCTTACCAATTTCCCCTCTTTATCGTAAACAGGGCGTGCTGAAGCATTGATAAAACGAGTTTCCCCGCTTGGGCGGATGACTCGAAATTCTACATCAAAAACTTCCTTGCCCTCCATGACTTTGCCTATTTCTGCTTCGGCTCCGGGAGCGTCTTCGGGGTGCACCAGACTTTTCCAATATCCATAGTCTTGCTCAAAGGCCTCACGAGTAATTCCGTATATTTCCAGTAACTGGTCGTTCCAATCCAGTACCTGAATTCTGAGATCTAGCTCCCAAATCCCGATACGGGCGGTCTCGACGGCTAGTTGCAGCCTATCGGTGTATTTGCGGAGGGCTTCTTCGTGGTCTTTTCGTTCGGTAATGTCATAGCCTACGGCCTGTATTTCGCTTACTTCCAGAGTTTGCTCTCCTACTCCCAGAAACTCCCAGTAAGTCTCGTAATAATCATATGCTCCCTTGGGTTTGCGGATTTTGATCGGAAAAGGTACCCCAGGTTCTTGGATACACCGAAAGGCGATTTGATTACAGTAGTCAATGTCATCAGGATGAACGGTATGGATAAAAGACTGACCCATAATTTCGGGGCCATAGCCAAACTTTTTCAAAAAAGTAGTATTGGCGTAGGTAAAGTTACCCTCTAAATCGGTACGAACCAGATAATTACTTTGTGAATTGACGATAGAAGAAAGCCTTTGCTGACTGCGATTAAGCTCGATAGTTTGCCGCTTTTTGTCGGTAATGTCTTTGGAAACGCCTAAAATGCCACCGAGTTTTTCAGAAAACTGATCATAGAGTGGGCTAATCCTGACATCTACCCAAACCTCCCTTGCATCCAGGCGTCTAAAAAACCAATCGTACCGCTCATAATAATCACTGTTTTCTTGTACTTTGGCCAGAAAATCTTTGGGATTAAAATCAGGATTGAACTCTTGGATGGGTTTCCCTAGCATTTCTTGGGAAGAACGACCAAAAATTTGGCTAGCGGCTTCGTTCCAGTAAGTGATGGTGCCCGCTAGATTGGTAACAATGATGCTATCTTGAATGCTAGACACGATAGGCAGGGATAATTTTTGAGAATGATAAGCATCGGCATCAATCTCTTCTATATAAATAATGTGGCTGATCTCAGCATATTCTTGTGAAGTAACGGAATAAGTCCGCATATACTTGCGAGATGAAGACTGGAAATCGTAGGCTTGATTGACTTCATCCGTAACGAGTTGTGCGAGTGTGGTGCCATCAAGACCTTGGTCAGTTAAGAAGTCTCTGTAAGGAATTCCCTGACAAGCAGAAGCTTTTACCCCAAATAGAGCCAAGAAAGAAGGGTTGACCAAAGTGATAATTCCTTCCTGATCTAGCACACAGACGGCCTGATCCAGATGATACACAACCGCACTCCAAAGATGGTTTTTCTCGGACATAATTTAAGTGTTGAATAAAGAATGGTTCGGGCTGATTAGTTGGCTAGAAGGTTGCTTGTGGATTGTTTTCAGAACCTTCCATTTATACAAAAATATTAAATTTAATGAGAAACACTCTCTAATTAAATGAATTTTTTGCCAATAGAATAGATAAGGTTCACACGCTCATGATAAAGTTTACCAAGTTCGTCCCTTTGGGCAAGTCGAGTTTTTTGCGTAAGCGGTAGCGCGTTACGCGCAAGCTATCCTGAGAAATGCCCAAGATGGTAGCAATATCCTTAGAATTGAGGTTGAGGCGAAGCAAAGCACAGAGGCGGAGTTCGCCAGCCGTAAGGTCTGGGAATTGCTGCTGTAAATGATGGAAAAAATCCTTATGCACCTGCTCAAACACCGTTTTGAAGTCTTCCCAATCTTGATCCAAGTGAAAGCTGTAATCGATCAAATTGACCAATTGCCCGATCTCCCGACTTTGATCGGTATCTTTATGTCTGAGAATTTGGTGGAGCTTGTCTTTGAGTTCGGATAGAATTTCATTTTTCTGAATCAGATTCAGGGCGCGGGAGGTCAGTTCTTTGTTACGGGCCTCGAGTTCTGCTTGGAGATTTTTTTCTCGTAGCTGTTTGTTTTCCAGTTCGGTCTGGAGCTTTTGTTGGTTGAGTTGGGCATTTTGTAGCTCGGCTTGGGTTAGTTCGTGTTGGGTTTCGTAGATGCGCTGATTTTGCTCGATGATTTTTCGGTTTTTACGAATCTTCAATCTTTGGCGGCTAATGATAACTGAGCCAAGAATTAAGCCCAAGAGTGCCATAATTAGTATGGCATAACGCTGTAAATGAGCCAGTTGCTGATCTCTTTCTAGGAGGGCAATTTCCTTATCTTTTTCCTGAGTTTCGTAGAGGGTTTGCATTCGGGCAATCTGCTGGGCACTTTCATCGCTGTAAATTTCTTGGTAGAGGTTATAAGATTCTTCCAAATACTGATGTGCTTTTTCAAAATCGCCCATGGCCGCGTAGATTTTAGAAAAATCCCGAAGCGCACTCCGAATTTGATACTTCTCTTTGAGTTTTTGCGCTAATTGATAGCTCTGTCGGGTGTACTTGAGGGCTTGCTCGTAATCCCCCCGTTTGCGATAAGTATCGCCAATATTGTTGAGATTCACGATGGCGTCTAAGAGTTGATTCTGTGCTTGGTTGTAGCGAAGGGCTTGCATGAAGTACTGATGCGCCTCTTCAAAATCTTCCTGATCCTCGTAGATGCTCCCGATATTATCCAAGATACGCGCCATGCCTGCCGAGTCTGAGCGTTCTCTGTAGATTTCTAGAGCTTGCTGCTGGTAGCGTAAAGCCTGTTGGTAATCACTCTTTTTTTCGTAAACGTGCCCGATGTAGCCCAAAGTATTGGCTTTACCCTGCGGCAGATTAGTCTCTTCGTAGATGGCTAAAGCTTTTTCGTAATTCTGCAAAGCAATGTCCAATTGACGAGAATAATGATAGACCAGCCCCAAATGGATGTAGGTATCCGCTTGACTCTCGCTGTCAGCTAGTTGTTCATATTGTGAAAGTGCTTTCTGAAAATATTGAATAGCTTGGGTAAAAGCTCCCTGATGGTAGAAAATCTGCCCAAGGTATTGGTAGCCATCAGCTTTTCCCTGAGGGTCATCGAGGCTTTCCGAGATTTTGAGAGCCCGCTTGGCGTAATGGAAAGATTTTTCGGGTTGAGAAGCCAAATATTTACCTGCTTCTCGATTCAGTAGGCGCACGCGTTCCTTGCCGTCTGGTATGTTGGTCAATAGGTTTTCTAGGCTATCAGTTACCAGATTTGCTTTTTTGGTTTGTGCGGATAGCGAAAAAGGAAGCAAGAGAAAAAAAACGGCGAATATGCTCACAAAATTATTCACGATCACTGGTTTCGTTCTCATCGAAGATGATGATAAGTTTTTTAATTCGCGGAAAGATTAAGTTATAGAATTGTTAAATTTTAGAATAAACCAAGGTAGATTCACGAATTCCTTATACATTCTCGATAAAATCTTATTGATTAATCTGATAAGCCAAATTTTAGGCAGGATGTCACCTGCTTGACATTTATTCTCACTCACTTTTAACAACTTTGTAATGTTTATGAAAAATAATATTCTCTTATTCCTAGCAATTCTCTCGGGCTTGGGTCTACTGCTGAGCTTCACGGTTCTCTCGGAGAAAGTTCCCGAACGCCCCGAAGACATTAGCCCCTTACTAGTAGGTGAGTCGCTCCCCACAGATTTAAGTCTGACTTCACTGGAAGGGGAGTCGGTCAAGTTACAAGAGCAATGGCAAGCCAAGCCGACCGTGTTGATTTTTTACCGAGGTGGTTGGTGTCCTTATTGCAACCGTCAGTTGAGTGGTATGCAAGAGATAGAGCCTGAACTCAAAGAAATGGGCTATCAAATCATCGCCATCAGCCCCGACAGTCCTGAGAAGCTCGGAAAGACTGTAGAAAAAAATGAATTAAGCTATACGCTTCTCTCTGATAATCAGTTGAATACTGCGCAATCCCTAGGCATTGCTTTCAAATTGGATGAAGCCACCGTAGAGAAATACAAGAAATATAACATCGATTTATACCGATCCGCTCAGGGAGATCCGCTCATGCCCGTACCCACGGTGATGATCCTGGACAAGAGTGGTAAAATAAAATTTGAGTACATCAACCCCAACTACAAAGAGCGATTGAGTGCAAAGCTCTTATTAGTAGCGGCTGAGGTAGCTCTTGAAGATTAAGTCATAGTGATTCACTTGTTTGCTTGAGTAGGTTTTTGTAAAACGGCCCTTTTTAGAAGGGTCGTTTTATTTCGCTCCAGAGGTCTTAAGTTGCAGATTTTTATTGCTGGATTATCATAAAGCTGAGTGATATAAAGTATTGAAAAAGAAAACCATAACTCACAACTCATAACCCATAACCCATAACCTACCACTCTTCAATAAGAAGCCCACAAATTTTTCAGTCCGCTCAGTAAAAATTGAGCACTCATCGCACCGACAATCAAGCCCATAATTCGGGTAAAAACACGCATTCCGTTCTCGCCCAAAGCCCGCTTGATCAAGGGCATATTTCTCAAGATTAAATAACTGCCGAGTGTACAAAGCAAAATGGCAACCAAGAGTACCAAAGCACCCTGCCAATCCCTCGCCTGTGCCCTCAGTGAAAGCAACGTGGCAATCAAGCCCGGCCCCATAATGATCGGGATTCCCAAGGGAATGACCGAAATATCCTCACGAGTCGCCGCGTGTTGCTGCTCCTTGTCCGAGTGATTGACGCGGCTATCACTGCCCTGTACCATATTCAAGGCCATCAAAAACAGCACTACGCCCCCAATGACTTTGATAGAAGCCACCGAAATTCCAAAAAAATCTAAAATTAAATTTCCCAATAAAATCGTGGCCAGCATACCCGCAAACACAGCCAGCGTATTCTTACGAGCAATACCTGGAATCTCGGCATTCGCGTTGGGATGCGAGCCTACCAAAGAGAGCATAATCGCCCCCGCCGAAATGGGATTCATGATCGAGAAGAGGTTGATAGAGTGTTTGAGCAATTCCGTTAGATAGTATTCCATGGAGTTTTGTGTTAAGTACTTCGTAAACTAAACTATTGAATCAAATGCTGGCACTCATCTCAGACGAGCGCGAGACACAGTGATTAGCGTGTTAAATGATGCAGGCAAAGTTCGGGATAAAAGACTTGCTTCTGGGGCAATTTTTCAGAAATTTCTATAAATATCCAAGGTGGTCAAGCAATAAGTAGCCAGCATCCACACTATTAAAATTATCCAGCAAAGGATTTTTCAAAAATTGCTTGAAAGCAGCTATGCTCAGGAGCTTTACTTGGATAAACTCGTGTTCATCTAGATTCTGCTCTTGTACAAGCTCACAATGATAAGCCAAATAGCAGTACTTCTGCTGATTGCTGTAGGCGTGAGGGATCGTCTTGAGGAGGGTGATGGCTTGGGTTTGGTAGCCGGTTTCTTCCAAAAGTTCTCGATAAACGGCTGCTTCGGGTTCCTCTCCCGGATCAATTCTACCTTCGGGAAAACTGACCATCGTTTTTTCAGGACCAGGGCGGTATTGCTCCACCAGCAAAATTTCTTGCTGACTCGTGATGGCCGCGATACAGACGAAAGAAGGCACATCAATGATGTCAAAATCTACTACTTTTTGGTGAGGAAGCTCAAAGGTGCGCCGGATTATGTTGCGATAGCCTTGATAAACTTGCTCTTCCTTGATTTTTTTCCAAGCCTGAAGTTTCATGTATTTTTTGAAGTTAAGGACAAATTTTTCCAAAAAAATTCCATTTTCCAAGAAAACATAGCGACACTCAGGAGGCTTATTCCCGTGCCCAGGGCTCAGATGAAGATTTGCTGGAAATTATTTAATTTTACTAACAAAAAATTCAAAGCTTAATCTGGTCAGTATAATTCTAGACTACAGAGGTCTGAAGCAAACAATTGAGACTTTGGTTCGTCTCTGGCTCGAGATGCATTATTATACGAGGGAGTCATTGAACTATTTCAACAAAAATTAACTAATTCAATAAAATTAAGAACCCTTAGCTATACAGAACCAGTTATATCATAATAAATCAATCATCTTGTTTATGATAGATACCCTACACCACGAGCTATATCACCAACTGAAAGAAAGACTACACGATGAGTTGCCGGGCTTGGAAGCGCATTACAAAATGGCTCCCCCCCAAAGACTTAGAGATAAAAAACGCTATGAACCTGACGAGCAAACCCGTATCGGTGGTGTGCTGATTTTAATTTACCCAGATGAAGAGGGAAGATTACACTTTCCCATGATCCTGAGGCCAGAGCATACGGGGGTACATAGTGGGCAAGTGGCTTTGCCAGGAGGCAAAAAAGACCCTGAAGATGAAGACGTGATAGATACCGCCCTGCGAGAAACTTGGGAAGAAATTGGGGTAAAAGTGAGCCGAGATCAAGTCATCGGGCAATTGAGTCAATTGTACATACCACCCAGTAATTTTCTCGTGTATCCGACCCTTGCGGCTATTTCCGAAAAACCACAATTTAATCCCAGCGAATATGAAGTAGCCGAATTGCTGACGGTAGATTTGATGAATTTCAAAGAAGTAAATCCACGGAAAGAGCGTGAAATCACGGCTCGCTACATGAAAGCCACCGTGCCTTATTATGATCTTTTAGGCCAAACCGTGTGGGGAGCTACCGCTATGATTTTGAGTGAGTTCTTAGTGCTACTGAATGAGATCAGGTAGCGGTCAGCCTTGAGCCGAGTGCTCATTTGAATCGGAATTTAGAATAGAGAAAGGGTTATTATGCGCTGGTAACACGCATAATAACCCTTTTGGTTTTCACTAAGCTAAAATTAACGCTGATCCATCGCGACGTAGTCACGCTCGTTTTGTCCAGTATAGATTTGGCGAGGACGGCCAATGGGTTGCTTTTCTTCACGCATTTCTTTCCATTGTGCAATCCAACCAGGGAGGCGACCGAGGGCAAACATCACCGTAAACAAATCAGTAGGGATTCCCATGGCACGATAGATGATTCCCGAGTAGAAATCTACATTGGGGTAGAGCTTGCGTTCCACGAAATACTCATCATTCAGGGCAACTTCTTCTAGTTTTTTGGCAATGTCCAAGGTTTCATCTTGAATACCCAATTTGCTGAGCACTTTATCGGCTTCTACTTTAATAATTTTGGCGCGAGGGTCAAAGTTTTTGTACACACGATGCCCAAAGCCCATTAGGCG
This sequence comes from uncultured Cytophagaceae bacterium, assembly GCA_964551015.1. Lineage (GTDB taxonomy): Bacteria > Bacteroidota > Bacteroidia > Cytophagales > Microscillaceae > CAZKBP01. The sequence goes on along the minus strand of CAZKBP010000018.1, from coordinate 67,501 downwards.
GAAAGGATCGTCTTTGTCTTTGGCCTTGGCAATAAATTTAGAGGCATCGCCCCCGTCTGCTTTGATATTTTCTAGCATCTCGATGACTTTCTGATTGGCTCCTCCGTGGAGTGGCCCCCAAAGGGAAGAGATTCCCGCCGAAACTGCCGAATAAAGACTTACCTGCGAAGAACCCACCAAACGTACCGTAGAAGCTGAGCAGTTTTGTTCGTGGTCTGCGTGTAAAATCAACAATACATCCAGTGCTTTTTCAATATCTGGATCTACTTCGTATTCTTCTACTGGCAGAGAAAACATCATGTGGATAAAGTTAGCCACATAGCTCAGGTTATTGCGAGGGTAATTAACCGGATGCCCCAAAGAGTTTTTATAAGCCCAAGCGGCCAGCGTAGGCATTTTTGCCAAGAGGCGATAGATTCTTAGATTGGTGAGATCATCATCTAGATTCGGATCAATGGCCTGAGGATAAAAAGTAGCCAAGGCAGAGGCCAAGGCAGCCATCAAGCCCATGGGGTGGGCATTCACGGGGAAACCGTCAAAAATTTTGCGCATATCCTCGTTAACGAGCGTACGGCGACGGATATTCTTTTGAAAAACAGCGAACTCTTCTTCCTGAGGAAGTTCTCCATAAATGAGTAGGTAGGCTACTTCTAGGAAAGTAGATTGCTGGGCCAACTGCTCAATGGGATAGCCCCGATAGCGAAGAACCCCTTTTTCTCCATCCAAAAAAGTAATGGCACTCGTGGTAGCACCGGTGTTTTTGTAGCCTGTGTCTAGAGTTACGTAACCAGTCTCATTACGAAGTTGGGAAATATCGACTGCCTTTTCACCTTCTGTCCCCTCCACGACGGGGAGTTTGTAGGTTTTCCCGTCTAGTATGATTTCAGCAAATTGTGACATATCTATTATTGGTTAGTATCAGTTTAATCTTAAATTTAGCGAATTTACGCAAAAGGATTTAAATTTTGTAATTGCCTCTGAATTTTGCAAAAAAAATACGATATAATCATGTAAAATCTCAAAAAACAAAGATGCTGTAAGCAGCAAAACAGTACTTAATTTGTTTACTTTGTGAAAAACGTTTTCTCACGAGGAACCATCAGTAAGCAATAACTAAAAAAAGTAGAGACCAAAGAACTCGCTTCCAGCCTGTTACGAATGTACTGAGTTGACTTTGTTTTTTGAATAGTAATCTGTAAATAAGTAGCTTTGCTATAAATCCTTCTCCTGTGAGAGAAACTTCAAGCAAGCAGCCCGATTTTTATGAAAAGTATACCTTGGCGTAAATTTCTGTGGAAAGTCATCAAAATCTCATTATGGACTATATTGGGGCTGGTGCTGCTTTTATCCCTATTGATACTCACCCCGCCGGGTCAGAACTTCCTCGTCCAATCTGCGCTTTATTTTCTTAATCCAAAATTTGAGCACCCCGTTCGCTTAGATGATTTATATCTAAATCTTTATCGGGGAGAACTGCAACTTCAAGAAATATTCGTCCCTGATCATGAAGGCGATACGCTATTATATGCTCAGAATATTTTGGCAGATATCAATACCGGAGCCTTGTGGGGGCAAACGGTTGAGATACAAAAGATTCAAATACAAAACCTCCAAGGGCACGTTTACCGAAACGCGGACAGCCTCTACAATTTTCAGCATTTGATAGCTCCCTTCGCAAGTGAAGAGCCTAGCACAGAACAAGATACGACCAGTTCTAGTTGGGCAATCAGGGCTCCCGCCTCTGAGGTTCTGCTGGAAAAGATCCGACTCCATTACGAAGATCAAATCGCTCGGCAAAAGGCAGTACTCATTACCGAGAAATTATTATTAGAAATTACAGATCTTCATGTAAATGAAAATAAATATCATTTGGGAAATTTGGATTGGAATCAGGCTTACCTAAGCTGGCAACAGGGCAAAACCAATCCTCCGCCTGCCCCCCAAGTGGCTCCAGAAAACCTAGAAGCAGACGCCTCCGCCTCCAGCTTCGCTCTTGATTTGCAAGCTCCCGAGATCAACTTGGAGCAAATTCAACTTTTTTACCAAGATCAAAACTTGGGACAAATGGCTCAGGTAGAATTGGGTCAGCTACAGCTTATTCCCCAAAAATTTGACCTCAATCAGCAAATCATACGCATCCAAAAAGTACATTTGGCAGGAGCCAACCTCGCTTATGCCCAAGACAACCTGCCTCTTTCTCCAAGTGCAGATACTACTTCGCGCGATACTATCTCCCAAGAAACAAATGACGCACCCACGGATTTTATCAATGCAGGCTGGCAAATACAAGTAGCTGACCTGCATCTGGAAAATCACCAACTCCAATATGACGATCATAATTTCTCGGCTCAGGATAAAGGAGTAGATTATAACCATATCAAAATCACGGATTTAAACCTTCGTTTGAAGGATTTTGAGATGGATGATAAGAAGTTGGAAGGAAATCTAAATGCCTTCCATTTTCAAGAAAAAAGTGGTTTGCAGTTAAAAACCTTTCAAAGTCAGCTGTATCTATCTCCAACTGCGGCTTCTTTGCAAAATTTCCGGATAGAAACCAAACACAGCCGCATCGAGCAAGACCTGGCCGTGAGTTATCCCTCTTTGTTAGCTATAGGTGAATCCTTGGGCGAAATAGAATTAGATTGGAATTTGAAAGAAAGCCTGCTCAGCCTGAAAGATGCGCGCCTGTTTGCTCCGAGCATTGATGAAATATCTTCTCTACAAAATTTGCCCCAAGAGGAATTCCAACTCAAAACCCAACTACAAGGCAAAGTCAAAAATTTACAAATCGAGAACCTCCAATTCAAGGGCTTGAATCAAACTAATTTGCAAGCCAAAGGCCAAATCAAAGGCTTGCCCACCGTGGAGAATACTTTCTTTGACTTGAAAGCCGATCTAAACACGGGACAGGCCGATCTGCGGCGTTTCTTGCCTTCGTCTCTGAGCTTGCCGCCTCAGTTTCGCTTAGCTGCTGATTATCAGGGTTCAATTGAGAGCTTTCAGGCAAGGGCTGATTTGCAAAGTCCTTGGGGAGATGTAGAAACCCAAGCTGAGAAAAAAGCTCAAAATTATCAAATAAAAGCTCGTACGCGAAAATTAGCAGTGGGTAAAATCATTCAAGATACACTCATCGGGCCGCTTAGCACGGAAATCTCGCTCGAGGGTCAGGGCCTAGACATAGAGCAAGACCTCAAAGCCCAGCTTGACCTAAAAGTGCTACAAGCCTTCTACCAAGGTTTTGAATATAATAATTTGACCGCCCACGCCGACATCGATCGCCTCTCTGCTCAAGCCGAAATCCAAATACGGGATTCTGTGATTGTATTAGGTTCGGAAATTTTTCTGGATATGAATGCGCAAAAAGATACGCTGGCTTTGGACCTGCTGGTAGATAGCCTGGACCTCCGGCGAATGGGGCTGATAGAAGATACGCTCTTAGTGGCGACTCAACTATCGGCGCGGGTAAAAGCCTTTTCTTTGGAGAATCTGAGTGCTCAGCTAAGCATTCATAATCTGAGGCTGGAGGACGAAAATACTTATCTTGTCTTTGATACTATCTACGCGAATACCATTGTTTCTGAAAATCAATCTGAAATCCGGGTACGCTCCGAGTATTTACAAGCGGATATTCAGGGAGATTTCAACCCATTTTCCCTAAGTCCTGTCTTGACTCGGCATCTAAATCATTACTACCAATTTACAGAGATAGATAGTACTTCTGAGCAAAGCTATGAGCCTCAGCAGTTTGCCTTTGAAATACGCACTCAAGAAGAAGGGGAACTACTGCGTAAATTTCTGCCTGATCTGCGAGGTTTTGATTTAGGAGATATCGAGGGAGAATACAATAGTACAGAAAAGCTCATCCGCTTAGAGACTTATTTCTGGAATACTACCTACGAAAACAACCAACTCGATACCTTACAAATCAAAATCAAAGGAGATCAGGAAAAATTGGATTATCTGGTGGCCTTGGAGCAATTCAAAATCCTTCCCGCAGAAAAAGAAGAAGACGAAGACGAAACGGTGATCGTCCGAAATATTCGCTTGGAAGGGGAGGTGGCCGAAAATCAAGTGCAGGCACGGCTCAAAGGGTTGGATCAGGATGAAAAAGAGCGACTTTCCATCGGATTGGCTTTTACCAATCAAGAAGATTTGTTCCGCTTCCGCTTTATGGAGCCTTTTATCATCAAGTATGAGCCTTGGGAGGTGAAAGGCAATAATACCATCGAAATCCAAAAAGAAAACCTTGCGATAGACGATATTCACCTCCAAAACGGAGAACAATCCATCCAAATCAATCAATACCAGAGCAATGGCTTGGTATTGAACATCCAAAATTTAGACCTGAACGCCCTCACGCGGGTGGCCGAGCAAGACAGTTCGCTGGTGGGAGGGAAATTCAACCTGGAAGCCAAAGTACAAGACCTGCTCGCTACGCCACTCATCGAGGCCGAAGCGGATATTCAGGACTTATCTGCCTTGGATTTGGCGCTGGGAAACCTTCGTCTCCAAGCCAATAACTTAGAACGCCCCGAAAAATATGATCTTGCCCTACAATTGAGTGGAAATCAAAATGACCTTCAGCTAGCAGGTTTTTATGCCCTTGACTCTAGTGCCAATCAGATGGACTTGCGATTGGATGTCAATCCGTTGCAGGTGAATCTAGTACAGCCTCTGCTGCGAGGCAATGTAGAAGACCTGGAAGGACAACTTCAGGGAGGCTTGCGCGTGCAAGGCAATCCCTTGGATTTGCGAATCAGCGGTGACCTTCGCGCTCAGGATGCCAAATTCAAGCTCACCGCCCTCAATTCTCCCTATCATTTGAACGATGAACAAATTCTCTTTGATGAACAAGGCATTCATTTTGACCAATTTACCATCTTGGATTCCTTGGATAATCCCATTTATTTGGATGGCGATATTCTCACACAGAACTACACGGATTTTGCCTTTAACCTAGATTTAGATGCCGAGGACTTCACTTTTCTAAACAGCACCGAAGCCGATAATGAGGCTTTTTATGGAGTTGTAACCTCTGATATGAACGTGAAGGTAAGGGGTGACCTCAATCTGCCCCAAATCCAAGCGCAAATCAGACTCAAGGACAAAACCGATTTTACCTATGTATTGCTAGAAGGCGAAAATGTCCGAAAAGAAACCGAAGGCATCGTAAACTTTGTGGATAAAAGCCAAAAAACCTCCCCTGAGCCGCGAGATACTTCCGTGGTCAGCGAGTACAAAGGCATAGACGTAGATGCCAATATCATCATCGAGGACGACTCTCGCTTTAAAGCCTTGCTCACAGCCTACGACGGGGGAGAAGTCAGCGTGGCGGGAGGAGGTACGCTCAGTTTTGTCCTCAACCCCAATGGCGTGATTGACCTCACGGGAACTTACAATATCCGAGAAGGCTATTACGAAATCAAGCTCTTTGAGGTCATCCGCAGGAAATTAAATTTATTAGAAGGAAGCTCCATTACCTGGACAGGCAATGTTGGCGAGCCACAGATTAATCTAAAAACCATTTATACCGTAGCCACGCCTCCGCAACCGCTTTTTACGGAAACGGACGCCCAATATCAGGTCAATCAAGTTTTTGTAGTGGGTTTGAATCTGGAAGGAGATGCGCTAAACCCCAGAATTTCTTTTGATTTATATTACCCAGAGAGTACCGATTCTAGAATTATCCCTCCCAACAGCGAAGCGGCTCGCTTGGTAGATCGCAACTCAGGAAATACAGAAATCAATAGCCGTGTGGATCAACTCAATCAAGACGAATCTGAGCTAAATAAGCAAGTTTTCGCGCTGATGGTCTTTGGGCGTTTTATTAGTTCTGGGAATGCCTTTGCTTCGGGGGGTGGGAGTAGCAATCTCAGAGGAAGCCTGAGCCAAGTGCTGAGCACTCAGCTAAATAAACTGTCTGATAAATTCGTGAAAGGCGTCAATATCAATTTTGATTTACAATCTTATGAGGATGTGAATGAAGAAGGAGAAGTCGAGGGGCGTACCGAACTCAATGTAGATGTAAGCAAGAGCCTTTTCAACAACCGAGTTACCGTCAAAGTAGGGGAAACCATCAACCTAGAGGGAGAAGACCAAGACCCCGGCCAAGGCGTCTTGGCGGCAGATGTGGTGGTAGAGTACAAAATCACCAAGGACGGTACGTATCGCCTCAAGATTTTTAACCAAGACGAGAGAGCACCTACTTCCGAACGAGTGAATGCCAGTGGTCTTTCTATCTTGTTTACCAAAGACTACAATAAACTTAAAAATCTCTTCAAAAGAAAAGATCGACTACGGAAACGCGCTAGAAAAAATCAAGAAGAAGATGATGATGATAACGATAATGAGGAAGAGAGCGAATCAAATACTAAAGCAAAAAAACAACAAGATTAATCCACTTGAACAAAAGGTAAAACCTGAGCATATGCGTTTTCATCTCCTTTTATTTTTATGCTTAATTGGCCTCAACTGGGCTTGCTCCAATACCAAATACCTGAGTAAGGGCGAATTACTCTACACGGGGGCACAGGTCAAAATTGAAAAGCAAGGCGATTTTGAGCTACAAAAAAATCTGGAGGATGAAGTCTATGCCGTGATTGAACCCAAACCTAATAAGACTTTCTTAGGACTCAGAGCCAAACTATGGGCCTACAATATCGCCGGCGAACCCAAGGGCAAGGGACTGCGCTACTGGCTCCGCAACAAAGTAGGGGAACCTCCCGTCATCTTTGACTCCAGACAGGTAGAGCGATCCAAAGATTTGATTCTGAATCGCTTAGAAAATCTGGGGCATTTCCTAGCCAAAGTTTCTAGCGAAGAAGAAGAAAAAAAACAACGAATCGAGGTGGTCTATACCGTCTACTTAAACGAACCCTACCTTATTGATTCTATTTTTTTTCCAGAAGGAAATACACCCGTGGAACAAGCCATCCGCGCTCAGCAAAAAAACAGCCTTTTGCAAACGGGACAAACTTACAACCTGAGTCGCTTTGAAAACGAGAGGGTAAGGATTGATTCTGCCCTGAAACAGCAAGGCTATTATTTCTTCTCTCCCGAAGCCATCATTTACGAAGCCGATACTACCGTGGGTGCCACGAAGCAAAATACCGAAACTGCCTCCCGCGAGAGTGCTCTGCTCTTGGACTCCCTTCGCAAAACACATCGAGTCAATCTCTACTTGGGCGTGAAGGAAGATATTCCCCAAGAAAATTTACAAACCTACCGCATTGATGACATACAAATTTACCCCAACTATCGTCTCAACCCAAGAAAAGAAAGAAAGAACGATACCCTCGTTCTGCCCGAAAATGACTTTGTAATTGTGACCAATCGCCCTGACCGCTATCGGCCTAAGATGTTCGAGCGATCCCTTTTTTTAGAAAAAGGTCAGCTTTACAATCGTGAAGACCAACAGATTACCCTCAAGCGTTTTGCAGGTTTGGGCTTATTCAAATTTGTGAATTTAGATTTGAGAAGAGACAGTACCCAGCAACAAGTCTTGGATGCCAATCTTTTCCTCACCCCCCAGCTACGGCGCAATATCAAAGTAGAGTTGAAGGCGCAGACCCAATCCAATGGCTTTGCCGGGCCGGAGTTACAGATAGAAGCCAGCAACCGGAATCTCTTCCATGCGGGTGAGTTTTTGTCCTTGCAATTGGGAGGCGGATATCAACAGCAGTTTACTTCTCAGCCCACCATAGATCATATTTGGTGGCTGGAGTTCGCAGCCGAGCTAAATTTTCCCTATTTCTTGGTGCCCTTTGTCAATTTAGAAAAGCATTACAACCAGTACACACCCTACACCAAGCTTCGTGGAGCCTATCGTCTTACGCGCTTTCAGCCCATTTTAGAAACCAATGCTTTCGAGCTAGACTTTGGCTACGAATGGCGCGAAACTACCACCAAAAAACATAAGCTCTACCCGGCTTCTATTCTCCTACAGCAGTCCAACTTTAGAGATGGCAACACCGAAACCGATGTAGACAACACCCTCAGTGGCCTCAGCTTAGACGATCAATTAATTCTTTCTACTTATTACGAATTCACCTTAGATGACCAACTCGAGGAGAGAAAAAGGCATAACTTTTACTACCGTGGCTACTTAGAAACGGCAGGAAACTTAGCTTCTCTGGCCAGTAACCTCTCGGGCAACCACCAGGGAGAGCGGCCCTATGAACTCTTGGGGGTGGCCTATTCCCAGTTTTTTAGGATTGAAAACGAGTTTCGGCATTATTTCAATTTCAGTTCCAAGCAAACCCTGGCCACTCGCCTCTTGACCCAAGTAGGGATTCCTTTTGCCAATTCAGAGACACTTCCCTTCTTCAAGCAATACTTCGTGGGCGGGGCAAATAGCGTGCGGGCTTTTCCGGTGCGTTCGCTAGGGCCGGGTACTTTTCGGGATACCTTGGCAAATCAGGGCTTTGTGCGTCAGGCGGGAGATATTCGTTTAGAGTTTAATACTGAGTATCGCTTTGATATTTTTTCTTATTTAAAAGGAGCTTTGTTTTTGGATGTAGGGAATGTCTGGCTTCTCCGCGAAGATGAAGATCGCTTGGGTGGAGAATTTGAGTTTGATGATTTTTTGGAAGAAATGGCCATCGGGACGGGCTTTGGTCTAAGAGTAGATATTTCACTCTTGGTCTTGCGCTTTGACTTTGGGATACCCGTGCGGCAGCCCTTTCCCTCACCTCGCTGGGTGATTCAAGATTTTAGTTGGCCTTGGTTCAAAGACAATTTTGTCTTCAATCTGGCGATTGGCTATCCTTTTTAGATCTCCTGTAAGTACGGAACCCCAGTCCAAGCTGGCGCGCGTTTGCAACGCGTGCCTTTTCTTAGGTTTATTTGCCATGAACATTGGCGCGAGAGCGACCAAAAGCGGTGGCAGCACCGGAAGTTTGGCTAAGATCAAGCGGCACGCGTTACAAACGGGCCCCCAAGCTGGCACGTGTTACAAACGCGCGCCATACACAGCATAGGCACTCGGGGCTGCCGACAAGGGCACGCGTTACAAACGCGCGCCAGTTTGGTTCATTTGCCATGAACATTGGCGCGGGAGCAACAAAAAGCGGTGGCAGCACCGGAAGTTTGGCTAAGAGCGAGCGACACGCGTTACAAACGCGCCCCCAAGCTGGCACGCGTTGCAAACGCGCGCCATACACAGCATAGGCACTCGGGGCTGCCGACAAGGGCACGCGTTACAAACGCGCGCCAGTTTGGTAGAATCTTATATCCTTAATCATTTTTTGAGATTTAAATTATGAAATTAAGTAGCATTTTAAAGGCTAATAAAGCCAAATTATTTAGCAACATTGAAGACAGCACGCTGACTAAGTCTTGTGGTGAATGGTTCTACCAATATAACTGTTCAGTTTCGGGAAATATTGGGGTAGGCTGGCTGAGTAATGATGATATACTATTGTTTGGTCTAGATGGTATTTACATAGTTGATAAAGATAAAGGAGAGATAATCTTTGAAGATTTAGAAAATAATGTGAATGACTATATCTCGAAAGATAATGTCAGTTTCTATGTAGAACACAGAAATGAAACAGTTAATATATTTGGTCTAAGAGGTGGAGGAGGGAATTTGCTTACAGAAGACAAAAGGTGGGAGCTTGATGTATTTCCATTATCCTGGAATATAAAAACACCAAAAATCTCTAATATTAGAACACGTAGTGTGTATTATCCTGAACTTACCCTTTTATCTTATGAAGGATATTTATTTGTAGGTTTTTCATCTTCTAACGATTATTTCTTGATTATGGGTGACAGAGGGATTGAAGTGTACAAAAGATACCCCCCAAACTAGCGCGCGTTTGCAACGCGTGCCTTTTCTTAGGTTCATTTGCCATGAACGTTGGCGCGAGAGCGACAAAAAGCGGTGACAGAGCCGGAAGTTTGGCTAAGAGCGAGCGACACGCGTTACAAACGCGCCCCCAAGCTGGCACGCGTTACAAACGCGCGCCATACACATTTTGTCACCAAGCTGGCACGCATTACAAACGCGCGCCAGTTTGGGTTAGACCGTGGAAATGGAAAATAGCTTATCTTACAATTAATTTACTAGTGTAGACACGATCTCTAAGATAACAACGAATGATGTATGAACCAGAACTTAACGAAGAAGTACTAAAAGAGGTATTCCTTAGAGCTTGTATGTCAAGGTGCTGCTCTGACATGAGCTGTCCTGAGGTAGAATAAATTTGGATTAAAGCTTCCCCCTCCAGATCCATTCCTTTTATCTTGAACTCATCTTCGGTTGGGTTTGCATAGATCAAGATTTGACTTTCTGAAAGACTCTGAAAATAGATACTTCTAATATTAGAATAAGTGTACTGCCCGTCAAAATCAGTTTGCTTCAAACGGTAATAAGAAATGCCTTTTAGAGGGGCTTCGTCATAAAGAGAATAATGAGAGGGTTTATCTGTATTTTCTTGCTTTCTTAGTTTTTGTATTTCTTCCCAATTTCTGGTATCCACAGATCTTTCAATGCTAAAATAATCGTGATTGATTTCGGATAAAGTTTGCCATGCTAGGAATACTCGATCTCCCACCACTTCTGCGGTAAAATCCAAAAGCTCTACCGGCAAAATAGTATTGAATAACGCGATCGTCATGTAGGCTGTACTGTTTTGAGGAATAATTGAGTTAGGTATTTCGCCGATCGAGATCACACCAGAGGAATAAGAAATGCTAATACCTTGATCGCCAGAAGCATAAGCGATTGCATTGCTAAAATCACCATCATCATCTACCAGTAGTCTCAAATCACCTTCGCCAAACCCAGCCGCCAGAGCTTCGGCATTCAAAGTGATATCCCAAGAAAAATTATTGACAAAGTTTGTATTCGTTACTTTCCACTCCCTTTCTAGGCGAGAAGAAAGTCCAGCTGGCATTTCTATAGAGCCATTGGATTGTAATTTACTATTTTCATCTCCGATTACGATAAAGGAAAGATCATTGTTAATCGTATTAGGATTATCTGCGTTCGTGGGGGCAATCGCTCCTAGATAAACTCTAATAGAGTCATCGGCAGTATGAGACTGTTTCTGCTCGAGTCCTGATGCATCATCTCTTCCAATGCCAATAATGTGATGCCTATATTCAAAGTCAGTCGCTCGTGAATCCCAAATTCGAGCAGTATTCGAGGCCAAGTAATCTCCAGTGTTTAGTTCGTGTGAGCTGTTGGTGTGCGTGGTAATGCCATATTTAATCATCAAATAGCTCTCGATTTTCCAAGCCTCGATGGCATTATACCTTTTACTATATCCGATGACCTCAGCGATTTTACCTTGGAACAGTCTTCCATTGTTGCTATCCAAATCACGTTGTCTGGATTGGCGACCGATGGTAACAGGCCCTCGGTTATTTTGATAAACAGCAGCTCTATCAGGAATTTCAGCTGCAGTTAATCTAGAGGTTGTATTATCTTCAAGATAAAAGTTAATCTTATTACTATTGAGTGAAATTTCTTGACGTTCAAAGTCAAAATCAAACACGAACCTGACTAAGGTTGTCTCTGTATTATCCGTTTGTCCAAAAAAGGTAGTAGGCGTATCATCATTAAAAGGCGATACCGAAGGGGATAGTATTTGGACAAAATCATCTCCATACATGCCTGAATAGGTTCCCATGGTAGTATCACCTCGGCGGCGACCAAAATCAATGAGATACTGACGCTCTTTTGCAGTGCTTGGGTCAGCTTTGGCCACAAATAAAAATGTCATCCCGTCTTGAGCACCTGTTCCTGACGAGAAGATATAATCATTCCCGAAATTAAGCCCGTCGTTTACTCCATCAAATGCTAATACAGGATTATAGTTGATATTATCAGCCGGATTGTTCCTGAAAGTCGGCCCTTCGGGAGTAAAGGTGGGGAAGCCAGCACTAACGGCTCCAATGGTGGCGTGGTTCGTTCTCACCCCTGACTGATCTACCCATTCTTCTACCATTTGCCCATCATTGGCCGAAAAACCTCCATGCAAGGCTCCTGCATCTGCTTTTAACCAAAACTGGATTTCAGTAGAAATTCCTCCAGGGTTTTGCGTGTAACCCAAGTTCAGGCAAGTTAGCACCAAGAAAACTGCCCCTAATGTTTTAAAATTCATAAAAATAATATTTTATACCATACTATTACACATAGATGATCAAAATATTAATACTAATGGGTATAGCTGAAACGTTGTAAGAATGTCTGAAGATTGCCTCCCCTTTTGAAAGAAGTAATGAAAGCTGGGCAAAAAGTAAAAAACTCACCTCTCTATAGATAGATAGCTATAGACAGATCAGTGGCTCCTTTTGGATGTAATATTTACAGCCATTATGAACGTATCTGGGAATATCTTTGTTGGTATTGATACCAAAATTTTTTGCATAACTCCCAATAGCCAACCCGTGGACTGCCCCCCCGATAGTCCACTGAGCGGTAGCTTCCAAGCAATACCGTCAATTTAAGTAATTCCCTCACTTGTTACCCTCTGCCAAGGTGCTTATTGCGAAGCACCCTGAATAGCAAAAGTTTTTAGCCTCGCTTTTCAAACCAAGATGTAGTTTATCCATTTCTTTTTTATCTTGTAGTGCAATTATTTAGGAGAAAATTATTATTGCTAAACTATTAAAAACACACCCATGAACAGAATCTTACAAGCGGTAAGCTTGCTCTGCTTAGGGCTTGCCCTCTGGGCTTGTCAGTCCGAGGGCGGGTCAGGCACGACTGAGCAATCCTACACCGTCAGTTCTCCCGATCAAAAAATCAAAGTGCAATTCTTTTTAACCGAAGCGGGGCAACCTGCCTACACGGCCCTGCATCAGGGGCAGATCGTCCTGGATACCTCTACCTTGGGCTTTGCGCTAAGAAACGCCGAACCTTTGCAAGAAAATTTCGAGATCATGGCTGCCGACAGCAGCACCGTGGACGATACTTGGGAAATGCCTTGGGGCGAACAGAGAGAAGTACGCAATCACTACCAGGAGCTAAAAATTGCCCTGAGACAAAAAGGCGAAAATCCCCGAGAGCTGAATATTATCTTCCGAGTCTTTGACGATGGACTGGGCTTTCGCTACGAATTTCCTGAACAAGCCAATTTCAAGGAAGTCGTGATAATGGATGAAAATACGCAATTCCAACTCACCGAAGATTATACTTGTTGGTGGATTCCGGGCGACTGGGATATTTATGAACATTTGTACAATACCACTCCACTCAGTGAAATTGATGCAACCACCAAGAGAGATCATCCCAATTTGGCTCAAACCTATATCCCCGAAAATGCCGTAGCCACACCCGTAACCATGCGTGGCAAGAATGGCCTACACTTGAGCTTCCACGAAGCAGCTTTGACTGATTATTCAGATATGACTTTAAAGGTAGATACCAAGACTTTTCTGCTCCAAAGCGAACTGGTAGGCTCCCCTGATAGCTCCAAAGTAAAGCGCACGCTGCCTTTCGTAACGCCTTGGCGCACCGTGCAAATTGCCGAGAAAGCAGGTGACTTGATTGAGTCCAAACTTATCGTTAATCTAAACGAACCCAACCGACTAGGAGATGTTTCTTGGTTTACACCCATGAAGTACGTGGGAATCTGGTGGGAAATGCACCTTGGCAAAAGCACCTGGAAAAAAGAAGGAGGTAAGCACGGCGCTACCACCGAAAATGCCAAACGCTATATCGATTTTGCCGCCGCCAACAACATCGGGGGCTTACTCGTGGAAGGCTGGAACACGGGCTGGGAAGATTGGCTCGGAGAAGACCGCGAGGGAGTATTTGATTTTGTGACAAACTACGACGACTACGATATCAAAGAAGTAGTGCGCTATGGCAGAGAAAAAGGCGTGCAAGTCATTATGCACCACGAAACCTCAGCCGCAGTCAATACCTACAATCAGCAAATGGAGCTTGCCTTCCAACTCTGTGAAGACCTCGGAATTCATGCTGTCAAGACGGGCTACGTGGGCAAAATTATTCCCAGAGGAGAGTTTCATCACGGGCAATTCATGGTCAATCATTACCGCAAAGCGGTCGAGACGGCAGCCAAGCACCAAGTAGCTGTCAACGCGCATGAACCCATCAAAGCCACGGGCATTCGGCGTACTTACCCCAATGTGATTGCCCGAGAAGGGCTACGCGGGCAGGAGTTCAATGCTTGGAGTGTAGATTTGAATCCGCCCGAGCATTTGCCTATTGTGGCTTTTACGCGGATGCTGGCAGGCCCGATTGATTTTACCCCAGGGATTTTCAATATCAAATTTGATGAATACAAGGAAAAAGAGCAGGTCAATACCACGCTGGCTCACCAATTGGCACTCTATGTCGTTATTTACAGTCCGGTGCAAATGGCCGCAGATTTGCCAGAGCATTATGAAGGAAAGCCAGCCTTGGGTTTCATTCGTGATGTGGCCGTGGATTGGGAACAATCCAAAGTGCTCAACGGAGAAGTAGGCGATTTCGTAACGATTGCCCGGCAAGAGCGAGGTGGCGAACGTTGGTTTTTAGGGAGTATTACGGACGAAAATGCCCGTGAACTAGATCTAACTTTGGATTTCTTGAAAGAGGGACAAAAATACAAGGCAACTTTTTACCGAGACGCGGCGGATGCACATTGGGACGAGAACCCGCTGGCGATGGAAATTGAAGAATTTATCGTGGATAAAAATACCAAGATCAAGCTATCACTAGCCGCAGGGGGAGGAGCCGCCCTGAGCTTCGTGCCTGCTACCGAGATAGATTTAGCCGAAGTAAAAGTCTATGAGTAAGAAGTTTTATACTAAGTTCTTAGTATAAAAATTTACTAACACTTAAGGAGTAAATCTGACCCATGAATACACATCTTTGTAATACAACGCCAATCAACATTATCGATAGAATGTCCTCAGGTTTGACTTTGTGTTAAGAGGTGTGATTTTGACTCGATTGCATTTACTTCCAAGATTCTTTGTCCAGTATGGGAGCCGAATATCGCTAAGATATTCGGCTTTTTTCTTTTAAGAATAACCATCAAATACGGCTATTTATCCAAAACTTGAATCCATTCCTCTCTTTCAACGATTTGATGGGGAGCTTCTTTTACTTTCAAAAAATAAACACGGAAAGTACGCTCTGGCTTGGCAACTTCCGACCATTCGCCTTTGGTTTCAGGGATTTGGTTCAGGTTAAAAACGTATTTTCCATCACTTTCTGTTAGTATATTCCCCATCGTATAAACCGAGTGCCCATCAAAAGTAAGCGGCAGTAGGTGTTCTCCGGCTTCAAGTGGCGTATTTAGTTTGATTGCTAAGGGCTGAGCTTTCAAGCTTTCTGCTCCCTCATAATTTCTTAGTTCTAAGACACAAGCTTGTTCTCGCTGGGGCTGAGCAGAAAAATTCAGCAATTCATAATCAAAGCGTAGAGCCAGTTCTGGAATCACCTCCAGCCCTTTTTCCCACGATTCGGCTGAGCGTAAGGCTACTTCGGCCTGGAAGCGTGGGTGAGCACTGATCTCGATTTGACCTTCGGCAATGGAGAGACTTTCTGTGCTTTGGATGCTTCCTAAATGCTGAATACTGTGGATTATAAACATTTGACTAAACCAAGCCATCTCTATTTCCGCCTCTTTAACCGTGGCTTGTGATTCAGCAGAGCGCGCCCCCTCTTTGGGGAAAGTATCTTCCAGAAAATCTCCCTGCTGAAAAGTATAATCATGGGATTCCCGCTTACTCACCAAGAGCTTCAGAATATCCTGACTTTCAAAGCGATCTTGGCTGGTGAAAGTATCTTTCAAGAGGATTTTGGGAGTATCGCTTGAGGCTATCTTCTGATTATACATAGGAGATACACCGTATTCATTATTGAAGTAGAGCAAATTAAAATACAAACCCTCTTCACTTTGATTCTTGATCTTGAATAGAAAAGGAACTTTCCCAAGCATTGCTGTCCCATCTTTTTCAGGATAGCAATAAACCAAAATATGCTTTTGTTTCAGCTCTTCTCGGTCATTTAAGTCTAGCCAAACCTCGACCTGATCTCGCAGATATTGAGGAGCACGTGGATTGGCTAGGGCTAGCAAGCGTTCCCAACGTGCGATTTTATGCATGGCCCAAGCGAGCTCCTCTAGGGAAACCGTGGCTTGCTCTTCCTGTGGATAGACAAGGGTTTGCCCTCGTAATACTTGAGCAGGTTCTCGGTCTAGCCGAATCTGATATTTGGTTTGCACTTCGGGCTCCGTACTCAGAGCAAAGGTAGAAGAGCGCAAGATGTCCAAGTCTTGCTGAGAAATTGTGTGCTCACTGACCAATCGAAAAGTAATTGCAGGAATAAGTGTCGTCGTCAATTGTGCCTGATAAACAACCTCTTGATTTAAAGCTTCCGGACGATCTGGCTCCAAAGTGCTTTCCTCTAGTCCAACACTGGAGATTGCCGCCTGTACCAGAGGTAGCGTATCATTGCTTGGGTCATAAATGGTGACGGTTATGGGGTGTTCTGTATTTGAGGAAAGGCCGTCAGCCGCCCCCAATTTGATTTTCCAGGCTGACTGCTGATAAAAAACGTTTCTTCTTACCTGAGCATCTTTCATCGGGATGCCTTCCAAAAACGTGCTATGAGCATTAAAGTAGCCGTAGCTGTCATATTTGGGGCTTTGCTGATGCGTATATTGCAATACTTTGATACGAGCAGCTTCAAACAAGTCGGCATAGCTAAATTTCTGATGTTTTTCGAAAAAATGATCCATAGCCGCGAGGAGGCTTTTGGTAAATAAGCCTTGGTGAATGGGCTTGGGAATTTCGCGGGCCAATTGGTCGTATTGGCAAGCGGCCAGTAGTACGTGTTTGGAAGTAGGCAGTTCTTCACCTACCTCGATCCTAAGGATATCTTCTTGGGCAGTGCTTTCCTTTTCCGAGTGATCAGCCTGACGCATTCCGATTTGGCGGGTGGCACCTAGCACCAAATCATCGGCATCTCGAGTGCCCGAACCCGAGTGACAGCAATCTAGCCAAACCACGGTATGAGCACCTTGGTCGGCCACTTCTTTGACGAGCGTACCTAGTTCCTTGTCAGAAATATCTTTGCTAACGTATTTTCCTTGTTCACTCTTCTGGCGGCTGTCGTGGCAGATAATCGTCTCCTCGTATTTTTCGTGGGGATTTTGGGCGCGTAAGGCTTTTTTGCTGTATTGCTGAGAGCCGTGCCCACTGTACATAAAGAGTGCCGTGCTGTTTTCATCTGCTTGATCGCGGAGATGTTGGCGGAAGTGGCGGATAATATTATCCCGTTTGGCCTCTTCGTTTTTGAGTAAGACAATTTGCGGGTCGAGATGCGCGTAATACTGCCGAAGTTTGGCGGCCACGTGCTCGATATCATTCACAGAACCATTGAGGTCTTTGACTCTTTCCTCACCCGGAAAGTATTCATTGATCCCTACTAAGAGGGCGTATAATTTCTGAGAAGCCATAGGATTAAAAAGGGTTTATAGGTTTACGGGCTTTAAGTTTGGGTTAATTCTCTAAAATTCCAAGCATTGCTTCAGGAAATACCTTGCAGAATCTTTTACTATTTTAAAAATGAGCGTAGAATCTGTTCCTCATTTTAAAATATCAGAAATTTTCCTAACTTCAAGCGACAAAGCACAATAGGCATTTTTTGCTTAATTTTCTACTCAGAACTTAGTAGATTAAAAGCCTTAACTTCTAGGAGAAAGTTAGCAAGCAAAATGCCCACCTTTGTGTATAATCATTTATCTATTATTCAAACTCAAACACTTAAACTGATGCAAACATTACTAGACAATGCCACTGAATTCTCTATGCTCTGGACTGACGAAGAAATTGTAGATACGCTTTTGATGCCTGATGAAGATGAGGGTGGAGAGCAGGGAAATACTTCTGATGAGAAATCAGGTCAAGGAGTAAAACCCGTGGAACCCCGCGATCCAGAGTCGGAAGAAGAGGAAACAAATTAAAGTATTGCTTACACGTTTTTAGGAGCTTTTACAAGAAAGTCCTTGGAATCGCTATCTTGAGTTCAAAGGAGTCAAAATTTAAAGGAACATTTATGATACCTAAATCTTTGTTTTATCTACGATCATTATTAGTCGGATTGTTTTTATACTCCTTTGCTCAATACTCTGTCTATGCCCAAATGACAAATTCTAGCGTGGATAGCCTCCACACCTTGTTGCAAAAGTCACAACCTGATACTCATCGGGTGAATATTTTGAATGAGCTAGCTTGGGAATATAGAAAAGCTGATCCTAAACAAGGGGTAAGGCACGCACAATCAGCTTTGGATTTATCCAAAAAACTCAATTTTAAAATGGGTTTAGCTACCAGCTATATTCGCTTAGGCTTTTGTTACCAGAATCAAGGCAATCCGAGTGAAGCATTAAAGAACTATCAGAGTGCCTTGGAAGTAGAAAAATCGCTGGGACACGCTTACGGAATTGCTCGCTCCCAGAACTATATTGGTTTGATCTATGACCACCTAGGACAATGCGAGAAGGCAATTGCTCTCTGGGAGCAGGCACTGGCTACCTTTGAAAGGCTTGACGAAACTGCAGCCTTGACAGCAGTCGCTAACAACTTAGCTAGTTGTTACAGCGATATAGGTCAGCAAGACAAAGCGCTCGAGCTACATCTCAACACATTGGAAAGAAAGAGAAAGATTGGTAATCAGGAAAACATTGCTGCTTCGTTGCTCGATATTGGGTGGTTTTACAACAAAAATAAAAATTACGACTCCGCTCTTGATTACTATCAGCAAGCCGCAGAAATATACAAAAAAACACCAAACAAAGTTGACCTGAGCAAAATATACCAAAACATTGGCTCGGTTTATCAAAAGCTCAACCAACACGACAAAGCTCTTGAAAGTTACCATAAAAGTCTCAAAATCAAACAAGAAATCGACAGCGAGCAGGGACTAGCCAAGCTGTTCAACAACATCGGCCACACTCATTACTCCAAAAAAGAAATCGTGAAAGCGGAAGAATATTTTCAAAAAGCCGTTCAGATCGCTGAGGAAAATGACGAGAAAAATACGCTTGCAGAAACCTATAACAATTTAGGTTTACTGTATCTCGACCAAGGAAGTAACCAACGAGCACTAAAACATTATCAGAAAAGCTTGGAGATCGCCGAAAAAATCAATAACGCAGAATCTCAGCAAATCTCACTCCGCAACCTTGCCTTAGGCTATACTAAAGTTGGTGATAGCCAAAAAGCCCTGGAGTATAGTAAAAGATATCTAGCTCTGAGTGATAGCCTCGAGCAAAGCTACCGCTCGGCCATGAACTACAAAGACGCCTACGAAGAACAGCAAAAACAACAAGAACTTTTAGAAAAAGATCGCCTCATCGAGCAGGCCGAACTCGCCCGCCTCGCCGCCGACAACCGCCAACAAATGACCCTGATTTACGCCCTGATTGCAGGAACGATGTTGCTTACAGGCTTGTTTTTGGCACTGATTCAGAGCTACCAAGGCCGCCAGAAAAGATTAATCGCCGAAAATAAACTCAAAGATAAACAATACGAGGTGGAAGAAATTTTAAGTAAGCAACAATACGAAACTATGAGTGCAATCATGGAAGGACAAGAATTAGAGCGAAACCGGATCGCCCAAGAGCTACACGACAACCTCGGCAGTATGCTCTCGATGGTCAAGCTCCACTTTAAATCAGTCAATGAACAACTTCAAAACATTGCTGACCAAAATCAGGAAACCTACGAAAAAGCTTTCAATCTCTTGGACAAAACCAGTGAAGAGGTGCGTAGGATTTCGCACGATCTATCTTCTAATTTCATAGAACGCTTCGGACTAAGTACCGCGCTACAAGAATTGAAAAAGACCGTGGAGTCCAGTCAAATGATCGAGGTAGATTTGGTAGAAGTAGGTATGGAAGGAAAACGCCTGAACGTCAAATTGGAGCTCATCATCTACCGAACCGTACAAGAGCTAGTCAGTAATGTACTCAAACACGCTGAGGCCACGGATTTGGAAATCCAAGTTTTCTGTCGGGACGAAGAAGGGGAACTAACTGTAACTGTGGTTGATAACGGGAAAGGCTTCGACCGAGAACAGGTCAAAGAAAGTAAAAGCCTCGGTTTAGACAGCATTGACAAGCGCATCACGCAATTGGGTGGACATTTTCACGTGGATACCAGCCTCGGCAAAGGAACCACGGCGATTATTCATCTGCCCTTGTCGAGAAGTAAGTAATGGAGTTTTGGCTCGATAATTCCCAGCTTGGAGGTAGGTATTTTTCTTAAACAAATTAACAGGTTGTCTGCTCAGGACAAAAACAACATTCTCAAATGGAAGTACAACAAGATACCATTCAGGTCATTATGCTAGACGATCACCAGATCGTCTTAGAGGGAATTAATTCTCTATTGAGAGATACTTACACCCAAAAAATAGAAGTTCTCCACTCGGCCACCCAACCCGATGAATTATTAGAATTCCTACGCTTAAACCACAAGCAGGTAGATATAGCCATTTTGGATATTCAAATTCCTGACTCTAAGATAGACGGGATTGATCTCACAAAAATTATCAGAGAACGCTATCCCGATATCAAAGTATTAATCCTAAGCTCTTTCAAGATGGAAGCTTACGTGGTAGGAGCCGTACAGGCAGGTGCTGCGGGTTACGTGGTCAAAAACCGGAGTGCTGAGGATTTGGTGAAGGCCATCTTTGAAGTCCAAGCAGGGAATAATTATTATGACAAGGATATTTTAAAAATCCTGACCGAAAGTGTCCAGAACAAAAACAAGCCTAAAAAAACCAAACTCACCAAAACTGAGGTAAAAATTCTTAAGAAAATTGCCGAGGGCAAAACCGCCGTTCAAATCGCAGAAGAAGAGCACAATGCGGTCTCTACCATCGATACGCACCGTCGCAATATCATGGATAAAGTCGGAGTCAAAAACATCAAAGAACTGATTCTTTATGCCGTGAAAAATGGATATACCGATTGAGTTTCTTTGAAAATGACAAACCTCGAGCTGTAAAAAAACAAAACGGACGATTCTCTAAAACCCATAAAAGCTCAGCAACACCAGCGTGAAGTTATAAGTGAAATGCCCAAAGATGCCATACCAAATGGTATCGTACTTTTGGCGATAGGAGGCAAACAAAAAGCCCAATGGCAAAAGCCAAAGCAGACTAATCGGCGAAAAATGTAAGAAACCAAAAAGTAAAGTGCTTACAATGATCGCCGTTTGAGGATTACTCAGTGCAGACAAGTGATTGAATAAAAAACCTCGAAAGGCCATCTCTTCAAACAAAGCAGGTTGAATGGCAATAAAGACAGTAGCCAACAGCAGAGGATAATCCGAATAGGCAAATTCTCCGATTGTATCGTAGGTTTCTCCAAAAAAGAAGATATTTACTGCATCACCCAGATAATGAATACCGATCGCTCCCAGCAAAGCAACAATGGCCATGCTGAGTAGGGTAGGCACACGAACCTTGTCGGGGTTGAATAAGCTCAGCATCTGATCTCGATTGGCAATCACGAAACCGAGCGTAAAGAGCGAAAAAATACCATCAAAGATCATTAAACTGGTATAATCGCCGATCTCATCAGAGCTAACCGTGTAGTAAGCCACCAACAGAATGACACTTAGGATATAATACGCCAGAATAGGCAACAAGCGTCGCTCAAATTGGCTTTTTCGCGCCACACTTTCTTGAGAGAGGTGGAGTAATTTGGTTCCACAGCGAGGGCAGAAACGCGATTCATTACGAATTTCAGCTTGACAATAATTACAAGTCAGTGTAGGTAAGGGAGCAGGCAAAGGCTCCTCCGGAACATTGGCTCCGGTGTATTTATGTAGATATTCTTGCATGGATTTAGCCTTAGAGGAGTCCTTGGATTTTCAGTTCTTCTTTTAGTTCTTTGGCCTCACGCGCAGAAGAAATTCCCTTGATGAAAACCACAATAAAAACTACCTTAATCACAATTCCCTGCAAAACCGAGGCAGGATCAAGAGCCAAATCCAGCAAAATGATACTGACATATAAGAGAAAGCCGGTGAGAAGAGCTGGAAAAGGCTGATAATTACTCCAGATAGCCAGCCCCACGTAAATACAGGATAGAATCACAAAGGTTACAAAAACGGCAATCGCCTCCTCCTCTTGCAGAAATGAAAATACCACACCAGATAAAAAGAAGAGGGAGGCGATGATGTACAAAATCACCTGACCAGTGTTGACTTTTTTCTGAAATTCTTCTAGGAGTTCTTTACGACGGCGAATCCGCAGATTAAAATGACTTTTTTCCTGTTCGGTTCCTCGCTCGGGAAAGCCACATTGGGGACAAAAGATTTCATTTTCTCGTAGAGCCGTCTGGCATTTAGAACAATGGAGAGCAGTGGGGCTAAATTCCAATCCATTCATAGCTATTGTATTTTATGTGTGTAGCAATCATACAGATACAATAACTAGGACGTAAGAAAGCCCCCGAGAGTTGGGAATTTTAAGCAGATTCCCCAAACCACCGCTGTGCGATATCGAGAGTATAGGCTACAAAAGCAGTGATTCCATCCACGTAAATTTGATTATCTTGGAAATTGCCCGCTTCGTCTACATTCTTATGTGTTTCGTGCGATTCAAAGATTTTGGGCGAAACGATGGCTCTTTTGTCCAAAAAACTGATCATTTTGTTTACCATCGTCATCATTTCAATGCCAGGAAGCCTTCCCCCCCGCCCTGAGGAAACACCACACATCGCAAATACTTTATCGTCAAATAAATGCCCAAAATCATTCCCTCCCAACTGGTGAATGGCATTAATCAACTGCCCACTCGTGATCCAATTGTATTCAGGCACTACCATAAAGACCACTTGACCTTTTTCCCAGTTAGTAACCAAACCAGATTGAAATTCCGTGAGTTGATGCTTATCCAAGCTACCCTGCCCGACCATCGGTAAGTCATAATGCTCAAAACTAAACAAGTGTGTCTGGGAATGCCCTTGTTTTGCGCAAAGTTTCTCAATAGCCTTAGCCACTTTCAATGAATTGCTACCTTGTCGAGGAGAAGTAGATAATACCGTAATGTTCATGATTTTAATGAGTTGTCAGTTATGAGTTGTGGATTGTCAATTTCTTCTTCGAGATTTGATTTTGAGTATTTCTTAGCTTCTAACTTACAGATAGTTAGGGAACTAATTGGAGCAATTAGACTTAGCCTCTAAATGCTAGAGTAAATAAAAGAAATTGCGCCAAGAAATTCTAAGTAAAGATCAACAATTTTCAGAACAAGCTACATCTTAAAGAGTTTTTGAAATTACTCATTTACAGTATCTTCGGTTTGTAGCTGCTTTTCATAAAGCTCTTTGTACACTCCGTTCTGATCGAGGAGGCTCTCGTGATTTCCTTGTTCTACGACCACGCCATCGTCTAGTACAATGATTTTTTGTGCCAACTTGGCCGAGGACACTCGGTGAGAAATGATTACTGAGGTACGATTGGCCATGATGCCCTTTAGGTTATTCAGGATGGCATTTTCTGTCTTGGTATCCACGGCCGAGAGGCTATCATCTAGGATCAAAATTTTAGGCTCCCGCACGATGGCACGAGCGATAGAAAGCCTTTGCTTTTGTCCACCTGAGAGCGAGATGCCTCTTTCGCCAATGCGCGTATCAAATTGGTAAGAGAAGCCCATGACATTTTCGTAGAGGTCAGCATCTTTGGCGGCCTGAATCACTTGCGCTTCGGGTAGCCCTTCGGTACCAAAGGCAATATTGCCTCGAATCGTATCTGAGAATAGAAAAACATCCTGTGGCACATAGCCAATCTGACTACGCAAGGACTTGAGGCTATAATCTTTAATATCCGTATCGTCAATCAAGATACGGCCTTCTGTACGGTCGTACATACGTGCCAGCAGATTAGCCACGGTACTCTTACCCGAGCCAGTCGTACCCAGAATCGCCAAAGTTTCGCCAGGATTGATTTCAAAAGAAACTTGATCCAAAGCTCGAATCTTGGTGTCTTTATACACGAAGCTGACTTGGTCAAAGACGACCTTACCGGCGATGGTCTTTTCAAGGTTTTTCTCAGAAACAATATCCGTGGGGGTATTGAGAAACTCGTTAATGCGTTCCTGAGAAGCCGCCGCCCGCTGGACAATACTGGTAACCCAGCCAATAGAAGTAACGGGCCAAGTAAGCATATTCACATAAATAATAAACTCGGCAATCACCCCGTTGGTAATTTTCCCTCGGATCACTTCCACTCCCCCGATATAAACGATGAGGATGGTACTCAGCCCGATCAGCCCCACGATGAGAGGAAAAAACAAAGCCTGCACCAGTGCCAGACGAATGGATTTATTCTTATAATCTTCGCTTTCGTGGTCAAAACTAAGAGCCGAGTCTTTCTCACGAGCAAAAGCTTTAATCACCCGAATTCCTGAAAAAGCCTCCTGTACATAAGTAGATAAGCCCGAAAGACTACGCTGTATCTCCGTAGATTGTTTATTGATTACATTGCTTACGAAGTAAATGCTGATAGAAAGGAAGGGGAGAGGAAGCAGCGCGAAAAAAGCGAGCTTCATATCAATCATAAACATAAAAGCAATCACCATAATACAGAGCGTAATCAGATTGAGCCCATACATAATGGCTGGCCCCAGATACATGCGTACCTGACTCACGTCTTCGGAAATGCGTGCCATCAAGTCGCCCGTATTATGCTGACGATAAAAGCTCATCGGCAACTCTTGATAGTGCTGATAAATTTCATTTTTGAGGTCATACTCGATATGGCGAGACATCACAATCAGCGTTTGCCTCACAAAAAATAAGAAAATCCCCCTGAGTACAGCCATGAGCAAAATCAACAAACCGTAAAAAAGCACATTACTGGCAAAAATGGCGTAAATGTTATCTTGCATGTCGTAGCCTTCATAGAGAAAGTATATATCGATGGCCTCCTCGATCAGATCAAAAGAATAGCGGACAATCGGAGCAGGAGCGATGCTGAAGACATTAGAAAGGATGGTGAAAAGCGTTCCTAAAATTAATAGTAGGCGGTACTTACGGAAATACTTATTAAGATAAGCCAGAGATTTCATGCAAGAAGAATTTTATACCTGAGTGGTGATGATGTTATTGCTCTGGGCAGGTTTGCCAAAAACAGATACAAAGTATAATACAAACAAAGCGAGGATAAAGTTCGGAAAAGGAACCTACTTTCCGCCGCTCATCTGAGCTGGGCTTGGCTTAGAAAGTAGATGCCTTGGAAGAAAATTCACTAAAATATTATTTTGTAATCACTCAGAAAAAAAACTACTAAGCAAAAAAGAATTGGTAAATTCTATTTATTTTAGAAATTGTGCTGGAATTTAACCTAAAAGCACGAAGAGAATTTGTCTTTATGAGGGGAAACTTATTTTTTGTTTTCTTATTATAATGCAATTATGAATTCATATAATTAAACTTTTATGCCCTTTGGTTTCGTTTGAATAATAAGTAACCTAATTTTGAAGAACAAATTTTTTTGCCAAGGATTCAATAGATACCCTTTTGTCTGATTCAAACCTCAGCATCATGATCTCAAATCACAATATATCATCCAACCCCAATGTGTTCGAGCAAATTCTTGAAAATGAACACGAACAAGTCGTTTATTGCTACGACAAAGCCACAGGACTCAAAGCCATCATCGCCGTGCATAACACGGTACTCGGGCCTGCCGCCGGAGGAACACGTATGTGGAAATATGAAAACGAAAGTGCTGCCTTGCAAGATGTGCTACGCTTATCCCGCGGAATGACCTTCAAGAATGCCATTTCTGGCCTGAATCTAGGAGGAGGCAAAGCGGTGATCATTGGAGATGCCCGACAAGACAAAAGTGAAGCACTGTTTCGAGCTTTTGGCAAATTCGTCGAAAATCTGAATGGTAAATACATCACCGCCGAAGACGTGGGCATCGACACACGTGATATGGAATACGTATCCATGCAAACGAAATATGTGGCGGGTAAGCCAGAGTATTTGGGTGGAGGAGGAGACCCCTCACCAGTTACGGCCTACGGCGTGTATATGGGCATGAAAGCCGCCGCCAAACAAGCCTATGGCCAAGACAGCCTCAAAGGGAAAAAAATCGCCCTCCAAGGAGTCGGGCACGTAGGACAACATCTTTTGGAATACTTAGTCAAAGAAAATACGCAAATATTCATTTCAGACTTTTACGAAGATCGCGCCCGTGAAGTAGCTCGCAAATATCAGGTGGAAGTTGTAGACAAAGACGCCATCTATGATCTGGATGTGGATATCTATTCACCCTGCGCCCTGGGAGCGACCATTAACGAGCATACCCTGCCTCGCCTCAAATGCGATATCATCGCCGGAGCCGCCAACAATCAATTGGCAGACGAGAAAATACACGCCCAACAATGTAAGCAACAAGGCATTATCTACGCGCCTGATTTTTTGATCAACGCCGGGGGAATTATCAATGTTTATTATGAAATTATTGCGAATTACCATCGTGAACAAGTTTTTCAGCATACGGAGAGAATTTACGAATACACTTTGACCCTACTACAAAAAGCTGAAAACGAGCAGATTAACACGCACCAAGCCGCCGTGCAAATGGCACAGGAACGTATACAGAAAATCGGCCAAATACAAATGCCGTATTAGTGGTCAGGAGTCAGCTTTCAGTTGGGGGGGCTTTGCACACAAAAGCATCTAAACCTAAAATACTGATTGCTGACTGCTCCAAACTAAGCCTCGCCAGCACTCCTTTATCTTTCTTCCACAAAAATCTAGGGAAAACTCAGGTTTAGCGGTTGAAATTCTTTTATTTTGAAACCAATACCAAAAAGAATCCGATTCAACTAAAGGAAAAGATCACTTGGGACTGAAATTAAAAGCCGTTCTTTTAAGAAAATCATAAAAACCGCTATCATGCTCAACCGAAGATACCTCCGTGCTAAGGTTATGCAATCTCTCTATGCCCTAGAGCTATCCAAAAATGCGAACTACCTGATCGCCAAGGATAAAATCATAGAAACCTTTACCCCCGACTGGGACGAGAAAAGTGAAGCGGACTATAAGCAACTTGCTTATTATCAACAAGAAGCAACACAAACTTTTGAAACGCATTTCCAAGACCCCAAACAGGTGCTCCAACAAAACCTAGAAGAGGAAATACGCAAAGCCTCACTAGATGCAATCCATCACTATCAAAATCAACTCACCCGCGATAAAAATTTTTACGCCAAGAATTTACTCACACAAGCCGACAAAATCTATGAGATTTATCTGATGATTTTGCTCTTCTATGTGGAACTATCAGACCTGACCCGCCACGACAAGGAAAGTCAAGGCAATCGCTATCAGTACATGGATAATCCGCTCCCTGCTAGTTATTTCAAGCTAGAAAATAATCCCTTGTGCCAGTTGCTGGCGAATCATCGGATACTCGAGGCCGAAAGAGCCAAGAGAGGAATCAACTGGGGCACGCGGAAGGACTTGCTCAACGAATTTTACCGAAAAACGCTACAAAGAGATCAAGTTTATCAAGAGTATGCCAAAAATACAACGGTAGATTTCGAAGAACACAAGGAAATCATTCAGTACATTCTCAAGAAAATGATTTTCCGCAAAAAAACCGTGAATTACTTCGTGGTCACCGAAGTGCTGATTCGTAAAGAAATCCTCAAACAATGGCTATCCAGCCAAGATATCCACGCACTCTATACCAGCTTTCAAGAGCAACTGCCCAATCTCTGCCAAGTTTTTGTAGATCATCTGGAAGCCTCAGACGCTTCTGGCTATTTGGATAAAGTACAAAAACTGGTCAAGCAAAAGCTGGCGTTGCTCTACCAAGAATTGACCCGTCAGGAAGCCTCTGGTAAACCTATTCTCAAAGATGAGAAAGATGTAAGTATACAAGAAGAGATCGGTAGAAATCCCGAACAATTGCTGGCAGAATATTTTTTTCGTAAAAGTCTCAGCGGAATCGTGAATGCCTTCTCGGTCTTTCTAGAAGAAGAAGAATTGAATTTGGCCGAAAGGCAAAGCCAAAATCTTCGTGCCATGAACGAAAGCCTCTTTCAATGGCTCCAAGCTTTGGGCATTGACCAAGCCGAGGGAGATAAAGTTACACTTAGAATCGATGTGAACCGCCGCCGTTCGGTCGTCAATGAGCTTTTTGCAGAAATGGACTTGCAATGGGCAGAAGACCACAAGATTGTCCAAAGTATGGTGCAGAATACCATCAAAGCCATCGAGACTGCCGAAGACAAAGATTTCCCACTAATCCCTCTGAGCCGAAATTGGGAAGAAGATCGGATTTTTTACCAAGATTTATACAAAAAAAATATTCAAAACGACGAAAGATACGAAGAAATCATCGCGGCGAAGTCCAGAAACTGGGACTTGAATCGCTTGGCACTCATCGATAAGGTGATTCTGAAAATGGCCATTTGCGAAATGATTCATTTTTATAGCATTCCTGTAAAGGTTAGTATTAACGAATACATCGAGTTATCTAAAATGTATAGTACTTCGAAAAGTAAACAATTTATCAACGGCCTCTTGGATGCCATCTCGCAGGAATTGATCGACAAACGAATCATCAAAAAGAGTGGAAGAGGATTGATGGATAATAAATAGCAGCATGCCGTTTTTTTGTTGGTACTGAGCCAAAACAGCCATACATTTTTACGGAATTTCCAAGAAGGCTTCTAATTTCCGTGTACATATTGTAAATTCACATTTCAAAACCGGCTTAAACCTTTGCTTGGCAATAGGATGCATTGCGAGCAGTAAACTTATGATATGAATTAACCTGTAAACCTCTAAGGCCATGAACAAAACCACAAGCTTCTTTTTAGGACTCATTAGCGGATTGGCTCTCGGCTCCGCGATTAGTGTCTTCGTTGTTCCTTACGATGGCAAACACATGCGTGACCGCCTGAGCTTTCGCGTTTCTAAGCTTCAAGACAAACTGAGAAAATTGATAGAAGAAAGAGAAACCTTAATCAACGAAGCAAAATCTATGGGGGATGAACACGTGAATTTTGTAAACCGAGAAGCCGAAAAGCTTAATCAAGAATTTACCAAAATCAGTAAACAACTCGAGAAACTCAAAAGAGCGACTCGTACGGACCAATCTTAAATGGCTATGAAAACTGTAACTTTAATTCCCGGTGATGGCATCGGACCCGAGGTAGTAGAAGCTGTCAAAAGCATATTTTCAGCCGCTGAAGCTCCCATCGTCTGGGAAGAAGAAAACATCGGGAAAACTGCTTTGGAGCAACAAGGAAAACTCATTCCGGATAGCCTCTTGCAGTCCATTCAACGCCATAAAGTAGGTCTCAAAGGGCCAGCTAGTACTCCTATCGGTGAAGGTTTTAAGAGTGTAAATGTGCAACTTCGCCAGCGCTTTGACCTATATGCAAACATAAGACCTTGTAAAACCATCGAGGGCATCGAGTCGCGTTACACAGATGTAGACCTGGTGATTTTTCGAGAAAATACAGAAGGCTTGTACTCAGGCTTGGATTATTACGACGAGAGGCTCAAAATTGCCGATGCCATCAGCCGAATTACTGCCGCTGGCTCCCACCGGATTATCAAAGCCGCCTTTGAATTTGCCGCCCGAGAAGGTCGTAAAAAAGTTACATTGGTTCACAAAGCTAATATCCTCAAACAAGCGGGTAGAATCTTGTTAGAGGCAGGTGCGCAAGTCGCAGCCGAATATCCCGAGATTGTCTTCGAGGATAAAATCATTGACAATATGGCCATGCAACTGGTTCGCAACCCCGAGAGATTTGATGTAATCGTGACCTCGAATCTCTTTGGAGATATCCTCTCAGATCTCTGTGCGGGCTTGGTAGGAGGCTTGGGCGTAGTTTCAGGAGCAAATATTGGAGATGAAATCGCGGTCTTTGAGGCGGTACACGGCACCGCTCCCAACATTGCAGGCAAAGGCTTGGCCAATCCTACGGCTGTTTTGCGTTCTTCTATTATGATGTTGCATTTTTTACAACAAAGTCAGGTAGCCAATCAGATAGAAGCCGCCTTGATGACTACTCTCAAGCAGAAAGAACTCTGCACGCAAGATCTGGGAGGAAAAGCAAGTACTGAAGAGTTTACACAAAATATAATCAAACATCTTTGAGCCAGTGCGTGTTTCTAGGTTTTTGACAATCTCTTGAAACTTTTGCATAGAATCTTTAAAAATCTCCGAAGTATTTCTGCTGGGTTTTTTGTAAATTTGTCGCTTGGAAAAAAACCAACAAAATAAAAAAATCATGAAAGCTATTTGTTACAACCTCTTCCTTGTCCTGATCCTTTCTTTGGGATTAATGGCTTGTGGATCTGACTCCTCCGAAGAAAGCCAAGCCGAAAAAGGCGAAATGTTACGTGCAGATAACGCGGATAATCAAGCTACTCCCGTTTCTAACGAAAGCGCTGAAAGCCAAGCTGACGAAACCACTGATAGTCCTCAAGAGGCTGAAGCCCAAGAGGGTACTCCCGAAATGACTTTTGAGGAAATCGTTTATGACTTTGGCGAGGTAGAAGAAGGTACCTTGGTAAAGCACGCTTTTAGCTTCCGTAATACAGGTAATGCTCCTCTGACCATCGAAGACGCAAAGGCCTCCTGTGGTTGCACCGTGCCCAGCTGGCCAGAAAAACCCATCCCTCCCGGACAAAAGGCCGAAATAGAGGTAGAATTTAACAGTAAAAATCGCGTGGGCGTAGCTAACAAAACCGTAACCATCACTGCTAATACCAATCCTCCTATTACCAAGCTTCAAATCAAAGGCACCGTCAAATCAAGTGCGGTCAGCAATATGCAGGGACCACGCAAATAGTACTTACCTACTATTTCAGATAAACTTTGTCTGACTGCTTAGCCTCTTCCAAGAGGCTAAGCTCCAAATAACGCTCGTAATGAATCTATACACCATACTTTTACAAGGACAGGGAGGAAGTAATATTGCTTTCTTGCTGATGATGCTGGGTATTTTCGTGGTCATGTACTTTTTTATGATTCGCCCTCAGCAGAAAAAACAAAAAGATCAACAAAAGTTTCTAGAAAATATCTCCAAAGGAGATGAAGTAGTGACCATTGGGGGCTTGCATGGCAAGGTTCATGCAGTGGATGAAAAAACCGTGACCTTGCAGGTAGATAAAAGTCTTAAACTAGTATTTGAAAAAAGCTCTATCTCCATGGACGCGAGCAGTCGTCTTACTCAGTCCAATAATGCCTAAGCAATCCAGTGTTTAGAAAACGAAAAAGTCTAATCCGTAAGAGTACTACCGAATTTTTTGATATTCTTTTTCATACTAAAAAAAGGGATATGCAGGTTTTCCTGTATTGCCTGGCAGGGGCTACCTTACTTTGGTTTCTAAATGCGCTTTATCAAGACTTAAGTCGGGATGTTAGCTTTCCCATTTCTTTTCAGTATAATACTAAAAAATATATCAGCCTACGCCCCCTGCCCAGTCGGGTACTCCTCAGAGTGCGAGGTACTGGTTGGAATATTCTCAAAAAATACATGGAATTTGGCCTTAATCCAAATCCGATTGAGTATCCACTAGACAATCCACTTAATGTTTCATATATCACGGCTTCTCAACTTAGACCCTACATTAATTCCGAAGACTTGGACGAATTAGAGTTAGAGAATGTGCTGATTGATACCATCCATATCGCGATGGATCATCGCCAGAACCGAATCGTAAGCATAGCCGTAGATAGCAGCCGAATACCGCTCGCTAAAAATTACCGCATTACCAGTCCTATCCACCTGAGTCCCAATAAGGTTGCTCTCACCGGGCCACAGAAAATAATTGAAAAACTCCCCGACCCGATCTATATCAAACTAAATACAGATCAGCTCGCTGAAAATTACCGTGCTAGAATCCCCATTCGTGTCCCCGTGGATAAACCCCGATTGATTACCAAGGATGAGCAATTGGTCAGCGTGAATTTTGATGTAGCCGAATATTCCATGCGCAAAACCAATGTGGTCATTAATCTCGTCAATTTTCCCAGAGATAGTAATTTTTATCTGAATCGTAACCACCGCAAAACTGAAGTGCGGTTTGTCATCAAAAAAGAAGATATCCTGAGAACTCGTATCTCAGATTTCCGAATCGTGGCCGATTACCGTACCTTCCGTGCCTCAGACTCTACGGTAGCACTGATACTCAAAAATAAGCCTCGTTACGTGAAAGCGGAAGATATTCACATGCGAAAACGCGTTAAATTAGATTACGAAGCCAATGAATAACCCACTTTTGATTGGAATTACCGGGGGAATTGGCTCCGGCAAGAGTACCATCTGTAAAATTTTTCGGACCTTACACGTGCCTGTCTATGAGGCAGATAGTCGTGCGAAATGGGTCATGAGTGAAGACCCCGTACTCAAAGCGCAGATCAAAGCCGAGTTTGGGGAAGAAAGCTACACCGAAGCAGGTGAACTCAATCGAGCCTACTTGGCTTCCAAGGTTTTTAATGATGGCGATCAAGTAAAAATACTGAACAGTCTGGTACATCCTCGCGTAGGACAAGATTTTTTCATGTGGATACAGGAGCACAGAGAACAAGCCTATTTGCTCAATGAAGCCGCTCTCATGTTCGAGTCGGGGCGTTTTCAGAGCTTGGATAAAGTTATTACCGTCTTTGCACCCACCGAACTGCGAGTACAACGAGTTGCTCAAAGAGATTCCCAACGTACTGAGGCCGAAATCAAAGCCATTATCCAGAAACAAATGCCCGAAGAAGAGAAAATCGCCAAAGCCGATTATGTAATCTACAATGATGGCAAACAATTGGTGATTCCACAAGTTCTCAAATTGCATCAAACATTTTTAGACTTGTATCAGGCCAAGTCCTGAGCTTTTCTTCTTTTGCAGGTATGGATGGAAAATATTTACTTCTAGCCAATCTCCTCTTGGCTGGCTACCTAACGGGGCTGATCTGGACGATCCAAGTGGTACATTATCCAAGTTTTGCCAAATTCTCCTCTTCAGATTTTCTTGATTTTCATCATTTTCATACGGCGCGAATCACCCTGATTGTAGCTTTACCCATGGTGATCGAGCTGGGGCTGGCTTTTGCCCTCTGGTGGACGGCTCCCGCTTGGATGCCCGCGTGGGTCAATCTTTTACAACTAATACTCGTGTTAGTGGTTTGGGTTAATACTTTTTTCATGGCGGTTCCTCTTCACAACCAACTAGAAGCCGGATTTGACCTCCACCTCATTCAAAAATTGGTCAATGTCAATTGGATACGCACCCTCGCTTGGAGTGGTCGCTTGGGCTTGCTGGGGTTCTATTTGGCTCGGTTGATTTGAAAATTATAAATTGCAAATTACAAATCAAAAGTTGCATATTTTTTAGTTATTGGGCGGTAAAAATCCTGAGATTGCCCTATCTTTGAAATAGAAAACCCATCTTCATATTATAAATCACCTATGATTCGCACCGCCAGCATCGAAGAAATTGTTGCTTTATCTAAACAAATTCCTGAATTCACGAACCCTTATGGAGCTGAAGAATATCATCGCCGCTTGAACCGAGCAAAGCATTTGATCCTAATCGCTGAAATAGAAGCCATTCCAGCAGGTTTCAAAGTGGGCTACGAGCGTTTTGATGATAACTCTTTTTACAGTTGGATGGGAGGCGTGCATCCAGAGTTTCGCCAAGAAGGAGTGGCTAAGGCTTTGGCCGAGTATCAGCAACAATGGGCCAGAGAGCAAGGCTACCGCAGTATTCGGCTGACCACGCGCAATCGCCACCGAAATATGCTTATTTTTGCCATCAAAGATGGTTTCCAGATCGTTGATTTTCGCCCAAGAGCCGAAGTGGCCGAGTCGCGCATTGATCTGGAGAAAATCTTATAGCTCCAAAACTCTGATTTTGGAACGAAGAAAAACCTGATTTAAAAACTTCTAGGAGCTTTTGACCCAATGCCCAAAACCTCTGCATACCCACTTGTCTCTGTCATTTGTCTTTGCTATAACCACGAAAGATTTGTCAAAGAAGCCTTGCAATCGGTGCTTTTTCAATCTTATCCGCATTTTGAGATGATCATTGTAGACGATGCCAGCGAGGATGGAAGTGTCGCAAAGATTCAAGCTTTTATCCAAGAGATTGACCAGTATCGGGAGGCATATGCCAAAAATACCTATCATAAAATTCCGCAGCACTTTCGGGTAGAATTTATCCAAAACGAGCAAAATCTAGGGAATTGCGCGGCTTTTAATCGAGCCTTTACCCTATCTAAAGGTAAATATATCATTGATTTTGCCACTGATGATGTGATGCTAGACGACCGTTTGGCGCAACAGGTACAAACTTTCGGGCGCATCGGCACCGCTTACGGGGTGATGTTTAGCAATGCCATCGAGATTGATGAAGCGGGGAAAATGCTACGTTATCATTATCCCATTGACTCTCGCCGGATGAGCAAGGTAGACGTACCTTCGGGAGATATTTACCAAGCTATTCTCAAAAAATACTTTATATGCAGCCCCACCATGATGATGCGACGAGAAGTATTGGAAGACTTACAGGGCTACGACGAGAGCCTAAGCTATGAAGATTTTGATTTTTGGGTAAGATCGGCACGTAAATATCCTTATTATTATCAAGATACGATCACGACTTTGAGAAGGATCGTGAAAAAATCTCACGCTACTCACTTTTATACCAAAGGGCAGAATGCGCATCTACGTTCTACTTTGGAAGTATGCCGCAAGGCCGCACAACTGAACCAGACCGAAGCCGACGACCAAGCCTTGGCGATTTGTATCAAATATCACCTCAGACAAGCTTTCTTTGCTCAGGATTTTGATCTCGTTTTCCAATTTGAAGATTTACTAGAGCAAGTTCGCCCTTCGGCCAAAGATGGCATCACCAATTTGATCCTATGGCTAGCCCAGAAAAAAATAAAATTGCACGGGTGGTATCAGTTTTACCGGAAAGTGGCGCACTCTAAATAATCTCCCTTCTTAGCAAGTAAAAGGCACAGTTCGCACCCTCCGAAGAAGTGCTAGCCGTGCCGTATTTACCCCTAAAACAATGTTCCTAGTTTTTTAGAAAGACCTACTCGGCTAGCAAAGGGTTGCCTATTTTGAAGTATTTGTTAATTCTTAAACTTTCACAAGAAGGTTTGATCTTAATACAGTTATATTGATAATTAACAAATAATTAAAATATCTACTCGAACCAAATCAAGATGCTTAATGTAATAGGAACGAGCGTTCTTGATAAGACTGGCTTTATTTTTTTGTATTTTTTTAAACTTGAAACAACAGCCTTGAGAACATATACACATTTTTTGAGCTTTTTGCTGGGATTTCTGTATTTTTTATGTCAACCTGTTTCACTGAAATCCCAAACTTACCTGACCCAAGGAAAGGTTTTAGATGCACAGAATGGCGAGCCGATTCCTTTTGCTAATATTTATTATAAAGCGAATCCCCAAATAGGTACAACTTCGGATCTGGACGGAAATTTTGCTTTGGAATCTTCTATCGCCTTGGATACTTTGGTGGCTTCCTTTTTAGGCTACCAAAAGGCTTTCCAGGTATTGGATACTCGATCCAAGCAACAAGCAATCACCTTCCGACTCCAACCCGACGGTATTCAACTTCAGGATATCGTCGTGAAAGCAGGAGGCTATGAAGAACCCGTGATTCAAATCATGAAAGAGGTGATTGCCCACAAAAAAGAGCACGACAAACGCCAACTTCAAAGCTATCAGCACGATAGCTATATCAAAATTGAGCTTTTCTTAGATAACATTCCCGAAAATATAGAAGATCGCAAGCTTTTACGTCAGATCAAATCTACTCTGGACAGCATCGGTGAGCTCAAAGGAGACAAGGGCCAGGATTTGATTCCTATCGTGATCTCCGAGGTGGCTTCTAAGCACCACTACCAGAGCCAGCCCGAACGGATCAAAGAAGAATTGCTCAAGCATAAAATCAACGGGATTGGTTTTCGCCGTGGGCGTTTTACGGCTAAGCTTTCGGGAGGGCAATTTCAAGAGTATAATTTCTATAAAAATTGGATGACCATCCTCACCAAAGATTTTATTTCTCCCATTTCTGACAATTGGAAGCTTTATTATGATTATCAATTGGTAGATACTGTCCAGGTGGGCAAGCACATGAGCTATCGCATCGATATGCAACCCAAGCATCCTCAAGATTTGGCTTTCAAAGGCTCGATTTGGATTGACACGGCAAGCTATGCCCTGACCAAAGTGGATGCCAGCATTGACAAAGGGGCGAATATCAATTTTATCGAGGGCATTCAGTTGTATCAAGAATTAGAAAGGCTGGACTCAGGGGCTTGGCTTCCTAAAAGAGTAGAAGTAACCGTGGATGTCACCGAGTTTTTGAAAAGTTCTCTGGGCCTGGTTGCTAAATTCTATGTGATTAATCGAGATTTTAAGATCAATCAGCCTTACAGACCCGGTTTTTTTGATGAGGATTTTACCCTCGATGCCGATGCTTACAATCATCAGGAAACCTATTGGGAAAAGATCAGACCAGATACCGTATCTCAGGAAGAGAAAAAGACTTACGTGATGATTGATTCCTTACGGAAAATCAAAGGAGTCAAGGTCTGGACAGAAGCGATTAGCACGGGCTTGTCTGGCTATCAAAAAATTGGAAAAGTAGAACTCGGGCATATTCTTAATCTCTATACCTACAACAATGTGGAAGGACATCGCCTCCAATTGGGTGCCAGAACCAATATTGACTTCAGCGATCAGATCGAGTTTAGTGGCTATTTAGCTTACGGTACGCTGGATGAACGCTTCAAGTATCAGGCACAATTTAGATATATCCCTTCCCGAGATAATTGGACTGTAATCGGCGTGCGTAGGAGGGAAGAAATCGATCGGATTGGAGTCAATTCAGATGATTTCCTAATCAGTGATTTGGTGTCTTCCTTATTAAGATGGGGAAATTTGGACGACCAAGCTCCTTTCTTTTCCAAAGAAACTACTTTTTTCGGGCAAACTGATTTAGTAAAAGGTGTTACTCTGAGTGGGCGATTGCGTAATTATGAATTTAGCTCGGAGGGCGGAGATTTTGCCTTCTTCGAGATTCCCGGCGATGAGGATTCTCCGCTCACCACGGGTTACACCAGCACTGATCTTACCTTTTCGCTACGATTAGCCAAGCAAGAAACTTTTCTCTATCAGGGGAATCAAAGAATCAGCACGGGCACGAAGAAATTACCCACACTAACCCTACGTTACAGCCTAGGGATAAAAAATTTCTTGAATGGGGATTTTGATTATCATCGCATAGAAGCCAAGTTAGAGCAAAACCTACGTTTGGGAGTCTTGGGACGGACACATTACCAACTTTCAGGAGGATATACTCCTTCCACTTTGCCGGCTTCCTTACTTTTTGTACCCGTCGGGAATAGTGGCTTTGTTTATAATTTTAATGGATTTAATGTGCTGAACTACATTGAATTTGTGAATGACCGCTATGCCATGCTCAACGTGGAGCATAATTTCGAAGGCTTGATTGTAAATCGTATTCCCTTATTACGAGCACTCAAATTACGTACGGTCTTCCTCGCCAACATGGTAACCGGCGGCTTGCGCTCATCCAATCAGAACCTGACCCCACCTACTGACGAAACGGGCAACCCTCTGATTCAGGCGCGTAGTTTGGGAGGCGTGGGTAGTAAACCCTTTGTGGAGATTGGCTATGGATTTAGCAATATCTTTAAATTTTTACAAGTAACTGCCGTCCATCGCCTCACTTACCGAGATAATCCTGACGCAAGGAAGTTTGGTGTCTTCGTGACGGGTCGTTTGAGCTTGTAGTGAATGCTAATCTGCAATTTCTAACTATCATCCTCATTAATCCCTGAGTCTTTACCTAAATATGGACTGACCTTACGAGGGCGGCTGTAGTAGTCAGAAATGAACATATCTACCTTTTCGTTCAGGTGTTTGGGTTTGAGTTCTTCTTGTGGATATTGAGGGGTAAGGCTTTGTTGACCCGGTAGATCTTCTATGTGGATGGTTTGCGTCGGGAAGGCAAAACGAACTCCTAACTGTTTGGCCAAGCGAATGATGGCCATCATGACTTCGTGTCGAGCCTTCAACTCGGCGGCCCAATCTGGTACTGAGAAAAAAGCATAAAACAACACATCCAAGGAAGCTGCTCCAAAACTATTCAGATACACGTGATAGTAATCCTTGCGGGTATCAGGATGTTCTTGAATAATCTGGCGAATTCCATCTACAAAAGCATTAATCAGTTCGGGAGGGGTGTCGTAGGTAATGGCTAAGGTCGTGCGGAAGCGGCGATATTGGCGCAAGCCCATATTATCGATGACCATATCCGCTAATTTACCATTTGGCACATAGATCAGCGAATTATAAAAGGTTCGTACTCTGGTAGAACGAAAGCCTACTTCTTCTACTGTACCATCAATCCCTGAGGCCGTAATCCAATCGCCCACCTGAAAAGGACGATCCAAGAAAATGGTAACCGAGCCAAATAAATTTTTGATCGTATCCTGCGCGGCCAAAGCAAATGCCAAAGTACCAATGGAGAGTCCTGTGAGTAAAGCCGTGATGTTAAACTCTAAGGATTGCAGGATGTAAATGATCCCAAGAATCACGATGATGATTTTTAAGCTTTTCTTAGCCAAGGGAATCAATTGATCGTCTAGAGTGCTCTCTGTTCGCTCGGCCGCCCTGATGAGATAATTACTCACGAAGTCTACCAAATTCATCGCAATCACGATCACGAATACAGGAATAGAAATATTGAATACCAACAGGATAAAGCGATTGAACCCGACGGGCAAACCCAAAACTGGAACGATTGCGGTCAAGGTAGCAAACAACACCAGTAGGCTCGCCGGACGAGCTACGGGCTGTACCAGCTTCTGTCCAATATCTTTACGTCCTATACGAGAAGTGAAACGCAACAGAACCACCCCAAAAAAATAAGTCAGCAATCTGTGTAAAACAAAAGCCAATACGGCCAGAATGAGAATCCCTATGTATTGCCACAGACTCAGTCCTAGAAATTTCTGATTAGCCCCCTTAGGAATCATCTCGAGTAGCATGTCTAATCCAAAAGGATAAACCTCTCGGTGAATTTGCGCGATCGAGCTCACTGTTTTGGAGGAGAAGAGCCAGACATTGCCTTCCTTCTCTAAGTAAATCTTTGGCATGCTGGCAAACAGCGTGTAACGCTCTTGGTTGTTGGCGGTAGTATCTTTGTAGTCAGGGTTGCGCGGTAGCTCGTCTAGGTCTACCAATAAACCCTTACCATCTAAAATTTGTTGTAGCTTGACCGCCAAGTCCTCTTTCTCTTTAGCACTGTAGCCTTCCGCGTTTAAGGTGCGAGCGGCAATGGCTGGGTTAAAATTATCCGACTGTAAATTATCCAGAAAAGTATAAACCGTATGGTAAGGGGACTCGAGCGTATAGCTGTCTTCTGCTGGCATTTCATCCTGAGCCTGAAGATCAAGGGGCGAGAAGAAGTATAAAAAAATACAGGTAAGAAGTAAGCTGAGGCAGTGTAGATTTTTCCACATCATATTTTAGATTGGGGTTTCAGAGTTTGATCAGTCTTTTTCTCTTTCTATACAAAATTAAGGCGGGAAACGGATTTTGTAAAGGAAAAGATTCAATAATGCTCCCGCTTAGCTCAGGCGAAGGATGCTTGAACGAGTCAAAGTAAAAGGATGAGAAAGAGCCTACCGCCAAAAATCAAGCAAAGCCCATGACCTTCCGCACTCGATCCAGCACTTCACGCGCTACGTAACGCGCCTTGGCTTCACCCACTTCCAGGCGACGGTTCAGTTCGTCCAGATTTTCCATGTAGTAATTGTAAGCCTCGCGTGGCTCCGCGTATTGATCTAAAATCAAACCTAGGAGTTCTTTTTTGGCATGACCATAGCCGTAATTGCCCCCTTCATAGTTGGCTCGCATAGCTTGGATTTGACCCTCGTCGGCGAGGAGTGCGTACAATTGAAACACATTACAAGTGTCTGGATTTTTGGGTTCCTCGAGGGGGGTGCTATCGGTTTGGATGCTCATCACCTGTTTTTTTAATTGTTTTTCAGGAATGAACAGGTCGATGGTATTGCCATAAGATTTGCTCATCTTCTGCCCGTCGGTACCGGGGATGGTCATCACGTTTTCATCAATTTGGGCTTCGGGGAGTACAAATACCTCTTCTTCATAAAAGCTATTGACGCGCTGAGCAAGGTCACGGGTAATTTCTAAATGTTGTTTCTGATCTTTCCCTACGGGAACAATCTCGGCATCATAGAGCAAAATATCAGCTGCCATCAAAACCGGATAAGCATAAATGCCCGCGTTGATATTTTCTTCGCCCACTTTTTCTGATTTGTCTTTGAAAGAATGCGCCAAGCGCAAGCGATTGTAAGAAGCAAAACAGAAAAGATACCAAGTCAATTCGGTAACCTCTGCTACTCTGGATTGACGGTAGAAAGTGTTCTTCTCGGTATCAAAGCCAAAGGCTAGCCAAGCTGCGGCTACGGCATTTACGTTGTCTATTCTGGTTTGGGCATCGCGTATGCTCGTGAGTGAGTGCATATCTGCGATGAAGAGAAAAGAGTCATTTTCTTCTTTTTCGGCCAAGGCAACGGCGGGCTGGATGGCTCCCAAGGCATTGCCCAAGTGTGGTTTTCCAGAGCTTTGAATACCCGTGAGAATTCTTGTCATCTGATTTAGCTTTAGGGTGACGATCTAATTTCGGCAAGTCAAAGATAAATAATTTTAGTTATAAACTTCGAAAACCACGCAGAGGCTTTTTTATCAGGTTTTTAGTAAAATTTAACAAGGAATATTTGCCATACATTGAAGTTCTACGTATACTTGTAAAGTACATAGAACTACAAGGTATGTCTAAACTTTCCAAAGAACTTACCGCGGCCTCCTCTACCGCCTTGATTCTTTCCATTTTGGCCAAAGGAGAGAGCTATGGTTATGAAATTATCCAAAAGGTGAAAACCCTTTCGGGAGGTGAAATTACTTGGACGGATGGTATGCTTTATCCCATTTTACATAAGCTGGAACGTAAACAATGGATTCAATCTGAATGGCGGATGGCTGAAAATGACCGCAAGCGTAAATATTATCAGCTTACCCTAAAAGGCCGTGCCCAGCTGGCTTCTGAAAAAGAAAATTGGCATCTCATTACCCAAACTTTGAATAAATTATGGAATCAACCTCTCAATTTGACCTAGAAAAAGCGATTCAGAATTGGCTGACGCTGCTTTGTAATAGCGAAGTTTTCACGGATGGTGATCTAATGGAGCTAGAAGATCACCTACGCACCGCCATAGAATATGGTTTAGAGCAAAATTTAGAAGAAAAACTGGCCTTTGAACAGGCTACCACGCAGGTAGGCGAAGTACATTTATTAATCGCACAGTATCGGGAAAAAAATCGTCCTAAAATGATCTGGGAACGTATCACTTTTTTTTGTGTGGGCGTGCTAAGCTTTCTCAGCGGGGCACTGCTTTATCTGGTGCTGTTTAATACATTTTGCCTTGGGATATATTACGGATTAGGTCTGCGAGGAATTTGGTACGATAGGTTTAGCTTAGTTGTTCTGGTTTTGGGGTTACTTTCTTGGGCGTATGGTTTATATGTATTTTACCAAGAGAGAAAAACGGTTTTCAGAAGAGCATTACAAAAACTATATAAACATCCTTATCTGAGTGGAGTTGCTTTAATCACCTTTTTATTTCTACTCGGTACGCATGCCTTCATTTCATTCTGGATCGATCAATCAATATCTCAGACACTTCTAAAAGATACAAATCACGCGGAAATAAGCTATTATGGCCTGCTTTTTTATGAAGGGACTTTGCAGGTTTTATTCTTATTTACAGGCCTCGACTTCTTTAAATCTTTGTGGAATGAAGATACAAATCTGGGTGTAAACCGTATCTTCTACTTTGCTTTAGGAGCTTGGCTTTATATTCCTTTGTTAAGGTGGATCAAGTTACCTTTGGCGATAGAAATGTTTCTTCTGCCCACAATATTGGTCATAGCATGGTTGATGGGTTTGTGGCTACTCTATCAGAAAGTTCGTCACAAAGCCTTTATTGCCACGATCTGAAGAAGTTTTTTCCAGAAGATTTGAGCCCCAGAAAGCTCAAATCTTCTCCCCAGTCATGCTTAAAAATATCAATTTATAATAGTACCAAATGCTCTTCTTCGGGCTCCATTGCACGTCCTGCCTCTAGGAGCCATTCTTGGGCAGAGTAGTAATCGTAGAAATAAAAAATGGATAAATTCCCTTGGGGAAAAATCTCGTGCAAGATTTTATTGATGTAGTACTTCCCATAAAAATCCTCGGAAAGTACAATCGAGATCAGGCTATCTCTCCTCAAAAAAGGTACGGCTCGAGGCAACAATTCGCCCAAAGCCCAGCGCAAATCGTGGGGGATAATGCGCATATTCCGTTGATGAAGCAACCATTTGCGTAAATCTAAATCGATGGCGGCCAAAATCGCCTGCTCACCGGCTTTCTTGAACTCAAGGCCGTTCACGGGGCCTGTCCAATCAATCTCAATCAATTCCTGGAGAACATCTACGCGTACGCGGATATGTTCTCCTGTGAATATCTCATCCATGGTCGAAAGAACTTAATTTATTGGTTAAAATAACAATGAAACTAAAAAGCTAGGACGTATTCCTGAGCGCGCTGTCTGATCATCAGTGCTATTAAAACCTGTTAACAATGCATAGTAGTTTACAAAACCAAAGCCTTCACAGAGCTTAAAATTTGGTTATGCTATTTAAGTTTATTTTCGGAAAAAAGCAATGTTTTTTGTACTAAACACAGCCAAGGCGGAGCCTCAAATCGATAGTTTTTTTTCTAAATCTCTTTTGTATTTCGCACCAACGGGTAGGCGATGTTCACCTAAGATGACTTGGTTTCCCTCGATCCGATCTATATGCTGAAGATGCACTAAATAAGAGCGATGAATCCGGAGGAAAGAGCTTGCTGGCAAAAGGCTTTCCATCTGCTTCATGGTTTCTGCCACCAGCATCATTTGGTTCCTACCGAATACTTTCAAGTAATTGCCATACGCCTGCACGAATAGAATATCGGAGAAAAATACTTTATGCGTACTTTGGTTTTCTTTGAGGAAAACAAAATCAGACTTTGAATCAAGAGCAGACTCTGCGTAGGTAGATATGGGCTTAGCATCAATCAAGTTGGCCTTGACCCGATTGATGGCTTTGAGAAAACGAGGAAAAGCAATGGGTTTTAGGAGATAATCCACCACGCCATATTCATAACTCTCCAGAGCAAAGTTGGAGTAAGCAGAGGTAAGAATCACTTGTGGAGCCTGCGTGAGCGTTTGCAGCATTTCGAGACCACTGACTTCTGGCATTTGAATATCCAAGAATAATAAATCTACACTTTTTTCGTGCAAGAAATTGATAGCCTCCACGGCATGATAACATTGACCTGCGAGTTCCAAATGATCCAGCCTTAGGATGTAATTTTGGATCACCTTGTGCGCCAGTGGCTCATCATCCACAATTAAGCAATTGATTTTCAAATAATTAGAATTTTTATCTTGAATGGTAAGGTAGCATCCGAACCAATGCTCATTCCACTTCTTTTAGCCAAGCCAAAGCAGCCTCTTCTTCATCAAAGTATTTGGATACAAAGAGTTGATCTGCCTCTGCTTGCTCTTGGAACATCTCGAGTGCCAATTGGGCAAAAAAATCCTTGGGTATAATGGTGGCCAAATACTTAAATCCGCGCTCCAAAGAAACCGGAACTACCTCCTGAAAAAGCCACTCATTGACCCCATCAAAACTACCTTCATATGCTGCAATGTTACTACAAACTTTCTGAGCAGGAATTTTATT
Source organism: uncultured Cytophagaceae bacterium (assembly GCA_964551015.1). Taxonomy (GTDB): domain Bacteria; phylum Bacteroidota; class Bacteroidia; order Cytophagales; family Microscillaceae; genus CAZKBP01. Next base: position 23,620 of record CAZKBP010000018.1, on the reverse strand, counting down.
CTCTTGCGTAAAATACAGCTGGAAGCGATAGATTTCTTTGATATCCTCGTCACGGATAAAATCTCGCCATTGCATCTGACCAATGCCCATTTCAGGATGATAACGGTAACTATGTAATAACTTCCCTTGATCGTTGCTTACTTGATAGGCATAATCATCCAGAACGGTTAATTGCAGTTGATTGATTTGTCGGGTAATCATAGATGGATTTGTTTAAGAGAATTTAAAGTAGATGGAGACTCAACTTAACAATAAAAATATGATCTTTCGTCTTAATATCCAAGTCATGTTTGTTTTTGTACAATAGATTCAGCCTGCGTTTTACATTATCCAAACCCGTACGGGTAGATAATAAGCTCGGCTTGCTTGGGGGAATACTATTCTCGATACAAAAGTTAAAATCATGCTCTTCGCAATGAATCTTGATGTGTACAAAGCTATCTTCTAAGGTGTTGACCCCGTGTTTGAAGCTGTTTTCTACGAAAGGAATCAATAACATGGGGGCAATTTCCTGATGATGAATTTGTCCCTCGACCACAAGTTGAAGATCACAACGTCGATGCAAGCGAATTTTCTCCAAGTCTATATAATTTTGGATAAAAAGTATTTCTTCGGATAGTTTGACCTTGGGGTTGGAGGCACTTTCCAATTGATAGCGCAGTAATTCAGAAAGCCGTAAGATTGTCTCCGAAGTTTCGGGCATATTCTCCAGACTGAGGGCGTAAATATTATTCAAGCTATTAAACAAAAAATGAGGATTCACCTGCGCCTTCAAGAGCTTCAATTCCATTTGCTGAAGTAAAAAATCCTGCCTTAGTTGATTCCGTTTCTGTACGATTGACCGGCGAATAAAAAGCGTGGCCGTACTAATCATCAGTGCGAAAACATACGTACTTACGCGCTCTCCGTAGCTGTTGCCGGAGTCTGCAATCATATGCAAGACACCCGCGTAGGTAAAAATCATCCCCGCCAGTGCCAGGCCATAGTACCAGAAATACCCCCTGTCAAAAAGCAGATAGATGAGTCCATAATTCAGGTAAACCAAAACCACAAACTCGACCAGAGACCAGAAGATCATCCCAATCAGTACCCACTCATTCCCGCCCTCCGAATTCTCAACACTAATGTCAGCAATCAGAAAGAAAATGGCCAAGAAAACCAGCCAGGCCAGCACATTCTGTGCAACCGGATGAAATAGATATTTTTGTAGCCTCTCCACTTTTCAAAAGAAATATTTCCTCAGGAGCTTCCCAAATCTAGAGGACGAATGCATTTTATCATGGATTGGCGTATCTTTATCATGACAAGGATCGAGTTCGTCCACTTTTTTTGAAAATAAGGCGAGAAATGTGAAAATTTGTGTCGTTCTAATCACCCAAAAAACCTATTCAAAGATGAAAAAAGCTCTTTTAGTATTTCCAATCGTGGGTATCTTGATTATGCTACCTCTCTGCTCGGCACAGGCGCAAAACCGGATGATTGCCCACAATATCGTAGCCGTAGATACCAGCTACCTCCGTCCTCAGGTGCAGCTAAAATATCAATTCTCTGGGGATGTCCTAAGACCTTACTGGCAGAACCAAGATTTTCTCAGCCTGCCCGGACGTAATCACCTAGATTATGATGAGCAAGGCAACCTCCGTATTCAGGAGTACTATGTACCCAGCGACAAGTATAATGGAATGCAGGACTGTAATTTTCGCAATTCCCTGCAATGGGGCTTCTCTTTGAAGAAGAAGAAAGATTAAAGATGCGGGTCTGAAATTTTCCAAGCACTAACCCAAACCTTATTACCATGAAAATTTACCAAACCCTAAAAATTAGTTTTTTACTCATACTCTTGACGAATCTGAGCCATCCCATACAAAGCCAATCCTTGGACAAACAAGCTTTCTATGGAAAATGGCAGATGGACAGCTCTTCACTCCTCGCGGCTCTGGAAAAGCAAGGGGGATATCCGCTAGATGAGCAAGAGCAACTCGAGATCAGACAACAGGCCGAAGAAGTCTATTTAGATTTACAAGCAGACGGTACTTTTCTGGCACAGGATAGTGAAGGCGAAAAGGAAGGTACTTGGCAACTCCAAGCAGATACGCTTGTAATCGAAGGCGACGAGCTACATCACTACAAGGTTATCTCGATCAATGCCGAGCAATTGACCCTAAACATGGAATCTGAAGAAGGTATGGAGATGGAAGTGATTTGGCGAAAGAAAGATTAGGAAATGAGAAGATGGAAAGACTCAATTCTCTAGTCTTTCCATCTTCAAATTTCAAATCTGCCATCAATAACCGGCCGCCTGGCCATCTTTTCTGGACTCAGACGCTCCGTAGTAAACACCCTGCTCGGCATCATACATGATGGCTTGGTAGCCGCCGTAGCTGCCTCGGGTGAAGCTCACTTTATGCCCCCTGCCCATCAATGCTCGGATGGTTTCGTAAGCAAAGCCGCTTTCCATTCGGATTTCGCCTCGGCCTTCGGCGGGCAGGCCTGTGGGCGTAGAAGAACCCGTATGGTCAAAGCGTGGTGCATCTCCAGCTTCTTGCAGGTTCATGCCAAAATCAATGATATTCATCAAAATCTGGGTATGGCCTTGGGGCTGGAAATCACCACCCATCACGCCAAAACTCATAAAGGGCTTTCCTTCCTTGGTCACAAAAGCGGGAATAATCGTATGAAAAGGACGTTTGCCCGGTGCGTAAGTATTGGCTTGCCCTGCTTGAAGACTAAAAAGTTCACCTCGATCTTGGAGCATAAAGCCCAACTGAGGGGGAACCATTCCCGAACCCATGCCACGATAATTACTCTGGATCAAAGAAATCATATTGCCCTCTTTGTCGGCTACGGTCATGTAGATCGTTTCGCCCTGAGAGATTTCGCCCGCCTGATAACGCCCTGCCCGTTCACTGATTTGTTTTTTTCTTTCCTGAGCGTATTCCTTAGAAATCAACTTCTCTACGGGTACCTGAGCAAAATCCATATCTGCGTAGTACTTGGCGCGGTCTTCAAAGGCTAATTTCTTGGCTTCGGTTACGTAGTGGATATGTTCATCACTGCCAAAGCCCATAGCCTGAAAATCAAATTCTTCTATAATATTGAGCATTTGTAAAGCGGCAATGCCTTGTCCGTTGGGAGGTAATTCCCAAACCTCATAACCTCGGTAATTGGTAGCAACGGGTTCTACCCATTCGGCTTCGTGCGAGGCCAAATCCTCATAAGACAAGTAGCCTCCTTGTTCTTGAATAAAGGCTGCGATTGTTTGGGCCATTTCTCCCTTGTAAAAAGCATCCCGACCACCTTGGGCGATTTTACGATAAGTATTCGCTAAGAATGGATTCTTAAAAATATCGCCTTTTTGGGGGACTTGGCCGTTCATCGTATAGGTTTCTTTTACATGGGGATAGCGCTCCATGAAGCGGGGCACGGAGAGATTGATATAATAGGCGATTAATTCGGTCAGGGGAAAGCCTTCTTCGGCGTATTGAATGGCGGGGGCGAGAATTTCTTCCATTTCCATTTTACCAAATTTACCGTGCAACTCAAACCAACCACTCACACAGCCCGGCACGCTCACGGGTAGCGGCCCGTAAGCAGGGATTTTTTCCAAGTCTTTGCTTTTGAGTTCGGCCAAGGTTAGGTTTTTAGGCGAACGACCACTGGCATTCAATCCGTAGAGTTTTTGATCTTGGGCACTCCAGACGATGGCAAACAAATCTCCACCGATGCCACAGCCGGTGGGTTCCATCAAGCCCAAAGCCGCGTTGGCGGCAATAGCGGCGTCGATGGCGGTTCCGCCTTGTTTGAGTATATCTAGTCCGATCTGGGTAGCCAAGGGATGACTGGTGGCAATCATGCCATTTTGGGCGATAACTTCGGAGCGAGTGGCAAAGTTACGCCCCGTGATACGATCTTGAGCCATAGTCAAAGAGGAGATAAAGCCTAGTAAAAGTAAGGTATAGAATTTTTTCATTGTGCGTTTTTTGAATAGTACGCTTGGAATTTAGAATTTTATGGTTGCTTTTCAAAGAAAAGGGAAATGATCGCCATGATTACTGATCTGAAGAGGGAGGAGAGAAAGTGAGATAGTTTCATTTTTGTTATTCCTCTTTTCTACTATAATCTAGTGAAAATGATTTAATTTGCGAAAGTAAATCCTAGTCATCTCCGATTTACTAGTTTCAAGGCTCACAAGTAAAGGATCATCCTTACCTGAGCGAAGATTCCCTCATCCCCATTTTCTACTTTTGCTTACCATTGGTCGATTAATTTTTGCCAAGAACTGAACCTTGATTAGCATTGCTATGCAAGAATGCAAGGCACTAGCTAAACATCGTCACACGGGCAAAAACCATATACAAAAACACTAAACTACCAGTGAAAAAGACACAAACGTTTAGCAACATAGACGATTTTCTCACTTATCTGAGAATAAGTGGGGGAAGTTATCTGTCGGAAATCAGGGTACTTCGCATTGAAGAATCCACTCATTCCAATTTTCTCTGGAATACCGATCCGATCAAGGGGCTCTTTTATCAGCTTTCTTTCAGTGAATCTTTTCAAGGCAATTTGGTGAAAGATCAAAAAAAAGTAATGCCCCGGGGCGCCTTTATAGGTTTTGTTTCTCCTATGCATACGGTCATCATGGAAGCCCAACCGGCTAGATGGTTGGGCTATGCACTTTTTTTCTCCTTAGATTTTACCGAGTTTAGCCTTTGGAATAGCCAAACTCGCCGAGATTTCCCTTTTTTATTTGAAGAATCTGCTCCTGCTTTACCCATTACCGAGCATGCACGAAAAGAGCAATATCGCTCGCTTTTCCAAAGTCTCTATGCGATTTACCACAGTGATTTAGAAAACAGAAGAGCCTTGCTGCAAGCTGGCCTGCGTGATCTGATTGGACAGATTCAGGAAGATTACCCCCTTCTCACGAGTGCTCAAGCTCCTCCCTCTGGAAGTCCACAAAGAGTACTGGCTTCTCAATTCATAAAAATGGCAAACCATCGTTTTGCAGACCTACACCAAGCACGTGTTTATGCCGCAGCACTTGGTGTTACTTATGACCAGCTTCATTACAGTGTGAAGAAATACTGGGGGAGAAGCCCTTTTGAGGTACTCCGAGCTAAGCTCTTGGTGGAAGCAAAAATTCTATTGGAACAGACTTCGCTTTCAATCTCAGAAATAGCACATCATCTCAACTTTGAGGAGCCAAGCCATTTTAGTCGCTTTTTTAAAAGGCACACGGGGCTTTCGCCCACAGAATACTTGAGCCAAAAGTTTTCCAAGTAAAATTTCCATTTTCCAGAAATCGATAAGTGATACCTCTGCCCAATTCCTTACCTTTGTAATATAGCATTCAAAAATCTCTCTTCAGCTCGCTTTTCATTATCCCCAATCTCGCTTTCTTCTTCCCAGTGTCTGAGTGATATTAACTCATCCATAATTAATTCACTTAAACCAATAAACCAATATGAATTTGCACAGAAACTTTTTTAGGTGCTTGGGTTTACTCCTAGGCTTACTTTTTTGTACCACTAGCTTTCCTCTCGAGGCGCAGACTCCGGGAGCTTTGGATACTTCCTTTAGCCCCATTCTAACGAATGGTTTTAACGGGGAAGTACGAAAGCTAGTCGTACAACCAGATGGTAAAGTGCTTGTATCGGGTAATTTTTCAACCTATCAAAACCGACAACAGCTAAGCCTCACCCGCCTCAACGCGGACGGTAGCACAGACACCAGTTTTCGGCGAGTAGAGGGCTTTGAAGTTTTTACAGTGAATGATATGGCTGTTCTGCCGGACGGAAAAATCTTAGTAGGGGGGTATTTTCCTCGATTGCGGACTCAAGTGTCGCAAAGTGTAGAAATTTTTCAAGTACTCCGTCTCCACGCCGACGGAAGCTTGGATACTGACTTTGACGCGGGAAGCCTGACTTCTGGTTTTGTAAGCACCTTAGCACTTTTGCCCAATGGTAAAATAGTGGTAGGAGGACGATTTACAGTAGGATCCGAAGAGACTCAAAAACACAGGATCGTCCGACTAAATGCAGATGGAGGTCTGGATGAAAGCTTCGATTCAGGTGTTGTTTTTGGTCCAGATGAATCTTCTGGAAGTTTGGGTTTGGTTGAATGCCTTACCCTATCGCCAGACGGGAAGATTTTGATCGGGGGAAGTTTCGAGACCTACAACGGTTTGTCTGCCCCTGGAATCGCCCGCATTCACCCGGATGGAAGCTTAGATATGACTTTTAATGCAGGAAGTGGTATCACGGGTGGAGTTGGTGGGATCTTAGACATCAAGATAACGCCGACTGGTCAAATTTTGATCGGGGGAAGTTTCACCAAGTACAACGGCACGACCCGTAATTACATCGCACTCATCGAGGCAGACGGGAGCCTAAGTCCAAGTTTTAATTCTTTAGGTTTTCAAGCCGAGGGAGCTCTCGGTTTCGTGCATGCTTTATTGATCAGACCCGATGGCAAAATTTTAGTAGGAGGCAAATTCAAAACCTACAATGGTGTAGATCGAGGAAATATAGCCTTATTAGCACCTAATGGTCTTTTGGATAATTCCTTTGCTTCTGGCCCGGGGTTTACCAATCCGGAAATAATTTCTTGGTCTACCTCCGTGCAATCACTAGCTTTAACTGCCCAAGGAAATATTATAGCAGGAGGGAATTTTTTTAATTACCACGAAACCAGAAGACGTAACATTGCCCAGTTGTCCGCAGATGGTGATCCAGACCTGACGTTCAATGGCATTGAGGGACTAGATGGTGAAGTGAGTGATATTGTTTTCCAGCCTGATGGCAAAATCCTATTAGCGGGCAACTTTCGTTCTTTTGCCTTAGACCCAGCCCGCACGCTCGTTCGCCGGCATGCAGACGGTAGCCCTGACCTCAGCTTTGACGCTAACGCTAGTCAAGTATTTTCTGGAAGAGGCGTCGGTGCCATCGCATTGCAGGATGATGGTAAAATTCTAGCAGTTGGTGATTTTAGTGTTAGAACAGATACAGGACTGACTAGTCGAGGAATTGTCCGCCTTCATCCAGACGGTAGCCTAGACACCAGCTTCCAAACGGGAACCGGGTTTGAGGGCTTTACCTACGACGTAGCTATGCAGTCAGACGGAAAAATTCTGATAGCAGGATCATTCTCTACCTATAACGGTCAAGCCGTGAGAGACCTAGTACGCCTCCACCCAGATGGAAGCCTAGACACTAGCTTTGAGGACGGCTTCAAGACTAGCAGGGAGGTGTTTTCCATCCTGATTGAACCTGATGATAAAATCATCATTGGAGGAAATTTCAATGAATATCAAGGCACTCTACGAACAGACTTAGCACGCCTCCACCCTAATGGACGCTTGGATAAAAGCTTTATACCAGAAACTGAGAGTGAGTTTGGACGAATATTTACTTTGGCCAGGCAGGCAGATGGTAAAATCCTAGCAGGAGGAAGCTTTACCAATTTTGAAGCAGGAGAATACGGAAGAGTTGTTCGTTTCAATGCTGATGGTCGTATAGACCGAGGCTTTAACCCTGGAACTGGCTTTGATGATGATGTTTTTTCCATAGTGGTTCAAGCCGACCAGAAAATTTTGGTCGGAGGAAGGTTCAAAGCCTTTCGTGACCAAACACAATTTGGGATGGTGCGCCTCTATCCAGACGGAAATCTAGACGAGCAATTCACCACGGGCACAGGCTTTATTAGTAATGTGAACATAGGAGGCGTAAGTACCTTAGCCATTACTGCCGAGGGGCAGGTTTACGCGGGAGGAGCGTTCCAGTTTTACGATCAAAACCCTGTGGATAAACTTGTTCGTCTATCTGCCCCCAATGAAGATTTCTTCGTAGAAGGATTTAGCCTCATCAATGCGGATACGGGACAACCCATATTGGATTACGAATTGATTAGAGACGGAGCTCAAATCAATTTGCTGGATTTGCCCACTTCTGACCTGAGCATTAGCGCACGTACTTTGCCTGGCCCAGTTGGAAGTGTCAAACTACAACTGGACGGCCCTGAAACACAAGACCGTGTTGAGAATCGAGTTCCCTACGCATTGTTTGGCGGTGCCCCTCCCAGAAACTTCACTGGAAAGAATCTACCCGTAGGTCAATACCAACTTGAGGCTACACCCTACGCGGGAGAGAATTTGACTGGTACAGTAGGAACTACACGTACCCTCAACTTCGAGTTTTTTGAATTGGAACTATTGCTACTAGCTGCACCCACGGGCGATACCTTGCAAAATCTCCGCGACGGAGATATCATCGCACTCTCTGGCTTAGGAACGGATTTTCTTAGTATTCAGGCTCTACCCAAAATAGCACAATTGGATAGCATAGAATTTAGCATCTCAGGGCCAGGTATTAGCTTTGACGATGGGACGAGGCAAGAGAAACTAAGCCCCTACGTGTTATTTGGTGATAAGCCGAATGGAACGATCGAGGGTAGAAATTTCCAGCCCGGGGAGTACTCACTCGAGGTTGTGGCTTACCCTAATCAGAACACTTTGAAGATTAATTTTACAATCATTGACTCTATACCCACTGTAGAAAGTTTTACCCTGATCAACGCTGAAACACAGGAGGAAGTCGGACTTCTAGCAAATGGAGCAACGATTGATCTAACACAAATTGGTGATGTACCTCTAAATATTCAGGCGAATACTTCCCCGGCACAATTGGGGAGCGTACATTTCAAGCTCAATGATCAGGCTATTCGTACTGAGAATATTTTCCCCTATGCTCTTTTCGGGAATGATCCTTTTCAATTAGATTTCTTTCTAGGAGAAAAACTAGCTCTGGGCAATTATCAGTTGACAGCGCAAGCTTACTCGGAGGCCGCGAAAGCAGGTTTGGCAGGGCCAGAGTTGACGATCAACTTTTCTGTGATTAAGCCAAGTGCAGGAGCTAAGATTAGCCTTTTTCCTAATCCTACCTCCGAAAAAGTTCACTTATCAAGTACTGAAATGACCCGTGGAACCTTCAAACTCTACAATCCGCAGGGAGAACTGATTTATGAAGAAGTTTTCCAGGCAGGCTTAGATCATCAGCTAGACGTAAAAGGGCTGCAATCTGGAGTCTATCTCATTCGTGTGGTGGATGAACAGAGTGAAGAAATCCAGAGAAGAATCATAGTAGAATAAATACAGATCACATAAAAATTAAAATCTCTCCTGATGGAGAAAAGCACGAGGTTCCTACTTCGTGCTTATTTTTTTACATCCATCAAAATCAAATATTTACGAAATAGATAGAACGTAGCAGTGATAAAAAAAAGCCTTTCCAGCTACATTGGAAAGGCTTGCTAGTGATCCCTCTGGGGCTCGAACCCAGGACACCCTCCTTAAAAGGGAGGTGCTCTACCAACTGAGCTAAGGAATCATCCCATTTTTAGTCCTTTGACTGTTTTTTGGGATGGCAAAAATAGAAATTTTCTGACTAAGAAGCAAGCTTTTTATAGCTTCTTTCCATTTTTCCTAAAAAATATGCCACTTTTAGTATTCCTCCATTTCACGGGCTACTTTTTCGCCCAGTTTTTGCCCCCAGGCCTTTCCTACGGCGAAAGATTCCTGCTGCACGATGGGGGTTTTCTCCAATAATTTTTGACCCAAAGGCGATTCGTAAAAAACAGTCAGTGCCTTGATCTCTTCTTGGGTGTAATGCTTTTGGTAAACCAGCGCCAGTTCTCCCAAAACATCGTCTAGGTTTTCCACGACTTCTTTCCGAAAATTATCCCAAAAATTTTCGGGAACTCCTGCACTCGCATAGATTTCCTTGAAGTTGCTGATCATCAAGTCCATAGAGTTAAGCATTTGCTGCTTGGCACCCATTACTTTCAAGAACTCGATAATCTCTTCTTGGCTGGCTTCTTGGGCTTGTAATTTCGGACTGAATCCACTGCCAAGCCATAAAGTTACGATTAAAATAAATAGGCTACTTTTCATATCTAATTTTTAGGTCTAGGTACATGTTGAGACGTATCTCGATAAACGAAGTTAGTACGTAGAAGTTAGACCGCCACCGTGGGAGATTATTTAGATTTTAACATACTACCCACGGGGTTTAAAGATTTTGTAACTTGTTTTTTGTTGCTTAATCCAAAAACCTAAGTGGGCACTCGGCTCCCACTTAGGTTTTCATTTTTTACTAAAGTGAAGGCTTAAAATCATAAAAGTCTGTAGGTGTAATGACTTCGTCCAAGGGAATATCTGTGTTTTCAATATCCTCAATCTGGTCAATAGGAGGGAAGAGGGACAATCCTACTTTGTGCACATTGGGACGACATTTTAATAAAAAACGATCATAAAACCCTCCGCCGTAGCCTACTCGGTAGCCTCTCTGGTCAAAACAAAGCAGGGGCAATAGCACCATATCTATCTCCAACTCGGGGAAAGGCGCTGCTTCCACAGGTTCAGGTACACCCCATGAGTTAGGCTCTAGCTTGGTATCTGCTTCTAGTCTAAAAGTAGGCATTTGATGCGTTTTGGCTTCGGTGCGGGAGGTAATCAGGCTTATCTGGGGCTTTTGTTGCCTCAGGGCATTTATCAAATAAAAAGTATTGATTTCTTTTTTGGCTAAAATGGGCAGGAAAATATGAATGGCTCGGACGTCCTCGAGGGGGTAAACCTGAAAAAAATGCTCGGCCAATTGCTGGCTTTGCTGATCTATTTGTGCTAAGCTGAGTGCTTGTCGTTGCTGGCGATAGAGGGAGCGGAGTTCTTTTTTTTTCATTTTTAGCATGGAAGAGTTAGCATCTAGGAGAGAAGAGTTTAGCATACACACGGATCTTAAACACTTATAAGCTTCACGCTGAGCGGCTTGTGGGGACAAGAACCACGGATTGAGAATCTAAAAGTGAACGACAAAACTTCTGACAAGGTTCTCCTGATTAACTTCTCTCCTCCGTTAAAAATAACTCGTAGGCATCAAATAATTTTGGACATAATCGCTAACACCTTCTTCTAAAGTACAAAAAGGAGAGTCATAGCCAATGCTTTGGAGCTTAGTCATGTCGGCCTCGGTGAAATACTGATATTTATCCCGAATGTCCAGCGGAGTGTCAATGAATTCTATTTGCGCGGGCAAATCCATCGCTTGGAAGGTATTATGAATCAAGTCCAGAAAAGTGCGCGCTTGTCCGCTTCCCAAGTTGTAGATATCTGAATTGCGGCGGTGGTGCATCAGAAAATAGCATACCTCCACGACGTCTTTTACATAAATAAAATCACGCATTTGCTCCCCGTCTTTGTAGTCGGGGTGGTGAGAGCGGAAGAGCTTCATCTTGCCCGTTTTTTTGATTTGCTGGTAAGCGTGAAAAATCACGGAAGCCATTCTCCCCTTGTGATATTCGTTGGGGCCATAGACATTAAAAAACTTTAAACCTGCCCAGAAAAAAGGCTTATCTACTTGCTCTATCGCCCATAGGTCAAATTTGTTCTTAGATTCCCCGTAAGGGTTCAGTGGTTTGAGATGGGGAATCAGCTCTTGCTGATCTTTGTAACCTAGCTCGCCTGAGCCATAAGTAGCGGCTGAGGAGGCATAAACCAGCGGGATTTGATATTGGCAGCAGGCTTTCCATATTTCCTGAGAATAATGCAGGTTGAGTTCTTCAAAAATTTTCTCATCAAACTCGGTTGTATCCGTTCTGGCTCCCAGATGAAAAATAAATTCTACCGCAGAGGCATTTTTTTCCAACCATTCAAAAAAAACTTGGCGCTCTACCCTTTGCTGTATTTTTTTGTTTTCTAAATTCTTTAGCTTGTGATCCTGTGAAAAGTCATCAACAGCTATGATATAATTAAACTGATGTGCATTCAACTTTTGAATCAAGCAGCTTCCAATAAAACCAAGTGCTCCCGTGACTACAATCATAGCATTATTTTTAATCTTCGAATAGCGCACAAATCTAGGCTTAAAGCCTTAAATATTGAATTTATTCCTACATATTTTTTAAAATAGCGGGCAAACTTTCATTTTTGCAGGGTTTCAGCTTGTTTTGCGAAACCATAGAGCCTAGTGCAATTCGGTATTTAAATAACCAAACCATGAAATATAGCCAGTATTCTCTTTCTTTTTATTTGCTCGTATCGAGTTTGTTGTGGATTACTGCCTGTGGTGGCAAAAAAGTAGCCTTTACCCATGTACCCGCAGAGGCTACTTTCGCCTCAGTTATAAACATGGAGCAACTTTCTTCCAAGGCCGTAGAATGGAAAGACTTGCTGGAGTTAAACCTAATTTTCCAAAAAGAATTTGGTGCAGACGAGTCTAACATGATACTGGCTCTCTTGGGGTCGGGCATTAATCTAAATAAAAATGCTTATGTTTTTGGTAAGCTCGGGGCGAAGGCCAATAATGAGTACTGGGCCATCACGGCAGCACTCAAAGATACCGCACAGTTTGCCAAGATGGCTCTAGAATATTTCGCCCCTCGGGCTCAGCTTCACCCCTCAATTGGCTCTGCTTCTACCTGTTATGTCCAGCCTCAGAGCGTAGTCGGCTGGAATGATGAGAGAGTTTTGTTTCTTTATACGGGGAAAAAAACAGCCTCGTCTGTACTCTTAGAACGATGGCGTAGCTTGTTTGAGCTTCCCCGAGATCAAAGCATGGAAAATCAATATCCGGCTTTTGAAAACCTACTGCGTCAGCAATATGATGTGGCCCTGTGGACAAATTATCAAGAAATTAGTCGTTTCCATCAAAAAAATAGCTCGTCTTCTCTCGCCCGAGTGCCGAATTCGCTACAGGGACTCAACCGTATTTTAGATTTCTTCACGGCACGTATACACTTTGAGCAGGGGCGGGTGGTCAATGATTTTCAGTTGATTTATAATCAGCAGGAGGTGAATCATTACGAACAGTTGTTTAGAAATGAAGTAGATGAAGAACTCCTTCATCAACTGCCCATCGCCCAACCGGATGCCTTCGTGAGTTTGGGTATCGGAATGAGTGGGTTACAACAAATGTTAGACGAAGCAGGCTGGCTAGAGTTTCCCAAAAAAGTGATTGGCCTTTTTGGCTTGACCATGGAAGAAGTATTTGACCTCATCACAGGGGATTTTGTGCTGGCCGTAGAAGAAATTCATCCAGAAGCTCCCCTCAATACAGATATGCTCATCGCACTTCGTATGAAAAATCGGGCAAAATTAGATGGCCTTTTGGATAAAGTAGCTGGATTGTTTTTTCTCAAAAAAATGAAAGACCACTATGCTTCGCACTCCGAGTTTGGGGACTTTTACCTGATAGAAAGAGAGAACGTCATGTACATCGCGCTCAATAAACATATGCGAGATCAGGTACTCAAAAACAAAGAACAGCTAGACGATCGCTTTACTCATCTGAACCAAGGAAAGATTTCTCTGCTTTATCTGGATTGCAATAAAATCGCTCCCCTCCTTGAAAATGTGGACGTGGCACTGGATGGACAAACCCTAGCTTTTAAAGATCAAATACTCCCCCTGTTAGATACTTTCACGCTCACGCTCAATCCTATGGATAGAAAAAGAATCCTTTCGGAAGGCCGAGCCATTATGCACCTCAAGGAAAAAGACCGTAATGCCTTGGTCATCCTCATCGAGTTGATACAGCAAATCCAGCAAGAACAGGTTAGTAGCTAGCCAATCCTTTCTTTATACATTTTTTCTCAGCGCAGGCAACGCTCTCGACGCCGAAGGCGTAACGTTATAAACGTGTCATGAAACCTGTTGACTCCCTACTTTCCGCTCTAAGGATTTTAAGGGATTAATCATATAAAAATCTTGTGGACAAATGATAAAGCTGTCAAATAAGCCCGAGGGGTTCTCTCGGGCTTATTTTTATTGAGGTGTGGCGATGATGATATACTGATTAGGGAGTAAGGCCGTCTCGATCGAGTCCAAGGCATAACCGCTCTTTTTTAGCTCTTGCCAGACAGTATTGGCACTTATACGATGTTCCAGAGGAGGACCCTGCGGTGTTTCTTTGGCAAAAAAATCAATGATGACCAATCGCCCTCCTTTTTTTAAGCCCTTCTTGATTTTATCCAAATAAGCAATCCGGTTATCTATATGATGATAAGTATCCACCACAAGTACCATGTCTACTTCTTCGGGGGCTAATTGGGGGTCATCAAAAAGAATAAGGCGAGTTTGTAGGGCTTGGTCGCTAAGGTCTTTTTCTTGTTTTTTCTTTTGGATATAAGCCTGAAATTCTTCGTTCACGTCCGCAGCAATCACTGCTGCACCAGCTTCGGCCAAGCGAAAAGAAAAATAACCCGAGCCTGCCCCAATGTCCATAACTTTTTTTCCTTCTAAATTTCCCAGAAAAGCAATGACCTCCTCGGGCTTTTGCCATTCGTCCCTCTCGGGCGACTCGAAAGTCTTGATTAATTCAGAAACAGGTCGTTGGTGCATATATTCGTTGGCACTTTTGCCCGTCTTGTGGTGCTTGTCTGAATGCACTTGAGCCAGACCCAGTAGGGGAGCTAGGATAAATAAAGAGCTGAAAAGCAAATGATTTAATTTCATAGTCATGCGATCATTTTTTTGAATAACTTTAATTAGGATTGGGAATGAGTGCCACGTTATCAATATCCACCGTGCAATTATTTTTCTGACCAGATAAGCGAATGCGCAAACGCCCCACTTGATGCTTGAGTTTCTCGGGCCAAGGGATAAAGGCATTATCAAATTTTTGACCATTGTAACGGAGAATAATCGGCTCTCCCAAAGCCCATTCGGAGAGTGAGCCATCTGAGTCAATTTTTTCAAAGCTAATCAGTATTTCATTTTTGCCATCCACTACGTTCCATTGGCGATAGGTAAAGCTCAAGCCAAAGTCTTTACCAGAAATATCCTTGGGTACGTAAAAAAAGCTGTGAATTCGGTGGTCAGGGTCATTATCCCGCTTACCAATGTGGATTTTATTCAACTCCAAGCGGAGGAAAGTATTATTGCTATTCTTATCCTGGACGACACGGCCGCCCCCGCCTCCGCCGTTTTTGTCCCAGCCCGGGATTTGCGCTTTCCAAACTTTGCGTTTCACGTCAAAATTCCCGTTGTAGATCGCATTTTCAATACGAGCGGGCGGGATGGTGGCATCTTCGGGTACTTTGGGAGGAAGCTCACCCCCTCCCAAACGGCTGTGATAGTAACCTGTTTTTTCACGAGGCCCCATGGCTTTGTATTTTTGATCGTCTCGATACCAGTCTAAATTGATAGGATGCTCATAGGAATTTTTCAGGTCAATCGTTCCAAAATACCAGCGAGTGGCAATAGAAGCGTGGGCACCTCCCAATTTGGTTGCGCCTGTGCTGAGGGTAACATTATTAAGCTCTCGGTTAAACTCTCCCAAACCCTTCACACTCAGGCCATCGTAGGGGCCAAACACTTTTTCAGTAATGAAATCTTCATAGACTCCATCTTTACGATAATAATTGTCGGCTCTCACTACGTTGCTCGGAATTTTGAGATAGCAATCCTCTGAGCTGTAGTCTTTTGTGGGAGGATATTCTCCGTAGACGCCTGGCAAGTCACAATCTCCCATGGGTATGGCGGGATGGGCATCCAATAGGGTCAATTGCTCAATTTGAACGCCCTCACTTGCCAAGAAGAAGCCCATCTTGTGGGCGAGTATATTCATCAACATACCTCCTCGGCTGTGCCCGATGAGGTGTAGGGGTTTTTTGACCAGTGCCAAGCGATCTTTGATTCCCAATTCGGGGGGAGGGCTTAGCAACATCGCCATCAAATGGTCAGCACAGGCTTCCAGATAACCCTCCTTAGAATTATCAGAGGCCCAAGCCCAATTATAAAGAAAAATAACCTCGTGGCTGGGATTGTTACTATTGCGACGATCGAGGGCTTCCCATTTTCCCGTATTGGGGTCATTGATGTAAATACTACCAATGCCCGCACGTTCGCGGATGGCTAAGGCGAAATTCTTCCATTCCTTAGATAAAAGACCGCCCGGACTGAAGCCGTGGGTAATCACCGTTACGCCGACTTCGGCCTGAGCTGGTTGCTCCGGAAGCGAGATAGGAACGAGATGAGGTAAAAGCCAAGACAGACAGAAAATAAATTTGGGTATCATGGAAACTTTTTGGTTCTTTGTCGATGGTTAAGAAGTATTTGCAGTAAATTTTTTTACAAAAAAGCTAAAAAAGGACTAAACAAAAAAGGATTTCAGTCGCTTTTCTCTATCCAAATCTACCGCTGCTATGCAGAATAATTACTATTTCCTCAAACCTCTCTCACGAGCCATTGCCCAAAAGCTAGGCGTAGCTTGGCAATTGGGTTTTCGAGAAATAGTAGCGCAATTACCCGCTTCAGATGCACAAGAGACCATGTTTTTGGCTACTTGTTTTAGTCAAGACAAAGATGAACTAGTCTTGGGCTTTTGCCACCAAGCAGCAGATTTTTATGTGAAGGCAGTCCTGCGCTCGGATTTTGCTTGTTTGGTTTTTCCCGAGCAATTTTTTCGAGCCAAGAAAAATAGCGTGGATTTATTTCCAGAATTGATGGATTTGAAAGTTGAGAAAGTGATCCAATTTCAGAACGAGCGTAGTTTCGCGCTGGCTTTTGAGCAGGATTATTTTTTACTTTTCAAAATGCACGGGAGACGCTCGAATCTGGTTTTGTTGCAAGGAAATCAGTTTGTGAACGGCTTTCACAAAAAAATGGAAAAAGACCAAAGCCTCACCTTATCGGCCTTGGATCGTCCGATTGAGCAATCCTATGAAGCTTTTTTGCAAGCTGACGCGCGTTGGCAGGCACTTTTCCCAACCTTTGGGCGTGAAATGAAGCAATACCTGAAAGCAGAGCAGATAGATCAGCAAGACGCTGAGAAGCAATGGGAAATTTTGACAAAAAGCTTGGAACACTTAGAAAACCCTCCTTATTACCTCACCGAAACCGATACCAAGCCACAGCTTTGGGTGATTCCTCCGCAGGCACTAGGCTACGAGGAAGCGACCACGGAGATTTACCACGATCCGATTGAGGCCGTCAATGAGTTTTATTTCAATTACGTCCGGATTAGCCTGCTAGAAAAAGAAAAACAAGAAGCCCTCCGCATCCTCCAAAGGAAAGAAAAGCAAGCCAATAGCTACATCGAGAAGAATCTGGAGCGACTGATCCAAATGGAAGAAAGCTCCCCTCACGAGGAAACCGCTAACATCCTGATGGCCAATTTGCATCAGGTTCCTGAGGGAGTCAAGTCAGTGCAGCTATTTGACTTCTATCACAACGAAGAACGCAAAATCAAGCTCAAACCCGAGCTATCTCCTCAAAAAAACGCAGAGGTTTATTACAGAAAGGCCAAAAATGAAAAGATTGAGATTAACTCTTTGAAAAAAAACATCGAGCGAAAAGAAAAGGAACTGGAGGAAATCCAACAACACGTGCAAGCCATCGCCTCGTTTGGAGAGGTAAAATCTTTGCGAAAATATTTGAAAAACCAGCGTATCCTCCGCAACCAAAGGCGAGAAAGCACCGAACAGCATCTTTTCAAAAAATTTACCTACCACGGCTTTGATATTTGGATAGGAAAGAATGCCAAAAACAATGATCTCCTCACCCAACAATATGCTTACAAAGAAGACCTCTGGCTACACGCCAAAGATGTAAGTGGCTCCCACGTACTGATCAAGTACCAAGCGGGAAAGCCTTTCCCCTCAGATGTGATCGAGAAAGCGGCCTCTTTGGCTGCCTACTACTCCAAGCGTAGCTCCGAAAGCCTTTGTCCCGTGATCGTAACGCCTCGCAAGTTCGTGCGCAAAACCAAAGACCTCGCCCCCGGTCAGGTGATCGTGGACAAAGAAGAAGTCATTATGGTGATTCCCGAGCGATTTTAATTCGTGGTGGGTTCTTTGCTTCACGCGAATTCGGAGGAGGACTCAAAACGTGTATCCTTGAAAATAATGCTTATCTTTAAGAAAGACAAGATGCTGGAATTGTATAGTCAGAGCCATTACTGGGAAGATATTTGAATGCCCCAGTATGAGCAAGAACTTAAGCCACCACCAAGTATGTATTTTCTAGGATATGATTTAGGAAGCTCTTCTCTCAAAGCCTCCCTTTTAGAAGCCGAAACGGGAAATCTGGTAGCTTCGGCAAATGCCCCCGAAGTGGAAATGAAAATAAGCAGCCCTCAACCGGGCTGGGCCGAACAAGACCCCGAGATATGGTGGGAAAATCTAAAGGTAGCTACTCACGCACTTCTCCAAAAAGCAGATATAAATTCTCAGGAAATCAGAGCCATCGGAATCGCCTACCAAATGCACGGACTCGTAGCGGTAGACAACAATCAACAAGTACTGCGCGCCTCTCTCATTTGGTGCGACAGCCGTGCCGTAGCTATTGGCGAGCAAGCCTTCCAGCATCTGGGTGAAGAATATTGTTTGAATCATCTCCTCAATTCCCCCGGCAACTTTACCGCCTCCAAGCTCAAATGGGTGCAAGAAAACGAACCCGCTCTCTACGAAAAAATCCATAAAATCATGCTCCCGGGCGACTACCTAGCCATGCGCCTCACGGGCGAAATCAATACCACCCTTACGGGGCTTTCCGAAGGTACACTGTGGGATTATCTCGAGCATTCTCTACCCAAAAAGCTACTGGAATATTATGGCTTTGATCCTTCCCTGATGGCGGATGTAGTTCCCGTTTTTGCTAATCAGGGTAAAATCAAACCCGAAATAGCCCAGCAACTAGGGTTGAACCCCGACGTTGTAATCAGCTACCGAGCGGGCGATCAGCCCAACAATGCCTTTTCCCTGAAGGTGCTTCACCCGGGCGAAACCGCTACCACCGCCGGAACCTCGGGCGTGATCTACGGGATCGTGGAGCAACCCACTGCCGACCCACAATCAAGGGTCAACACCTTTGTCCACGTCAATCACCAGGTATCGGACGCACGATACGGCGTGCTGCTCTGTGTAAATGGCACAGGAATCATGAACCATTGGCTACAAAAAACTTGGCAAGTGAAAGGCCATTCATTTTCATATACGGAACTAAACGAATTGGCCGCGGGCGTGCCCATTGGTTCGGAAGGACTATCCGTGTTGCCCTTTGGCAATGGTGCCGAAAGGGTGCTTCAAAATCAAAACCTAGGCGCATCTTTTCACCATTTAGATTTGAATCGCCATACGCAGGCTCACTTGATCCGAGCCGTTCAAGAAGGAATTGTATTTTCTTTGGGATATGGCTTGAAAATTTTTGAGGAAATGGGCTTGCAGACCCAGGTAATCCGAGCCGGACAGGCCAATATGTTCCTAAGTCCTTTGTTTTGTGAAGCCTTTGTCAATATCACGAATGCACGCTTGGAACTGTATAACACGGATGGCGCGCAAGGAGCCGCCCGAGGAGCAGGGCTAGGCTATGGTTATTACCAAACTGAATCAGAAGCCTTTCTGAGCCTCAGGTGCTTGCAAGCTTTTGAACCAGCGCCGGATAAACAGGCACAATACCAAACTGCTTACCGCCATTGGGAGGCGACCTTGAACCAAATGGTGCCCCAGGCTTAAATCAATCACATAACGAATCAATTCAATTCAATTCTCAAATCAAAAAAATATTATGGCTGTAGTAACTGGAGATCAAGCGTTTTTTCAGGGAATCGACGCGATTCCCTTCGAGGGCAAGGAATCAGATAATCCCCTTGCCTACAAATATTATGAGGCCAATCAGATCGTAAATGGCAAATCCATGCAGGATCATCTACGCTTTGCCGTGGCCTATTGGCATACCTTCGGCGGAACGGGCGGAGACCCCTTTGGCCTTCCCACCAAAAACTTCCCCTGGTTGCAAAGTACCGACCCCATGCAGCGAGCCAAGGACAAAATGGATGCAGCCTTTGAGTTTATCAGCAAGCTAGGCGTTCCCTATTATTGCTTCCACGATTATGATCTGGTAGATGAAGGCGATTCTATTCAGGAATCTACCCAGCGGCTTCACACCATGGTCGAGTACGCACAGCAAAAACAGCAAGCCTCTGGCATCAAACTGCTCTGGGGAACGGCCAATTTGTTTGCCCATCCTCGCTTTATGAACGGGGCAGCCACCAATCCTGATTTCCAAGTATTGACCTATGCCGCCAGCCAAGTAAAAAATGCCTTAGACGCAACCATTGCCTTAGGAGGAGAAAATTATGTATTCTGGGGCGGGCGAGAAGGATATTTATCGTTGCTCAATACCCAAATGCAACGAGAGCGCGAGCATCTTGCCACCTTTCTACACTTGGCTCGTGATTATGGCCGTCAACAAGGCTTTACTGGCACATTTCTGATTGAGCCTAAGCCGATGGAACCTTCCAAACATCAGTATGACTTTGATGCGGCCACGGTCATCAGCTTCTTGCGAGAGTTTGATTTAATGGAAGATTTCAAATTGAATATTGAAGTAAATCACGCCACGCTGGCGAGCCATACCTTCCAGCACGAATTGCAAGTAGCCGCTGATGCCAACCTGCTCGGCAGTATCGATGCCAACCGTGGAGATTACCAAAATGGCTGGGATACGGATCAATTTCCCGTTGATTTATTTGAACTAACCGAAGCCATGCTGGTGATCTTAGAAGCGGGCGGACTCGGCAGGGGAGGGGTTAACTTTGATGCCAAGACCCGTCGTAATTCCACTGACTTGGAGGATATTTTCTTAGGGCACATCGGGGGAATGGATGCCTTTGCTCGGGCTTTGCTGATTGCGAGTAAGCTGCTCGAAAAATCCAATTATCGTCAATTTCGGGCAGAGCGTTATGCCTCTTTTGATGCAGGTGCGGGTAAATCTTTTGCAAAAGGCGAACTAAGTCTAGAAGATTTACAAAAACTAGCCATCGAGAGTGGCGAACCTGAACAAAGAAGCGGTAAGCAGGAATATCTCGAGAACTTAATTAATCAATATATTTAAGGGTTTGGAAGGAGCTGCTCCCCAAACTGGCGCGCGTTTGTAACGCGTGCCTTTTCTTCGGTTCATTTGCAATGAACATGGGCGCGGGAGCGGCAAAAAGCGATGGCAGAGCCGGAAGTTTGGCTAAGACCGAGCCTAAGTGACACGCGTTACAAACGCGCCCCCAAGCTGGCACGCGTTACAAACGCGCGCTAGTTTGAGGGTCTTGATGGTACCGATTATGGCTTGGATAAAGCAGGTAATCTGGTCAGCTTAGGTGATGGAGTAAATGGTTTTTTTATTCCCAATGATGCTGCTGTAAATACTCACCTCAATCGAGCAGTGGCGCAGGCCAGTTTGAGAGGGTTGAGGCCGGGATCGCTGAGGATGGGAATACATGGCAACTCAAAGAAGAGTGCCAAACCTCAGCACGGTTATGTAATTAAGGATAAAACTACAGGAGAGGTTCAGGAATATGGAATAAGCGGACAAAAATTAAACAAAGACGGAACATCCCCAAGAGTACAACAGAAGATTCGTCAAAAATATGGAAACAGTAGTAATGTAGAGGGACGTGTGATAAAAAAGAATATGAGGAATAGACGAAAAGGATTGAATTGGGAACAAGGAAAAGTAAATAGCTATTCTAATTCAAAATTTAGAAGAAATGGTATTCAAGGAGAACGTCCCCCTCGACAACTGCGTCCCAGCCCTGACATTTAACTCACTATCAATATGATTTTAAAGGACATACGCATTTATGTAGACCCAGAAAGTGAAGGGATTAAAGCTCCATCTGCTCATTGTGTCTTGACTCATTATCGACGAAACCTTGGAAAGGTTGAAATAACAAGTTTCAATTATATAAACATTTTTTTTACAGATAAAGCCTCAAAACACAAAAGCAAAAAGATAGACGCTAATTTTGTTGATTACTACTATTTCTGGCAAGAGAATGAATTCTTGAGAGAAGAAAGAAGTAAATATTCTATGAAAAAAAGTATGTTAAAAAAAATAACTTATCCATTACTCTGTCTATGTGATGAATATGGATGGAACCGAAAACCTTTTAAAGATGCTTATACTAAATGTCTTGCTGAAAACTTGAATAACGAATGGTATTTCAAAGACAAACTTTTTCGTTCTCCCAATAGAGAGTTGTTTTTTGGTTTGCACCATATATATGATACAAGTGATTTCAAAATATACGAAGTTCTATTCGATAAGAATAAAAAAGAAATTGCCCGGAGATTATGCTTTCATGATACTCATATGGTTTTCTACTTAGAATCAGCATCTTGGGAAGGTAATAACGATTGCTTTTTTTACAAATTTAACGGGCCAAAGAAGATATTTAAAAGTGAGGTCGATGACTTACGCCAAGAAAGAGAAAGATATATTCCTGAAAGTACTTCTGATTATTTCAAGTGATACCGTCTGTTCCAAGAGTTTCCCCCCCTACCGCAAGTGTTGAGCGATAGCGAACACTTGTGGTAGGGGGGGGCAAGAAAAGCGGTAAGAATTCCGGTATAGTATCAGCTTAGGTGATGGAGTAAATGGTTTTTTTATTCCCAATGATGCTGCTGTAAATACTCACCTCAATCGAGCAGTGGCGCAGGCCAGTTTGAGAGGGTTGAGGCCGGGATCGCTGAGGATGGGGATTAGCAATAATACTTCAAAGTCTGGGAAATAGACGGAGCCAACTTTACCAAATAAAACTGTTGTGAATGAAAACGGAGTTACCGTAGAACACTACTATAAATCAGGAGATCATTCTCCTGCTCATATGCATGTCAAAGGTAAAGGTATTGATACAAAAATAGGTGCTAATGGTAAGCCAATCAAAGGAAGTGCAGAATTGAGTAGAGCTCAACAACAGGTTATAGATGCGAATAAATCTAAAATCAGAAAAGCAGGCAATAAAATTAAAAAATATCAACGGTACACAGAACATTTAATAGATCAATGAACTATACTTATATTTTCGTTTTTGTTGGAGATAACTCAAGGATGCCATCAGGTATATTTACAGAATATGTTAAGGCAGAAAATTGGATAACTCAAAACTCACTGAGTGGTTCTCTCAATAAACTGCCATTAGACATAGGTTTATACGATTGGGCCATCTCAGAAGGATATTTCAAACCCAAAAATGATTACCAGAGAGAAGCGAAATTTATCCAGCGCTTTACCTCAGCGTCTGTTGAGCACTGGCACTTTGAGGGCGGTAAAAAAGAGTAGTTGCTATGCCCCCTGTTGTCGGTAGTCTTCGTTAACTAACTAATAAACAGAAAGTTGCGCGAAGTCTTAGCGAAGTGGGGACTTCGTGCCGCGAGAAATAAGCTCTTCTGAAACCAATCCTCCCCCTGTTGTGCTTAGTTTAGCGGAGCGTAACTAAGTGCGATCCAGACAGAAGTTCTCCTGAACTTCCCCAAGCTGGCGCGCGTTTGTAACGCGTGCTCTTGTCGGCAGTCCCAAGTGCCTATGCTTAGCCAAGCTGGCGGTTCCTCAAACAAGACCCTTAGCAGGGTGACAAAATGTGTATACACTGTCTGCCCCCCAACCGACCATAACTAAACCATCTTTTGCCGTAGGCAGTTCAGTGCTAAAAACGCTTTATCCCCCCCTTGCTAGCACCCTCCCCCTATCTCCGAAGTACCCCCCCCCTACCTCGAACACAGAATTGGGGGGTAGCAAAGACAGAATTGGGGGGTAGCAAAGACAGAATTGGGGTCTTCCAACACAGACCTAGGG
>CAZKBP010000017.1:0-120035 GCA_964551015.1 uncultured Cytophagaceae bacterium | reverse complement strand
TCTTGCTAGATGAGTATCGTCGTACCATCGCCCAAGGCCAGTACCCGGGCTACCCTCGCACCACTTGGGAGCCGTATCACTGAGGCTAAAAACCTGATCTGGAAAAGAAACTCCCCTCCTTATTTTTCGAGGAGGGGTCGGGATGGATTTTTCCTGATTCAGAAAATTCCCTGCTCCAAGCGTCATTACTAAGCAAGCAGAAAGTTTCTGGATTAGAAAAAAGTCCCGCTAGAAAATATCCTGATTTCTCAGTAAGGAAATCAGACACAGAAAATCCAAATTAGAAAAAAGGAAATCTGAAAAGCGGGCAAGCCCGAACCAATCGCGGGGGGTGCGCGGGCCTAGCGGGCGGGAGCATGATTTTGACTAGCGTTTTTTTGTTAATTTTTGGGGCAATGCCAAAAAAGTAAGATGGCTGTTCTACACAAAATCTAAGAAGCATCCAAACCTCTTTTGAATCAACATCAAAAAACTAAATTGCTTTACCCAACACCAATTCAAATATTTAAAAATAAACCCACAACACCTATGTACCCATTCATCCAAATTCAAAACCAAACAGGCAAAACCATCGCCTCCATCGAGTTCAAAACAGCACCCAAGGTCTTGCTCCAAGCTCTGGCAAGCAACACCACCGAGCTACTCTTAGAAGCCACTCAGGGCTTTATCAAAGGCGGCCTCGAGATCCTCAGCGGAGAGGCCAACCTCCAAATCCAAATCATAGCACCCACCGAGCCACCAGCCACCCCAGACCGCACTATCCACCTCCGGGGTCAAATCTTAGAGAGCGGCCACACGAGCGTCTCCCTCGACGGCCAGTGGCTAGACCCCAAGCTCAGCCAGCAAATCCACAACCACTCACCCGATGGATTTAGCTGGGGCTACTCCGGCAGTGGCCCCGCCCAGCTTGCCTTGGCCATTTGCTTGGAGCTATACCCCGTCCGCCAAGCCTTGGAAGTCTACCAGAGCTTCAAAGAGCGCTACCTTGCGCCCTTAGATCAACACCAAGATTTTGAGCTGACGATCCAAATCTAGATTGCAGTTTCTAAAACCAAATCCAGAAAAAAAATCCGAAAAGCGGGCAAGCCTGTCAAAATCGCGAGGGGCGCGTAGGCCTTGCAGGTAGGGAGCATGATTTTGACTAGCGTTTTTTTGTTACTTTTTTGGGGCAATGCCAAAAAAGTAAGGGCTGTTTCAAGCCAAACCTTAGGAACAGTCAAACCCTTTTGGGGCAATGCCAAAAATTAAGGACTGTTCTACACAAAATCTAAGAAGAACCCAAACCTCTTTTGGATCAAGCCACAAAAAATAAAGAAGCATTTAAGTTGCTTTTATCACCCAATTCCTAATCCAGAACCCACAACTCGCAACCCATAACCCACAACCAATGATATACCAAAGAAACCCCGAAGGCCTCCGCCCCATTGAGCCATTGCTGGTCAGCCTCAAAGACGGACGAACCGTCCAGGTTCGTGATCTGCTGGCAGGCCTAATGCCCAATACCTACTTGCTCACCACCGCCCACGAACTGATCCACATCAGCCAGGCCCAATCCGTGGCAGCCGTCCCCGACGACACCACCGACCAGAAACGCCGTGCCCTGCGCCTTCGCATCCAGACCTTTATAGATCAAATACCCGAAGGCTAGGAGAAGCCAAAAATTTCAAGAAGAAACATGAACGATTACACAAACTCACAACCCATAACCCAAATAACTATGACTACCATCAAAGGCCACGTCCTCAAAACCGTACCCGTGCTTTACAGCCACCAAAACCGAAAGCCCCTGCCCCTGGGCAAAAATTACCTAAGCGATCAGATCACCAAAGGCCTGATCCACAGTGGGAGCTTAGAGGCAGACATCGCCCGTTCCCTAAGGAGCATCCAAAAGCTCCGCCGGAAGTACCGGGCCAAAAACCGCATTCCCAAATCCAGAAATACACTTAAACTCAAACCCAAATCCTCAAAAGCATGAAAACTACTCAAATCTTCACCGGTCATAACCTGCATTTGACAGACATCGTCGCCATCTCGGGCGTGATGCGCGAGAGCAGCTACCGCCAGGGCGGAGCCATTCGCGACCTAAGCTTGTACCTCGAGATTCATTGCAAGCACGGCGTTGTCCTGCGCCACCATCATCAGCACTTTTCTTTTCTGGGCGAGCCCACAGAAGAAGAAAAGACCCGCTACGATCAGTCAGCCCAGAAGCTCCAAAGCCAAAGAGACGCACTGGTCAGAGAGTGGGAGGCAGTGCTTATCTAAACGCCACTCACCATTTCCCTTTTTTACCAAATCATCATTTTCTTTGTACCCATACTCAACCACACCACCACCATCGAGGCCGACAAAACGGTCGGCCAGATCAGGCAAAGCCTTGCCCCAAAGGGAACTGGCGAGATCAACACCCTTTACGATCAGAGCGCCAACCCACTCTCTAAGCCTGCTGCCTAATTTTTTCTGCAAAAAATAGGAAGACAGGAATAGATTTCTTAAATTTATGTAACTAGTTACGTAAATGATTATGCAAACAGACTTTTTCAACAAAACTGGCCCTATGGCCATTAGCAGTCGCCTCAGATTACTGGGAGAGCGACTGATGGAGGACTCCCAGGAAACGTACAGTCTCTACGGGATAGCACTCAAATCGAAATGGTTTCCTGTGTTCTATGTATTATCACCGAACGCCGAAAAATCCATCACCGACATTGCCGGGGAGATTTACCACTCGCATCCTTCGGTAAGTAAAATCGTACAGGAAATGATCAAAAGCGGAATCGTGGAAGAAAAAAAAGACCCAAACGACCGGAGGAGAAATCTGATCCGCCTGACCGAAAAAGGCAGAAAAATCCTCCACGACATCCAACCACAGTATCAGGATGTTACCCAGGCCGTAGAACATTTGATGAACCAGACTCAAAATAATCTATGGAAGGCATTGGACGAATTTGAATATCTGCTCCACCAGCAATCGCTCATCTCACGCATCCGGGAGCAGAAAAAGAAGCGGGAGAGCCAGGCCGTACAAATTGTTGCCTTTCAGACAAGCTACGCCACCGCCTTTAAGCAGCTCAATGAAGCCTGGATTCGTAAATACTTTGAGATGGAAGAAACCGACCACCATTCGCTGGATCATCCCAAAGAATATATCTTAGACCGTGGAGGCCATATTCTGATTGCGCTCTATGAAAAGGAGCCAGTAGGCACCGCAGCACTGATCAAGATGAACCATCCTGATTTTGATTTTGAATTGGCTAAAATGGCCGTAGCGCCTGAGGCGCAGGGAAAAGGAATCGGTTGGCTACTCGGGCAGGCAAGCATCGGGAAGGCCCGGGCAATGGGGGCAAAAAGCATCTACCTCGAGAGCAATACGATCCTCGGGCCAGCCATCGCCCTTTATGAAAAATTAGGCTTTTGTAAAATAACGGGTTATCCTTCGCCCTATGCCCGTTGTAATATTCAAATGGCTTTGTATCTATAAAAGACACCTCTCAGGGCTCCCGGGTCAGGGAGCCTTCCCGGTTATACGGCCAAAGGTGCTGAGGGATTGTTGGTATGCCTGCTGATCCCCCAGCAGGTGGGTAGCTACCTGATAGGCCAGCACTGCCCCCACCAGCTCAAAAACCAGTTGATCCGGCTCCACGTCCGCAGGAATCTCTCCTGCTGCTTGCGCTTCGCTGATGCATTGCCTCAATAGCAACCGCCATTTCTGCTCGGAAGCGGCCAACAGGTCGCGGATGGCTCCCTCCCGGCGATCATATTCTTGAATTAAACCCACGAAAGGGCATCCACCCGGATGCAGTTCACCCGAGACCCACTTCAGATGGCGCTCAAATAAATGCTTCAAACGGGATAGCCCGGGGCTTTTCTTCAAACCGGGTCTGACCACGATCTCCTCAAAGCGACTGATGGCTTCTTCTACTACCGCCAATTGTAGCACCTCTTTGGATTGGAAGTGAGCAAACAGCCCGCTCTTCGAGAGCCCTACCTGCTTAGCAAGGCTCCCGATCGAGACGGCTTCCAGCCCTTTGACCAAAGCCTCACTCAGTGCCTGGTCAACAATCAGGTTTTTGGTATTTTCTCCTTTTTTCATTCGGTTTCGTTTTTAATTACCCCAAACTCCAGACTGCTTTCTCCCCTGATGGCATTTCTTTGTATCTCTAAATTACGAAATATGCCTTCTGAATAAAAGCGAACGATCGTTTTATTTTATTTAAAAAATTTGGCAATCACTTTTGGAAAATCAGGCAGAATGCCTATCTTGCACAAAATAGCACGATCGTTCGTTTTATTATAAGTCCCTGGTACCGGGTAATGATCATTTTAAATCAAAAAAATCATGCAAGAGAGTATTTCAAAGAATATTAGGCCTCCTCTACTGGATATTCCTCTGAGGGATCATTTGGAGGTAGCGCATTTATGCGATCTGGCCATTGATTTCGGGCAGGCACAAATCTTTCCTACGCCCCACGGACGCCGGATGACCTTCATTGTTCAGGGTGGGAAAGTACAGGGGCCTCAGCTTCGGGGCGAGGTTTTACCCGGAGGGGGCGATTGGGTGCTGATTGGCTCTGACCTGGTGGCCCGGCTGGATGTGCGTGTTACCATCCGCACCGAAGACGGCGCACACATCCATATGACAAACACAGGCCGGGTCAGACTCACCCCGGAGGCCAGTAAGCAGTTTTACGAGGGAAAGCTCCTGACTCAGGATCAGGTCTTTGCCCGCAGTGCTCCTCTCTTTGAGACGGGAGCCGAACCATATGTCTGGTTGAACGCAGTGGTAGCACTGGCTATCAACGAGATTTCCCTGTCCCGTGTCCATTATCGCATCTATATGCTTCAATAATCAAATCCTAATTACTATTCAAATATGAACACTTCTCACACCTCCAGGCCGGGTCTGGATACCCAACAGATTCAGGAAGTTTATCAGCAATACGTGGAGACTTTTTCCAATAAGCAGCCTGAGCAAATTGTAAACCTCCACGCCGAGCAGGGCACTTTCTGGCTAAGAGCCGGACGAGAGCCAGTGCGGGGGCGGGAGGCCATCTCAGCGGCTTTTGCTGAGTTTTTCCGCACCTGGCCACAGCTTGGCTTCAAGATTCATCGCACTTTATTTACCCCCTCGGGTTGGGTACTGGATTGGTCTGTGACCGCTTCGCTCCCCGGAAAGCAGGGAGGCAAGCACCCAATCCAGTTTGATGCCCTGGACGTGGTAGATGTGGATGAGCGGGGGCTGGTAATCCGTAAAGATACCTTCATCGACTCGATACAGCTCAAAGCTGCGCTCAGTAGTCTGGATACCAGCCAGGCATAGGGCCCGGCCTTCTGGCAAATAAGGCAGAATTTTTCTGTAAAGTTCTGCCTTCATTTGCATCCTCTTATCCAATTTTGCGATCATTTCACCTCTCCATATTTTACCTCAGGATGGTATCTATCAGAAAAGTACACTTGAATGACCTGGAGGGCTTATTGCTCCTCTTTGATGCTTATCGGGTTTTTTATAAAAAAGATTCTGACCCAGAGGCAGGTCGTAGCTTTCTGCGCGAAAGGATCACCCGGCAAGAATCGGAAATATTGGGAGCCGTACAGGATGACCAGACCCTTCTTGGTTTTGCACAGCTCTATCCCTTATTTAGCTCTACCCAAATGAAGAGGCTCTGGCTCCTCAATGATCTTTACGTAGCAGAAGCTTATCGTAATCAGGGAATCGGGCGAAAGCTCATAGAGGAGGCCAAGAAGCTCTGCCGGGCGACTCAGGCTCAGGGTCTCATCCTCAAAACGGGCAAGGACAATCAAGCAGGGAATGCGCTCTACCCCCGGGCTGGCTTTGTGCCGGATTCGGCCTTTAATCATTATCTCTGGGAAAACCGCTCAGGCTAGTCCCTGCTCGTGATGACATAGAATTGTATAGAGGCATTGCCCAGTGGCTGGATCGCTATCATCATCGTAAATGTCAGGGAACCGGAAGAGTCAAACCGATTATTCAATATAATATGAGTGCTTAATTTCAATTAACAAACCGCCAATTTTGGTCTAAAGAACTGAAGGTACTTTAATATACCATATCCACCCCCAGTGTATGTTCTATTGGGGTTCGGTTAGAGTTTATCACCGTGAGTATTTTGTCTTTGCTTTCAAAAATAGTCATCCCTACTGTATCTCGTCGTACACGCTTAAAATCTCCAAAGGCAAAAGCATCGTGGCTGATCATCTGGTCTTCAGTTAGCTCTACATTCCTCAGTTTTCTAGCAAGGCGAGGTAGATTCTCCTGAGGATAATCTTTCTTCTTCCAAGTTTTCATCTCTATCGCTTCCAAGGACCGATTATCAAACCCAGCGACCCTCAAGGCAATGTACATCGTGTCTTGCTGTTGAGGAATGATATACTGCGGATCTTGGCCTTCAACCAAGCTATTTTCCAGTAATTTTTTTAGCTTCACGAACTCCGCTTGAATATCAATCTTCTCTGAAAACTGATTTAAATGATTGATGAGACTTTGAGTATTTTCAGACTCCACCACAAACCCAGAAATATTATTTTTATCCACTTCGAACTCTGTCAAGAAGCTGAGTTCCTCGGCTAAATTTTCTAGCCAGGCAATCTCTTTTAAATCGACGATATCGGTAAACTTCAGCCTGAAGTGATCCGTTGTGATGCCACCTTTGTTAGTTACCAAACCCAGATACCCAATCACTTTATCAAAGGAAATTAATGCAATTTCTGTACTCCACGGAAAATCTTTCCGTTTGCGGGTGGGCACACTCGTGGTAAACTCTTTTTTGCTTCTGATCGTATCTGTAAGACCAGATGCATCCTCACGATTTTGTGCAAAGTTGATCAGATAGATGGGTCTCATACTCTTAGTTTCTTCCACAAAAATTATAGTAAATCATTACATGTTTGCAGGATTCCTAATCAGGTGAAACAATATTAGAATAGAAATCCTTCTTTCAATCCAACATACGATTTCATTCTCACTAAGTTCTACCCACTATCTTTTAGATACATAGATATTGCCAGCTTTAATCCCTACACCCGAGCTTCTCCCTTACCAAACCCCAAAAATTTTCTTTCCCAAACACTTGCAGCTCTCGACACAAATCTATAGATTGCCTGTCCATAGCTGGTTGAAGGATATTGGAGGCTACATCTAACACCCCCGTTAGAGCCTCCAATTATCTTTTTTAGGATTTTTAGAAAACTTCTCGGCTACTATTCCATTTCCCTTTTTGCACATTCCATTGCTTTTTTCTATTTTGCTTTCTCAATCCCTCAAACACAACCATAAGGCTTTGATTTTTCAAAAATCAAGGAAGGAATGGGGCTTTCTGGCATTAGGAGTAGGGTTCATATTCTCAATGGTCAACTCTCGTATCTCACAAGTCCAGAAAATGGAGTTCAAGTAAACATTATCATTCCTTTATAACCGAGTAAACCCCTCTCACTCCCTCAGCCTCCCGTACACTTTCCTGAGCAGGTATTCTTTTACCAATAGTCCGAAGTCTTGGTCATCCATGATCTTGGAGAAGATGTCTTGGTTTTGCTCCATCCGGCCAATCAGCTTTTCCAGAAAGGCATCATCTGACTCAGAAAGGCATAGAGCCGCGTAAAAGCCTGCGGGGCATTCTTGAAGTCTTCCTTGATTGAGATGCTAGTTCCTACTATTTGATTTTATTAATTTTTCTGCTAATTTAGACTATACATTCGGATTCAACCGCTAACTTTTCTAACTACCAGACAGCCATTCCTACCCATAATAATAATAAACCATGACCAGACTACAACAGATCGAGAGCCAGCTCATCGCTATCAACGACAGCGTTTTTCAAGAACTCTGCGATAAATTCCTAGTTCGTAAACACGAAAATTACAAAGTCTTCTCGCGTTCTGGGAGTCAAGCTGGCAAGCAAAAAACCACCAGAGGCACCCCTGATTCTTTTTTTCTCTTACCAAATGGTAAATATTTATTCGTGGAGCACTCCACTAATATCTCAGCCGGAGTGAAAAAGCTCACTCAGGATATACAAAAATGTCTGGATGAATCCAAGACAGGTATTCCTGTGTCTGAAATTTCTGAGATTATCATTTGTATTAATTTTAAGCTCGGAACAAGCGAGATCAAGCAGTTACAAGACCCACTAAGGAAAGTAAGGATCGC
Source organism: uncultured Cytophagaceae bacterium (assembly GCA_964551015.1). Taxonomy (GTDB): domain Bacteria; phylum Bacteroidota; class Bacteroidia; order Cytophagales; family Microscillaceae; genus CAZKBP01. The sequence goes on along the minus strand of CAZKBP010000017.1, from coordinate 111,874 downwards.
TTTGGAGGTGTACACGCTTGATTTACTCGCACTAGAGCTATCCATGCACCATCGTGACCTCGTGCACGAGTACTTAGGCCTTGCCCTTGATACTGGTCAAGTTGTATCCTTAGACACCTTTGTTCGGCAGTATAATCGCAAGTCAGGAAGTATCGCCACCACTTTAAGCAATCCACTTTTTCATCGCCAAACCGAAAAACAGGAACTTCATCAGGCTATTCAGCATTCTGACCTTGTCATCCTCACTGGGCCTGCCGGAGTGGGTAAGACCAAATTAGCAATCGAGGTAATCCGAGACTTTGTCACCACCAACCCTAGTTATGAGGCACATAGTATATCCTACAAAGGGGCATCACTTTTGGAAGACTTGTATCAGCATCTTGACCTAGATAAGGATCATCTTCTTCTGGTTGATGATGCTAACCGAATGGACACCTTCATACAAATTATAGGGTTTTACCAGTCAGACCGCAGAGGGAGTCTCAAAATTCTAATCACGGTTCGGGACTATGCTTTTTCACACATTAAAGAACGCCACCCGGGTTTTACCTTCTCGTCTATCCATCTGTCAAAGCTTTCTGATGATCAAATCAAAGATATTATAGAGAGCCAACCTTTTGAAATCCTTAATCATCATTACCAACAAGAGATTACCCGAATTGCTGAAGGAAACCCTCGCTTAGCCATTATGTCTGCCTTATTGGCCAAGGAGACACAGAATATCTTCGCATTACGCGATGTTTCGGATTTATTCGAGAGCTACTTCCAAACCTTTGTCCGGGATCAGAAGGAACTCGCTGATCTTCTTGCTATCAAAGCCCTAGGTCTAACAGCCTTTTTCCATACTTTTCCCTATCAGGATCGTGAGTCAGCTCTGCCGATACTCCAAGATTTTGGGATAGATTACTATCAATTTTCCGACATGATTGATAAGTTAGAAACCTTAGAGCTACTCGAGGTACAGTATGGATATGCTAAAATACCCGAGCAGAACTTAGCAACTTATTTTTTCTATCGAGCTTTCATCAAGGACGATTTACTATCTTTTGATACGCTTCTTCAGAAATACTTTGTCAACAATCAAAGAAGATTTAAAGATTCTGTCGTTTCTGCAAACAACTCTTTCGGCCCTAATAAAGTAATGGACAAGCTAAGACCAAGCCTAGCCACGTACTGGCAAGCAATCGAGAGTAATCCAGACTTGAGTTTTCAGTTTTTAGAGAGTTTCTGGTACTACTTGCCTCAGGAAACCCTCGCCTTTATTTATGAATTTATAGAGTCGCTACCCAATATTCCAAACCCCCAATACCAAATCCCAGATAATTTAAACAATATTACAGCCGATCACGACAAAATTATCGGCTTACTAAGCAATTTTTTTACATACTACCATCAACATCTGAAAGACGCCATCGAGCTATCCCTAGTCTATGTGAGAAGAGTGCCAGAGAAATTTCCTACCCTAATAGATCAATTGAATAAGCAATTTGCCTTTAATCCTAATGATGAGCTATCTGGCTTCTACAGGCAGCATATACTTTTTGATTTATTGATAGATGGCTTATCTAAAAATGACGAGCTCAGTACCACATTATTCTACGAACTCTCCAAGACTTTTCTGCATCACCAGTTCGAATCATTTGAAGGCAGAAAGGGTAGGATTGTTATATATCCTTACACCCTTATTCTGAATGAGTACAGCCAGCAATTTCGAGAGAAATTATGGAAGGTCTTAGATACTCATTTCCAGTCATACTTTGATAAATCCCTTGGTACCTTAAAGGGCTTCTCTCAGATTCGTCCGGATGTCGTCCCTGAGATATTGACTTTTGACACTCCTTTTCTCATCGAGATCATCAACAAGCATCTATCACCAAGCCATTTTGAGCACTGCCTCTATGTTCAAAAGCACATTGCCTGGTCTTGCGGAAACCAGGTAGCCCCCGTTGCTTTATCGGAATTAGCCCAAAAATTCACGAACCCTACTTACGAAATCTACTTGAAAGTTAACTGGGATGAAATTTGGAATCGTCGCGAATACAGCATTGATGAATATGACAGAAAAAAGAGAGCAGACATACGCGCCAATTTTACTTTTACATCACATCAGGAAGTCCTAGAATTCTATACCATCTACGACAGCTTGCATGGCCAGCTAGGAGATGCTTGGTGGTATAATCAGGTTTTAGACATTATAGTAGATGAAAATTTGCTTCGAGATTTCGGAATCGGATCTGAGCTGATTGAGTTAATCACTAAGAATGGCAATCCTTCCAGCTATGTACCAAGCGGGAGCTTCCAAAATCATCTCGGCGATACAAGCAAGGCAGCTAGGCTCTGGAGCTTGATTGTCAAGCATCAATTTCAAAAAAGGTTAGAATGGCTATTTACATTTTTTTATCAACTTGATCCAAACTTGATCAATGCTTCTGGTAATAACGGAATTCCTAATCTAGACATACTTCTCCTTGAGCTAAAGCAAGCAAAGGGCAATGAGGTCATAAAAATACAGTTTCGCTCTCTTACAAAATACCTCTCCCTCAGACCTAATTTATTTGAAGAGTTGCTTAGAATAATTACCGAAAGAAATGAAGAGCAAAGCATAAAAATCTGGATTAGCAGCAACACTTTTTCCGATCATTTTGAGCAGCTCGGCCAAGACCTCAGCCTGATTAAGAGGTCTTACTTGTGGCATTACCAGCACCAGTCCCATTTCGACTTCCAACACGAAGGGCTATTTGAAATTCTACGGCTCCATCCAGACTTTTTGCTCGAGTTTGTTTCCATTTTTTACTCCCCAAAGGACAGTCGCTTCAATGATACCGGCTTGAGTCTAGGTAAAATTTGGCAAATCTCTGGCATTGAATCTCAAATTCAAAAAACACTCGACTTCATAGCATCCAACACGTTATATTTTGGCATTTCAGAATATTTTTTCAAGAGATTGAATCAGGAAAGCCAAGGGAAAGCAGATGACTTCCTGTTGGAATATCTAAAAAATAACTTCCAAGATAAACCTAAGGTGGACATGATTATCAACATCACCCACACCACCCGAAAAAATCTTTTTGAACAAGTTCTACTAACCTACCTCTCATTAAACCAAGATAAAGAGGCATTCGAGTCTATCACCTGGACAAAGAGCGGAGTAGTTATCAAAAACCACTCTACCACATTTGGAGATATAGAAGCAGCTAACTGGAGAAACATTTTAGAAATCATATCCAAGTCTCACCTCGGGATCGAGTTACTACCCATCAGAAAATACATCCAGCAGACTATGGACACTTGCCAAAAACGAGCAAGACAGGAAAGACAAAGGGAATTTATTCAGAATACTTGATGCCACATCTCCTTCCGGCTTGAATAAATTTATAACCTCTATTCAAAATTCGCGGGGTATTACCTAGGCTTTGCTAAAATACATAGGCAAAAGTCTGAGCAACAAGTCCATCCGATGGCTGCTTTCCGAACCTGAGCTGGGAATCTATAACCAGCCCTCAAAGCCCCTCCTTTCAAACCAGAGCAAAGTACAAAAGACACTTGGCAGCCTTCAAGGCCAAAGTAATCTCAAAAACCCTCTGGGAGCAACAAACAAAGGTCAAGTAGACTGCTCAGATTTCTAGATCAGCAAAAGCCTTTTTGAACTCAGCACAGCATCCCCCACTAGCCCGTTAAGAAAGTTTTAATTTCTTCTTCCACAAAAACTTTATAAATTCAAGCAAATTTTATCAACACGGGTACTATGGAAGAACGATCACTTGGATCACGAGAAAAAAAAGGCTCCACCACCTCACTCAAGCGCGGTAAAAACCACCTTCTGCTGATTGGCATTAATAAATATCCACATTTCCCACCTTTGCGCAATGCCGTGAAGGATATTATGGATTTTAAGAGAATTCTACTGGGTCAGTACCAATTTGAAGAGCAATATACCCGCGTACTCACCAACCAAGCCGCCACCCGAGAAGGGATTATCGATGTTTTGGAGCAGCTAGTACAGGATTCACGGCCCGAAGATAATGTGCTGATTTACTTCTCTGGGCACGGAAACCTTAATCAGAAAAAAACCAAGGGATATTGGATTCCTGTGGATGCTCGCCCCAATAAGACGTCTAGTTATTTATCCAATACCACCGTGCGCGATCATATCTCCGACCTGGAGGCTCACCACGTTCTTTTGATCTCGGATGCTTGTTTTGCCAGAGCTATGTTTGCTCCCGAGCATAAAAATATTAGCGAAGTGGCGGATAGAGTGGAAATTTATCCTTCTCGTTGGGGAGTTTGCTCTGGCAGACACGAGCAAGTCGTCAGTGATGGTAATCCCGGAGCTAACAGCCCTTTTGCCAGTGCGATTTTAGAGTTTTTGGTCAGAGAGAGAGAAGCCAAATTCCCCGTCTCGGAGTTGGTACGCTATGTGGTCAAAGCCACTGTTAATAACTACCCTCAGACTCCACAGGGACGCGCCCTTTATGGGGTAGGAGATAAAGGAGGCGAGTTTGTATTCTACAAAAAAGAACAACCTGACTTAGAGACAAGCCCCAAACCTCAAAAACCTACCCCTACACCCCAAATCATCACCAAACCCTCCTCTAACCCCATCCTAGACGAGATCGAGGCCAACATGGTCTTTGTGCGAGGTGGTACCTTCATGATGGACAGCAATGATGGGCGTGATAACGAGAAGCCTGTCCACGAAGTAACTCTGGACGACTTCTATATCAGCAAGTACCAAGTAACTCAGCGGCAGTGGCAAGCGGTGATGGGTAGCAACCCTAGCCACTTTAAAAGTGGCAATAATCACCCCGTAGAGTGTGTGTCTTGGGATGATGTTCAGAAATTCATACAAAAACTCAATGCCCAAACTGGGCAAAGCTACTGCCTCCCGACCGAGGCTCAGTGGGAATACGCCGCCCGGGGTGGGCAAAAAAGTAAGAGTTACAAATATGCAGGAAGTAATAACTTGGACAAAGTGGCTTGGTACAATACAAACTCACGTAAAACAACTCGCTCCGTGGGGCAGAAGCAAGCCAATGAGCTGGGACTCTACGATATGAGTGGGAACGTGTGGGAGTGGTGCCAAGATGCCTATGTTGACACTTTCTACCAAACTCTGGCCTCCACGCAGCGAAACCCCATAAACCAAGGTTACGAAATTAATCCGCTCCGGGTGTTGCGAGGTGGTTCCCGGCTTGATTTCATTAGCAAATGTGGCGTTACGTATCGTTTCAGTGTTCTCCACAACTATCCAAATGATATTAGTGGTTTTCGTTTATTCAGGACTCCTTAGTGTAGCTCCGAAACTCCAGTTTCGGACATCACGGGCACTGCTTAGGGTTTTGTCTATCAAGAGCTTTTTCCGCTTGATTGCTTCTGGCCTTTGGCGGCTGTCGCTCCGAAATAGCCTACCAATATAGCACTGATTATTATCAGAAAACCCTCTCTCGCAACCCTCAGTAGCCAGACCAAGGAAGAGAAAAAGCACGAAGAACTAGTTCTTACCTCGCTAGTATCTTACTTCACATCTCACCTGCCTTAGATTAGCCCGTAGCTTTTGGCACAAAAAAGCCCAAGCTGGCGCGCGTTTGCAACGCGTGCCTTTTCTTAGGTTCATTTGCCATGAACATGGGCGCGGGAGCGACAAAAAGCGGTGGCAAAGTCAGCAATTGAGTTACGCCAAAGAGTTTGTAGAAATGGGAAAGTCGGGGAGTTCAAAGATTAGCAAGAAACGGGTTTTCTCCCTTTCAAACAGTTTTCATATTTATATCTCACAAAACAAAAAATATAAATATGGAAATCAAAAATTGTTTACTCACAGACACCGATGAGATTTTAAAGCTGTATGAAGCGGCCAGGGTTCTTCAAAAACAAAGAAAAATGGTAGTTTGGCCCTCATTTGATAGACCGTTTATTGAGGATGAGATAAATCAAGAACGACAATGGAAAATTACTATTGATGATATCATTGCTTGCAATTGGGCGATTACTTTTGAAGACAAAGAAATTTGGGGTGAAAAAGACCAGGAAAATTCAATTTATATTCACAGAATATGCAATAACCCTAACTTTCGAGGAAATAGGTACATTGATAAAATTGTGGACTGGTCAAAGCAATATGCAAAACATATGGGGAAACAGTTTGTACGTTTGGATACTTTAGGCAACAACACGAAACTGATTGAGCATTACACATCGGCAGGGTTTACTTTTTTAGGAATGTTTAAATTGACAGACACGGCAGCCTTACCCACTCACTATCAAAACGAACCGAACTGTTGTCTTTTTGAAATTGCCTTACCGACAGAAAGTAAGGGCCACCACTAATATCGTATTCGCAATAGTGGGGCTGACCGTTGTAAACCTCTGCTGCTTGGGATGTTCGGCTCTGAAAAAAGTAAAGCTAAAAATGGGTTGCCGTTCGGGATTATCTTCGCAGAGCTCCCTTCGGTCGGTTTGCAATATTACAACACGAAAACGCTTATCTGAAACAATTCGTTTTCAACGATAAGTCAACCTATGGCTTGAAAGCAATTTATGCACGCTCCGACTTTGAACAAAAATTGTAAAATACCCATCCAATTAGGGTGTCAAACAACCGAAACAGGACACATTGAAGTTGATTTTTTCCAAAAAACAAACGTAGATGGGATTTTCTGTGCAGGCGACAACACAACACCATATAGGTCGGTTGCTCATGCTACATCAGAGGGAAATAAGGCAGGAGTATTCATAAATATGGAATTGCTGAAAGAAGAGCTACCGAAATAAGAACGTGTCACAACCTTGTGTGTAAGCAACAGCGGGTTAGTTGGTAAATTTATGGACGATTGACTTAATTTATACCACTCCACGGTCGTTACTTTTGTCAAGCTCAAACCAGCCACCAGAAGTCACTTCCTTCCCATTTTTCAATCATAGGTAATACCTTGTGGTGCCAAGCCACATAAGTGCTTGATTGATAATAAGTATCAATGTTTTCTTGCTTATCAAAGCTCTCGATAAGTACGAAGTGCTCAGGGGTATCTACTTGTTGGAATAGTTCGGCCCGAAGATTCCCCCGGGCCGTTCTACGCTCATCTATATTCCGAGTAGTGAGGTCTTTGAAGGCTTCTATCTCTGTTGGATGGACGTGTAGGTGAATAATAACATTGACCACTGCTCTAATTTTTTGATTCTTATTTTATTTGGCTTTTTTAATCCGAATTTCATCGCCGAGTAGGGCAGTGAAAACTAAGTAAGCATCCTGTCTCATAGTTGGGGTGGTTGTATATACCCTCCAGTTATCTCACTAGTTAATCTGGCAAACTCAATAGTAGTCAAATCATGAAGATAAGGCCCTACGATTTGCATTCCAATGGGCATATTGTTAGAATCCAAACCAATTGGCATAGTAGTAGAAGGCATATTAATTAGATTAATAGGCCCCGTCCATTTGATTTGATCCAAGTATTCTCGTTCCTGGCCATCGAGAGTAAAGCTTGGGCCAAACCAATTTTCCTCAGGGCCGTGTACAGCAAGCGCTGATGAGGGCGTAACTGGCATCAGAAGAATATCATATTTATTAAAAAACGTAGCCCACCGGGCATGAAATTCATATCGTTTAATGGAAGCTTCTAACCACTCCCGATGATTGATCGTGGTGCATTTAGATACGTAATTAAAGGCCTGATTCTGTGCCTGAGTAGCGGCTTCGCGCATATTTTGATACTCCTCATCACTCCAGTAATTAGCAAAAGCACTGTATAAGAGCTTATCAAATACCTGATTCATCTCCTGTAACGAAACCGGAATCGGAGGGTTTTTCTCCACATCAAGTCCGGCTTCTTCCAAGGCAGTGATCGTTTCTTCCAGCAGTTTTTTGCTATCTTTACCCGTAGGGCAGAAAGCATCATCTAACCAGGCGGCTACCCGAAAGCTTTTGAGGGTTTTCGCTCTTGCTTCTGGAAGGGATAAATGCCAGGCTGCTTGGTCTTCTGGTTGAGGTGCGGCGGCCGCCAACAAAGCAATCTTTAAATCCTCGGCATCCCGAGATATCGGCCCTCCCAAAGCCAAATCTAGTTTATAATGATAGCCTTCCCCGGGCCCGTAGGGAATATGTCCTCGTAGATAAGTAATACCAAAGGAAGATTTGTGCCCGTATACTCCACAATAGTGGGCGGGTATTCTGATAGACCCGGCAATTTCACTCGCAAAATCAATACTACTCAATCCGGCAGATACGGCCACGGCAGCTCCTCCGGCTGAACCGCCCGAGGTTTTGCTGCGATCCCAAGGGTTACGAGTAATCCCATAGACCGGATTAGCGGCCTGAAGATCAAGGTTTCCGGTAGGCATGTTCGTTTTACCTAAGATAACCGCACCGGCCTTCCGCAAGTTCGCTATTACGGGGGCATCTTTTTTCGGAATATATTCACTTAGTTTCGGGATACCCGCCGTAGTTCTTAAACCTTGGGTTTCCCAAGCATCTTTGACCGTAAGAGGAATTCCGTGTAGTGAGCCCAAGGTTGCCCCTTTGCGTTGGAGGGCATCAGCCTTCCTGGCTTGTTGGAGAGCGGCCTCACGATCTACGGCGACAACGGCATTTAAATCCTCCTGTTTGTCAATTCGTTTTAGGTAGAGATTTACCAGCTCTTCACTGCTAATCTCTCCGGTTTTGATAGCCTGAGCTTGCTTATACATAGGCCAAAAGGTGATTTCTTGGGTGCTTACTTGGTTCATATTAAGTTTGTATTTAAAGGTTTAAGTTGCAATAAAAGGTTTATTAGGGGCTAAGGCATCAAGATGGCCAATGATTGAATTGGCCTCCGCATCGAGGTCATCCAAAGGGGCACCCGAGCGATTAACCCAACAAGTACGAAAGCCAAAATGGTGAGCCCCGGCAATATCCCAAGCATTGGATGATACAAACGTGATGACTTCTCTGGGTTGGCCAAGCGCATCTAAGGCTATTTGATAAACCTCCGCTCTGGGTTTAAACTGCTTGATAGAGTCCGCGCTGAGAATATAATCAAAGTACCTGTCGATGTGGTTGTGTGCCAAAGCGGGGAGTAGCATATCGAGATCTGCGTTGGAGAGCGTTGCCAGCAAGTACTTCTCTCCCAGTTGTTTCAAGGTTTCTTCTACTTCGGCGAAGGCTTCTACTCGTTGATAAGCCCCAATTAAGGTAGCTGAAAGTGTGTTCCGATCCTTTATACCCATCTTTTCTAAACTATAGCGCAGCGCATCTTGGGTAATTTCTGAAAAAGGGCAATACCTACCCATAATCTGCCTCAGCCAAGTGTATTCCAGTTGTTTAGCCCGCCATAAGCTTCCGATTTCGGGAGCTTTCTCCCCGAAGTACGGTTGGAGTATTTTTTCAATAGAAACTAGATTCAATAAGGTACCGTAGGCATCAAAAACGAGTGCTTTGGTTTGCTCAAGCATAAATTATCCTTTTTTGTGATGGAATCATGATCTATTGGTCTAAAAACTGGTTTATAAGCGCACCGGCCTGGTCGGGAAACTGATGATGAGCCCCATGACCCGCCATGGGATAAATGGCTAACCGAGCCTCCGGGATCTCGCGGTAAAGCACCCACTGACCGGCTACATTAAAAAACTTATCACGATCTCCATTTAAAATAAGAGTCTCCTGTTTTACAGCCTTTAATTTTTCGTAATAATTGCCTTCACCCTTCCAAAATGCATCAATGGCCTGAGCCTGCCGCTGCATGACCTCCGAAGTAGTAGGCTTCTCGAGCTTTCCATCCCGACTGGCTTTTATACGATGTAGGGAAGCTCGAACTGCCTCTCGCCCTTCGTTTGATTGGCTAAAAAACAGGTACTGATGGTCTTCATCAGAGTAAGAAGCGTGGGTAGCCGTGTCAAATACTCCTTCGGTAGGGGCGGGTGTGTCGGGACCGCCTCCTGGGCCGGTTCCGACTAAAACCAATTTACGAACCAGTTCGGGGTGTTCAATGGTCATTACCTGGGCCACAAAGCCCCCCATTGACCAACCGGCTACATCTACCTGCTTGTAGCCCAGAGCCCGGGTAAATTCAGCCGCGTGCTCAGCCATTCCCCTGATCGTAGTCGGTACCTCGCCATCGGAGCTTGCCACCCCAGCGTTATTAAATACTAAGACGGTTCGTTCTTTTCCAAGCGCGTTAATGAAGGCCGGATCCCAATCATCCATCGTGCCCCGGAAGCGTTGGAGCATGAGTAAAGGTACGTCGCTCTTTTTTCCAATCCGGCGGTACGCATATTGCGTGTTATTAGCTTCAACGAATTGGGTTTTAGCGGTTTCGGCGGTGGGATATTTTTCGGAAATAGTCTGGTTATTAGTTCCCGGAGAAACCCCGTGAGGTATACTGGCACTATTGAGGTCATTCTGACATTGGCCTGCGAGGCTAATTAGGCACAACCCGGCCATAGTTACAATTCTAAGTGTGTTTTTCATATACTTGATATTAAATGGTGAAAAAGTGTTGCGGAAGGGTGCTGCCCTTACCTTATGGATCAAAGATGAAGAAAGGCTTGCCGAAAAACTTCAGAAATTCTATCGGATTTCATTTTTTCTCAGGAAGAAGAGGTGTTGCGGTATTTTTTACGAAATTTTCGAGGAGAAACTCCCGCTTCTTTTTTAAAAACTTGGCAAAAATGGGCAGGGTTTTCATAGCCAACCGCCATCCCAGTCTGGATAATAGACTGCTTGCTTTGTAGCAACAAGCGTTTAGCCTCTTTCATCCTAACCGAGGTAATGTACTGATGGGGAGTAAGACCGGTGGCCTGTTTGAAAGCCACGTAAAAATATCCTTCGCTCAATCCACACAGCCGGTAGAGTATCGGTATGTTGATTTTTTCGTCTAAATGAGTTTGTACATAGTTCTTTATTTTATCCAACTGCCGAGGGGTGATTTTACACGGTATCCCCCACCTGTTCTCTTGATGGAGTTCTTCAAGAAACAGTAAATGCTCGAGTAGGGTACCCATCAGTGAGTGGAAGTAAGAGATAGTTTCCTCCACTACTCTTTGATTGGAAAGGAGTACCCGGAGTTGACTTATAAGAGAACGACCTAAGGAATCATTGAGATGAGAGTAGGCCTCAAACTTGTCAAGGGGAAGAAAAGCAGAATGCAGCAAGCTAATTTTTTGTTCGGTGAACAATACGGAATGTTTCTCCGAAAGAAAAGTATTTTTTACTTTATCCCTGAACAAACGTTTCGGAGTCCGAATAATCCGCTCTACCTCTCCTGTTGTTTCTTTTAAGAAAATGAAAAAGTAATATCTCTGGTAGTCACTCGGTAGCCTTTTAAAGGAATAGCCCGTGGAGCAGATTTCAACTGCTTGCTCGCACTCATCTTCGGAGAAAAAATAGTAATGATCGGAAGTAGGAGATGACATCATAATACAAAAAATAGGTTATCAAATTTATCGCTACTACCTAATCAAAAGAGGTGCTCCTTTGGAGAGAAAATAATTTTTATAATGTAATCTAGCTGATAACCAGATTTTTTGCCGATGCGTATCCCTTAGTAGAAAAAATAAAAGTCGGGCATATTTTCATTATATATCAGGAATTCTTATTTTGCAAGTCCTGAAATATAAGGTTTCTAAGCTAAAATATTTTTCAATTTCAGTTTTTATCATAGCAAATGAGATGACTGATCAAAAGATTGCATGGTTCGAGTCATCAGGAAGTATGTCCTGAGCTTGATGATAAGAGCCTGATTTCTACATTTCAGTATGGGAAGTCCTCTCCCAACCCAACCTTTGAGAAAGGTTTAAGTACATGAACGAGATTTATAAAAACCCGCTTATTTTGCCTGCATTTTATTTGCTTAGGATTGTAGGCAAGACGGCTTATGTCTATTCACTCACCTAAAAAATGCTTACTCATGCCGGTCAATCAAAAATCATATCGCTTTATTTTGTTGATCTTTCTCTTGCTCTTTCAAGTCTCCTTTGTTCACAGCCAGAACTCCTCTCAGATTGTGAAGCTCCGCAAAGAGCTAAAAGATGCCAATAGCGATTCGGCAAAGGCCGTTTTGCACCGTAACTTAAGTAATCATTTTGCGCCTCTTCATTTAGATTCGGCTCTTCATCAAGCAAAAAAATCCCTCTATTTTGCTAAAAAACAAGGCGACTTATACCTGATCGGACGCACTTATTTTACGATATCCATCGCGTATGTGCACGCTGAAATTTACGATTCTTCGGCTAAATACGCCTGGAAGGCTAAACAAACATTCTTACAAGATAAAAATCAGTATTGGGTGGCTAGTACCCATCTGGTATTAGGAAATATTTTCTTGGCTCAAGAAATGTACGACAAAGCTTTGGTTTATTTTCGGGAAGCATACGAAATGAGCCAAGCAATCCCCGAAAAAAAGCGGTTCAAGATTCAATATCGCGTATTAGTGAATACCGGAATCGTATATAGTGATCAGCAGCAATACGACTCGGTATGGTATTATTACCAGAAAGCACTGCCCTTGATAGAGGAGGCCGACCAACCTGATGAACAAGCGAGCCTTTACAATAATATTGGGATCTTGAAAGCCCAAGAGGGAAAGTTCGGAGAAAGTATTCCTTATTTTCATAAGGCAATCGCTATTCAGGAAAGCCTCAAAAAACATCCGCGGATAAAACACGACCCAAGAAGACAAGCCCATTATTTGGTAAGTTTAGCCGAAGCGCACTGGAAGCTAGGTAACCCGGATAGCACGCTTTTTTATATAAATACCGTGCGAAGAATGATGCCCCATTTAGAAGCCCATTCTTTGGAAAGAGCCATTGCTCTATTGCTTGCTGAATTCTATGGCGAACAACGGCGCTACGATTCCGCTTTTCATTATCATCAAAGATACCATCAACTCCATATTGATTACACAAACGAGGAGAAAGGAAGGCAAATCGCTCGCCTGGAAGCTCAATTTCAAACCATCAGGAAGCAGCAGGAAATCGATCACCTTCGCCGAACAAACGAACTGCAATTAGTGCGAAATGACCGACAACGGGCCTGGATTACCGGAGGTGTTATTGCCTTACTATTCTCTCTACTCTCGGCTGGGCTTTGGTACAATCGTAGCCGCCTCGCCAAAAGAGCTAATCGCGCTATGAAAGAACAACATGAGCAAATCGCAAAACAACATCAACAGATTCAACAAGCTTTGGAAGAGAAAGAATGGCTCATGCGAGAAATGCACCATCGCACTAAAAATAATTTATTTACCATTGAGCGCTTGCTCAAAACCCAAATGCGTGCCATTCAAGACGATGAGGCCAAACTTGCCTTTCAGGAAAGCCAACATCAAGTGGAGGCGATTGCGCTCATACACCGCCAGCTTTACGTTTCCCCTCAATTATCCTCTAGTATTTCTCTGAAAGGTTTTTTGCTCGACTTGCTTGATTATTTCCGAAACGTTTTGAAAGATCGGGGAGCGAATATCCAAGTGAATGCCCAATTAGAAGATATCCACCTGGAGGTAAACCAGGCCGTGCCCCTCGGGCTTATCATTAATGAGGCACTCACTAATGCCATCAAGCACGCTTTCCCCCGAGAAAAGAAGGGATGTATTTTGATCAAGGTTCTCAAAAACGCAAACCGCCTGGTAGTTGAGATAAACGATAACGGAAAAGGACTACTCCTCGAAAATCATACCTCCACTTCCCAGAAAAATATGGGAATAAGCTTAATGAATGGCCTGGCTAAACAATTGAACGCAAGTATACAGCTAGAAAATAATCAGGGCACAATAGTCAGAATATCCTTGCTTCTAGATAAAGCGCCCCCCCATTATAAACCAACCAACACTTATGCCTAAAAACCCCAAAAGTAGAGTACCGATTTTGCCAAAACGAAGAGACCTTCATCTACTTATGGTAGAAGATGAATATTTTTTTCAGGAAGAATTACTAGAACAATTAAACGATGTAGGTTATCGGCACGTCGCTATGGCCAGATCAGCCGAAGAAGCGCTCCATCTCGTGAGCCATCGCCCTTTCGATATAGCATTAGTAGATATTAACCTGAATGGAGAAACCTCGGGAATAGATTTGGCGTTCCAACTCTTAGACCGATACGAGCTTCCTAGTATTTTCATTACTGCTCACGAAGATGATTACACCATCGAGCAAGCCAAGCAAGCCCGTCCTTTGGCCTATCTGTTAAAACCTACCCGAAAGAGAGAACTCAAAGCATCTCTGGAAATTGCCTATTATCGTTTGGCTTACGATGATACGCTTAGATTGGCTCAGAAGCTGGAAGAAGAGAAAGAGTTTAAAGAAACCTTGCTACAAATTAGTGAAGCCGTGGCTCGCATTCAAGATCGCGGCCAATTGCTGAAAGTTATCTTTGAGAGAATTCAACCCATTATACCCTTCGGGGAGGTCACCTTAGTGGTCTTTGATAATAACCAAAAAAGGTGGGTAAACTTGGCTGGAAGTGAAGATTTTCCGCAAGCATCTCGCAAACGAAAACACCGAGCTACAAACAGAGAAGCTCATCTTCCTCCGGATTCATTCGTGATCTATACGCTTAATCATACCGATATCCGAGCCGTTGATCATTGCTTGAAAAAATTTCCGGCTAATCCTTATCTATCCGCTTTGAAGCGGACAAACTGCCGAGAGCTGATGTTTACCCCACTTAGGGTAGGCAATACAAGCATCGGAGCCATTCTCCTCGAGGCACATCAAGAAAACACCTACTCGCAAAGTCACTTACCCCTGTTTAAAGCCATTGCTGACCTCTTGGCGGTGGCCGTGAGTAACGTCTTGGCGAGAGAAGAAATTCGTAAACAAGAGCAAGAAGAAGCATTCAAATTTACCCTAATCCATGCGCTCAATCAAGGAGAAGAATTAGAACAAAAGCTCTTAAAACTAAGCCAAGTCTTATCTGAGTATTTTCCCTTTCATTTGATTTCTTTTGTTCTTCCCGGCGAAGGTTCTTCCGAAATGCATTATTGGTTTGAGGCCATTAGTTTCGGAGAGTATAGGCGGATCGAACTCGGCGAGTGGCTCGACCTGAATGCCAAGCACCTATCATTACTCCCCCTCCCCGTGAAAAATTACGACTCAATCAGATATCAAAACGAAGAATTGAGGAAAGCCCTTGATAAGAATCCACTTTTACAGGCTCTTCAGCGATCCTTCCATTTCAATAGTTTTTTACAAGTGGCTCTCCCTCTGGGAGAGGCATCAGGTGCTTTTATTTGCTTCTTTCACCGAGGGGATGGTATCTACGAAGAAGAGCACGAAAACCGTTGGCAACGTTTTCAACCTTCGCTCGCCTTAGCCCTTGAAAAACAAATTAATTACCGCCAAATTCTAAGATTGAATGAACGAATCAAACAGGAGAATGCTAATTTAACCGATGAACTGAGGGCCAATCATAATTTTCAAAATATTGTCGGGCATAGTACTCCTATGCAAGAAGTAATCAGGTTGGTGCGTTTGGTAGCTCCTACGGATACCTCCGTCTTGATAACGGGCGAAACCGGTACGGGTAAAGAACTCATTGCCCGGGCTATCCACGAAAGTAGCCCTCGTCAGAAGCAAAACCTCGTGAAGCTCAATTGTGCCGCCGTGCCAGCTCAGCTCATGGAGTCCGAGTTGTTTGGGCACGAAAAGGGGGCTTTCACCGGAGCCCACCAGCGTAGAATCGGTAAATTTGAGCTTGCTCATCAAGGCACTATTTTTTTGGACGAAATCGGAGAGATGCCCCTCGAGCTCCAGGCTAAGCTTTTACGAGTACTACAGGAGAAGGAGTTTGAACGATTGGGTTCTAATCAGGTACTCCAAACCGATATAAGGATTTTAGCGGCGACCAACCGGAATTTACTGCAAGAAGTAAAACGGGGAAATTTCCGAGGAGATCTTTATTATCGCCTGAATGTATTCCCCCTGCCCGTTCCGCCACTCCGAGACCGGCCCGAAGATATTCCGGCCTTAGCTGAATATTTCTTAAATAAGTTCAGCAAAAAAGTCGGTAAAAAAAAGAAAAAACTAAGCCCGGAAAATTTTCGTACCCTCCTAAATTATGCCTGGCCCGGCAATGTCCGTGAACTGGAACACATCATAGAGCGAACCCTGATTGTTTCCGAAGAAGAAGAACTATCATTCAACCTACCCTCTGATAAAATCCCTCCCAAATTCCCGATTAGTGCAAACCATACCGCCGATGAGAAGCTAACTACTTATCGCCAAGCAGAGATTGATCTCATTATGCGTACCCTCCAGTTTACAAAAGGGAAGATAAGCGGGCCGGGAGGAGCCGCCGAAATATTAGCCATTCATCCCGCCACCCTGGAGTCTAAGATGCGAAAATTTAATATCAAGCGCAAACACATAGTAGAAGAGTAAAATATATTTGAGTCTACTCCTGTCCTCATTCTGAGAAATCTCGGGAGCCTTTTTCCATTTGTTAAAAGTGGCGGGACTAATTTGTTGCTCTTGGCAGATTTGCTCTACACGCTGACTGGCATCGTGCCGGGCTAAAATGGCCATGCGTTGGGATTGAGGAAACTTGCTTTTTTCATTTCGTGCTTTTTTGAAAGTCAAGGAAAATTAAGCTAATTTTCTACTTTCTGGTGGTAGTACCTTGGAGGAAGAGGACAGATCGGATATGCGAACCATTGCGTGCAATTAAAAAGACCAGTCTGTCTGTTTTTGAAAATTTTGTTATATCTTTGCCACGTGAAGCATTCAGAAATAAGACAACATATCATAGAAACTGCCTCAGCCTTATTTTATAGCAACGGTTATAATTTAACCGGAATTAATGAAATAATCTCAAAAGCTGGAATTGCCAAAGCTACGCTTTATAGCCATTTCAAATCTAAGGAAGATGTTTGTGTTGCTTATCTCAAATATAAGAACTCAATATTTTTAAGTGATATAGCTGCGTTCTGCCAGTCCAAACCACCGGGAAAACAACAAATACTTGCCATTTTTGATTTTTTAAAATTATTCTTTTCAAGTTCCAACTTTAATGGCTGTTGGTGTATCAATACAGTTTCAGAGATACCAAAAGAAAATGAAAAAATAAGAGATGAAATACAGGTACAAAAAGAAAAATTTATCCAGTTAATTTCAAATTTGGTTAGTAGTAATTTACCTAAATCATCAAAAGAAGAAACGGTTTCATTATCGAGACAGATATACCTATTGTATGAAAGCGCAGTTTCAGAAAGTCATTTGCACAAGGCTGACTGGCCCATCAAGGAAACAAAAAAATTATGTTCGCAAATCATAGCTTAAAAAAATTTGCCAGGTAAAAGACAGACTTGTCTGTTCATTATTAATCATTAAACATTTACAAATGAAAAAGTTTGAAGACAAAGTAGCTATCATCGTTGGTGGAACCAGCGGAATTGGGAAAGCCACCGCAGATCAATTATTAAATGAGGGTGCGACCGTCCACATAGTTGGGCGAAGTGTAGAAAAGGTTGACAATCTTCCAAATCTAATTAAACACCAATCTGATATTACTGATAGCAAACAGCTTGAAAAGCTGATTAGTAAAATCAATGAAATGCATAACGTGGATTATTTGGTCAATGCTTCGGGGATTTTTGGGCCAAAACCTTTTTTGGAACATACAAAAGAAGATTACGATTCTTATCTTAACTTGAATAAAGGGTTTTTCTTTTTAACCCAAGCCATTGCGAAAAAAATGAAAGAAAAAAAGGGAGGCTCAATTGTCAATGTAGGGTCAATGTGGGCCAAACAGGCGGTAAAAGCAACCCCATCTTCTGCCTATTCTATGCAAAAAGCTGGACTTCATTCATTGACACAACACCTGGCCATGGAATTAGCTGATTATAACATAAGAGTAAATGCTGTTTCGCCAGCCGTAGTCAATACACCAGTTTATCACGGAGTTTTTGGTGGTAAAGAAGAAGCTGAAAAAGCATTGGACGACTTCAATGATTTTCATCCGATTGGTCGAGTTGGAACACCACAAGATATTGCGAATAGCATTACATTTTTATTATCAGATGATGCCTCTTGGATAACAGGTGTAATTTGGGATACGGACGGTGGAGTAATGGCAGGGAGAAATTAACTGCCAACAACAAGGTATAAAAGCAATAGCGGTTTAGGTGCCAACTCAAACCATTTTTCATTATATTAGAGTATATTGTAAATTGAAAAATGGTTGCCCAAAATCCGCTATTGCTCATATACTGAACCCTTGCCCGTTCATATCTCCCTTCGGTCGACATGAACGAGCGGCAGCTTCGCCGATTGACAAATGAAAAGCATCACTCAGATTAGAATAATTATTTCAGTATATTTTTGGCTTATGGTTGTACTTAAAATGAACAAAATCAGACAGAAAGAATGAACGTAAACCCTAAAGAAAACCTCGCTAAAATAGGATTGGAATTACCAAATGTTTCAACACCGGGAGGAAATTATGTTTCTGTAAATATTCGAGAAAATATAGCATATGTCGCAATCCAATTTCCAATACTCAATGAAAAATATCTATACCAAGGACGATTGGGGAACGAAATTTCTACTGAGCAAGGCTACAAGGCAATGGAATTATGTGCATTGAATGTACTTGCTCAAATGGAGAAAAAAGTTGGTTTTGATAAAATAATCGGATTGAACCATATCGACGCCTACTTTCAATCGGGCGGAAATTGGGACGAATCCCCAAAAGTGGTTAACGGAGCGTCCGACTTATTTGTAAAAGTACTCGAAGAAAAAGGAAGGCATTCACGTGCAATTTTCGGGGTTGACAAATTACCTCGAAATTTTAGTGTTGCATTAACAGCCTCATTTACAATTGAAAAGAAATAAAGAACTACTCGCAGTCGAGTAGGCGGCTGACAGTCAGGTATAACAATCGACACTTAATCTGACAGTATGGATTTTGTACTCTTGTAAAAATACAATTCTTGGTCGGGCTTTCAGATGGGAGCAGGATACAGTATACTGAGCAAGCTTCCACAAAAAAAATCAAAAAAACTCCAAGCCACTGTCATTTTCTGGCTCCAAAATGCTTTTTAGTGGTAAGAAGTACCTAAACTTTTTTCCAGCACCCATTTCCCTGCTTTTCTCGTATCCATCAGTAGCTACTTCCGATCATTCACAAATCCTTTGATCCTCATGAAAACCATCCTCCAAGTCCTGACTTTGGCTCTTCTACTAATTGCCGCCAGCTACGCCAGACCCATTACCACTTCACAAGAGGAGTACTACTACATCTGCGACTCCGAGACCGCCTACGCCTACCACAAGTTTGAGGACTGCCGCGGCCTGGCCAAATGCACCCACGAGATCAAAAAAGTAACACTCTACCATGCCAAAAACACCTACAAAAAGAAAAAATACTGCGGCTACTGCGACCACCGAGATTAATACTTGGCCAGTCCTAAGTTTGAACATCCAAAGATTAGCCCCGTAAATCCTAATCTACTTTGCTTTATATCCGTATATTACTATCCTGATAAGCCTTCAAAACTATTAATACTGGTTATGATCCACTCCGAAACCTCTCGCACTCTTCTTACACAGTTTCTAGACAAATGGCCTCTGGAAAGACTCAAACAGATGACGCTTGCCGAATATGCTATGGGTGATAAAGCCACCTATCAAGAAAGTTTTAGCCATTGGATTGAGAACGTAACAGACGAGCTAGGTAAAGTAAGCGGTATTGGAGGAGGGGGAGCTTTCAAGCATGGTATTTACATCCAATCCAATCCAAAAAATTTCAATAACAAAAAACGGTACAAATCGGATGGAAAGTACGCTTGGCTGCAAAAATATGGCAACACCCCCGAAGAAGCCTTTGAGCGCATTAAAGAAATTATTGTAAAAGTTGCTGAGCTAGCCTCGCAAGGCACCTTTGACCAAATTGAGCATCTAGATTTTTATGCTCCTGTCAAGTGGAAAGTTGCCTTCCTGTACTCTAAGGAAAAGCTCCTTCTGATCTACAAAAAAGAAGCTCTGGAGGTAATTGCCCAGAGTTTAGGTTTAGCCAACTCTAATCAGAAAGCCACCCACGAACTACATCAGTTTATTTTAGAGCAAAAATCCAGCGAAGAAGATTTTTATGAGTATGCCCAGCGCATTTGGCAAATCTACGAAGATCATAAAGAACACAGATACTATTTGGTGGGTTCATACTGGAATGGGCATGAGCAACTAGATCGCTTTTTGGCCGATGGTATCTGGGAAAACGGACATAACGAGGGAAACTTGGATAAAGTCAAAGGAGTGAAACCTGGAGACCTTCTTGCTCTCAAAGCATCCTTTTATCACTCAGTACAAAAAACAGGCATTATCAGAATCAAGGGCTTGGGGAAAGTCATAGGCAATCAGGGCGACGGAAAAATGATACAGGTTGATTGGCAAGA
This sequence comes from uncultured Cytophagaceae bacterium, assembly GCA_964551015.1. Taxonomy (GTDB): domain Bacteria; phylum Bacteroidota; class Bacteroidia; order Cytophagales; family Microscillaceae; genus CAZKBP01. The sequence continues at coordinate 91,520 of CAZKBP010000017.1, read as the reverse complement.
GGATTTTGAGGGCTATGATGTTCCATTAAACTCCCCCTATCGGCATACCATTGATGAAGTGATAGACCAAGAGCATATTCAAAAAATCTTCTATCCAAAAAAAGAAAACCTGAATATGCAGACGCACAGCCTAGAAAAACAAAACATACCCCTCAACCAAATTCTCTATGGGCCGCCCGGCACAGGCAAAACGTACACCCTAACCCAAACCTACAAGAAACAATTTACCGAAGAGGCAGCAGGGCTCTCTAAGGACGAGTTTCTCCTACAGCAAGTCAAATCGCTAAAATGGTGGGAAGTACTCGGAATCACCCTCATCAATCTTGGGCAGGCTTCTGTATCACAAATCCAAGACTACCCACTCGTTCAGGCCAAACTATCTATCTCTGCTTCTAAAAGGCCACAGCATACCCTCTGGGGCCGGCTACAGACCTACACCTCATCCACCTGCGAGCGTGTAAACCTCAGCCAATACAGCGAGCCCAGAATTTTCTACAAAAATGAAGACTCCACTTGGCAGGTCGTTTCCGAGGAGGTAGACGCCGCCTGTCCAGAGCTTCACAGCTTAGCCTCAGAAATCCAAGGCTTCCAGAGTCAGACAGTCAGAAAAGAACATTTCACCTTCATCACCTTCCACCAAAACTACGCTTACGAGGACTTCCTCGAGGGCATCAAACCCTACTTGGATACCCAAGAGGAGCAAGAATTCATCGAGCGGGCAAGGTTCAGAATCGAGAGGGGCATCTTCTACCAAAGCTGTCTCAGCGCTTTGGAGCTGGCCGGATATACCAGCTTCCAAGCTTGTTATGAAGATACCCCACAGAACCGCCGGCGCAAGTTCGGCGAAGATATCCCCCATTTCGCTATTTTCATTGACGAAATCAACCGGGGCAATATCTCCGCTATTTTCGGAGAACTCATCACCCTGATCGAACCCGACAAACGCATCGGAGCTGAGCAGGAGATTTGGGTACATTTGCCTTACTCCAAAGAAGCTTTTTCCGTTCCGCCTAATTTACACCTCATCGGCACCATGAATACCGCTGATCGTAGCGTTGAGGCTCTGGACACTGCGCTTCGCCGTCGTTTCTCTTTCCGCGAAATATCTCCTCGCCCCGACCTACTAAAAGATATTCTTCTGGATGATCTTTCTCTGGCAAAACTCCTCTCTACCACCAACCAGCGCCTAGAAAAACTACTCGATAAAGATCATCAGATAGGTCATAGTTATTTCCTAAGTTTAGAGCAAATAGAAGATTCAACCGAAAGATGGCAAGCACTCAGGTCAATTTTTCAAAACCAAGTCCTACCCCTCTTGCAAGAATACTTTTATGGTAATCTCGGAAAAATCGGCTTGGTTTTGGGGGGCGATTTTGTAGAGGTGCAAACTGACGATATACAGTTTGCGCCTGACTTCCAGCTAGAAGGTTATGAAGATTTTGCCGAACGTCCCGTTTATCGGATCAATACCTTTGAAAACAATCTCGAGAAGTTCCAAGAAGCCATTCGTAAGCTATGTCAAGCACCCAATTAATTCAAGTCTTTGAACACCAGAAGTTACTTTGTTATCCTCAAAGCCCACTCCAAAAAAAAGATTGGGAGGCCCTCATCCGTTTCAATGAAAGGCACAAAAACCGTTATTTTGAAGTGATTCACAAAGGAGTTCGCTTTAAGCAGTACGTAGGCGTCATTCAGGTAGGTCAGCTAACCATCGAGATTCTACCCAAGGCCGACGCTTCTCCTGCCTCAGGTGACCATTTAGCAAAAACTAAATGGCGCCGGGTGCTTATTGAGATGCTACGTACCTGCCACCTGCTCAATCTGGAAAACGTGGATACTGCCTCCCTAAAGCTTTCAACTCACTCCCTATTGGATCTCTATTTGGAAGTTTTCCTGAGCGATCTAAAGCAACTTATTCGCCGTGGTCTGGTCAAGCAATATCGAAACCTGGAAGGCAACCGCACCGCCCTCAAAGGTCGGCTACGATTTGCTCCCCACCTGCGAAAAAACTCAGTACATCAGGAAAGATTCTACGTTCAGTATCAAACTTATGACCGAGCGCATCTGCTTCACATCCTACTCTACAAAGCACTAAATCTCATTCCTCAAATCACTACCAATCCCCACTTACATGATTCAGCTCGGCAACTGAGATTGGACTTTCCTCCGATGCCTGACCTAAGCGTAACTACAGCTATTTTTGATCAAGTGAAGCTCAACCGCAAAACCCAAGCTTACCAAAAAGTCTTGGCATTAGCCCGTCTCATTTTACTAAGGCTCAGCCCAAACCTTCAGTCTGGATGCTCCTCTCTCCCCGCCCTACTCTTTGATATGAACGCCCTCTTTGAAGAATACATCTATCGCCAACTACATAAAACCGCTCAGCAAGAACTTTTCAAAATCTTCTATCAGCCCTCTCAGAAATTCTGGAAGCCTAATCAAGGGTTAGCCAGAAGGCTAAGACCCGACTTGATCTTACAAACGACCAACCAGAAAATAATCCTCGATACCAAATGGAAAGTCATCAGCAAGATCAACCCTAGTATGGACGACCTGAGGCAAATGTACACCTATCATCATTTTTTTGAAGCCCAGCAGAGCTTACTCATTTACCCATCTGTTTCATCAGCGTTGCAAGGCTTACATTCTGGGTACTTCTTGGATAACACCACTAATCTCCACACTTGTAGCTTACTTCTCTTAGATTTATTTGACGAGCAACATCGTCTCAGGAAAGATTTAGGAATCGATATCTGGAATAATATTTCCGCTTTGATCTAGGCAAAAAGAAGACACTTCAAAGTACAATAAAATAAATCATCCCCTAAGCTCTATCTGGTTGAGAAAATCCTTCTCTCTTCACAAAGGTCATCCCCGCACCCTAATCTGAGCCTTTCACCCCATTTCCCCAAATTAAGGAAATTTTCACCAAAATCTTTGGTTTAGCGGAAGTGAGTACTTCATCTGTTTACATTTTAGTTAGGTTGGGGGAGGGAGCGGAGGCTTGGGGCTAGTTATTCGGTTCTCAGTTGGCTAGCCCTGCCCCAGGTAAGCCTCCACGATCTCACCGGCCAAAGGCCGCCTCTCCCTTTGCTCACTTTCCAGCCTGATCCAGATCGTCAGCAACTGGCTTCGGATTATATCCAGATAAGCATTCCACAGCTCGGCCTGAGGCTTCTGCTCCGTGAATCGCTGCTTTGGCTCATCCCACTCCTCACCTCTGGCCGAAACCTCTATCTCGAAGTAGCTCTGGGAGCCGTTTGTCCGTACTGTGCAGGTCACGGGGCAGGCTTGACTGCGCTTATTCCCCGGGAGTTGAAAAGTAATTTCAATATGATATAGGCTCATCTGAGCTTCCAAATTTTGTAGCTACCTTCAAACACGAAAAAAGGAAAATCCCCAACTCCTTCTGAGCTAGGGATACATCTCCATCAGCGAATATTTTTCATCTCCTCCTGAATCCGCTCCTGCGTTACCTTGGCGTAAAACTGCCGGGTCGTGCTACTTTTCTTATGCCCCATCATCGCCGCCACCGTGTCCATACTGATGCCCCAAGTGTTCAAGGCCATCATCGCGAAGGTATGCCTGGCCAAATGCGTCGTCATCGGCTTTTTGATTTCCAGCAAATAGGCAATCTGTTTGAGTAAGCGATTATAAAGCTGACTCACGGGTACAGGTAGCTCCAAATTTTCTAGTCCACCCCATCGCTCGATAATTTCCAAGGGTTTTTCCAACAAGGGAAGCTCCGCCACTGCCTCGTGATGAGCCACCTTCTGGCGCGTTTTGCGAATCCAATAGCGATCATCCTCCTCCTTGTAATAGAAGTTTTCTGAACTCAGATTCTTCAAATCTGCATAGGCCAGTCCCGTGTAGCACTGGATCAGGAAGAGGTCTGCAATCTTTTGCAGGGAAGACTCAAAGCGGTGATGCTCCAGACGCCTTAGTTCTTGCTGATCCAAATAGATCAGCTTAATCTTTCCCCGCTTCTTGATTCTTAGTCCCTCCATCGGGTTTCCCCTGAGATAATCCTGCCTGACTGCGTAGTTAAACACCCCGATCAGGTGAGAAAAAGCCTTGCTCGCGTAGTTCTGATCCAAGGCTCGCTCTTTGAGCAAATAATCCCGAAACCGTTCTCCCTGCTTCCGCCCAAATTGCAAGATCGTGATCTTCTCTATCCGCTTGGCTTCCAGAAAATCTGCCAAAAGCTTCTTATAAACCCCGTAATTCTTGGTCGTCCCCTCCTTCTTACCCTTGCGCTCCTGTTCATTGTACTCTTCGTATACTTCCAAGATCGAGATTCCACTCTTCAGGTACAGGTTCCGAATCGTATTCGCCGTGAAAAACTCCTTTGACCTACGCAGATGCACATAGATATCCTCGATTTCCCGCTTCGTATCTGTCAGGTGCTGGTTAATCCCTTCCGCCTCCTCCGAGCGTCCTTTTACCAGATCATAGCTCCCGTCCCAGCGTTTCGGCTCCAAGAACTTACCCGTGCTAAAGTCCGTCGCCCTCTTGCCATTATAGGTAATCCAGCAATAGATCGGAGCCTTGCCCTGTTTATTCATCTTTGCTTTTACTAATATAAACCGTACAATCAGTTTCCCTTTTTTCATCAGAAAAATCAGAACGCCCGATCCCATCAGGCAGCCCCATAAAATGTTATCAATGCCAAAATTCATTTGTTTAGCTAGTGCATCATTTGATTAAACCATCTATCCATTCTCGCGAGATGGCACGCAATTAGCATAAACAAATTTTAAAAACCAACGATATGCAAAATAAAAAATCTAAAAAACCTTTATTTACAATCTTTTATTTGTAAATTATATCAAATACTTGCAAATTCATTATTATTTACTGTCAAACCTATCCAGAGCACAAAAGCTTCTTCCACCTTCCTATTCTCCTCTAATCATCTTAACTTTGACTCTGCCATCACTGCTCATCCACCTGTCCCTCATACCACCCTCCCCCAAAAATGCAGATGACCATTTCCATCTTCGTTTAGCAGGTTCCTCCTCAGGTTACCCATTCTTTGAGTAACCCAAAAAGTAACCTAATCCACCTCATCCCCCTTGGGCATAGGCCATCCCATAGAAACACCTCAGTTGGAAAGCGTCCTCTACCCCAACCAAGGCCATACTGCCCCAGCCAAGCAGAAAACACTTCCAAATCACCAAGAAAACACAGATTAAGTAGCAGGGAAGGCATAAAAAAAGCCAGTCCCAAACTAAGTGTTTGAAACCAGCTCAATACTAATTTAGTGTTCGTCGGGATGGCGAGATTCTCAGGTTTTGATAGGTAAATAATTGATAAAGAATAACTTAGCTTTAAAATATTACTGACGACAAGCATTTTTAAGTGAATTTTATGGATAAAAGAATGTTTTAGCTTTGAAAAGTGATATAAAGTTCACCTTGCGAAGCGGAACTTCCCTTCTATTTAGAGCTTTTGCGTTGATTTTTCCTTTTTGCTTAGCTTAATCATTAAAATAGCCATATAAAATCTATCTTTATTCATAAAAACAAACGCGTTTTTAACGTAGCACTCACGGAAAAGGTGGAAAAGATGGCGTACTTCGCGTTCGGGTGGACGGGAAGAACGTTTTGCAAAACGGAATCCCAGCCCTTCCAATCATTTTTTTGCTAAAAAGAAGATTCCTCTTTTTATTTGCATAACTGATATTCAACCCAGACGAATCTTAAAACCGATTTATTTCGTCTTAGCTAAGGTGCCTACTTGATTGGCACCCATCCTTCAATCTTTCTTTCCATCTTGCACTGTAAGCACGGGGCCATTGCTGGCTAATCCTCATCGCTATGGTATAATCCTATTAATCAAATGTATGAAAACCTTTTTTACAAAAAATCAAAGCTATTGCTACCTCCTTATCTTCTTCTTCGGCTCATTTTCCCTACCAGCCCAGTGGGTGCAGGTGGGGCAGGATATTAATGGGAAAAAAGCGATAGAGTTAGTGGGGCGTAGTGTTGATATTTCAGCAGACGGGAAACGCCTTGTCATTGGAGCACCAGGGTCTGAAGGACGTGTACGAATATACGAGTTAGAGGACAATAGTTGGATTCAATTAGGACAAGACATTGAAAGTAGTGGTGATAGCACTACTTTCGGCGAGGTAATATCATTATCCTCGAGAGGAAATCGTTTAGCTATCAGGTCTGTCAGTAGGCAAACACAAGACAATCCAACAGAAACAGTACAGATCTATGACCTCCAAAATGGCAGTTGGGTGAGACTAGGTCAGGATATCAAAGCCAAAGCTCCAAAGAGTCTCTTTGGCTTTTCAATCGCGCTTTCCGCGGATGGGAACCGTGTAGCAATAGGCGCTCCTTATTATGGTGTATCATCGCAAGGTTGTGTAAGAGTTTATGATTGGAATGGGGACGAATGGATGCAAGTAGGTGAAGACCTTAATGGAGAAACGCTAGTAGGTTTATTCGGAAGGTCTGTGGCTCTATCAGCCGATGGCAATCGTTTAGCCATTGGAGCTCCCACTAATGATTCCAAAGTTAAGGTCTACGATTGGACTGGAAACGAATGGATACAACTAGGTGAGAATATCCTTGGTGAGGAAGAAAATGATCGTTCTGGTGAATCTATTGCTTTATCAGCCGATGGAAACCGCTTAGCCTTGGGAGCCACTAATAACAGTGAAAATGAATGGAGAGCTGGACACGTCCGTGCCTATGAGTGGAACGGGATTACTTGGGAACAACTAGGTTCAGATATTGATGGGATAGGTAGATGGGACTCATTTGGTTATTCACTTGATTTATCTATGGATGGCAATCGTTTGGTAGTTGGCACACCATCTCATCACTCAGCTTTCTTAAACAAGGGACATGCTAGAATTTATGAATGGAGTGGAAAAGATTGGGAAAAATCGGGTACCGATATCGAGGGATGGAATGAAGATGACAATCTGGGCTATTCAGTGGCTATGTCTGGCAACGGGCAGCACTTTGTAATAGGTACACCTCTCTACGATGGGAATGGTCACAATGCAGGACTTGTACAAGTCTACAGGTTCACGGACTTTGCGGCTAGTTTTTCTGGCAAAATCTACGCTGACATCAATACCAACTGCCTCCAAGAAGCAGACGAAAAAGGACTCAGTGGCTGGAAAGTCATCGCCCAGCCCGGTAACCGTTATGCTTACACGAACGCTCAGGGCGAATATACCCTCTACCTCCCCGATACAGGCACTTATACCCTGAGCCAAGAACCGCCTAATAATCCCAACTCCAAGCTTGAAAATCAAATCTGCCCTCCCGAACCTTATCAAGTTAGTTTTTCTAGTTTCAATAACGAACTCACCGGCTATGACTTCGCCAACCAAGTTCGCGAGTGCGCCATCTTATCGGTAGATGTAACTGCCAATCGCCGTCGTCGCTGCCTCGAGAGCCTAACCACTGTCTCCTACGCTAACTCTGGCATCACCGCCGCCGAGAATGTAGAAATCCAAGTCGTCTTCCCCGAGTACGTCCTTCCCAAAAGCTCCACGATGCCCTGGACTTCGGTACAGGATTCGCTCTATACTTTCATCCTTCCTTCCCTTGCTCCCGGCGAGCGAGGCCGAATCATTATCACCGACTCGGTGGCCTGCGTGGAAGAAAGCCGTGGCCTCACCCAATGCACCCGTGCTACCATCTCGCCCCAGAATTCCTGCATTGACCCGCCCGGTGAGTGGAATGGTGCCAATTTGGAAGTGTTCGGCCAGTGCCTTGTCATTTTTGACCCCATTGCCCTGCTGACTCTGAAAAATACCGGGACAGGCGATATGGCCGAAGCTACTAACTACCGCATTTACTCTGATAATGAAATCATCTGGCAAGACCAAATCCAACTTGCTGCCGGGGATAGCCTCCTGCTGGAAGTGCCCACTCAAGGCCGAAGCATTCGCCTGGAAGCCGAGCAGGTGCCCTTCCACCCCGACAACCGTCAGGTGAGCGTCAGCCTCGAGGGCTGCGGTCGGGCTGGCGAGCAAGTCAGCAAAGGCGTTCTCAACCAATTTGCCCAGCCCGATGATAATCTGGAAACCGAAATAGATTGCCAGGAAGTCGTAGATTCTTATGATCCCAATGATAAACTCGTTAGCCCCGTGGGCATAACCGAAAATCACTACGTCCAGCCCGGCTCTACTTTAGAGTACAAAGTTCGCTTCCAAAACACGGGAACCGCCGAGGCCATCAACATCGAGATTCTTGATACGCTCTCCGAGCATCTGGAGATGAGCAGCTTCCAGATGATGTCGGCCAGCCACGACTACGTGCTGGATATTCTAGGCGATAGCCTGAACCCGGTGCTGCGCTGGCGATTCGAGGATATTAACCTGCCCGATAGCACCAGCAATGAACCCGAGAGCCACGGCTACGTCAAGTTCAAGATCGCCCCCAAGGCCGAAACGCCCGAGGGCACCATCGTGGAAAACTTTGCCGATATTTACTTTGACTTCAATGAACCGATCCGCACTAATACCACCATTAGCAACTTTACGGATTATCAATTCCCGCGAAGGTTGGTGGATTTCTGTGATCTAGTTCGGGATGCCAAGGCCGGCGAAGACCAAACTCTTTGCGAAAATAACACAAGCCTTTCGGCCAATATGCCCACTTACGGCACGGGCCAGTGGCGAGTCATCCAAGGGCAAGCTGATTTGAGTAATGCCAGCGATCCAAATGCCAGCGTTTCCAATCTAGCTCTGGGCGAAAATATCTTGGCATGGACGATCAGCGGTGGAGATTGCGCCCCCACGACGAGCCAAGTCAAACTCACCGTTCTTCCTCCAACAAGCTCCGAAGCAGGCGCAGACCAAGTCATCTGCCAAAGCCAAAGCACTTTATCCGCCATGGCGGTGGGGGGTAACGGGCAGTGGAAAGTCATCCAAGGTTCGGCTACTTTCGCTAATGCCAGTGATCCTCAAACTCAGGTTAGCAACCTCACCATCGGAGAAAATATCTTAGAATGGACGGTCAGCAATGGCCTCTGCGCAGCAAGTGCCGACCAAGTCACGATTATCCGTCTGGCAGAACCCAGCTTGGCGCAAGCGGGCGAGGATCAGACGGTTTGTACGCCTACCACCCAACTGGATGCCCTCGCGCCTACTTCCGGTCAGGGAGTTTGGACCTTAATCCAGGGTTCGGGTACGATCGCCGATCCGGGTAATCCGCGAAGCTTGGTCAGTGAGCTAGGCACGGGTCAGAATATCTTTCGCTGGTCAGTGGCTAACGGGATTTGTGATGCTAGCCACAGCGAGGTCAGCATCAGCCGGGTGGAAGTAGTCCCCATGGCACTCGGCATTCAGGCCGATACCACCGAAATCTGCGCCGGAACCGCCGTTACTTTTGAAGCTTTGGCTCAGAACCCAGGCGCCAATCCAGTTTACACTTGGTATCTTAATGGCAATGCACTTGGCGAGAACCAAGCCATTTTCCAAACTAATCAATTAGCAAACGGGGACGAAATTTGGGTAGAATTGCGAGCCGATCAGATCTGCCCTAGTCTTGAAAGGGTAACTTCTGATCGTATCACGATGCAGGTTTACCCTCAGCCCCAAACGCCCACGATTCTACACGAAAATCTCTACAAACTCCGAAGCAGTGTCGCCAGTGCCCAAGCTTACCGTTGGTACCGAGACGGGGTACTATTAGCAGATACTAGCCAGAGTATCCAAGTCAGCCAACTCGGAAACTATGAAGTCGAGATCGAGAGCGAACGCTGTGGTCGTCAACGCTCGGAAGCTTACGTGCTGGATCAGGAGGCTTTGGCTGCTTTCGCCAAAAATTTCCAAGTCAAGATTTATCCTAATCCTAGCTCGGGCAAATTCACGCTTGAAATCCTGAACAACCGTGGCCAGGCTCTGCGCCTAACCCTGGTAGATACCCAGGGGAAAATCCGGGCTGATTGGGCATTTAGCGAAAGCGATCAGATTGACTTTCAGGAAGAAATTAGCTTGCCGGCTCTTCCCCAGGGACAGTATTGGCTTCGTCTGGAGGGTGAAAATTTCCAGCAGGTCATTTTCCTGCAATTGCAGTAGTTTTTTGTTTGTTTGAATTGAGATAAAACCACTATGAAGTACTTCGGCTTGTTTTTGATCAGCTTAGCTTGTGCATTTTCGTCCTCCTTCGCCCAAGAGGGCAATCATATCTGGTACTTTGGCGATCAAGCAGGGCTGGATTTTCGTAACTCCCCTCCCACGCCCCTGCTGGACGGGGCTTTGGCCACCAACGAGGGTTGCGCCACGATCAGCGACGCGGATGGGAATCTGCTCTTTTACACGGACGGGATCAACGTTTGGAATCAAGCCCATAACCTGATGCCGAACGGCTCTGGACTTCTGGGCGATCCTTCGGCGACCCAATCCAGCATCGTGGTGCCCGACCCGGGAGATACCAATCGCTACTATATCTTCACCGTGCCCGCCTCGGAGCTCGATATCGAGAATGGCAAATTACACTACTCGGTCGTGGATATGCGCCTGGAGAGCGGCCAGGGAGATGTAAGCAATAAAAACGTGGCCTTGGTCGGTCCCGTGGTGGAGAAGGTTACGTCAGTACTGCATACGAACGGGCAGTGGGTCTGGGTAATTACCCACGAGTGGGGCACCAATGCCTTTTATGCTTATTTGGTCAAAGACACGGGGATTGATCCGCCCGTGATTAGTAACGTGGGAGATGTCCACTCGGGCATTACTTCCAATGCTTTCGGCTATTTGAAGGCTTCTTTGTCGGGTACGAGGCTGGCATTGTGCCGCTTGGTGGCGACGAATCCTTTTAGCTCGCCGGGAGTTTTCGAGATTTTCACTTTCAATCCCAGTACGGGCGTGGTGTCCAACCCAATTCAGTCGGCTCCTGATTTTGACCGGGCTTATGGTTTGGAGTTTTCGCCGGATGGCTCCAAGCTTTATGTCGCCAAAAACGGCCCCACCACGGGAGGCGCGCCCCATGAGCTTTACCAGATTGATCTCTGGGCGGGTTCGGCCACGGATATTTTGAATTCGGAAACTTTGGTGGGTACTTCACCCAATCCTGATCCGACTTCGCGCCTCGGGGCTTTGCAACTGGGTCGGGACGGGCGAATTTACGTAGCAAGGGGCTTTAACGAGTATTTGGGGGTGATTGAAAACCCCAATGCCAGTGGAGCGGCTTGTAATTATGTCAATGATGGTATTTTTCTGGGCGGGCGGGAGAGTCGCTACGGGCTGCCCAATTTTATCAGCGCGCCCGAGGCCGTCGGGCCGCCACTGCGAACGCAAGCTTTACACTTCCGAGCCGAGTGGCAGAGTGAGGGTGAGCAAGTCCGCCTAAGCTGGGAAAATCTCGCTTCGGCTCCCCAGACTTTTCAAGTGGAAAGAAGCGAGGACGGGAAAGATTTTCAAGTGATTGCAAGGGTAGAAAATAGCCCGGCTCCCCCAAGCTACACGCTGCTTGATGAGCAAGTTCCGCCCTCCGGGGCTTTTATTTATTACCGCCTGAGGGCTCTGCCCTCGGGGCAAATTTTGGCGTTCACGGCTTTGGAAAATACCGAGATAAGTCTTGATTCCCAGATCTATCCTAATCCCGTGGCCCGGGGAGAAAACTTAAAGCTGATTCTCCCTCGAGATGCTAACCCCTTTTCGGCCAAGATCGTAGATATGAAGGGGCAAACCTTACTCGCCAGCATCCCCTGTGCGGAGGGCGAGATCACAATCAGCACTGCTTCCCTTCCGGCGGGCACTTATTTCTTAGTCATTCAAGGCTCAGCAGGGCGAATAACCCGCCGTCTCTTTCTCGTCTACTAGAAATTAAATGATAAAATCCTAAAACCAATCAAATTCAAAACTTATGAAAATCAATTTCTACACGAAATTTAAAAGCCTGATTGCTTTATGTTTAATGCTCTGTTCGCTTTCGGCAGAGGCGCAGTGGGTGCAAGTGGGGCAGGATATTGATGGGGAAGCTGCGAGCGACTTGAGTGGCGAGTCGGTCTCCCTCTCCGCTGATGGGCAGCGAGTAGCCATCGGGGCTATTGCCAATGACGGAAGTGGCGATCGTGCTGGCCACGTGCGGGTTTATGAATTACAGGGAGGCGACTGGGTACAACTGGGTCAGGATATTGACGGGGAAGCCGCGGGCGACGAGAGTGGCGAGTCGGTCTCCCTCTCCGCTGGTGGTGAGCGGCTGGCTATTGGGGCTCCTCTCAATGACGGAAATGGCACTAATGCTGGCCATGTGCGGGTCTATGAATATGATGGCAATAACTGGGTACAGCTTGGGGCGGATATTGACGGGGAAACCGCGAGGGACCAGAGTGGCATATCGGTCTCCCTCTCGGCCGACGGGCAGCGGCTAGCCATTGGAGCACCGGGCGAGTATGCCAATAATGATCGACGTGGCTATGTACGAATTTATGAGTACGATGGTAGCAATTGGGTACAATTAGGATTTGATATAAATGGTGAAGATAATGGTGATTGGAGTGGCTCCTCGATCTCATTCTCAGCAGATGGACAGTGTGTGGCAGTTGGTGCTCATTTAAATGAAGGAAATGGTGGTGAAGGAGGACATGCTCGGGTTTATGAGTACAATGGCCAAAATTGGATACAATTGGGTTCAGATATTAATGGAGAGAACATTGGAGATGGTAGTGGCTTCTCCGTCTCCTTGTCAGCAAACGGACAACGCATAGCTGTCGGAGCATTCTTAAACGATGGAAATGGTCGTGATACGGGCCACACACGAGTTTATGAATACGACGGTAGCAACTGGGTACAACTCGGGCTCGATATTGACGGTGAAGCACATGGTGATTGGAGTGGCTATTCTATTTCTCTCTCAGCAGACGGGCAACAGGTAGCCATTGGTGCTCTCTACAATGATGAGAATGGTGTTGATGCTGGTCATGTAAGAATTTATGAATATCAAATTGATGTTTGGATGCAGATAGGTAATGATATTTATGGAAAAACCACTGGTGATTGGCTTGGCTTCTCCGTATCCTCGTCGGCAGATGGACAACGTGTAGCGATTGGTGCTCCACTTGCTAATAGTTCTGGCCAAGTAAGCATATATGAATTTCCAGCTTCTTACTCTACTATTATTGGAAAAACTTATGCAGATGCTAATAGGGATTGTAGCTTAAATGCTACTGAAGAGGGATTAAGGGGCTGGAAAGTCGTCGCCCAGCCCAGTAACCGTTATGCTTACACGAACGCTCAGGGCGAATACACCCTCTACCTCCCTGATACAGGCACTTATACCCTGAGCCAAGAGCCGCCTGCTACTAGCTCTTACCAATTAGCATCTCAAAATTGCCCCACCGAGCCTTACACCCTCACTTTTGAGGGACTGGGCAACGAACTCACGGGCTATGACTTCGCTAATGAAATCGTAGAGTGTGCCATCTTATCGGTAGATGTAACTGCCAATCGCCGTCGTCGCTGCTTTGAGAGCCTGACCACTGTCTCTTACGCCAACTCTGGCGTAGGCTCTGCTGAAAATGTAGAGATTCAAGTCGTCTTCCCCGAGTACGTCCTTCCTAAAAGCTCTAGTGTACCGTGGACTTCGGTACAGGATTCGCTTTATACTTTCACCATTCCTTCCCTTGCTCCCAGTGAGCGAGGCCGAATCATTATCACCGACTCGGTGGCCTGCGTGGAAACCAGCCGTGGCCTGACCCAATGCACCCGTGCTACCATCTCGCCCAAAAATTCCTGCGTGGAACCGCCTGCGGCTTGGAGTCGCGCCAGTCTGGAAGTAGAAGGCCAGTGCCTTGTCATTTTTGACCCCATTGCCCTGCTGACCTTGAAAAACACCGGAACGGGCGATATGGTCGAGGCTACTAACTACCGCATTTACTCCGATAATGAAATTATCTGGCAAGACCAAATCCAACTTGCTGCCGGGGATAGCCTCCTGCTGGAAGTGCCCACCCAAGGCCGAAGCATTCGCCTGGAAGCTGAGCAAGTGCCCTTCCACCCCGACAACCGTCAGGTGAGCGTCAGCGTGGAAGGCTGTGGCACGGCGGAGGATACGATCAGCACGGGATTTGTCAACCAATTGCCCCAAAACGATGATAATCTGGAAACCGAAATAGATTGCCAGCCAGTCGTAGACTCTTACGACCCCAACGACAAACTCGTCAGCCCCCTCGGCGTTACCGAAAATCACTACGTCCAGCCAGGCTCTACCTTGGAGTACAAAGTTCGCTTCCAAAACACAGGCACCGCCGAGGCCATCAACATCGAGATTCTCGATACACTTTCCGAGCATTTGGAGATGAGCACTTTCCAGATGATGTCGGCCAGCCACGACTACGCGCTGGATATTCTGGGCGATAGCCTGAATCCCGTGCTGCGCTGGCGATTTGAGGATATTAATCTGCCCGATAGTACCAGCAATGAACCCGAGAGCCACGGCTACGTCAAGTTCAAGATCGCCCCCAAGGCCGAAACGCCCGAAGGCACCATCGTGGCGAATTTTGCCGATATTTACTTTGACTTCAACGAACCGATCCGCACTAATACCACGATTAGCAATTTTACCGATTATCAATTCCCGCAAAATCCGATTGACCCTTGTCGGCTCGTGAGCCAAGCCGAGGCCACGGGCGACCAAAGCCTTTGCGAAAGCCAAAACACCGCCCAAATTCAGGCTAGCCTGCCCCAAAGCGGTCAAGGTCAGTGGCAGATTATTCAGGGACAAGGCGAACTGGAGAATCCCTTTTCCGCCCAAACCAATATTGCTAATTTGGCCCCGGGTGAAAATATCCTGCGCTGGTCGGTCAGCACGGATTTGTGTGCCGAGAATTATCAGGAAATCACGCTCACCCTGCATCCACAACCGCAAAGACCCATTATACAAGCCTTGGCGGGCAATCAACTCCAAGCCAGCGTGCCGGGCGATGCCTACGAATGGTATTTCCAAGGCAGTTTGATGAGTGAAAATAGCCAGACCATCGAGCCAAATCAGGAAGGTGATTACCAGGTCAAGGTGATCCAAAACGACTGCCCATCCGAGCTTTCGGAGGTGTTTAGCTTTCGAGTCACGAGTTTGGAGCCTTGGCAGGAGCTTGGTCTGAGCATTTATCCCAATCCGAGTCAAGGAGCTTTGCAGATCGAGTCAAAACGTCCTAGTCAGGGAGCCATTCAAATTCGAATCTATAACTATCAAGGGGCATTGGTCTGGCAAGTCGAGATTCAAGGCAATACCCAAGCGCAAGTTTTGAATTTACCTGAATTACCTCAAGGTCTTTATCAAATCCAAGTCCAGACGGAAAAAGGGCGAGCGGTACAGAAGTTGGTCTTGGAATAGAAACATTCTAAAGAAGTAGACTATCGGCGGGAGGATGCCGAAAGGCTCAACAAAACTTTTGTAATTCCGTAGCTTACTATTAGTAAATTTAATGCTATGGTTTGATATATTTCTAGACTTCTTTTGGCTTTAATCCCAGCTAATTCCTAATCAATTACACTTACATTTGAAATTATGAGATATCTAATTAGCGTCTCATTGGCGTACTTTTGCTGTATTTGTCCTTTCCTCGGTTTCTCTCAGAATTATAATACCGATCCTGCTCTTGCACTTCAATATCAAGAAGCTTATCCAGAGGCAAAAGGCGTAATTTTGAAGTCCGATCATACTTTTATCTTTGAGATGGGCAACAAATCAGAAAATGAACCCACGGTCAGAGAGGAAGCCATCAATCGGATTATTTCGCTGAAAGGCAGTCAAACCATCCCACGTTATGAGTTTTATAATCAGAATATTTCGCTGGAAGATTATCGGAATTACGATGACCGAGGGAAGAAAGATAAGTACCAAGGGAAGCACTGTGCTGACCACGAAATAGATGGGATTTTTTACTCGGATGCGCAAGTTTGTGCCTTTCCTTTGAAATTCAGCACGAGAGGGGAGATTCAAAATTTCCGTGTGGACAAAATTTACCACAATGTACGCTATCTCACCTCTGTCTATTTTCATGATGTATTGCCCGTAGTGCGTAAAACTGTAAAAGTAATCGTACCCGAAGAGATGGAGATCGAGATTAAATCTTTTAATCTCGAGGGCTTCCAAATTTCAGAGAAGACCTATCCTAGCAAAAATCAAGATGTGCAGGTCTATGAATTTCAAATTGAGAACTTACAAGCACTGGAATCTTATGAAAATAGCCCGGGACCTTCGCACACTTATCCGCATATCCTTATTCTGAGTAAATCTTATACCAAGGAGCAGCAACAACATACTTTGCTAGCATCCACTCAAGATCTTTACGATTGGTATCGTCAGTTGGTAGGAGAGCTGACTTGTGATAGAAGTGTGCTTCAAAACAAAGTACAGGAACTGACCCAAGGATTAGAAAAAGATACAGATAAGATGAAAGCCATTTACTATTGGATTCAAGATCATATCCGCTATATCGCCTTCGAGGACGGAATAGCGGCTTTCCGACCCGATGCAGCGCACGAGGTATTCCGCAAAAAATATGGAGACTGTAAGGGCATGGCTAATCTGACCAAAGAAATGCTCAAAATAGCAGGACTAGACGCCAGACTCACTTGGATCGGAACCGATCGTTTGGTCTATGATTACTCCATTCCTTCACTAGCCGTGGATAATCATATGATCTGCACGGTACTCATTGGCGAAAAAAAATACATCCTAGATGCCACCGAGAAGTTTATTGGCCTAGAAGATTACGCAGAACGTATTCAAGGACGCCCCGTGATGATTGAGAACGGAGCGGATTTTATTCTGTACAAGGTACCAACTTTAGAGGCAGAACGTAACCTGTTAGAGGATCATCTAGCCCTTTCCATAGATGGCGAAATACTCAAAGGCACGGGAGCACTAAGCTTGCAAGGAGAGAATCGGAATAAAATGCTTTATCTCCTCAACCAAAAACAAGCCGCCGAACACGCGGACTTACTCGCCATTTTGGTTAAAGGGAGAGAAGAGGAGGCAAGGATTTCTCAAATAGAGTTTTCCTCCACCCAAGACCGAGAAGTGCCCTTTGAAATAAGCTATCAGCGAGAGAGTAGTCAATCTATCGCTCGTTTTGGTGATGAAGTGTATGTTTCCCTTGACCCTTTCCCTTATCTGGAACAAACCAAAATCAAGGAAGAACGTCAGCAAGCCCTCGATATGAAGAGTAAATACGCCAGCCGTACCCAGATTACTTTGAATATTCCCGAGGCTTATCAAGTAAAACACCTGCCTGAAAATCTGGACATTCAAACCTCACTTTTTCAATTCAAAATTGAATATCAGCTCGAAGGGCAAAAAATTCATTATACCAAAGAACTACACGTCCAAGAGCGAATGATCCCTAAGGCCGAATTTGGTACTTGGAACCAAGCCATTGACCAGCTTACGAAAGCCTACGAAAAACAAATTATTTTAGAAAAAATGTAAACTAACGCATCATCATGTTAATCAAAAGCTTATCAAACCTATTCTGTCTGCTCTTGCTAATGGGGCTGAATACCTATCAGCTATGGGCGCAAAGAGACCGAGAAGAAGAGAAAATGCGGGAATTTATGTGGGGGATGCCCGAAGAGGCCTCTCGCCAGACGAAAGTGCCCGAGAAATGGAAAAACGAATCGGCGGTGGTACTCTTCGAGTATGTGCGCCATGATTACGAACAGAACGCTGTTTTTACCAATATTAGGCTTCACCATTCTTACTACCTCCGCCGTCGTATCAAGCTACAAGACAAGCAGGCCGTAGAAGCCTTTTCGGAGTTCTCTTTCCGAGACGGAGGGAGGAATTTTTTACTCGCAAGAGCAGATAAGTATTTCTTCGGGGTCAAGATCATTAAAACTGACGGGCGGGAACAAGTGATTGACCTCGATGAAGCCGTGGTGAAGAAAGAAAAGGTCTTTGTTACTGACTCGGAAGAGAAGAAGATTGCCATTCCTGACTTGGAGCCTGGCGATATTCTAGATTACTACTATGTCTCCAATATTATACACTACCGGTCTCATAAGTTCTTTGATCCACAATCCTTTTTTCTGAATGGGGAATACCCTACCGTGTGCCAGAAACTAGAACTTAAACCTATGGACAAAAGCCGTCTGAATGTACATTACCTGAATGGTGTACCCGAACTGGAATATGACAAGGAACAAAAAAAATACCACCTGACGGCCTATGATTTGGAAAAAGCTCCTGATATTAATTGGTTTTATTCACATCGTATTTTGCCTGTAATACGCTTTCAGGTAGTTTATGGCAGTGGAAGTAAGTTGGGAGATTTTAAAATGCTCTACGAATCCCCCCGCGACCTTAAAACCGAAATTACCGCCGAAGAACTCCAGACCTTCTACGATAAAAGTAAGATTTACAAACTAGATAAGGCGCACTATGGCTCTGTCGTGAATCTTTTAAAAAAGAGAGGGCAAAAGATAAAGAACTTGACTCCGGCTCAGGTGATTGAAGAAGCACACGATTATCATCGCCACGGTTGGCTTCATAGGCGTTTGGAGAATCAACTATTCGGTACAAGATACCAACTTCACAGCGACGACTATGTTTATCTAACACGAATGGCTTACATCTTGGACAAGCTCGATCTCGAGTATGAAACGCTTATTTATTCTCCCCGTCCTCTCACTAGCGTACGAGACGTCATCGGACATCAGGATTTAAACTATGCTCTCCACGTGAAATCCGACCCAGAGATGTACTTAATCCCCCCTAATTGGTATCGCAACCGAGAAGACATCCCTTCTTGGATGCAAGGAGCTCAGGCTTATGTTTATGACCCCAATGCTAAGAATGCGAAAATGACCTTGATAAAACTGCCTACTACCAGTGCCGAACAAAACAAACAACAGGTCAATTTTAAGCTAAAACTTGACCCCTCCGATACACGCAAATTGCACATCGTAAACAAGACACAAGTCAGTGGTACCAGTAAGGAAAACTATAACCAGCAAGTGATCAATCCTTACGACCTCATCATTCCTGCCAATCAGCGCTACGACGAAAAAACAATACTCGAGCAAGATATGGGAGAAGACGAAAGGCAGGAATGGGAAGCCAAAATCAAACAAAAAAAAGAAGACAATAGAAAGGCTCGGATAGAATCCCTAGAAAAAGAATTCAAGGCAGATTTTCAGACGGATGAACTCACGGTGAGCAATTTCGAGCTAATCGAGACTGGTATTACCACAGAATCTCCCGACTTGATTTTCCAATTTGAAATGGAGGCCAGTGGTTTGGTCAAACCCGCCGGATCCAATTATCTTATCTCCATCGGTAAACTCATTGGTGGACAAGTGAAGATCGAGGAAGAAGACCGAAAGCGTAAATACGATATTTATATGCCCTGCGCCCGCACTTACGAACATCAAATAGAACTAGAAATTCCCGCAGGCTATTCCGTGGAAGGCTTAGAAAACCTCCAAATGAAAGCCGAGAACAGCACTGGAGGCTTCGAGAGTCAAGCTCGCCGAGAAGGAAATAAAGTGCTGATTCAAGTGCGCAAACATTACCAGCATCAATTTGAAGAAGCTTCACAGTGGGCTTCTATGCTGGAGTTTCTAGATTTAGCCAATCAATTTTATCAACAATCGCTACTTCTGAAAAAGATACAGGCGGAATGATCTCCGCTTGAGTCCCAAAGGCATACTTTAGCCAAGTCATTGGACGAGTGTCCAGTCAATTTTGGAAGAGCCGTCCGATGACTTAGCTTTCTGATTAAGCACGAGTGCAGATTTTTCTGCCCAATTTTTGCTATACAAAACTCGTAAAATCTTTATCAATCAGCGATTTCTACCTTCTCAACCCCGGGGCTATTTTCCGCTCATCCTACTTAGTTTCCTTTAAACCAATTTTTTCATGAAAAACCGTCTAGCGATCTATTTATGGGCAAGTCTGCTATTAGTAAGTCTTACCATTTCTTCTGTATTTTCCCAAAGCATTCAAGATCATTGCAACGGCGCGGAAACGTTCCCCAGCCACGGCGGATGGATGGAGTTAAACCTTCCCCAAGAGCTAAGTCCCTCTAATTTAGAAGCGGATAGCATTCGTCCCATTCCGGGATGTATAGAAAGAAATAGCTCAGTTTTGGGAGTAGGCCAAAACGCCATGCTCCGAGATGGCTGGCTTCGCTTTGAAGTACCCTCTGGCTTTACGGAAATGATCATTCAATATGATAACCGTAGCTCAGCTTCTGAATTTGATAATAACATTGCCTTGGTGGTCTACGAGGATTGCCAGAGCCTTGCTTTGGCCTGTGCCAATCACGTCCAAAGCGGAATAGAAAGCCTCAGCATCCCGGTAAAGCCAGAGAGTAATTATTTATTGAGAATTGTGGTGATTCAAGAGTCATTGACACAACCTGATTTTATTATAGGCAAGCTCCGGCTCACCCCCGCTAAGCCACTAAACTTGGGGCCAGAACTCGTGGTGGATGGAGATTTTGAAGGCTGGGGCATTGTAAACTTAGCGCCCAATCAGCCCAGCGAAGTCATAGCTCAATATGCTACATTTGCTACCGATTATGTCTACGTAGGAGACCGAGGGGCAGACGGCAGCTATCCGCCCCGTACACCCGAAAATCAGAACAACTTAGACGCAAGAAAGGGAGAAATGAATCCCGAGGGCCTTTATGCCGTCGTAAAGACTAGCTCGGGCCTGAGAACCAGTAATTTCAGTTGTTATGGTGCGGGCTATCCTGGCTACGGTGGGAGTAGCAGCTATTCTCCTACTCCCAAAGGAGGCTATTGTGAGGAAGGGGCACAAGAGGAAAACAGTGAAGCCTGTCAAGGTTTTGGAAGTATAGAAAGCGGAAACCCACTCCCAGTGCCCACCGACGACCAAGCCAATTTTATGATGATCAATGGTCGCTTCAACCCCAGCCAAACCCTACCCCCCTCCAAGGTTTGGTGCCAGACCATTCCAGTGGAACCCGGGGCTTATTACTTGTTATCGGCAGCACTCAATAACCTTGTTTCGGCAGGTAGAGACCAGGCCTTATCCCAAATCCAGTTTACGGTCTGTGCGATGGAGACTTTACCGGGTACAACACGCACTAGCTCCGAAGGAACCGTGCACGAGCCACCCCCGCCTAGGTTTTATGATAGATTCTTAAATGACTTTATACCTGATTACGGTGCCCTCACGGCCTGTGGAGAGGCGGATGTCCATTTGGAAGTTTTGGAATCTGATATTTTTATTCCTGAATCTCCCGATAGCTGGCGTAGGATGCGGGGCGTGTACCGAGTCCCGGAGGGAGTTACAGCAATTAATTTTTGTATCGTGAATGTTTCTCAGCGTAAAAATGGGAATGATCTGGCCTTAGATCAGATTTCTGTAAAGAAAATAGAAATGCCTTACGAGGCTTTCCTCGACAATATCACCTGCGAATTAAACACCCCACAAGCGCCAGAGCCTGAATACAGCCTAGTAACTGGACAAATTTATTTAGATAATAACCAAAACTGCAACAAGGAAAACGAGGAAGAAGCACTCACTTTTGAGGTAGAAGTAGCTCCTCTGGGCATCAAAGTACAACCGAATGAACTGGGGAATTACTCGCTAGCCCTGCCTCTGGGAACTTATACTTTTAAAGTAAGTCCACCTCAGCTTTCCTCTGGTGTTTACGAATTACATTGCCCAGAAAAGTCTTGGGAATACACGATTGAAGTACAAGAAGCAGGTAAGGTCTTGGCGGGCTACGATTTTAATCCGCATTTTACAACCTTTCCTAATAAAATTCAAGGAAAAGTCTTCTCAGATCAAAATCGAAATTGCCTTCAAAATACGGACGAGGTAAATTTATCCGGCTGGCAGGTGGAGGTAAACCCTGGGGCGCACAAGACATTGACCGATGCTCAGGGTTATTTCTCAGTAGAAGTGCCCGATTCAGGTGCTTACTCGGTGCAGGTTTTTCCTCCCTCGGAAGACAACACTTATCAATTCTTTTGCCCAGCTGATTCCTCTGGATACACCATCAATTTTAACACTTATGGTGAGAGCAGCGACACACTGATGTTTGCTTACGGCGCTATTCCCAACCAAATCCGAGGAAAAGTATATAATGACCTGAATAGCAATGGTATTTACGATCCCGATGAGCCTGGGTTGCCCAACTGGGTGCTACGTATTAGCCCTGGTGGCCAGCATGCTATATCCGACCGTGAAGGGAATTATGCATTTACGGACTTGGATACGGGTAGTTATCACATCACGCAAATTACCCCCTCTTTTTATCAGCCTTTTTGGAGTGGAGGTACTCCCGAGGAGGGTTACCAGCTTGATCTGAATACATACGGAACCGATACGAGTGGTTTTGACTTTGCAAATCTGATCAAAGCTTGCAGTCTGCTGAAAGTGGATGTTTCTTCTTCGGGTAGGCGTAGGTTTTGCTTCAAAGGTAGCACCACGGTCTCCTATGCCAATGAAGGGCAGATCCCAGCCGAAGATGTTTATGTAGAGGTGAAATTTCCAGAACACATTATTCCCTTATCTAGTGATATGGCTTGGGAAAGAAAAAACCAAAGTACTTATATTTTTCGCTTAGGAACACTGTTGCCGGGAGTATCGGGGCGAATTCGTATGATTGATTCGGTCGCTTGTTTGAACCGACCCTTTGGCATAACCCAATGTGTGGAAGCTGTCATTCGTCCCAAGCAGATTTGTCAGGAACCTAATCCGCTTTGGAGTGGAGCTAGTTTGCAAATAACCGCGCGATGTGTGGCTGAGCCAAATTCGGAAGTATGGTTTGCTTTGGTAAATAATGGTAGTGCTGATATGCAGGAAGCTCGAGCTTATCGCATTTTTGCTGGGGACACCTTGATTTTAGAAAATCAGATACAACTTCGCCAACAGGATAGCTTAGTCCTGCGTATTCCGTATCAAGGTAGCCTTCTTAGAATGGAAGTAGATCAGGTACCTTATCATCCTGACCAAGATAACATCTTGAGTGCCGAAGTTTATCAATGCGGCGAATCCATAAGTACGGTAGCTTCGGCTTTTTCGGCTAATGACAATAATTTTGATCGTGAGCTGGACTGCCGTCCCTTGGTCGGCTCCTACGACCCCAATGACAAACTCGTCAGCCCCTTCGGCGTTACCGAAAATCACTACGTCCAGCCCGGTACTACCTTGGAGTATGTGGTGCGCTTCCAAAACACGGGCACCGCCGAGGCCATCAACATCGAGATTCTCGATACCCTCTCCGAGCATCTGGAGATGAGTAGCTTCCAGATGATGTCGGCCAGCCACGACTACGCGCTGGATATTCTGGGCGATAGCCTGAATCCCGTGCTGCGCTGGCGATTTGAGGATATTAATCTGCCCGATAGTACCAGCAATGAACCCGAGAGCCACGGCTACGTCAAGTTCAAGATCGCCCCTAAGGCCGAAACGCCCGAGGGTGCCATCGTGGAAAACTTCGCTGATATTTACTTTGACTTCAACGAACCGATCCGCACCAATACCACGATTAGCAATTTTACCGATTACCAATTTCCGCAAAACCCGATTGATCCTTGTCGGCTCGTGAGCCAAGCCGAGGCCGGAGGTGACCAAAGCCTTTGCGAAAGCCAAAACACCGCCCAAATTCAGGCTACCCTGCCCCAAAGCGGTCAAGGTCAGTGGCAGATTATTCAGGGACAGGGTCAACTGGAGAATCCCTTCTCCGCCCAAACCAATATCACGAACTTGACCCCGGGTGAAAATATCCTGCGCTGGTCGGTCAGCACGGATTTGTGTGCCGAGAATTATCAGGAAATCACGCTCACCCTGCATCCACAACCGCAAAGACCCATTATACAAGCCTTGGCGGGCAATCAACTCCAAGCCAGCGTGCCGGGCGATGCCTACGAATGGTATTTCCAAGGCAGTTTGATGAGTGAAAATAGCCAGACCATCGAGCCAAATCAGGAAGGTGATTACCAGGTCAAGGTGATCCAAAACGACTGCCCATCCGAGCTTTCGGAGGTGTTTAGTTTTGTGGTGGCTTCTACGGAAATCTGGGCCATCGGGGCGGGCTTTAAGCTCTACCCCAACCCCAGTACCGAGGCGGTGCAGGTGGCCTTCGAGCGCATGCCCAGTGAAAAATTACACATTCAAATTTTCAACCATCAGGGAAAATTGATTTGGGCGGAAGTCTATCGGACACACCTGAATGCGCCTTTCCAAAAGAGCCTCCCCACCGAGCGTTGGGAGAAAGGCCTGTATCTGCTTCGCTTGGAAACCGAGCAAGGCAGCCTGATTAGGAGTTTTATTCTGGAATAAACCAAGTGTGTCGAATACGTGGGTTCGACACACTTCCTTATAACAAGCTGACTACCAAACCAATAAAAAATGATGATTTCTTTTGTCGCAATCACGATCAGTATCTTATCAGGGAGAGGGGTAAGTTCAAAACCCACCTTTGAACGCATCACCCTTAACCCTCTAAAAGCCAGCCTCATATAAAAACAAAAAAATCACGGTCGCCAGTGTCGCCACTAGACTGACCGTGATAATGCTTTGATAATCAGGTGATTATATTCAAAAGTCGGGATGGCGAGATTTGAACTCACGACCCCTTGCACCCCATGCAAGTGCGCTACCGGGCTGCGCTACATCCCGAACAATAGAGTGCAAATATACAGGGTTCGTCAGAAAACACAAAAATATGGAAGATTAAATTTTGAGCTTTCCCCCGAAAAGCACCGCCCCGAGGCACTTACCCCCCAATCAGGTTGAATCAAGTGTTAATCAATTAAAATGCGGCGGGTAATCGTACCTTGTCCTGATACAATTCGAGCCAGATACAAGCCATTGCCGAAAGAACTTAGGTCAATTTCGGTATTCAGGTTTCCCCGGAAAGCCTGTTGATGAACGCAGTTCCCTTGGAAATTGTAGATTTCTAAGCGAGCGGATTGAGCCTT
This sequence comes from uncultured Cytophagaceae bacterium, assembly GCA_964551015.1. Classification (GTDB taxonomy): domain Bacteria; phylum Bacteroidota; class Bacteroidia; order Cytophagales; family Microscillaceae; genus CAZKBP01. Next base: position 66,637 of record CAZKBP010000017.1, on the reverse strand, counting down.
TGCTAAGATCACCTCCAGCTTTACCAAGCCTTGGGAGCGGTTGGGGTAGGTTTGAAAGCTCACGAGTTCTGTACTACTTCCCTCGCTCGCCGCCACTGACAGATTGGAGTCAGTAATTTCAAATTGTAATACAAAATCCGTAAAAGCCCCTTGAGCATTTTTGAGAAAATAGGCGGTTCCTTCCAGCGTGTACTTACCTAAAGCTGGGTTCCAAGGCTTATAATCCCCATTGGCTTCATTCCCGAAGAGGGCAAAAGGAATTTCATTATCAACGTAATCCCAAATTACTTCTCCCTGTTCATCACGGAGGATAAAGCCGTGACTCTGAGCAGCGTGTTTATTTCCCGAGATATCACCCGTGATGGTCAAAGCACGGCCTACCTCCGCCAAGTCAAAGGTATGGTAAAGATCCCACCGCAGGAACGCTATATTTTCGCCCGTGTTGGCATTGGTTAGATAGGTGTCATGGTAATAATCACCAATCTTGATGGCAAAGCTTTTAGTAAGGGTATCGTTGGCTCGCCCGGCTAAATCATAAATCACGGCGGTCAATTCGTATTCTCCGGCAGAGATAAGCGTTTCTGAATCATCTTCGGCAATCAGGGTATAGGGTACTTTCGTGTCCGTGTGTTCATAGTGATAATCCAGGCCATCCCCACTATTTCTTACCAGCTTAAACTCTACTCGGTCTACGTTGGTACTGGAAGTATGCACCGTGATATTCTTATCTCGGCTCACTGGCTCGCGATCCTGCAGCCGAATTCCCTCGAACTCGTACTCATCGTAAGTAATTCCCTTGAAAAAAGGAGGGTAGAGCTGATTATTACGGGTGTAATGCACGATCACGCCGTTTCCCTCGGCGGGAACCACGCCCTCTCCCGGTTCTAAATCTGTACCCACTCCATCGGTTCGGAGTACATAAGCATCTCCATTGGGTAGATAGCCCAGTAATTGCCCCGGGGGTGGATCGTCCACGTTGCTGGGTTCGGCCCCACTCGGGGCTTCGCTCAAAGGAGTTTCGCTTAATAAATTACCATCTCCATCGTAGCGGATTAGGAAGGTCTGATCGCCTATTTTCTTAGTCACCTCCACGATCCCTGCTTCATCCACCTTCACGTCTAAAATACGTTCATCGGAGTCATCAAACTTTCTGAGCAATTGAAACCATTGGAATTCCCCGTCCGGGTTATGTTTTACCAAGCTCACGCCCACGGGTAAGGAGACATTATTCGGTTTGGTAATCAGAGAAGTATTTCTATCAGGGTAGGCGGACACGAGGGTATAGATGTTATCCCACGGGTCTAGGATCAACCGAGAGGCATAACTATCTGTTTTACCCGAGGCCACGACACTGAAAATGGTTTCTTCTTTATCCCTTTCTGGAGGATACCTGTACAGTCTAGCACTGTAGGATGAAGAATTGCCATCGGCAATATACCACGAACCACCAAGGATGAGTAAATTTCCCTCAGAGTCTACGGCTGTCTCAGTGATGGATTTGAATTCCTCCCTATCGTACACGTAAGAGCTAGATGCAAAAATTCTTTGGGTTCGCTGGACGCTAAACTGATCTTGCCACACCAGTTTCCAGGTACTCCCTTGGTCAGGAGCGTTTTTTACTTCAAAGCTAGCCGCGTGGGAGGTGATGGCGAAGCCCTGGGCATTTTCCTCCGTAAAGACATTGATAATCAGCTCGTAGTGCCCATCAGGAAGGGCTTGCCAGAGGTAGTTTCCTTCCTCGTCGCTTCCAAAAAGTGCATACGGTGCTTGATTGACCACCTGCTCGTGAGTGAGCGGCCCCGAGAGCGTGAACTTCATGCTTTTTGCCCAGGGGAAGATGCTCTCGGCCCGGAGGCTGACTTTTTCTACGCCCCAGACATTCAAATCCAAGACAGGAGACTCGGCTAAGGTACTCAGGTCTTGTTGGGTTTCGACATTGACCCAAGTCAGCGAAACGGTGGGAATCTGAGCAGAGGCTAAGGATATCAGCATTGGCCAGAGCAGCCAACTTAGGAAAAGAAGTTTTTTTTGTTTCATTTTTGAAAAGATTTACAGGTTCTGGTAAATTTGGATAATACTTCAAGGTAAAAGGTAGGCTGAATATTTCAAATGATTTTTATCATTTAAGCTGGCTTTTTAGGAGATAATTTTTTGTAAAAAAGCCCCTGCTCGTCAGGGACAGAGGCTTTTCTGGAAAATATTCTTATTCATTTAAATTTAATCAATCAAAATGCGGCGCGTCATCACTTTATCCCCATCTTTGATGCGGGCGATATATAAGCCTTTGCCGAATTTGCTGAGATCTACCTCGGTCTCTAAATCACCTTTGAATTTCTGCCTATAAATCAAGTTGCCTTGTAGATCATAGATTTCTAATTGAGCTGTGTTTTGCTCCGAAAGGCTGGTTCTGAATTTCACTCGATCGGCGGAGCGGTTGGGATAGGCTAGAAAGGAAAGTTCTTGCTCAACCTCAGAATGCACGACTAGAAAACTTACCTCCGCTGTATCGCTGGGCTGATTTTGTGTATCAAAAATGATCACACGCAAGTCATAAAGGCCAGATGGCAAGTCGCTAGGGCTTCCACTCTCTGGAATGAGGGTGTAAGGTGCTTCGCTGTCTACAAGGGTAGTAGTAAGTGGACCTTCTAATTGAAATTCTACCTTGCCCACATCCAGCGAGTAAGTAATCGCACTGATATTATGATCTCGATCCACGGCCGTGAAGCCAATACCTGTGGCTTCTACAAACTCAAAACCTTGCCACTGAATTTCTTTAAGAAAGGGAGGCGGAAAAATTACTTCGCTCTGTGTGTACTTAACTAGCACCCCCGAACTGGCCGCTGGAACTACTTAGGCACCCAGCTGAATATCGCCTTCCACAGAAGTGCTTAAAAACAAAAATAAATCTCCCGAAGAGGAAGCTTCCAGAGCTTCTGTTCGTGAGGCATCGGGCAGCGTAAAGGCAGACAACTCATTTCCACTCGCATCAAATTGAATCAGGTAAGTGCTGCTTCCTTCTTCGGAACTAACTAACTCGCTTGTTACACCAGGGCTTACTAAAAGTGTGCCTTTGAAGTTACCACCTACGTAGAGTCTACCTTGTGCATCAACATCTATGCTGAGCTTTTCACGAAAATCAGGCTCGATGTTCGGTCGGATTACCAAGCTACGCACCAGATTACCAGCCTCGTCGTATTTTGCCACGAAATAATTTAAAGTATCTGGCCCTTCAATCTCTCCCCCACTGGCACCTGGTTTCAGGTCTAACTGCCCTTGGAAGGAACCCGCTATATACACTCCACCTAAGGGGTCGACTCTCAATTGATCCAAGCTAAGCGTTCCTTCAGAATCTGCCACGAGTACACGCTCCCAAAGTAAGCTGCCCTGTGGATTGTAGAGCGCAACCCTTGCCTGTCCTACCGTGTAGAACCTACCTAGGGCATCTACACGTAGCTCCTCTATGTCTGATGCTATGAATGGAATATCCTGCATAAGATTACCCTGTGCATCGTATTTGAGTAGTTTGGAACCCTCACTGTCTTCTAAATATAAATAAACCGTCTCGAGCGGACCGACATCTACCGAAATTTCACTGAAAAAGAAAACCTCTGTCAGACCCAATTCCTCTGCCCAAAGTACATTGCCTTGGGTGTCTAATTTGATTAGAGTATTGCCCGAGGGAATACTTACCCCCTGAAAACTATCATCATTGAAAGAATAGATGATCCAATAAGTATTTCCTTCATCATCCGCGGTTAGTCCCAAGGTACCACCCGAAGCTACAAAGTCAAAACCCAGAACATAACGCCAGGCAATTCGTCCTTCCACATCATATTTGGTGGCATAGGCACCTGCAAAGGTACCTCCATCTGCATCTCCTACAAAATCCCCACCTACATAGAGATTCCCTTGGCGGTCAGTACTCGTGTAGGAAGCATCACGGTCGGTGGAGGATAATTGAAAAGGAAACAGATTTTGATTTTCATCTAGTAAATCATCCTGCCAGACCACATTCCAGTCGCCCAAGTCAGGGGCACCTTCCCGTCTGATTTCAAAGCTTGCCGCGCGTGAGGTAATCACGAAACCCTGCGCATTTGCTTGGGTATATACCTGTACAATCAATTCATAATTCCCATCTGGCAAAGACTGTGAAAGGTAATTCCCCAAAGCATCTAGGCCGAAAAGGGCATAAGGAGCCGTGTTTTCAACTCCCGTGTAACTCAAAGGACCGGATAACTGAAATCCTACACTCCCTACTTGCGGAAAGATAGTTTCTGCCCTTAGACTTAGATCGGTCGTACCTAGTTGTTCTAGGTTGATTACCCGAGGCTCGGAGAGTGTGAACAAATCTTGATTGTTCTCCGCATTGACGAATGTTAGCGAAACCGTTGGTATTTGTGCTTGTAAATCAGACAGCACGCCAATAACTAAGCATAAAAACAGCGTGCAAATAGCATTTAGGCATTTGATTTTCATAAGAATGGCCATTGAAAGGATTGAACTTTTAGAGTTAGAAGATTGAAGGTTTATTTATGAAGGCAATATGGCGAAAATCCCTCACTATCTTAAGCTCAAAAAAGGGGAGAAAAAGCCTCCCCAAAACTGACTAGCATATCTTCATGAAATCAAAAAAAGCCCAGACCTGTATCCAGTCTGGGCTTTTCTGAGAAATTGATTGTATTTATTGTTTGATAATCATTTTACTGATGACCGGTATTTGTGGCGAGCTTACTCGCAGATAATACGTACCTGGTTGTAATGAGAGAGCCGATAAATCCAGATCCAGACGCTTGGTAGGAGCATTCAAAGACAGATTGGTTTTGAGCAAGGGTTGGCTGTTTTGTAAAGAAATGATCTCTACTTCTAAGCTTTCTTGTATTTCTTCACTAAACTCGAGGGTAAGCAAATCTTGAGCCAGTGGATTGGGATACACTTGTAATTGAGGGGCATCTATTGAGATTTCTTCGGGTAGCGCAGGCATACTCTCGCCCATTTGCCAAGTGATGGTGCTATTTTCTAGCGTAAAAGTCAAGTTCATTGCCTCTCCCATCTTTCCGCCTTGGTCTGGCTCGCTGTAAGGAATGGCGGTCAAGATATAATCTCCTTCTACCAAATCACCAGCTTGGTAATCACCTCGGGGCGTATCACCAAAGAGTGCGTAAGGGCTGATATTTTCTATGGTTTCGTAGAGGAGTTCTCCTTGCGTATTGCGAAGCAAAAACGTTACGCTCTGTGCGCAACTCACCTCGGCACTCACACTGAGTAGCTCTATATTAGGTACATTGAGCGATACGGTACTCTCGGAGATAAGCGAGCCTAAGGCGGAGTCATCGTCGGTTCTGATTAAATTGAGTCCAGTGATTTGTGGCTCGCTCAGAATCTGGAAGTTGATCTCTCCTGGGTGCCCAGCCAGCCCTTTCCCCTGCGCTTGCTCGTAAGGAATTGCTCTCAGGTTGTAACTTCCTTCACATAAGAACTCATTTTGTTCTTTTTGGCCAAAATTGTAGAATAAGGCATAAGGAGCTTCATTCTCGATGCGGTTTAAGGTCTGATCTCCATGTAAGCTCATGACTAAGCTACCTATCGTATCTGGACTAGTTTGAACACGGATGTTAAGGTTTCGGGAAGCCAGCCCCGTCAGGTCAACGATGTCGCCGTCTTCTATGGGCATAATTTCTTCATTTGTATCTTGGTCAATGAGACTGAACCCCGTTACCTCAGCCTGAGAACCTTCGCTCACTTCAAACTCTACGGTTTTGGCTAGACCAGGCTTACCTCTCAGCAAGGTTCTAGGGTAAGGAGTCAATACAAGTTTGTATTTACCAGGCAAGAAGGGGGCTCCATTCAAGTCGCCATCCAAGGTATCTCCGAAGAGAGAGAAAGGTCTTAATTGTTCAATCTGACGGCGCTTCATAGGCCCACTAAGACGCATATCCACGCTCTGCACAAGGTCTGTGGTATTGGCCAAGATAGCAAGCTCCTGAACTTCCAATAGGGCTAGATTGATAAATGTACCATTTTCTAGCTTAGAAATTTCTTCGTCGGTATCGCTATCTCGTAAAGAGAGGCTGGTGATTTGAGGCTGAGGTTCACCCACAAAAACATCTGTGGTATAAATCCCTCTCCCGTGGGTAGCAATGACGACCTGCCCGTCGCTAGGTCTATAACGAAGCATATCACAACGCACATTGGCCAGCCCCAAATTGGTAGGCTCCCAACCCGGGTTATCAGCTTGAACATCACTGGTAGACCAAACACCAATTTCAGTCGCTAACAGTACTTGACGTGTATCTTGAGGATTAAATAGCACCCAACGCACAGGAATATCTGGCAATCCGTATCCATTTTCGTCTTTGGAAATCCAGTTCTCTCCTCCATCATTGGAGTACCAAACTGATTTTATTCCGTAATTAGAGAGCGTAATGATAAGTTCTTGGTCATTGGCTCCTACGTCGATAGAAGAAATATTACCTATGAGTGCATCGGCTTGGTCTAGATTTTTGAAAATAGGGGTTTGATGAGTACTATCAATTCTGAAAATTCCTCCTCCGATGGTTCCTACAAAAATTCGATGGTTGGTATGAGGGCTTACTCTAATACTGCTAATCTGAAAAGCTCCTAAGACATTGTCTTGTAGGGTAGATACCTGCATATTCCCAAATACATCTGCATAGCGAATAATCTGATTACCCTCTCCGGCCGCGTAGAGATCGTCCGTACGGCTGTCATAATCACTTGGGTTGATGAAACGTCCTTCATTGAGAGCTGAAAAACGGGTAAAATTAGCTCCTCCGTCCAACGAACGATAGTAATTATTAAAAGTCGTGGAAGCGATCTGGAAATTAGGATTATCCTCATCAATAAAAGCGTAGCCTCCGTCTCCCCCTAATATTTCTTCTGTGGTATTGATGCCTGCACTGGTGAATCGCTGGGTTCCATTGTCCTGAGTACCCCCTAAATAAAGGTTAGAACCTACTATATTTTCCACGGCACAGGAATAAAACTGGGTTACATTGTAGCCATTGTTTCGAGGTTCAAAGCTGGGAGTAAGGTTGCTCGCGCCCACATCAAAGGAGATAGACACTCCACCGTCGTGCCCAAATATGGCTTGGTTCGGGTTTTCGGGTCGGAATTGAATGGCGTGTTGATCCACGTGTACGGTAGGCAAGCCTAGCTCCACATCGTCCTGTGACACCTGTTTCCAAGTATTTCCACCATTCAAACTTTTATGTAAATCAATTCCACCCGCTAATACAATTTGTGGATTTTGAGGATGTACTTGCAAAATCATACCATACCAAGCTTGATCTCGGGTAAAATCGACCATCTCTCCCTGTAAAGGCATCTGAGGGATTGGTAAGTCTATCCAAGTTTTACCTCCATTGAGCGACCTGCGGAGCCACTGTACACGTCCGCTCAGGGGTTTGGCAGCGGCTGCGTATAATACAGTAGCATCGGTATCGAAGCTAAAAGATGGAGCCACGGCGATCTCGATACGTTCTCCGTTGGTATCGGGGCTTATGTCTACCCATGTATCTCCATTGTCAGTAGAGCGAAAAATTCGTCCCTCTGAAAATAACCCGAAAGTAACGTAAATGTCTCCATTAGCTGCGATTTCAATATCTGCCGCTCGATCATAGAAAGTCCCTGACAATTGCCCGCTGAAACGTGGTGCCAAAATTTTCGTCCAAGAAATACCTCCGTCGGTAGATTTGAGCAGACCACCTCGATCAATTCTTTCTCCGCGAGTGGCCGCAAAAATATGCCCTTGCTGATTGACCAAGATTTTTTGGATATAGCTAAACTCAGATTCCCCAGATGCGACTGAGCTAGGTATGGTACTTGGTAGTTGTTCCCAACTTAGCCCACCGTTGCTAGTTTTCCAGATACCACCTCCGCGTACAGCATCTTGATTAAAAAATCCTTCTCCCGTTCCTGCGTAAAAAGTTTGCGGATTGCTTGGATCATAAGCAAGAGTCGTAATGGCTAAATTTGACCAAAAGTCATTGACCCGTATCCAAGAAGATTGCGCATTTGTGATGTTTTCATTAAACCAAAGTCCTCCCGAGACGCCTCCTGCCCATACTTTGCGATGGAGTGAATCGGTAGGGTCAAACATCAGCGCACGCGTTCTACCTCCCACGTTATTGGGGCCTCTTTCCAGCCAGCTTACTCCCTCAATGGCGGCATCTGATTGTGTAAAGAGTTTTGCTCTGGTATCTAAATAAGCTTGCAATCCTCTCTCGCTGGGCACAAAACCCAGACTTGGGTCTAAGGTCATGAGTATATTTTGCTCCATAGCTAGGTCAGGGCGATCCTTTTTAGGGATAGCCTTCCAAGCTTTTCTCGCCAAAGGTTCACGTTGATAGTAGGGATGACGCTTAATTAGCGCCTGATATCTGGTTTTCGCATTTGAGGAGTCGTGCGTGGAGTTCGCTTTTTCTAAGCGATAGGTAAGTCGGGGACTTGTCAATTTTTCAGACTTGGTTTCCCTCGCAGTGTCTAGCGAAGGAGCCGAAGGTGAATTTCCTAAGAGTAGTTTTTTATCCTGAATAGAGGGCGAGGCACTCTGGGGAGCAAATGCATCCCAATACCAAATGCTTCCTATTCCCAAAACGCAGAAAAACATCAGGACGATAGCGATATTTTTTTTCTTCTCATACATGGACGCTTCCATAATTTTTTCAATAAAACGTTGTTAGTTCGTGAGTATAAACCTGAAAAAAAGCCTGAAAGTAAATCAGTGGCACACGGAAATAATGGAGATGCCTGATTTACCTTGACAAGATGAGACGAAATGCAAGGATAGTAAACTGGAGATGTTGGTCTATACAAATGCCACCATAATAGGGGGCTACTTTGCCAGACAAGTTTTGAATGAGTGAGTGAGTAGTTCGAGACTACACTTGTTTCTGGCTATTTTTTGGATGTCAATCTAATGATGGATGTGCTGGATTGATTTTAGTAGAAGTAGTTTGTCACACTAAATAACCTTTTACCTGTGGTTTCTGTTCATTGATTTACTCGAATATTTGTAATTTTTAGGTTAAGACTTTTGATATAAAGAAAAGAAGAGGATTTAACTCTAGGTTAGTTCCTCTTCTTGATGTTAGACTAGCGTTTAATGATTTTCTTGATCGTTTCTTGTATATGATTTCCAGAAATTTTTAGGTAGTAAGTCCCCGGCTTCAATCCTAGTGCCTCTAAGTTTAAATCAATCACTTCCTGATTTGCCTCCAAGCTCACTACTTTTCTGTTGATAATCTCTCCTTGTGTATTGCTCACCTCCAGTTGCACTTCTCCTTGCCAGCCACTGGATAGCCTGAGTTTGTAATATCCTTGGTCGGAGGGATTAGGATAGATATTTAGAATAATAGCTTCTTGACCTTCATCCAACCTCGCCCGAGCTTGCACACTTCCTTGCTTCACCGTGAAATAATGTATCCGTGTTTCGCCCATTGCTCCTTTGGCATGTTTCATTTCGTAAGGAGTTACTTCCAAGGTATAATTTCCATCGGAGGCTTGCCAACTATGGTAATCACCTTTCATATTGTCACCGAATAAAGTGTAAGGGGCTACGCTTTCAGTATTCAAGTGCACCACGGCACCCGAGGCGTCTCTCAAGAGGAAACGGACACTCTCAGCATGGGCGACCTCAGCCTGAAAATTTAATTCTCTTATCTCCCTGGCAGCCAAGTCAATTAATTCTTCCTTCGCCAGGCTATCTAACTGTTGATCTTTTTCAGCATCTATGAGCAAGATATTCTCTATGCTTGGTTCGGTCTGAATACGAAAAGTAATCGTTTCTTGCGGGCCAGCTTCTCCTCCTGCCCCTCGCTCGGGATAAGGCGTAATCACCAATGTGTATGCTCCTGCCTCAAAAGTTCCACCGTTAAAATCTTCTGGGGAACTCTCACCAAAAAGCGTAAAAGGTCGGTAGCTTTCCACTTGTTCGTGGTTGGTTGGCCCCATCAACTGGAGTCGTACACTTTTTACGAGCTCAGTATCAGTGAGGACGTTGATTGTAAATTGGCTACTATTGAGCGACCCGAGCGTGATATTCGCATCGTTTTTTATCGTGGTGATAAACTGATCTGTGTCTGCATTATAGAGCAATACCTGCTCAATCAGAGAGATGTCGGGAGCAGGTGCTGAGCCAGCAACTAGACTGAAGTTAATTTTAAGTCCCGTTCCAGACTGGCCGGATAAATTTCGTTCTGGGAAGGGAAGCGCACTAATCGTATACTGTCCAGGTTCGAAGTTTTCGCCCTGAAAGTCCCCCTGTCCATCATCTCCAAAGAAAGAAAAAGGGCGTGTGTTCTCGGCACCAGTCAGATCTTTATCGCCTCGCAAATTCATAATCACACTTTTCACATTGGCGGAGCTCGCTTCGGCCACGAAAGTCAGGTTATTGCTGGCAAGTTGTTGAAAGTCAATTTGCATGCCTTCTGTCAACGTAGCAATCACTTGGTCGTTCTCCGCATCTACAAGTAGAATTTGATCTATCTTCACGGGTGCTGTTTCATCAGAGATCGTGAAGTTGATCGTGGTGGTAGCTCCCGAAGCCAGCGTAGCCGCATATCCAAGATAGGGAGTGATTTCTACAGTATAATTGCCTGCCGGAAAGTTTTCTCCAAAAAAGTCACTTGGTCCATTATCCCCGAAGAGTGCGTAGGGAGCATTATTTTCTACTTTATCTATGTTTAGAGGGTCTTGTAATATCATCCGCACGCTACCAATATTGGCAGTTCCCTCTTCGGCCACGATACTGAGGCTTCGGCTGCTTAATTGTGCCAAAGAAATATTTGCCCCGTTCTCTAGAGTTGTAATCACCTGATCCGTCTCAGCATCTACCAATAAGATATCGGCCATACGGAGTGGATTCACCGTCAGAGTACCTGTCTGATATTGGAAGGTATAGTTATCGTCTTGTCCGCCCGCAGGCTGAATCTCGTAGGCTCCGGCTGGGCTTTGCAAATTGGAATTACTGGTGGCCTTGGGCAATTGATCTAAGAAGGAAGCATCTTCGCCCACTACAAAACCTTCATAACTGATGGTAAAAGAGGGGTGTGGATCTCCCATCAGACGGCTTTTATCATCTGCTTTGGCGATCAGAGGTGCTTTGTTGACTTGCAGGGTTTGCGTGGAAGGGCCAGCCGCCGCATAAGTGTCGTTTCCTTCCTGAAAAGCACTAATAATCACTTCACCTGCTCCCACGATACTTACTTGATTATTGGTAATGGTAGCCACACTGGCATCAGAGCTAGTAAAGACAAGCGGTAAGCCAGCGTCAGATTGTGCTTGCAAAGTAAAAGAATCATCACCGTAAGTTTTTTCGGGAATAGGCTCAAAGGTGATTTTTTGTAAAGTTTTGCCCACCCCAAACAGGCGAAAGTTGTCCACTGCAAATCCCTCAGATTGGATGCTTCCGTCCGAGCGGAACAAAAACCGCAAACGTACATTGGAGAGTCCGGCTAATTCACCGATGGAGTATTCGGCAGTAACCCAATTTCGTCTGGACTGATTACTCCAAGCCTCATTACCAAATTCAAGAAAACTTAGCGTATTAGAATTATTATCATACCAATTGATCCCCAATCCTCGTTTCCCAAGTTTTTCCCAAGTTTGCCCACAATCTTTGCTCACTTGGAGTTGTACGCCATCCCAATCCGCCTCGGTCATATTAAAAATATCTACTTTGAGTAAAATGCTCGTTACATTGCTAAAATCTAATTGGGGGCTTTGTAGCCAAGAGTCTTGATTACCACTGTAATCACCACTCAGATTTGTAACCCAGGCTCTTTGACCATCTGAAGCTTGTTTGATAATATCTCCTGCTGGTTGTCCCCATTCCCACTGGAGGGTGTTCCCTCCCACTTCCCAGCCACCGGTTCCAGTCTCGAAGCTTTCTAAGTAGGGAAATTTACTCACTACAATTTGGCCGTCAAATTCTTCGGTGAGTTGGTTATTACTCTCATATTCATCTGCTAAGCCTTCGGGCAAACTGACTTTTACCTGAAATTGCTGTCCAAAACCGTCTCCCGCCCTCAGGGGTGGCAGTGTAATGGCTAATTCTTCTTTAGAAGCCAGACTACCTTGCCATTGGATTGCCTGTGGGTTTTGGTCGTTGAGCTGGTATTCTATGTTAATGGCAGTTAGGGTTTCTTTTCCAAAATTTACCAGTTTGATCTGGGGGTTGATTAAATTATTACAGCCTTGCTCATTGAAGCCATCTATCTCGATAATGCCTACATCGTAGGCAAATCGAGGAGGCACGTTCACTCCTGAAATGATAAAAGAAAAATCTTGAGCACCACTCTGCAATTGTCCTTTGTGTGAAATCGTGATCGTATAAGTCTTATTTGGATCTGGATTCGGAATAAATATTTTCTCCACATTGTCCCTGAAATTATCTCCTCTCGTGGCAGGTTGATTAGGTTGAGCAGGATCAAGAATGTAAGGTAGGTATTCTTGGCTACCATCCGAAATACGAATGTCTAAGTCATTGACTAGCATCAGCGTGGTCGGGTTGAGTGAAATGGGAGTAGGAGTTCCTGCCAAGTCTGTCCAAGCCAGGGTAATGACCAGCGGCTCTGAACCGTCCGGCTTATAGCTAATTTGAAAAGTCTCTTGATTGTTTAGCTTTTCTTCTCGGATGAGCGCATTATTCTCCAAAAAATCTTGGCTAATGAGTTGAGCTGCTTTTGTACTGTTCATGAGTCCCCAGCCAAACTGGTAGTCTGGGCCTTCGCTGACTCCGGCCTCATCGGCGGTATGGATGGCCAACGCTTTGAGCGTCGCTGCCCGCATAAAATTTCCTTTCCCGTTCAAATTTTCATAATGCTCTTGTAGCAGCAAAAGAGAGCCTGCTACATTCGGGGCGGACATAGAAGTGCCACTCGCATTCCCGTAGGCACTGTTGCTAGAAGCCAGAGAAGAGAATACCGAGACGCCGTTTCCGCAAATATCAGGCTTGATGCGCCCATCATCCGTAGGCCCCCAACTACTAAAAGTACTCATGACCACGTCGTCTGCTTTTTCGTAGCTATCAGGTATGGATCGTACCGCGCCCACGGTGAGGACATTTTTGGCATTTCCAGAACTGGTAATACAATCATATCCATCTTCACCCCCATCTTTTTCCGCAGTTTGTGGGAAAGCACCAGGGCCATCTCCCCGGTCATTGCCAGCAGATTTGACAATCAGATAGTAGGGTGCGTCATAGGCAATGGCATCCCAATTGGCCGCCTTCTCGTCATAAAAACCAAATGTATAATCTTCTTCTTCTGAAATATTAGCACTTCCAAACCAGACCCAAGATGAGCTGTAGCTATCCCATAGCCAGCCCCCAATCTGTCCGTAAGAGTGATTAGAAATCAGCATTCCTCTGGAAGCAGCCAGTGCCATCTCCGCCTCATCTTGTGTCCAATCGTGTGCATCCAAAGGGGCTTGCCAAGCCATTCCTTTCGCGGTCGGGTTAGCTCCCCTGCCCACCAGTGTACCCGCCACGTGTGTAGCATGGTTGATAACTATACTAGAATTGTCTCTCTGAATCACTCGATTATCTCCTCCGGTAAATTCGTTGTGGCTAACTCGGACCGCGCCTCCATCCCATTCGCCCAAGCGAGCGTATGATTCGCCACCAACCTGAGAATACATGCCCAAGCCTGAGAGATTCAGGCCAAGGCTTCCCCCTTGCCAGAGTTGATGGGTAGAAGTAGTTTGAGCCGCCTCTATATTATCGGTAATATAGTAGATTGGATGGCCATTTTGATCTACACCTTGTAGCTCTAAGATAGTACCATCTGGAAATTCCTCACGTATCATCCAGCCATTCTTTTGGGCTAATTGGTAGGCTTGTTGTTTTTGAATTTGTGATTCGATCTGGTAGGCTTGACTTAATTCTTGCAGAGTTTTTACTTGGGTAGCTTGCTGCACCTTATCTTGGGCGGAGACAGGGCTACTTATTTTTAGAATAAGCAAAAATACAAGCCAACTCACGTGGCTTGGGGCGGAGCATACATGTTTTTGAACCTTAACCTGCCAAGATTTCTTCGGTGCGCACGTATTTTTTTCAGAAATCTTCTTCTCGGAGGTAGGCTGATTTTTAGGGAAGAGATAGGGTGTCATAATTCACAGTTTTTTGAGCTTTGGCACACAATTAAATTTGAATAATTAAAGGGATTTCTCTCAGGAAATTCCACTTGTTAAAAATAAAGATGTTGGTGTTAAATTCTGAACATAATTGGCTTGAAGAAATGATTAAACACAGGGCTCTTTGTATTATGCTAGAAAGTCAAGTCCACACCAGTTAAGCCTTTGATAAGATAGAAAACTTATCAATGACCTGTATTAATTAAATAGTAATAAGGCTTGCTTGAAGATGGACTCTTGTGTAGGTTGAAAGGCAAATGAGTTCCTATGAATAGTATACGCAAAATAAGAGAATGGTTTTAAGATAACAAACGAAATTTGTAATTTTTTTAGTAATATTACAAAGGTGATCCCTATTTTCTAAAAGAAGGTCATTCCCCGCAAAAAACAAATCTTCATAGAAAATCTTATGTATTTTCTAGATTTTGTATAACTTTATTACAAATTAATCGAACTTTTGCATTACTAATATGTTATAAGATAAGCTGGAAGATTTTTTTTGATCCTCATTAAATCTAGTTTCTTTTTTTTCCCTTAAATGTACTCTATATCACCTGTTTGATGAAACACTGGAATCTCAAGCGAATCACACCTTTGATGTAGGAAGGTATCATTTAAAAACAGGACTTAATAAAATTAAATTTGCTCTCAGTAAAGTTTTATAAAATATTTACTTGTCGAGTACAATAATTTCAGTCTTTATTTTGTTAAAACAGAAAATACTTCTCGTGTTTTTGCCAAAAAACTCAAAAACTAAGTATTGAATTTAAATATGTGTAAACAAGCTTTATTTTTCCTTTCTGAAAAGTGGCATCTCTATTAGGGTGTCATTTTTTTTTAAAGCCAAAGGATGTATCATTACCTAGTTTCAATTTTCTATGAACGCTAATTGTCTTTTTGCCTCACTCTTTTCGGCTCTTTTTTTAGTCTGCCTTAGATTGGAGGCACAGATACCAGAAATCAGTACCCATACCGATCGTGATGAGATGAAGGTCTCTTTTTATGCACAAAATCCTGCTCCCTGTCCTTACCAGTTGCAAATTGACCTAAAAAATCCCGAAGTAGTAGAAAATAGTCAAGATTTCCCCTTTTATCAGGTACTCGCTGCCCAATCTGAACCTCAATTACTCTTCACCCTCAAACTTCGTAACCCAGAAGATATGGTGGTTCGCTACAGTTTTCGGTACGTCTTAGGTGATCCTCAGCAAACCCAACCCGAGGAAAATCACGTGTACCTGATTCCCTATGAGCACAAGGAAAAACACCGAGTGATTCAAGGGTATAATGGCCGTTTCTCGCATCAGAGACAATATGCCTTAGATTTTAAAATGAAAGAAGGAACCCCTATTTGCGCAGCACGTGGTGGTAGAGTCGTTATGCTGAAAGAAGACTCCAAGGAAGGAGGCAAAGATGCTTCTTTTAGCCATCAAGCCAATCGCGTGGTCATCCAACATCGAGACGGTACTTTCGCGTATTATCTACACTTGCAGTATCAGGGAGTAACCGTAGAATTAGGAGAGCGAGTCAACGCAGGGCAAATCATCGGGTTTAGCGGTAACACCGGCTGGTCTACGACTCCTCATTTACATTTTGTGGTAAAAAAATCTATGTACATGCAAGCCGTCTCCATTCCTACCTATTTCCTGAAAAAGAAGCTCAAGTGGAAGTACATCAAGGCTCCCTGGGCTTATCGGGCTTACCATCCTAAATAGCCTAGATAGATAGAATCCTGCTCTTTTTATGGCAAGATTTGGCGGATAGTACTTCTGTTGTTTTTGAGAATCTTTGTAATATTGCATTCTCAACAAACACACTAAGCATTAAACCATGAAAATTAACACATTTCTCATCACCCTATTATGCTATGTACTGAGTTTTACCTTTCTCTTAGCACAAGATGCCCTGCACTATGAGATTGATCTCAATGACCGTAGCGACGACTCATTCAAAGTAAAACTTCGGGTAAAAAACCTCGGCCCAGAAAACGATATTTATCAATTTGCTTCCACCGCTCCAGGCACTTATCAAGTCATGGACATCGGACGCTATGTTCGTAATTTTACAGTCCTCGATAAAAAAGGAAAAGAAATCTCCACCGAGAAAATCTCAACCAACCAATGGAAAATCAGCCAACCAGAAAAAGTGGCCGAAATCCAATATCATATTGCCGAAACTTGGGATACTCCCGTAGAAGAGCATAATATTTATTTGATGTGTGGAAGTTCCTTAGAAGAAGATCACGCGCTCATTAATGGACAAACCGTATTTGGCTATCCTCAGGGTATGCAAAATACTCCCCTAGCCATTGCAATTAAGTATCCCGAAAACTGGCTGGTAGGTACGGCTCTGGAAAAAAATCAGACAGGTGAGTTCCTAGCCGACGATTATGATCATATCGTGGACTCTCCCATCCTACTCGGGCGATTGACTCAGGCTAGCACGCAAGTGCAGGGAGCCAATATTGAAATTTATACTTACTCCAAAACTGATAAGATCCAATCTGAGCAACTGCTGGGAGCTATGCAGGAAATGCTCAACGCGGCTGGAGCTTTTATCGAAGATTTTCCGGTGGATCGCTACACTTTTCTTTTCCACTTTGAAGACAAAGGAGCAGGTGCTTGGGAACATTCTTATAGCTCGGAGTACGTAATGCAAGAGGTAGACTACACCGCAGAATACGGCCAAAAAATTACAGACATTGCCGCTCACGAGTTCTTTCACGTGATTACCCCACTCAATATCCACAGTGAGATTATCGAGGATTTCGATTTTGTAACCCCTACTCCCTCTCAACATCTTTGGCTCTACGAAGGAACCACCGAGTGGGCTTCACACATTATGCAGTTGCGCTATGATGGTCTGTATAATCTAGAAGATTATCTGGCCGTTTTGGCTCAAAAAGTATTTGTAGATCGTAAATTCTTTGACCAAGATTATAGTTTGGTCAAGCTTTCTAAAACTTCTTACACTCCCGAAGGACAGAAGCAGTATGGTAATATCTACTACCGAGGAGCCTTGGTGGCTGGTTTGCTAGATATTCGTCTCCTAGAGCTTTCTGGTGGCAAAAAAGGCTTGCGAGAAGTCATCAATGAGTTGGCACAAAAATATGGTAAAGAAAAAGCTTTTCCAGAGGAAGATTTTTTTAAAATTTTCACGGAAATGACCTACCCAGAAATAGCAGATTTCTTCGATAAATACGTAAAAAATGCCAATCCACTTCCTCATGAAGAATACTATGGAAAGCTTGGCTTTGAGTTCAAAGAAGGAGAAGATGGCCGTTATTCTTTCGTTCCTAACCCAGACGCTACCGAAGAACAGCTTGCCCTAAGAGCGGCTTGGATGAAAAATTTGTAGTGCACAAGGGGTCAGCTCTTGGCAATGAGTCATCCGTTTTTTTGAGTAGTGGTTGGCTCCCAGCAATCAGTCAGGCATTTTTATAAAACCCTCGAGAATAAGAAATATGACTGATTGCTGAAGGCTGACCCTTGAATATTACTTACCTACAAACCAGAAATACGTCCTGCTTTGGTCACCGCGAGGGCGTACTGAAAAGCGGGGCGTACATAAGCACCAATTCGGCCTAGTCGCTCATCTTGTGTATAGCCCTGAGCGTAACGATAATAAAGCTGCTGAGCAACCACGGCATTTTTCAAACAGGCACAAGCGTAGTAAAAAACGATGTCATCGACTTGGCGCTGAGTTTTCTCTTCATAATAAGCCACTAATTCTTCTCGGGTAAAACTCCCGGGCATGGAAGTTGCGAAAGTATGAAGCAGATTAGGCTCGCCCGGCTCGACCCAATAACCAAGTACCATCCCCAAATCCATCAAAGGATTTCCTACCGTTGACATTTCCCAATCTAATACCGCCACTACTTCCCCAAAATCAGGCCGATAAACGACATTATCAAATTTGTAGTCATTGTGAATGATGGAAACCGCATCTTCGTTGGGAATATGCTGACGGAGCCAATCCATCAAGGGTTCTACTTCGGGAATAGAATCAATTTCTACATTTTTATAGCGTTTATAAGAACCCTCGATCTGTCGTTGTACGTAGCCCTCAGGCTTACCGATCTCGATGAGGCCACTTTTATACACATCTACCGATTGAAGCATCACAAAATTATCTATAAAAGACTCAGAGAGATGACGCATAAAATCAGGCGTCAGATCTACTCCCTCGGGTTTTTGACTACGCAGTACTACTCCTTTGACGCGCTCCATGAGGTAAAAATGTGTCCCGATAATACTTTCATCTTCACAAAAAAGAATCGGACGCGGCACTCGATCGTAGTAGGGCTTCAAGCGCGAAAGCACCTGATATTCACGACTCATATCGTGCCCTCCCTTGATATGCTGCGCTCCCGGTGGTGGTTTGCGGAGTACCATTTCCTGTTCACCGTAGCGGAGCAAGTAGGTCAGGTTGGAATGTCCTCCCGGAAATTGAAGGATTTCCAAATCGGCTTTTTCTTCCAGATGGATTTGCAAATAATTTTCCAGTCGTTCGGCATTCAACTCTTCTCCTTGGCGAATGCTCGCACTCGCCTGATCTAAATTTAGTTGGGTCATGGTGTACGTTGTATTCGTGGTAGATTGCAAATTCACTTGCAGCACCAGATTATGCTTTAGGTGCTTGTAAATTTGTAATCTTTTGACCCAAATTAAGACTTTTTTGAGAATTTATAAAACAATTGCCCACAAAGAGGCTGTGAACAAAGCCAAGCTCATGGAGCTAAAAGCATTTGTTAGGAACTTCTTGATATAGAAAATGGCTGGTGAGAACACCAACCACGGCGATGGAATTTCTTATGTTAAGAAAAATAGTTCGTGATTTCTACAATTTTTCCAGCACATCTTTGACCTGTTCCATAAGCCACATAGGAGTAGAAGTGGCTCCACAAATACCCACACGGTCTCCCTTGCGAAACCAAGCGGTTTCCATTTCTTCCACACGTGAAATGAAGTAAGTATCTGGATTTACGCCTTTACAGACATTGTAAAGTACTTTTCCGTTAGAAGATTTGGTACCCGCCACAAAGATTACTTTATCAAATTGCTGGGCGAATTTGCGAAGCTCTTTGTCTCGATTGGATACTTGCCGGCAAATTGTATCATTAGAATTGACGGTAATGCCAGCGGCCTCTAGCTCGTCTTTGATTTGATAAAACTTGTCCGTGCTTTTAGTAGTCTGGCTATAGAGGGTGATATGGCGGGGTAAGCTGGGGATGTCTAGCTCTTGTATATCTTGGAAAACTACGGCCTCATTGTCGGTCTGGCCTAGTAGACCTTTTATTTCGGCGTGTCCGGGCTTGCCAAAAATGTAGATTCTTTCAGATTTGTCGTAGGAGTTTTTGATGCGATTCTGGAGTTTAAGCACCACGGGGCAGGAAGCATCGATGAGTTCCAGATTATTTTTCAAGGCAATCTCATAAGTAGAAGGAGGTTCTCCGTGGGCGCGAATCAGAACCTTGGCATCTCTAATGTTTTCTAAGGTTTCGTGATTAATAATGCGAAGACCCTTGCTCTCGAGTCGCTTTACTTCTTCGTCATTATGCACAATATCCCCCAAGCAATAGAGTTGACCATTTTCCTCGAGAATATCTTCGGCCATTTCGATCGCATAGACGACGCCAAAGCAAAAGCCGGAGTTTTGATCGATTCTAACGTGAAGGTTTAGCATCATGATATTTGGATTGGAGATTCAATATAAAAAAATAAAAGTAAACAAAGGCTTTACTTGCAGTTTTGCCCTTTATGAATAAACTTATATTATTTCCAAAAGTTCAACGCTCCAAGATGTCTTTTAGTAGAACGATTTCTTGCTGTTGGCAATAGCCGCTTTTTCTCAAATAATTGGCAATGGCCCTGATGAGTTCAGCATTTTTATCCGCTTGTTCTATTTCTTCTAAAATCACCTTTTTATCCTGGTCAATATTGGGGCTAAAACCCAAAATGACTGGTGTATTGATTTGAATAGAAAAACGAATAAAGCGGATTTCAATATCTCTGGGGGCCAGACTGACGGCTTTTGCAAAGATATCTGAAGATTTGCGCATATACTCCAGTTTGCTAAACACATTAAAAAAAGTATTGCGCGCTTTCAAGGCCCAGCCCGCCGCATAATAAGCAAGTAATATAGGTTCTTGCTCAGAAGCATTCTTTTCTAAATATTTGAAGAGCAGGTCAGCTTGGCTGATACTGTCTCCTGATTCGGCGTAGAGCTTTCTAATTTGATCTAGATTCAATGGAGCTAAATTGATTTAATCTGTGTGAAGTTTAAAATCTGTATTTTGATAAAAATTCAAAATATCTGCTTGAATTTCTTGATCAGAATGACTGAGAATATAGTCTTCAAAATCAGGATGAGCCGTCTTAAAAGCCACGATAAATTGTCCTAAAACCTTCCCTTCTAAGCTTGGAATCAACTGCATGACCAATTTTCCATTAAATTTGTTTTGAATTTCTCGTGCTTTTCTTTCTGCCTTCACTTCCCGTGCAATTTGTTCATCTAGTTTCGCGGTTGGGAATTTCTCTATAATCCAAGGAAGATAGTCTTTTCGGTTGGAGCGATACGGGTAGCGTTTCTTGATTGACTTGGCTTGAATATACTCGATGAATCTCTGGATGGTGGTTCGTCGTTCTGTTCGTTTTTCTAAGGTTTTATCCATTTTCAAGTAAGGCTCTACCGAAAAGTAAGGACTCGCCGTGATCCACTCGAACATTTCTTCTAAGTACATAAAGCCCTGCTCCCATTTTTGGTAATTTAATTCTAAAAAACCACAAATCTGCGCGAAGTCTAAGCTCACTTCTAAATCTCGCTTGTAGTGACCATCTTGCCGACGATACACATAGACCAAGCCCCGATCTCCGTATTTCAGGTCAAATCTACGGCAAATTTTACCAATCAAATTTCCTAAATCATTAAAAGAAAGATAATGATAGCTACTCTCCAAGAAACGTGGAGCGACCACAAAATAATCCACCTGAAAATCCCGATAGACGGTCGAGAATACATTTCCGGCTGAACGGTACTTTTGAATTCCTAA
The DNA here is from genome assembly GCA_964551015.1 of uncultured Cytophagaceae bacterium. Taxonomy (GTDB): domain Bacteria; phylum Bacteroidota; class Bacteroidia; order Cytophagales; family Microscillaceae; genus CAZKBP01. The sequence continues at coordinate 45,435 of CAZKBP010000017.1, read as the reverse complement.
ATCTTGGACTATTTGTGCCCGCACCGATTCCCAATTCTGCTTAAGTGCTTCTCCAGCTATGACTATATCTAAGTCGCCAAAATCTGGCTTGGCTCCATAATAGCGAGGAATGCGATAATCAAAATCAGACCGCCTCGTGTCCAAATACGCCCGAATATCAGTTTCTATCGGCAGATATGCCTCTCTAGGGATTCTACCCAGCTTAAAAAGATTACCACCCATAAAAAAATAAGGTATATCCTAAGATATACCTTATTCTACGAAATTGAAAAAACTTTGGAAAAATGGTTGTTGCTTAGGCTTTAGCAGGCTTGCACATTTCTACCATTTTCTTAGACATATCTTTAGCATACTCTACTGTAAATACTTCGCTGAAGTTCACAGGCTTGCTGATGCTGTCCATCCAAATTTGGCTTATTTCTTTTACGTTGTCTTGTAGCTTCTTCACGTTAGCGGTCAAGATATCGTTCAATTCGTTAGCGTCTTTCGCACTTACAGTCTGACGAAGGGCTACGAACCACTCTTTACCTAACTCTTGCTGAGCTACAACAGTTTCTTTTACTAATTCAGGAGCTTCTTCGAATTTTACTTGCTCTTTTACTTTCTCAACAGAAGACTCCAAGTTACCTTGTTGCTTCTCTAACCACTCGCTCAACATTTCACGAGACTTATCGAAAGATTCGCCAGCTTTGAAAGTTTCAGCAAACTTCTTAGAATTGTCCATCAAGCTGTCTACGAACTTGGTTTGAGTTTCAAGTAAAAAATCGAATGCACTTTTGGCTTCTGCCTTAGCAGCTTTAGTTTGAGATTTGCTAGTGCTAGCTTTCTCTGTAGAGGCTTTTGTATTTTTCATAGTAAACAAGTTTTATTTTTTTCTCTATGCAATTATAAAAAACATATTACAGGAATTTAACTTTTAGATGAAAAAAAATCAAAAACAGCCAAAAAAATTAATTCAGTTGACATTTAACAAGATTATAATTGCACTTTTCTAATATTCATTAAATTCAAACCCTGCAAATGATTAAACTAACTTCAAAAACAAGGATTGTAATATTCCTGTATTTATCCCTCATCTCTATAATTCCTGACAGGAATTTTTAGAGAAAATTTGAAAATAAACGCTAAACACTTAACTTTGCAATCCATTTTATAGCAATAAACGCATTAGATATATTTTTCTATTATGGCAAATCACAAATCGGCAATCAAAAGGATTCGCGCTAATGAAAGAAAGCGACTTCGCAACCGATATCAATTGAAAACGACGCGTACTTTTATCAAAAAGCTGCAAAGTACCAAAGACAAAGAAACTGCCCAAGAACTCCTCAAGAAAGTTTCGGCAATGCTAGATCGCCTGGCTCGCAAAAATATTATTCATAAGAATAAGGCTGCCAACAACAAATCTAAGCTGACCAAATTTGTTAATAGCCTTTCTTAGGTAGAAATTTTACCCAAGATAAGCCACTTGACCTTGCAGGTAAGTGGCTTTTTTTATCCTTTTTATCTATCTTGGAATCTGGTAAATATCTCCTAAATTCACCCTATGGAAGAATCCAAAACACCTTATCTCCAGATTAAGCGTTGGGCAGAGGAAGACCGCCCCCGCGAAAAGCTCCTGCTCAAAGGCAAGATGGCACTCTCCGACGCCGAACTCGTTGCGATTTTGATCGGCTCTGGTACGGTTTCTCTCAGTGCCGTAGAACTAGCCAAGCAAATTCTACAAAAGGTCAACTACGACCTACACGCCTTGGCGAAACTGAGTGTCAAAGATTTACAAAAATTCAAGGGGATCGGTGAAGCCAAGGCCATCAGTATCGTGAGTGCCCTCGAGCTAGGACGCCGCCGCAAAGCAAGCGAACCCAACAAAAAACAGCAAATCACCTGTGCTGCCGATGTGTACGCACTGATGCAACCTCACCTGATGGATTTACATCACGAAGAGTTTTGGCTAATTATTCTCAACACGGCCAACGTGGTCATCAAAAAAGAACAACTAAGCTCGGGGGGTATTTCTGGCACTATAGCCGACCCCAAGATGATTTTTCAGAAAGCACTCGAGGAGAAGGGCAGTGGCATTATCCTCGTGCATAATCACCCTTCGGGAAATTTACACCCGAGTCAGGCCGACCTGAGCCTTACCGAAAAACTACAAGCAGGGGGCACTTACCTAGATTTGCCCATTCTGGATCATGTCATCTTTGCCGATCACGATTACTTGAGTTTTAAAGATGAAGGATTGATGTAAGGCGCATCGCATACTCGAGGAGGAAAGATCGTAGCTTCTAATCTTGACTTTGTAATTTTATAATTATGAAAAAACCGTATGTATGGATTATCGTCGGGTTGTTGGCGGTCGTCATTATCTATAATCTCAGCAGTTCGATCGTTTCTGAGAGCCTTTCTTACGAAGAGAAAATGCAGCAGGAAAGACAAGAGACATTTCAATTTTTGAAAAACTCCTCTAAGTCACCTATTCCTGACCAAGCAGCTTTTCAGGGCTTATCTTATTTTCCTTTGAATCAAGATTTTCGGGTACAAGCGCGCCTAGAACTAATTCAGCCTCCCCCACCCGTAGAAATTGCGAATAGCCAAGGTGGCACGGAAATTTATTTCAAATACGCTTGGGCTCATTTCACGATACAAGGAAAAGAGCAAAAACTATTATTACTACGTGATGAAGAAAAGCCTCCCATGCTATTTTTAGCTTTTACCGACGAGACGAGCGGCAAAGAAACTTACGGCGGTGGTCGTTACATCAATGTGCCTTACCAAGATGGGCAAACTAAGGTGGAGATTGATTTCAATCGGGCTTATCATCCCTATTGCGTGTATAATCCTGAATACATCTGCCCGCTACCACCCAAAGAGAATCAGATCAATCTTGCCATAAAAGCTGGAGAAAAACTTTCGGAACAAAAATAAACTAAGCCTACAAATGACGGACGGCCGTTCAAGGCTTAAGTCTTTTTGTTTGATTATGAGCAAGAAAATGCCTATTTTCATCAAAACAAATGATGATCCCTATGATGCCATCCGATCAACCTAGATTTTCTAATCCTTGCAAAGAAAGTATTGCTCTCTCTAATGAAATGGCTTTGGCTTGGAATTCCCCGACTTTAGAACCGGAACATCTCGTAGCCGGAATATTCCGATTAAAAGCAGGTTGGAGCGAGAATTGGCTAAAACAGCAAAAAGTTGACTCGAAAATCTTATTACAGGATGTAAAAAATGAATTACCCCATACCGAAAGAGTATCCAACCAAGGCCGATTGTCTCCCCTGACCAAACTTTCAGAAGATATTCTAAAAAATACCTACGCCGAGGCTAAGGCACTTGCGGTAGAATTCATCACTCCCGAGATCATCCTCCTCTCTGCCCTCAGGGTCGCTCCTGAAAGATTGGCTACTTTCGCCCAGAAATATGACCTCAGCTACGATTCTCTCTTCGCTCAACTAAAAGAAGCGTATCAAGAGCAAGCTCCTACTTTGAATGGTTAGAAACCGTGGGCAGTCGTCTGCCGTCCGTGGATTCAATTCAATTCATCATGCCGATAAATTCCTCGAACAGATAGCGTGAATCGTGTGGCCCGGGTGAAGATTCGGGGTGATATTGTACCGAGAAAGCATTTTTTTCTTTAATGCGAATCCCTTCCAGAGATTGATCGTTGAGATGGCGGTGAGTGGCGATGATTTGGTCGTTTTTCTCGGCATCTTGGGCTTGAATTCCAAAACCATGATTCTGAGAGGTGATTTCACACTGCCCCGTGATGATATTTTTGACCGGATGGTTCAGTCCGCGGTGGCCGTGATGCATTTTAAAGGTAGACACACCTACGGCGCGGGCAAGTAATTGATGCCCCAGACAAATCCCAAACAAAGGAATATTCGCATCCAAAATTTGCTTCACTGTCTGCATAGCATAGTCCATGGGAGCCGGGTCGCCAGGGCCATTGGAGATAAAATAACCCGTAGGATTAAACTTTTGCATTTCCTCGAAAGAGGTTTGAGCAGGGAAGACTTGGCAATAAGCATCCCGATCGACGAAATTATTCAAGATATTTTGCTTAATTCCTAAATCCAGCGCGGCGATACGATATTTAGCCTCAGGATTTCCTGCGAAATAAGCTTCTCGAGTACTCACTTGCGAGGCTAATTCCAAACCTTCCATAGAAGGGGTTTCATCTAATTTTTGTTGAAGAATTTTACGATCGCCCGTTTCCGAAGAGATGACACCGTTCATGGCACCGAGATTACGAATGTGGCGCACCAAGGCGCGGGTGTCAATTTCGCAGATGCCCACTGTATTGGATTTTTCTAAATACGCTTGTAAAGAAGCTTGGGCAATTTGGCGGGAATAAATATCCGAAAAATCATTACAAATCATGCCACTGATCTTCACATCTGCCGATTCATTGTCCATCTCTATCGTACCGTAATTGCCGATGTGCGCGGTGGTATTGATCACGATTTGTCCGTAATAAGAAGGATCCGTGTAGATTTCTTGGTAGCCTGTCATGCCCGTATTAAAGCAGAGCTCGCCCGTGGTGGTACCAATTTTACCCAAAGCTTTTCCTTCTAAGAAAGTCCCGTCTTCTAACAATAAAAATGCTTTATTCATTTTTTATAAGTTGTGGCTTTTCTGTTATGAGTTGTGGGTTGCTGGTTGTCAGCTGCATTAAGAAAACTGGCTCAACAGAAGAGCCAACCATCGAGAATAGATAATGGACAACCGTCAACAGACAACTATTTTCCCAAAAATTCCTCAAAGATAAAATTTCTTTCTTAAAATGTAAGCTTCTACGGCTTCGGGCACGAGATATTTGATGGATTTATTTTGTTGGATTTGGCGGCGAATATAAGTAGCCGAAATGTTAAGTAAAGGTGCTTCTACTTCTTGCACGTGGGGATGATCTTTCCAGTCGTGATTTTCGGTACCAGGGCGTGGGTAGACAAGTAAGCTAAAGTATTCTAAAATTTTTTCATAATTCTTCCACTTCTTGAAATGATGCAGATTATCGCTTCCCATAATCAGGGCAAACTGTTTTTCGGGATGTTTTTCTTGTAGAACGGTGAGCGTATCAATGGTGTAGCTAGGGCGAGGCATCTGAAACTCCACATCACTTACTCTTAGATGTGGGTGCTCGGCGACGGCTTGCTCAACCAAATCATAGCGGTCAAATTCGTGAAGTAGATCTTTTTGCTTCTTGAAAGGATTTTGAGGAGAAATAACGAACCAGACCTCACGATAATCTGTGTTTTCTACGAGTGTATGCGCAATAATCAGATGCCCGATATGGATGGGATTGAATGATCCGAAAAACAAACCTACTTTCATCAGCAGTTAGTTACTTTCTTGATAAATAAAATGCTCAATCAAGGTTTGGGCTTGCCGCACGGCTTCTTCCAAATTGTCGTTAACAATCACGTGGTCGAACTGATCTTCATAGGAAATCTCCTGCTGAGCTTTGGCCAGACGCCTTCGAATACTGTGTTCTGGGTCAGTATCACGATTGCGCAAGCGATCTTCGAGTACTTGTAAAGAAGGGGCGGCTATAAAAATAGCCAGTGCCCGCTCTTGATAAAAATTTTTGAGATGTAGACCTCCTTTTACGTCTACGTCAAAAAGCACGTGTTTTCCCTCCTTCCAAATCCGCTCTACCTCTGATTTCAAGGTACCGTAGTACATATTTTCATAGACCTCTTCCCATTCGATAAAAGCGTTTTCTTGAATCTTTCGGCGAAATTGTTCTGGGCTAAGAAAATAGTAGTCTTTGGCGTGTTGTTCATGGGTACGTCGGGGGCGTGTACAGGCAGAGATAGAGAAATCCAATTGGTCATTCTGGGAAAGCAATCGTTGTACGATAGTGGTTTTCCCGGCACCAGAAGGAGCTGAAAAGATAATAACTTTGCCCATACCATGGTTTTTCGAGGGAATTTTGAACCGTCTTTTCTGATAGATTCAGGACTTAGAGAGATAGGTTAGCTAACGACCCCGTGGATTCTCAGGTGTATCTCCTCAATCAGTCCGTCGGGAAGTTGTTTTTTAGAAATCTTTACGCGAACGCTTTCTTTAAGGGACTTATCAACTTCATAGCAATCAAAACAGCGAGAGCAGCTATCTACGTGCGCTTTAACAAAAGCAACTTGCTCTTCGGTAGCTTCATCGTCTAGTACAATGTGTAGCACCTCTAGGCACTTTTCGCATTCAGGACAATGACCGTTTGCAGAATCGTGAGTATTCGTGGACATAATGAAAAACGAGATTTAGGGTTAATGAATCTTGATATATCCAACTTGTGAATATGTAGCATTTCGTCTTTCTCAACAAGAGGGAGACATTAGGCACAACGGAGAAGACTACAAATTAATTCGAGCCATAACCATGTTTTTGCACGTAATCCCTCAACTTTTCTTTCAGCAGATTTCTTGCACGGTGGAGCCTTGACCTCACGGTTCCGATTGGAATATCCAATATCTTGGCCATTTCTTCATAGGTGAATCCTTCGATATCACACAGGATAATGACCGTTCTAAAATCTATGGCCAAGGAATTAAGCGCAATAGCAACCTCGTCCCCGATCATCCCCTGCAAAACATCTATTCTCAGGTCGGTTGTCATCTTAAAATCTGCTTCCTCAGAGTTATAGATTTGCTCTACCTCTTGATAATCTACTTTGGCTGGTTGCTTCGCTTTTTTACGATAATCGTTGATAAAGCTATTTTTTAGTATTCTAAACAGCCATGCTTTAGCATTAGTTCCTTGCTGAAAAGATTCAATAAAACGAAAAGCTTTCAGGTAAGTATCTTGCACGAGGTCTTTGGCATCATCTTCATCAAGAGTCAATCTGAAGGCAAAATTGTAAGCAGCGTCTACAAGCGGCATAAACTCCTCATTGAAGATTTTATGTTTTTCTTTTTCTGTGTATTTTTGAGTTGATTTACTCATATAAAATCTAAAAATCTTTGGTTTTTCATTTAATGTCCTGACAAAGTTACGAAAATACTCGCTTCTTGAGATGTTATAGGGATGTTAAAATTTGCTAATATCCCAAAAGTATGAGATAAAATCGAGTAACTTTGTCAATTTAAATACATTGTTCAGTAGCAAGTAGGAAGCTTTAAATAGGAACCTATTGAAGGTTTAGAATGTTTATGCCTCAACTCGTAGAGAATAAAACAGCCCATACTTTGGCCAAGCGTGTTAGTGCTGTTATCATTACTAAAAATGAGGAGCTTCATATCGGCCGCTGTATTGATTCTCTCCAAGGAGTGGTAGATGAAATTGTAGTAGTAGACTCTTTCTCGACCGATCGTACTCGAGAGATTTGCGTAGAAAGAGGGGTCAAATTTATCCAACATCCTTTCGAGGGCCATATCCAGCAGAAAAATTATGCCCTTTCCCAGACTGAGTATCAGCACGTGCTTTCTCTGGATGCTGATGAAGCCCTAGATGATACACTCCGCGCCTCTATCTTAGAAGTTAAGCAGAATTGGCAGAAAGATGGTTACGCTATGAACCGAGTTACCCAATACGGAGGGCAGTGGATTTGGTACGGGAGTTGGTATCCTGACCGCAAGCTCAGGCTCTGGGATAAAACCAAAGGGCAATGGGGTGGTATGAATCCTCACGATAAATTTATACTCGAGCCGGGAACAAGTGTCCAGCGCTTGAAGGGAAATTTACTTCACTACAGCTTTCAGTCCGTCGGTGATCACGTTCGTCAAATGAATTATCTTTCGGAAATATCAGCACGCTCCTATTATGAGAGTGGTCGCAAGGCTTCTTGGTGGCGGTTGGTTTTGAGCCCTTTTTTGGCTTTTGTCAAAAGCTTTTTTCTAAAAATGGGTTTCCTTTGTGGTTATTATGGTTTTGTGATTGCGATGATTGATGCTCATTTTACCTTTATCAAATATGTAAAGCTGAGGGAAATCAAAAAACAGTCTGAAAAAAACACTTCCTTTATTCAATGAAAGTTTTAATCATCCGTTTTTCTGCTATTGGTGATATTGTCTGGACAAGCCCCGTGATTCGAGGTTTGAAAGAGCAAATTCCTGGCTTAGAGCTTCATTATTGTACAAAATACCAATATCGCAGCATGATGAGCCATAATCCTTATTTGGATAAAGTGCATTACTTGAAAGATAGCCTCCGCCAGCTTACTACCCAGCTACAGCAAGAAAAATTTGACTATATCATTGATCTCCATAAAAATTTACGTACCGCTTGGATCAAGTTTCGGCTCGGCGTGAAAGCCTTTTCCTATCGCAAACTGACTTGGGAGAGATGGCTCTTTATCAATTTCAAAATTAATCGTATGCCCCCTGTTCATGTAGCAGACCGCTATATGGATACTGTAAAACCCTTGGGCGTTGAGCCTGACGGCAAAGGTCTGGACTATTTTATTGCCCAAAAAGATGAAGTCTCTCTCGATTCGCTTCCCGAGATCTATCAGGATGGCTACGTGGCACTGGTGATTGGAGCCAGTGAGCCTACCAAAAAACTTCCTATCCGCAAGTTGAAAGAATTGTGTCATAAAATTAATCACCCGATTATCCTCATCGGTGGCCAAGAAGACCACGACACAGCCGAGCAGCTCATTCAAGAGTTTCGCTCCCCTCGTCCCATTCCACTCTACAATGCTTGTGGAAGCTACAATATTAGTCAATCTGCCTCCTTGGTAAAACAGGCCGATCTGGTCTTTGGGCACGATACGGGCCTGACCCACATTGCAGCCGCTTTCAAAAAGAAGACCTACGCGATCTTTGGAAGCACTTCTCCCCTTGGGTTTCATCCTTATCAAACAGATTACGCTATCTTGGAGAATAAATCGCTCAACTGTCGTCCCTGCTCTAAATCTGGTCGTAGGGTTTGCCCCAAGAAACATTTTAAGTGTATGCGAGAAATAGAGTTTGACTTTGATATTTCTCGCAAACATTCCAAGCGCGTGCAGTCTTAAATCATGAAATCCCCACCTGAGATCAAAAAAATTATACACCTCTCCTCTGCCGAAAAATGGCGGGGAGGCGAACAACAAATCGCTTACCTGATAGAAGCATCGCTGGATACTCCCTTCCTGCCTCACGTATTTTGTTTGAAAGACTCTGCTTTGGCCGCTTTTTGCCAAAGAAAAGAGGTTCCTTTCTTTACTTATCCTAAGGGCAATGCTTTCACAACGGCTCGCTTGCTTAAAAAAGCAATCCACGCGATGCAGATTGATCTGATACATTTACACGATTCGCACGCGCATACCCACGGGGTACTCGCCAGTGATTTGTTTGGTGTTAAGCTCCCTTTGGTCTTGACCCGTAGGATCAATTATCCGATGAAAAAAAATTTTCTATCTCGGCATAAGTACAATCATCCTCGCCTCAAAAAAATTATCTGTATCTCCGAGGCTATTAAAGCACTCTATTCGCCTGATATTCGTGATCAGAAACGCTTGACACGGATTTACAGCGGCGTGGATGTGCATCGTTTTCCCTACACTTCTCAGGGAATTCTTCATCAGGAATATGACCTTCCCCCTGAGACGCGTATTATCGGAAATATTGCCACGCTTTCTCAAGACAAAGATTTAAAGACTTTTGTAAAAACGGCTGCTCAGCTCCGAGCCAAGGGATTAGCAGCCAAATATTTTATCATCGGACGCCAACAAGATGAGGAAGAAGCGCATTTAGTGAAGACTCTGATTCGGGAAAAAAATATGGAAGATCAGATAATTTTCACCGGTTTTCGTGAAGATATTCCAAAAATACTACCAGAGTTTGATGTGTTTCTTTGCACGAGTCGCACCGAAGGTTTAGGAACCAGTATTTTAGATGCTTTTGCCTGCAAAGTACCCGTGGTAGCTACTCAAGTAGGTGGCATTCCAGAGATGGTATTTCATCAAGAAACGGGTATGCTAGCTCCCTTGGGTGATTTTCAGACCTTGGCTGCGCATACTTATCAAGTGATTCAAGAGCCTGTTTTGCGCCAGAAGCTGGTAGCAAATGCCAGTCAACATCTTAAGAACTTCACCAAAGAAAACATGGCCAAACAGACTCAGGCCGTTTATCAGGAGATATTATATTAAATTTATCGCCCCCCACCTGAGCCAAAATTTTGCACAAAGCTTTTTCTTCCTTTCTTTTGTAGGGCTATGCCAAAATCTATGAAAATAAGCGGATTTACTTTTGTCAGAAATGCCAATAAGCTTTATTATCCCGTCAAAGAAGCCATTGAGTCTGCTTTACCCCTAGTAGATGAGTTTGTAGTGGCCTTGGGCAAGGGAGACTCGGATGACCGCACTCAGCAACGCATTGAAGCGATTGATTCGCCTAAGGTGAAAATTATCCATACCGTCTGGGATCTGGAGGCTTATCCGCGTGGTATGGAGCATGCCCACCAAACGGATATTGCCAAGGAAGCTTGCAGCGGGGATTGGCTCTTTTATTTGCAAGCCGATGAAGCCGTACACGAGCAGTATTTGCCCACGATACGAGCTGCTTGCGAAAAGTATTTGGATGACCAGGAAGTAGAAGGCTTTCTTTTTAAATACAAACATTTTTATGGGGACTACCGGCACTATTTAGATAGTCGAGGCTGGTATCCCCGAGAAATTCGACTCATCAGGAATGATCCCGATATTCATTCTTATATCTCCGCCCAGTCTTTCCGGCGTATTCCTAATTTTGATGGGAAGAATTATCGCCAAAAAGAAAATACGTATAAACTCAAAGTGGCCTATATAGATGCCTTTATCTATCATTATGGCTGGGTGAGGCCCCCGCGCTTTATGCAAAACAAGCGGAAGGCTTTCGCGACCATTCACAGAGGTGAAAGTCGTGCCCAAGAGCAACATCAGCACGCTCCCGAAGAGTTTGATTATGGGCCTTTGGGGCAGCTTTCTCGGTTCGAGGGCACACACCCTCAGGTGATGGCCGATTGGATCGCCGATTTTGACTGGGCTGACAAACTAAACTATTCCAAAGTTCGTACTTCTAAACAGCCCTTGCTCCAACACGAGAAATTCAAGTATCGTTTGCGATCCTTTATAGAAAAGAAAATTTTGGGTTTCAAGCACAAAGAATTGGGCTACAATAATTGGAAAGTTATCCGCAGATTTCCCTAAATGAGAAAACTAGCAAATTCGGTTTTTCTCCTTTACCTTTGCGCCTATCAATTATCAAAAGTAGTCTTGTGTTTAGATTTGATAAGATCGAAAAATATCAAAGATCAGCCCCGAAACAGAAACTCACAACGGACAATTACTAAATATATCCAACTGGTTTGAAAACTCTCTTTCGTATTCTCTCCTATGCCCGTCCGATTGGCAAGTACGCGCTTCCCTTTTTTTTGTTCTCCACGCTGAGTACGCTCTTTGGGCTGGCGAATTTCACGCTTCTGATTCCTTTGTTAGATGTGCTCTTTGGCAATGTCAATCAAGCGCAGGAAATGCTACAAGAGCCTAGCTTCCAATGGAATTTCGAGTATCTCAAAGATTGGTTTTATTATTATTTTGCCTACACGATTCAACAGTATGGACGGATGGGAGCACTCCAATTTGTCTGCATCGTGATCGTGATTTCGGTATTTTTGGCCAATCTTTTCTATTATTTGTCCATGCGGATGCGGGAAAGGTTGAAAATCAATGCGATTCTGAATATTCGCGAGCAGCTTTTTCGCAAGATTACTTCCTTGCATATGGGCTATTTCTCCACGCAGCGCAAAGGCGATTTGACCTCACGCCTGACTACGGACGTACAAGAGATAGAAAATACGATCAAATTTAGCTTGGATTTATTACTCAAAGAGCCTATCAGTCTGATTGGTTTTTTCGTGGCTCTGTTCCTGATTTCTTTTAAACTGACTTTATTCACCTTGATTATTGTTCCTATTTCTGGGGCTACGATCTCCTACGTGACCAAAAAGCTGAGGAAAAAGACCAAAGTCAGTCAGAAATCTATTGGCGAAATTCTGAGCATTGTAGATGAGAGTATTACCGCCGTACGCATCATCAAGGCGTTTAACGCGGTAGCTTATATTCGGGAGAAATTCAACCGTGAAAATCAGCGATACGCACGACAGCTAGATTCTATCTCACGTACGCGGGAGCTCGCCTCTCCTTTCTCTGAACTTTCAGGAGTGGCCGTGATTGCTATCATTCTGATTTATGGAGGAAGCTTGGTGTTTGCCGAGAATTCTACCTTGGAGGCCAGTGAATTTGTAACGTATGTCATTCTATTCTCTCAGGTACTTCGCCCTGCCAAAGCCATTTCTAACGCGCTCAGCTATATCCAGAGAGGTTTATCTTCGGCAGATCGGGTTTTTGAGGTAATGGATACGCCTACCCAAATTCAGGATCATCCCCAAGCAAAACGCTTAGCATCTTTCGAGAAAGCGATTACTTTCGAGAATGTGTCTTTTCGATATGAAGACAAGTGGGTATTGAAGGATATTAATTTCAGCATAGAAAAAGGCCAAACCGTAGCGCTCGTAGGTGAAACAGGAAGCGGTAAATCTACCATTGCCGACCTGATTCCGCGTTTTTATGATGTGCAAAAAGGCAAAATTGCAATTGACGGCATTTCTGTAAAAGATTTACAAAGAGAGTCGGTTTTGGCTCAGATGGGCGTCGTAACCCAAGAGTCTATCCTCTTTAATGACACGATCTACAATAATATTGCTTTTGCCGAAAAAGATATTTCCCCCCAAGCCATAGAGCAAGCAGCCCGCATTGCGAACGCGCACGACTTTATCATGAAAACTGAAAATGGCTACCAGACCGTGATTGGAGACCGGGGCATGAAGCTTTCTGGAGGGCAAAGACAGCGAATCACCATCGCCAGAGCCGTACTCAAAAATCCCCCAATCCTGATTTTAGATGAGGCAACCTCCGCGCTGGATGTAGAATCCGAAAAATTGGTACAAGAAGCACTTTATAAACTCATGGAGAACCGCACTTCCTTGGTAATCGCTCACCGACTGAGCACCATTCGCCACGCGGACAAAATCATTGTGTTAGGAAATGGCGAAATCATAGAAGAAGGAAATCACGAAAGCTTGCTCCAGAAACAAGAAGGTGTCTACCGGAGGTTAAGCCAAACCCAATCTGTTTGATGGAAGGATCGATTTTTAGATTTTTCGGTAATTCTTATACTCGCCAATGCGCCAACCCGTTAATTGCTCGATCCACATGAGCCAACGCACTCTCGGGGAATAATTTTTCAACTGAATATCCGGCTGAAACTCCCAATTCAGATGAGCAATTCGCTTCCGCATGACCTTGGGATGCCGCCCCGTGAAACGCGCCAAAGAATCTACCGAAGAATAATCAAAAGGTATATCCTGATAGTAAGGCTGTTTTTGAAGATATTCATCATCGTGCCAAAGCCTGTGAAAAGCACGTTGCTTCGCACTCTGCTTGCGTGGCTCTCTGACCCAGCCGTAGTGGTAGATACAAGCATCTAGCTCCTTTACCCTTAGTTTTCGATTGGGCTTTTTGCGGAAACCTTGTGCATCTTGGTAAGAGAAAATATCAGGATCATTTTTGATGACTCGAATTTCTTTGCGATACCATTGTCTGGAGTCCGCATAGTAATCGTAGGAGCCAAAAAAATGTATATAATTGAATAAAAGCCCCTCTACCTTGGGATCGTCTTTCCAGCGTAGCATGGCCTGATGAATGCTTGCTAGGTCTTGCTCGTGTACTACTTCGTCTGCTTGTAGATAAAAAGCCCAATCTGCCTCGGGATTGATTGCTTGAAAAGCTGCATTAGTTTGTTGAGCTAGTATCTGTCCGCCCTGACGGAGGTTATCATCCCAAACCGTTTCTATGATTTTAATCTTTTCAGAATCAATGGATTTTACAAGCTCCAAGGTGTTATCCTCGGATTTTCCTACCGCAATCACTAGCTCATCGCAAAGAGTGAGAATAGAACAAAGCGATTCTACCAAGGGATAATCCAAAGCAATTGCATTTCTGACAAAAGTAAAGCCGGATACTTTCATATGGGTAAAGGTAGCAATAGAAAAGCTTATTCGTAAAAAGTCATATCTCAGGCGGTAATACTGGAGATTTGCCTGTATCTTTGATTTTAGAGCGACATTAATAACTATCCTCGTTAGTAAGCGGTTATTATAAAATCTCTTAAACGTATAAAATTCTAGCCAACATGGTCAATGTCATCAAATTAGTCAAAAATGCGACTATACTTTTGTTTGTAGTGTTACTTGGTATGGCTTACTATGAGCTTTCGGATCGAGGTGCCCCCGTGACGGTCTACCGCGCCACGGACGGCAGTAGTCTGGCGGCCATCGATCATCATACTTTTTTTTATGTGGCAGCGGGTTTTATGGTAATCAGTAATTTATTGATCGCCATGATCGCTCGGGTGATGCAAGAAATGCCCTTGGAAAAATTCTCAATCCCTGAGCGAGATTTTTGGCTCGAGGATACCGACCGCAAAGCCAAACTGCGTGAAGTTTTCGTGGTGTGGATCTATGGTTTTGCTTTAATTATCAATACCTTGGTGATCACGGGTGTTGTCAAGATTTGGTTTACCAATCGAGGGATGGGAGGCCAGCTGTATGAATATGGCTTGATGGCCCTGGTCTTTTTAGTAGCCTTGGTGGGCTGGATCGCTTTTATATTTTATCGCCTTCGGATTCGGAGAGAGGAATTTCTTACCTAAGCACTTTTGAAAAAACGATTTACATGCTGCTTACTCTTGTGGTTCCTGCCCCTTTCGGTTTGGGCGCAGCTAAAGTTAGAGCTAGAGCCGGGCGTGGCCATTCCTTTTGGCACACTCAATAACCAAGTCAATCCTGCTTTTGGTGGACAACTAGAGTTGAAATATTTACTGACTGATCGCTTTGCGTTGGGATTGAGTGCTGGTTTTTATCCTTTTCGTGGTTCTGAGACTTTTGCCGGGTTTGATCGTTTTGAGATCAATGCAACCCCGGTACTGATTCAGTCAGATTATTATTTCAATGATTTGGATGAAGGGGTAATCCCATATTTAGGCTTGGGAATTGGCTTATACCGTTTGGGAAATCGCCAAGAATTTGCCAATCAAGTGAATGTAATCGGAGAAAGCTACTTTGGCTTGGCTCCCAAGCTAGGTTTGGCCGTTCAACTCAGCGATGATGTAGCTTTTTTGGGAAGCCTCCGCTATCATTATTTTGTAACTGACTTAGAGAGTCTTTCTTTCCTAAGTATTCACTTGGGTTTGTCCCTCACTTTTTTGGGGAAATATTGAATGAGAAACCTTCGGTTTTTAATGCTTGGCTTTCAGATAGATTTCTCACTTTACAGCTATTTTAGCGTAGCAATGGTTACGCCGTCCCCACCTCGCTCCACGTGTTCATCTTGAAAGGAGGTCACTTCTTTAAACTTGCGTAATTGATCTCGAACCACCTGACGCAATACTCCATCGCCTTTGCCGTGTACAATCCGGATTTGGCTCTGACCGAGCAGTAGCACGTCGTCCATAAAATTATCCAGCACCATCATGGCTTCTTCGGCTCTGAGGCCACGCACGTCGAGCTCGGAGCTAAAGTTGGCCATTTTTTCATTCATATTCACCCCTTTCACGCTTCGTTTGACCTTCTTCTCTTGCGCCTTGATTTCTTTGCGAGAGATTTTCTCCAAACGATTCTTTTTCACATTGGATTTAAGTTCACCGATCCCAATTTCTACATCTTTGCCCTTGATGCTCAGCACTTCGCCCAAAGCAGTCTGCCCCTTGAGGCGTACGGTATCGCCCACTTGAATTTCCCCATTGACCACCTCGATTTCTTCTTGGGGCTCAGGTTTTGTCTCCAAGATCACTTCTGGCTCTGGCTCCACGCTTTGTTTGAATTCTTCTAACTCTTGTCTCACTTTGCGGGTAGCTTCCCTTTCTGCTTGTTGTTCTTTAATCTCTCGAATCGTATTTTCTATTTTCTGGTTAGCCTGACTCAAGATGCTTTGTGCCTCGGCTTTAGCTTGGTTCAAGATTCTCTTCTTCTCTTGGTCGAGATAATCTCTCAGCTTATTATACTCGTCGGTGACTTGATGGAGCATTTTTTCCTTAGCCGAAATCGCTTGGTTTTTCGAGTTATAGTTTTTCTTCTCTATTTCCAGCTCTCTGAGCAGGTGGTCGTAGTTCACGCGTTCGGTTCCTGCGTGTTGACGTGCTTCCTGAATCACTTCATTTTTGAGGCCGATTTTTTGGGCAATTTCAAAGGCAAAAGAACTGCCGGGTTTCCCAATCTCCAATTGATAGAGCGGCTCCAGATTTTGAGCATCAAATTGCATGGCTCCATTGACCAGTCCAGACTGATTTTCAGCAAACACTTTCAGGTTTGTATAATGGGTAGTAATTACGCCCACCGCCTTGGCCTCATTGAGCTGATGGAGAATCGCCTGAGCAATGGCTCCACCCATGGCTGGCTCGGTTCCGGTGCCAAATTCATCAATCAAAAAAAGCGTGTATTTATCCGCTAACTTCAAAAAGTACTTCATGCTCTGTAGGTGTGAGCTATACGTACTGAGGTCATTATCAATGGATTGTTCATCACCAATGTCAATAAAAATATCTTTGAAAAGCCCTACCGTCGAGTCTTCGTCCACGGGAATGAGCAAACCAGACTGGAACATATACTGGAGCAGGCCCACGGTTTTGAGTGCCACCGATTTACCTCCGGCGTTGGGTCCAGAGATCAATAAGATTCTTTGCTTGGCGGTTAGTTCGATGCTCAGTGGTACCACTTCTTTTCCTAATGGCTGGAAATTCAAAAATAAAAGCGGATGGCGAGCATTTTTCCAATCTAAGAGCGTCTTTTTGACAAATTCAGGCCGAATGGATTCGGTTTTCAAGGCAAATTTGGCCTTAGCCTGAATAAAATCCATCATGCCTAAGAAATGATAGGCTTTTTCCAAATCTTTAACGTGCGGACGCACCTTGGCGGTGAGTTGCTTCAGGATACGAATCATTTCCCGGTGTTCCTGATATTTAAGCTCACGGATTTCATTATTGATATCAATAATCTCGGCTGGCTCCAAGAACACCGTTTGCCCTGTGGCAGACTCATCGTGCACAAAGCCTTTAATCTTACGTTTATGCTCGGCCAGCACGGGGATAACCAGTCTTCCATCCCTTACGGTGAGCTCGGCATCCTCTTTGGTGAAGCCTTCTTGCTTGGCATTGCGGATAATCTGATCGAGGCGTTTACGAAGATAGCTTTGTTCATTAATCATCCGGCTTCGGATCGACCTCAGTTCGTAAGAAGCGTCATCGCGCATTTTGCCCCGCTCATCGATGATTAATTCTATTTGCGCGACCAAGTTTTTATCTAATTGAATCCGCTGCCGAAGCTCTTTGAGTTGCGGGAACTCAGTCTCGGGAGTTTTGTCAAAAAAACCCAAGCATTCGGCGATGGTGGTGAGTGAAAGCTTCAAATCTTGAAACTCGGATTCGGTCAGGTAAGCACCCTCTAAGGCGGCTTTGACCAGATAGTTACTCACATCTATATAATGGTGTTGTGGAAAGCGTTCACCTTGCTGTAAAATCTCACAGAACTCAGCGGTTTGCTGCGTGAGACGGGCAATCAGATCATATTTATTAGTAAATTGAATACGATCCACAAAGGCCTGGCCTAAGGTACTGATACATTCTTCTTTGAGAAGCTGGCGTATTTTATCAAAGCCCAGCTTTACTTCAATATTTTCAGGGTAAATCATGAAGTCGTGTTTTAGGGAATAGGGGTTTGTTGTGTGCGGGGAAGACTTTTGCGTCTGCGTAGAGAATCAACGGATTTTCTATTTTTTCTTTCCAAGCTACGTTTCAAATTCGATTCTCTTTGTGTCTCGAGAGCTTGAATTTGCTTAGGTGTGATGGATTTCCCTTGGTTTTTCTTGATGGCATTGGTGTCTTCTGGAATAGGAACCAGCGTGTCCATAAGCACTTCCAGACTATCTGCTTTGATCAATTCTTCACGCCGAACCAGGCTATCTTCCAGCATCGTATAGATCTGTTCAAAGGTTTCCAAGTTTTGTGTATAGTATTCATAGCTTTTCCGATAGCGAACCGTATCTATCTGATGTTTTTCAAAGATCGCTCTTTCTAGTATTTGGTAACTGGCCTTGGCCGAATCAGCAATTCGGTATCGTCTCTGCTGGATCAGTGCCTCAGCGACGTGAATATCCAATAAGATGGCTACCATTTGCTCTTTGCTAAGCAGATCTTCGGGAGGTGCTTCGGATCGGCAGCCCCAGAGAGCTGAAAATATCAAAATGAAGAGTAGATTTTTTTTTATCATATTTTTCATTACAAAATTAATCAATCTACCCTTCTAAGCAATGGCTTTAACGCTTATTAACGACTGAGGTAGAGATTCCGTTCGCTATGGACTTTTTGAAAAAACTCATCTTGCAACTCTTTGATGAAATAAATGGCTTCTCCCGTAGATTTCATCTCTGGCCCCAACTCCTTATTGACATTGGGAAATTTATCAAAAGAGAAGACGGGAATCTTGATCGCGTAGCCCTGCCTCACGGGGATAAACCAAGAAGTGGCCCATTTATCTAAATCAAAATCGGCTAGTTTCTTATCACCTAACATAATTTTGGTCGCATAGTTTATGTAGGGCTTCTCGTAGGCTTTACAGATAAAAGGCACGGTACGCGAAGCCCTCGGATTGGCCTCGATCACATAAACAGTTTCGTCTTTAATCACGAACTGCACATTGATTAGCCCCACAGTATTGAGAGCCAGAGCGATTTTCTTGGTATAGAGAGCGATTTGCTCGATCAACAAGGGACTCAGTGAGAAAGGCGGCAATACGGCATTGGAATCGCCCGAGTGAATACCAGCGGGCTCGATGTGCTCCATGATTCCGATGATATAGACGCTTTCGCCATCACAAAGTGCGTCGGCTTCGGCTTCAATGGCTTGATCTAAATATTGGTCAATCAAGATGTTGTTATCAGGGAAATAATTCAAGACATCTACCACGTGTTCTTCCAGTTCCTGCTCGTTGATCACGATTTTCATGCGTTGCCCTCCGAGTACGTAAGAAGGACGCACCAAAAGCGGGAATTCCATTTCACGCGCCAGTCGGATGGCAGCTTCGGCACTTTTCACGGCTCCAAATTCTGGGTAAGGAATGCCATTTTCTTTCAATAACGTAGAAAAACGCTCCCGATCTTCGGCCAAGTCCAGAGCTTCATAGGGCGTTCCCAGAATCGGGATGCTGTAGCGATCTAGTTTCTCTGCTAATTTGAGTGCGGTTTGACCGCCCAATTGCACGATAACACCCTCTGGTTTCTCGTGCTGGATAATATCGTAAATATGCTCCCAGAAAACAGGTTCGAAATACAGCTTATCAGCAATATCAAAATCTGTAGAAACGGTTTCAGGATTACAATTAATCATAATCGTTTCGTAGCCGGCTTCTTTGGCGGCCAAAACTCCGTGGACACAGCAGTAGTCAAACTCGATTCCCTGCCCGATTCGGTTGGGACCGGAGCCAAGGATCACGATTTTTTTACGATTTGTGACCTTAGATTCATTGTAACGCGCGGAAAGCGGATTGTCCTCTTCTGGCTCTCCCTGATAAGTATTGAAGGTAGAGTAATAATAAGGCGTTTGTGCCTCAAACTCGGCGGCACAAGTATCTACCATTTTGTAAACTCGGCGGATGCCCTGCTCTTTGCGTTTTTCGTACACTTGACTTTCCAGGCAGCGCAAGAGGTGAGCAATTTGCCGATCGGCATAGCCTTTTTGCTTGGCTTCCAGCATCAGTTCTCGGGGGAGATTTTCAATGGTGTATTGCTGAATTTTCTTATCCAACTCTGCCAACTCCTGAATTTGGTACAAAAACCATTTGTCCATATGCGTGAGTTTCTGCACGGTACGAAAAGGGATGCCCATCGTAAAAGCATCTTTGATATGGAAAATCCGATCCGCGCTGGGATGCTCCAAGCTCTCTAGCACGGCTCTTTGGTCGGTGAGTTCTTTGCCGTCTGCCCCGAGTCCATTACGGCGATTCTCCAAAGATTGACAAGCTTTTTGTAATGCCTCCTGAAAATTACGCCCGATGCCCATGGCTTCGCCCACGGATTTCATTTGTAAGCCCAGTTTCACGTCGGCTCCTTTAAATTTATCAAAATTCCAGCGGGGTACTTTTACGATCACGTAGTCAATGCTGGGTTCAAAATAGGCGGAGGTAGTTTGGGTAATTTGATTTTGCAACTCATCCAGATGATAGCCAATCGCTAGCTTGGCAGCAATCTTGGCGATTGGGTAGCCCGTTGCTTTGGAAGCCAAGGCAGAGGAGCGAGAAACACGCGGGTTGATCTCAATCACCACGATTTCATCGTTTTCTGGGTTGACGGCAAACTGGATATTACAACCTCCGGCAAACTGTCCAATCCCGTTCATACAGCGGATGGCCAAATTACGCATTTCCTGATAGCTCTTGTCAGAAAGGGTCATGGCTGGAGCTACCGTGATAGAATCTCCCGTGTGAATGCCCATGGGGTCTACATTCTCGATCGAGCAAATGATGATGATATTCCCTACGCCATCTCTCAGTAGCTCTAGCTCGAACTCTTTCCAACCCAGAATACTTTGCTCCAGCAGTACCTCGTGAATGGGAGAGGCGGTCAGGCCACGGGTGAGTGCTTGATTGAAATTTTCGGGATCATTCACGAAACCTCCTCCGTTACCCCCTAAGGTATAAGAAGGGCGAATCACGAGAGGGAAGCCAATGTCCTGAGCGATTTTTTTACCTTGTAGATAAGAAGTAGCCGTTTTGCCCTTGCAGACCTTCACGCCTAGCTCCACCATTCTGAGTCGGAAACGCTCTCTGTCTTCGGTGGTTTCTACGGCGTTGATGTCTACCCCGATGATATCGATGCCATATTTTTCCCAGATCCCGGCTTTCTCGCAGTCAATCGCCAGGTTCAAAGCGGTTTGTCCGCCCATAGTGGGCAATACGGCATCAATGCGATGATTTTCTAAGATTTCGGTAATATATTTCTTCTCCAATGGCTTGAGATAAATATGATCAGCCATGGAGGGGTCGGTCATGATGGTGGCCGGATTAGAATTGATAAGGATTACTTCTATGCCCTCCTCACGTAAGGAGCGAGCGGCTTGTGAGCCAGAGTAATCAAATTCACAGGCTTGACCGATGATAATGGGGCCAGAGCCGATAATGAGTACCGATCTGATTTTAGGATTTTTTGGCATTTCTGGGTTGTGCGTTTTTTGGCTTTATTCAAATTGGCGCAAAGTTAAGCAATCCGAAGGGGAATTGGAAAAGAATGTGGACTCGAAAGGCACTTTGGTGATGGGAGGGTTTGTCGGGGCGCAAGACTTGGGATGGCTTATTCAAACACAGAGACACGGAGGCACAGAGTAAACCGCCGAGTTTTTTGTTATTTTTTGAAACACGGAGGCACGGAGTAAACCGCCGAGTCTTTTGTTATTTTTTGAAACACAGAGGCACAGAGTAAACCGCCGAGTCTTTTGTTATTTTTTGAAACACAGAGGCGCAGAGACACAGAGGGATTTCGGGGTATTCTTCTCCGTGAGTTAACTCCTGAAAGCCCATTAAATTTTTGGTGACAATCCCAGTGCTTTCACGGCGGATAGTCCTGAATCCATGGCTTCTAGCATCAGGGGCAGGCGAGCATTATCTACGCCCGCATAGACTAGATCAGCATGTGAGCGGTGGAGGTTTTTATCTTGAAGTAAATAATCAGGGCGAGGAATAGGCATGGCGTGCCCCATGACTTTGATAAATACTTTCTGGACGGCCTCTTGCATCTGTTTGTGCTCTACTTGCAGATACTGACTGATCGTTTGTAAAGTCTGATGGACAACCTCAGAGGCGTTCTCCTCGATGGTGAGGAGTGAGGGTCTTTCTTCGGGAGCAAAGCAATAATAAGCGGTCAGGACGCGATATGTTCGATCTTGGGCGTATTGCGCATCAGAGTCTACAAAACCGAGAAAGCGTGGGTCGTGGCTTAGAATGTCATTTTGCCAAAAACCTTCTTCCAAGAAATCATCTTTAATGACAAAATTGAGCACCATCCATGGGGCATATTGATTCGCTTCAAACAGTTTTTGATCTTGAGGAAAAAGGTATTTGACAGTATGTTTTTGCCCGGCATAGATCACTTTTTGTACCTGATATTGATTGATATATTTTTCAGCTACGTTGATGACCTCTATTTCAAAACCCTTTTTGAGGGCTTTGATACTTTTGACTAAATGGCCACGGTAGATGGTTTCTGGAAAAAGAGAGTCCGCCAGTTTTTGGACAAAATAATGATTTCCTTCGGGTGGCGAAAAAACTTTTGACTCGCCGTGCAAATAAGGCCTCGAGGCGTAGTAATAAATTCCCGCAAGGGCAGAAACCGTGCGACTATCTCCGCCGTAGTCGTCTTTCATTTGATAATCAATGCTCTGTATCAATGCGGGGGAAAGCGTGAGTTGGCTCTCGAGGTAATCAAGAAAAGGCTTCCTGTTCAAAAAATAGTACTGAGGATCTATAGAGCGCGTAGGTAGCGACATTTTACCCAGAAAAGTACGGGTAAAATCCAGAAAGTCTAAAGTCTCCTGCTGGTTGGGCAATACATCTTCCTGATACGAGCCTTTCGCCCAAGTTCGTCCTTCTTGTTCGGGGTCAATCAGGTACTGCTGGTCTTGGAATTGCCAGTAATGCGCATGGGGAGGCAGATGAATAATTCTCAGTTCTTGAAGAAAACCCAATAATTCTTCTCCAAAATAAGTAGGGTATTCTAAATCATAATGTGCTCCTTGGGAGAAAAGATGATTTTGAAAGGATTGACGACCCGCTGTACCTCCTAATTGTTCAGATAATTCACAGAGAACTAAGTCTTTGTTTCTAAGTTGGTGAGCCGCCGTTAGCCCTGCTACTCCCCCACCTAAGATCAATATTTCTTTTTGGATGCGTTGATGCAGAGGATAATGAACGCTTTCTCTGAGTAGATGCCCTACTTTGGCGTCTGATTGAACCTCTATGTCAAAAGAGACTTGCGCTCTTGTATGGCTTTGGTGATGACAATAGGGAAAAGACAAGCAACTGAGGGCGGAAATTTTGATAAAGTATCTGCGATGCATAGGTTAAAATAAGAAGAAACACTTTGCAAGGTATTAATTTCGGTCGAGAAGTCTTAGTTTTAAATATTTTCTTATATTGCGCCTGCTTTTGACCGTTTTTATTGCTAAAAAAAAGAAAATAAAGTATTGGTATTCAACCATTTGATTTCAGTTTACGTGGAGTCTCAAGATATTACAGCGTTTTCGATAAAAAGATTAGGGTAACAAAATGATATTATTTGCACTAATGAATAAAAGCTACCTTTTATTAAATGAAAATAGTATTACAATTCAGTACACAATGATTCATAAATCTTCTATTTTCACCTATTTGTTTTTTCTTTCTCTCTGTTTTCCTTTCGGAATTGGAACCTTAAAAGCGCAAGACCCGATAGAAACACCTCGCTTAGGGCCTGATGTAGGTCTGATTATCAATGAGTTTCGTGTGGCCGCAGATTCAGGCCAGACTGCCCTAGAATACCTAGAACTCTTGGTGGTGGCTTGCCCCGGAAGAGGAGAATACACAGGAAATATTCCTGATAATATCGGCCCTGACACCACTTTTGTGGATTTAAGAGGCTGGATTATAGATGACAATAACGGAGATTTTAGTGGAAACGCAACCACACCAGCCCCCACGCACCCCAGTGTTTCCAATGGTTTTATCCGTTTTACGAATGATCCCTCTTGGGCCAGAGTTCCCGTGGGAGCCATCATCGTGATTTACCACTCGGATTCTCTGGCTTATGGCGATAATTTCATTTTGTCTGATGACCCCGAAGATATCATTGTTCCTGACCGATTATATGTATTAGGCATTGACCAAGTGGATTATCTGGAAGTAGGTTTTGGTCCCTACGGTGCGCCTACCTCTACTCAGCCCGTAGATACGCTGGGCACGAGTTGGCAACATTTAGAGTTAAGAGGCCAAGGAGATGCCTTACAATCCCGATTTGCAGATGGCACTTTTTTCCACGGCCTTTCCTATGGTGATTTGACAGGTCTTCCACTAGCTCCTCCCCGCGCTCCTGCTAATCAAGCCACCCGCGGCGTGAGCAAGGCTGGTATTAACGGGAGCAACCGCATTTTTGTATTTAGTAATCCCATTATGGGTGGTTTCTATGATAATTACCGAGATGATATCGCTTACATAGATACTAGCGTAGAGACTCCGGGCGATCAGAATAATGCGCTCAACGGTAGATATTTATTTGGATTGACGGATGCGGCAGACGCAGGGCCTGATACTACTTTTTGTTCGCTTCGAGGCGAGCTAGATGCACGTGGAGCCGACGCACGTTGGGCTCCTGAGACTATGTGGACTTTATCTTCTGATGGAATGTGGACGGTAGAAGCTACACCCACGGGGGTAGATCCGGGCAGTGTGGTTTTTTTCGATGTAGATGATGGAAACTCAGGAGTAGCGGTAGCTGAACCAGGTGAATATACTTTCCGCTGGACAGTGCAGCCTGGAAACGAAAGCGGATGTAGAGATTCGGATATTGTTAATGTCTTATTTATTGAGAATCCGAGAGCTACGGTTGAGCGTACGGGTCCTTTCTGCCTTTCGGAAGGGCCGGGCTTTTTACGAGCAACCGGTTTCTTATTAGGAGGTGAGTGGACTTATATTCCGAGAGATAGCACAGATACCCGAACCGTGGTGCTGAGCTCTAGTACTGACCCAGAACCTGAGGTAACCGTTTCTGAACAAGGAAGGTATACTTTTCGTTGGCGAGTGGGTGCCTCTGGCTGTGAGGATTTCAGAGATGTGGACGTGGTATTCATCCAAGATTTTATGACCGAGGCTGGTCCGGATACGACAAGTTGCGGACGGATTGCTACCCTCAACGGTAATGATGTGCCAGGAGAGTGGGAGCAAATTGCTGGGCCAGGTACCGCCGTTTTTACGGCTCCTCCGGGAGCTGATACCGAAGCAAGAACCCCCAGTAGTTTTCCTAATGCTCGTGTAACCGTACCCGCCTTCGCAACCGAAGTTTCTTATACTTTTCGCTGGCGAGTAGGCGCACCCGGCTCGAGCTGTGAACGCTTTGACGATGTCACCATCACATTTTTACCTGAGCCCGTGGCGCAAGCTGGAAACGATACCACAATTTGTGATTTCAATTATCAATTCGCTGGCAATGCCTTGACAGGCAGCCAAACTGGTAATTGGCGGCTTGCCTCCTCAGACCCTCCTACGGATGGCACAAACAACCCTGATTTTATCAACAGAAATCAACCTGATGCCACCGTCAACGTGCAGTTTGAAGGGCAATATACCTTTGAATGGAGAATTGATGCGGCCAATGCCTGCTTCGATACAGATTTAGTCAATGTCTATTTTGTTGAAATTCCATCTGCTAACGCTGGCCCCGATGAGGATACACTCATTTGCGGACTCACAGGGAGTTTTATCGCTGACCTTCCCACCTTACCCGTTAATCGAGGAAGTATCCGAGGTCAATGGAATGTACTGAGTACACCCGTGGGGATAGATTCAGCCAATGTCATGATTGCAGACGATACGCTCAATACCAGTGCCGTTACGGTGCCTGCCCCGGGTAGGTACGAGTTTGCATGGACAGTTACCAGAACCGTCAATGGCGTAAATTGTGATAGTACGGATGTAGTCGCTTATGTTTTTGAAGTTCCCCCCACTGCCGATATTCTCCCTGTTACCCTAGACAGTCTGGAAGCTTGTGGCGATACCCTGACTCTCAGCGCGGAAACCTCAGGAACCATCGGTTTCTGGAGTACCATCGAGCAACCGGTAGACGCTCCCGATCCTGTATTTAGTGATTCTACCCAGACTACCACTTCTATTATCACTTTTCAAGAAGGTAGGTATCGTTTTGGCTGGACAGGCGGAAACATCATCAACGGAGATACCTGTGCCATAACCGATACCATTCTCGTGGATTTTGTGGCTTTTCCAGAGCCGGATGCGGGAGCAGATACCATTGCTTGTACAGCTAATTTACTCTACAATTTATCTGCTAATGGATTGGCAGGAACTTGGCGTGTCCTCGAGAGTCCGCCCACTGCGACTAATCCTGCTTTTAGTGATTTGAACGCCCCTAATGCGGTTTTTGCGACCGATGCGGAAGGAACCTATCTTCTGGAATGGGAACTCAACACGGGCTCTTCTGCTCAGTGTGTCGTGCAAGATACTCTAGAGCTGACCCTACTGATTCCTCCTGTGCCAGAAGCAGGAGTTGATCGTGCAAACATTTGTGGGCAAAGAGATACCTTAGTCGGAAATTTACCCAATGGAACGGTGGGTGCCTGGACACAAATGAGCGGCCCCGGTAATAGCATTTTCACATCTGTTAATGATTCTACGGTCATCGTAGAGGTAGACCAGGTAGGAGATTATACGTATGCCTGGACCTTGGAGAGAATGTTTGACGGTATGCTCGTATGCCCTGTATCCGATATGGTCAATGTAGGATTCATTGATTTTCCGATTCCCGAAGCAGGGGATTCCTTACCTGATATTTGTTTTCCTGATAATCCCACGGTACAATTACAGGCCACGGCTTCTCAAGGCCCTACGGGAGTAGGTGTATGGTCTGTACTGAGTAGTCCGGCGGGTCGCACGATTGATTTCGTGGATATGACTGACCCACAGACGAGCGTAACCGTGGACGGTATTGGTGAATATATCTTAGTCTGGACCATAGAACCCGGTAATACCTGCGAATCCAGCGATACAACTCTCTTGCGTTTTACAGATTTCTTACAAGCGGAGGTCGTTCCTTTGCCAGATACTATTTGTGGTCTGACTACCCAGCTAGAAAGTATAGATCAATTTCCTTTCGGACAATGGACAGCCGACCCCGCCACGGGGGTAGTTTTTGAAGACGCCACCAGTCCGAATACCATGGTGACGGTACCCGAGAGAGGACGCTATGTCTTTACTTGGACCATCGGGAATGGCAACTGTCGTAGTACCAGTGCTACCAATAACGCTCTATTTGTGAATCCTCTGGAAAATGTACCTGAAAATTTCACTTTGAATGTTTTTCTTGGAAACTCCATAGAATTAAATGTAGATACAGGCGTAGAAGGAGCTACTTATACTTGGGCACCCGACCCTACTTTGAGCGCACTAGATATTCCCAACCCTACGGCTAGCCCTTTGGAAAGCCGTGTGTACACAGTAAACATCACCACGGGCACCGACGAGGCGGCTTGCAATGCCACCGTGCAAGTCGGTGTCAATGTCGTATTTGACTTAGAAGTCCCCAATGTATTCACCCCCAACGGAGATGGCATCAACGAAGCCTGGGAGATTCCCCTCCTAGGCACCCTAGAGGGTGTGGAAGTAAAAGTATTTGATCGCTGGGGTGGACAAGTCTTCGAGAGTGTTGGTTATGATATTCCTTGGGGAGGAAAATACAACAGCAACGACGTAGGTAGTTCTACCTTTTACTATGTAATCAAATTTTTAAGAGATGTAGTGGATGATAACGGCCAACTAAGGCAGGTTGAAGACACGAAAACTGGTTACGTGGTAGTAACCCGATAATTTAGACAGAAAACAAAAAGACAATATGCATTTGAAAAGATTTCTAGCTATTATTTTTCTTGCTTCTCTTCCTTTTTCTATTTTGGGACAACAGCGACCGCAGTTTACTCAATATATGCTCAATAATATTTTGTTGAATCCTGCTATCGCTGGTGCCTACGATTACACAGACCTGAGGGTGGGATTCCGAAACCAATGGACGGGTCTAGACGGGGCACCTCAAACATTTTTCCTGAGTGGGCACGGACTACTGAACAAAAAACCAGATACTATCAAGAGAAGCCCGCATCCTACCATTGGTACGATCAATTACTTCGATACAAGAGTAGCCAAGAAGAGTTTTTTACAAAAAGTACGGCACGGGCTGGGAGGATATTTGGTGTATGATGAGGCGGCCGTGCTGAGTCGAATTATGTTTTACGGTATTTACGCTATTCACGTCCCTATCACGGATCGTGTGAAGGCTTCTCTGGGGATTCAAGGTGGCTTCCAGCAATATCGCCAAGATAATGATGAGCTAAACCCTTTGAATCCAGACCCAGCCGTGGGTACAGGAGTCAGTACTTCTTTTGAACCAGATTTGGGGATCGGCGTATGGGTATACACGGATAATTTCTATGCTGGATTTTCTACGGTGCAACTCTTGCAAAATGAATTATCTTTTTCAGACGTAGCCGTAGATCCGCAAAATAGTCTATTTCTTCATTATTACCTGACGGGAGGCTATCGCTTTCAGAATGTATTTGGATCACCAAATTGGCAATTTATCCCTTCGGCCACGGTCAAATTCTTGGAAGGAGATCGGACTTCTTATGATTTGAACGCTAGATTAGTTTGGGCGAGAGCCAATCAGGGTATAAGTGATCTATGGTTTGGATTGAGTGGGCGTTATCGAGACGCGATCGCTGGTTTGTTTGGTTTGAGTGTCAATCGTTGGTTGAATTTTAGCTATTCTTATGATTATTCTCTAACCGAAATACGTAGGTACAATTCTGGCACACACGAAATATCTATTGGTCTCAAAATCCCTCGTGCAGGTCAGGAAAATTACGAGCACAATCTTTTTTAAATGAGAAAATATAATATCACTCTTATGAGAGGTCTTGTCTTTACTGGGCTTTTTCTGATAGTTTTTTCCGTAGGAAAAGCTCAAATGCAATATGAATACAAGGTGGTTCGGGTTGATCCAGTCAACTCTAAACACGACGAATTAGCTCCGGTGGTATCCGGTGATGGTAACAAACTTTTTTTTGTAAGAGGCTATACGGATGAAGCCCAAAGTAATTATCTGGATCAGGATATTATGTACTCAAGGAGGATAAATGACACCACTTGGAGCAAACCAATCCCTATTTCCATCAATACAGAAGACCAACCTGAGGTCGTGTGTGGTAGTAATTATGACGGCACCATGTTACTCGTAACTTATTACCAAGAGGTAAACGAAGACGGAGAAACCAAGTTTTATCCTCATCCTGCTTACATTAAGCTAGACCCTAGTGCCGGGCAATGGGCTAGCCCAGAAAAAATCGAGGTGAAAAATTTAGAGAAGATCGAGAGAGCAGATTACACTCACTTTTATTTTCATATTACGCCCGCCGCCGATGGTAGCCTGTTTGGTGAACATATGTTTTTGTCTTTTACGCCCAAAGGAACTTACGGCGAAAAGCTATATTATGCTCACAAAGTGGGAGAGAATAGCTACGACGAACCAAAACCTTTGAAGGGAGAGATGGATTCTAATCTCTTTGAAACAAGCCCTTTTTACTACGCAGCTGGTGATAAGCTCTATTTCACAAGCAACCGAGGTCATGCTAGCTCCTCCAAAAAACGAAACAAAGAAGTCAATAACCTGAATAAAGGAAAAATAGAAGAACACCAGTCAGCCCAAATCTATGGTGCTTACCGCCAAGCGGACAGTTGGGTTCGTTGGGAGGCCATTCGCGATAATGACCAGAGTGATCCTATTTTATCGGTGGTGAATGAGGATGCCTTTGATGCCTATCTTTTCTTATATCCAGAGCAGAAGCGTGAAGAAGGGTACGTGGGTTTCTTTGTGAGAGATAGAGATGGAGATGAAGGCGATGACACACATGCAGATATTTTTGAGCTAAGATTTAGCAAAGATACTATACCTCCTCCACCCATTGCTTGCAACACCACCCTCGTCGTCAATACCTACGATGCTGACAGCCGGTTGCCGATTGCCGCCGAAGTAGAGGTAACAAATGCCTCCCAGGATACTTTGCTGCTCCCGGTTCAAAAAAATGAGAAGGGAAGTCAGTATGTCTATACCGTTATACAGACGGGCGAATATTCGGCTTTTGGCTCCAAGGATAAATATGTTCCCGACCGTAAGTCCATTGATATTCAAGATTCTAATCCCAAAGTACTAGATTTGTACCTTAAACCTAAAATCAGTACGGATCAAGATTTGCTTACTTTCTTTTTTGAATTTGCCATTCCCAGAAACCAGGCCCAGGTACAAGACCCACGCATCTTTGCTGAACCCCTTCCTAATGACCAAAGAAAAGAACTCTCTGACGAAGATATAAGAGCATTGAATGTCAAAATAGCCAGAATCAAGGAAATTCTAGACAGATCTACTTCTGCTAAGATTTATTTTTATGGCTATGCGGATAAAGTGGGAGATGTAGCCAGTAATCAAGCCCTTTCTCTGCGCCGGATCAATGCCGTTCGCAATTACCTGATCTCGCAGGGCGTAGAAGAGGGACGTATTGGTCTGATTGACGAGCAAACTGTCTTGAAGGAACCTAAAGGAGAACAGGAAGCCCAATACGCAGAAGGGCAAGTGGCGAAGCGGGGAGCCGATCGTAAAGTACGGGTCCGTATAGAAATCACCGAAGAAAAGGAATAATTATTCCATCAAAACCCGCTTCAAATGTGGGTTTTTTTTGCTTCCTCGCCAGATATGCCCATCGATGATATAATGGCTAACCTGAGGAATAGATAACAAAGCAAAAGCGCCCGCACGTAGCCAGCGGTTATCCAAAGCCGCCATCGGATAGCTGAGAAAAGTACCAAAAAAAGCTTGTCGTTCTTGATTTAGCCACAAATCCCAGAGGTACTCTTCTCCCAGAGCCAGCAAAAGCACAATGCCTAGCATAAACATCACCTGTGCCAGCATTTGCCCTCCCGAGAGTGTGAAGTCCTCATTCAGTACTACTTTTTTGCGCTGTACGTAATAGAAAGTCAAGGCCATGTAGGGCAGACCGTGCGCCACCACGTTGGTAAGGGAAAAGGCCACATCCGAGTTAAAATACACAATCCCTAAGTACCAATTCGTAGCCGTGGTCAAGAGCCAAAGGATTTTGCCCCAAGCCAGTCCCAAGCCTGCCTGACGGTGATAAAGAATTTCTTCTACCAACCAAGCAAGCAGTACTAGCCAATAAATGGCATTTGTCCAGGCAAAAAAAGTAGGAGAAAAACTTGTAAAAGCATTCAAATTGAAAAAATCCCCATTTACAAACCAATTAAATTGACGCTGACTGGTCAGATGCCAATACGCCACGGGATAGAGCATGGAAAAATAAATTACCCAGCGATCTGCCAAAATCTTACGAGGCTTATAGCCAAATTTTGCTCTATACAGGGCTAAAAATCCGTATTGCTGCTTGATAAAATGATGTAAGGCCACGTAGGCCATCACCCGCCAAAACCATAAAGTAGACCAGGCCGCGATCGGAAACAAGATCAGGAACACTAAAATTGGTGTGCGAATTAATACTTGCCGATGATTTTGAAATTCTTCTTTATCCAGATAAGTGCGAAAGATCGTACTCCATACGTGGCTCACATCTA
Source organism: uncultured Cytophagaceae bacterium (assembly GCA_964551015.1). Classification (GTDB taxonomy): domain Bacteria; phylum Bacteroidota; class Bacteroidia; order Cytophagales; family Microscillaceae; genus CAZKBP01. Next base: position 13,983 of record CAZKBP010000017.1, on the reverse strand, counting down.
TTCCCAAGATAAAGACGACCCAAAACCACATCGGCAAGTCCTGCTCTAAGATAGAAACGGGCAAAGCCAAACAAATCGCCCAGCAAAGCCAAACGGGTAGGTTCAACACCAATAAGTCCATCTTGGGGGAGAATAGCCAAATTTTTCGCGTCATAGTCAAATATTCGTCCGTGATGAGTTGTTCCTTATACGTTCTTTTTGAAGGATGGATCGCCAAATGTTATAAAAAACAAGGGCACAAATGTAGCTAAATACCAAAAACGGAGGGCTATTTAACGGTCAATAATTCGTGCCAGCGCGTAGTATAACAAGGGGAAAGCTTTTCTTGACGACTTCGCCATTTATTATCTATCCCCTGAACTGCCAAGCGTAGCTTATTGCGACCTAGATTTTGGTTGATCTGATCGATGGTTTCCATCATTTTCTGTTGTTTTTCTTGGGGAATGGACGAGCCTTGGGCAAAAAGGTTGGATTGCACTTGGCTGGCCGGTACCAGCCCCGTGAGGGTCACATTGGCTTTTTTATAACGGTAGTGCGGTTTATAAATATTTTTCAAAGCTTGCAAAGCCACCCGGACAATTTCTGGAGAGTAATGCGTAGCTTGGGTAAACTGGAGACTTTCCGTTTTTTTGTACTGAGGCGCACGAGGGTTGAATTTATTGGTGGCAATGCTGAGATGGAGCAAATTAGCCTTCATTTTTTGATTCCGAAGTTTTTCAGCGCAGCGACTGGCAAAGTTGGCGACATACTCTTGAATCACTTCATAGTCCTCAGTCACTTTATCAAAAGAGAGAGAAGTGATGACCATCTTTTTGGGTGGCGGTACATCTTCTATTTCCAGACAAGATTCCCCTTTGAGTTCTTGGTAGGTTCTGAGGCCAATCACCGTCATGTTTTTTCTCACCCAAGTATGGGGCAATTCTATAAATTTTTGCGCCGTAAAAATGCTCTTACTCTTCAGAGATTCCGAGTGATTGCTGCCAATTCCCCAAACGGAAGAAATGGGAGTTTTCTCCAGCACTTGCTTGATTTGCTGAGGTTCGTGGAGGACATAAACTCCTTGATTTTCAGGATGATTCTTTGCTAAGTGATTGGCAATTTTGGCTAGTGTCTTGGTCGGTGCAATGCCGATGGATACAGGAATGCCCGTCCACTTTTTGACGGTTTGGCGGATTTTTAATCCGTATTCTTGTAGATGGTCAAAGCCCGATAAATCCAGAAAAGCCTCATCAATCGAGTAAACTTCCAGGCGAGGCACCAATTCTCCCAAAGTATTCATCACCCTCCTCGACAGATCACCGTACAAAGTATAATTAGAAGAAAAAACCTGCACCTGATGCTTTTCTATTTCCTTCCTTACCGAAAAAATCGGCACCGCCATCTCGATGCCAATCTCTTTTACCTCTTTGGAACGTGCCACAATGCAACCGTCATTGTTGGAAAGCACCGCAATGGGCTTCCCCTCCAAATCAGGGCGAAAAACACGCTCACAAGACGCATAAAAGTTATTACAATCTACAAGGGCAAACATAAGAAGCGAGGAGTTAGGAGATAGAATTTAAGAGTTGACTGATGTTTCAGAATTTATATTTACAAAAACCGAAAATAGGAATTGACCGTTTTTTCAAATTTCTTCCAAGGGCTAACTCCTAGCTTTTATCTCTTTGCAACCAATTGATATCTTTTTTCAGTTGATTGAGTGTGGCTTGTTCTTGGCTGCCAGTTTCTACTTGATGGTCATAATACCAACTGGCATATTTGGGCAAGCTCATCAAAATGGATTCAATGCGCCCTGCTGTTTCCAAGCCGAATTTTGTGCCTTGATCGTACACCAAATTAAACTCCACGTAGCGGCCTCGGCGTATGTATTGCCACTCTTTTTCCTTTTCGCCGTAAGGCAAATCCTTATTTTTTTGTATCAAATGCGTGTAAATCGGCGCAAAGGATTCTCCCACGGATTGGACAAAGGCAAAGAGTTGATCCTTATCCATTTCTTCATCGGCGGTCAAGCGATCAAAGAAAATACCTCCGATTCCACGGGTTTCTTCTCGGTGTTTTAGGTAAAAATAATCATCTGCCCATTTTTTGAAGCGGGGGTAATAATCCGGATGATGGAGATCGCAAGCTTTTTTTACTTCCTGATGAAAGTATTGTGCGTCTTCTGGCACTACATAATGTGGGGTCAAGTCTATCCCTCCACCGAACCAAAAAGTATGGTCAGACATTTCAAAGTAACGCACGTTCATATGAATGATCGGCACCATAGGGCTTTCGGGATGAATGACGATAGAAACGCCCGTGGCATAAAAGTCACTGGCTGCTACCCCCATTTTAGTTTTGAGTACGGAAGCTAGCTCCCCGTGTACCGCGGAGAAATTGACGCCTCCTTTCTCGAGTACATTTCCGTCTTGGATCACACGGGTACGCCCTCCTCCCCCACCGGGGCGATCCCAGGGGTCTTCGTGAAAACGAGCCTTTCCGTCGGCTTGCTCCAGGGCTTGGCAGATTTGATCTTGTAAATTTTTAAAGTATTCGCTGATTTCTTCTCGGTTGATCATATTGAATTACAAATTACTAATATTCCCACATTTCTTTAAGTTCTCGCTTGAAACCGCCTGATAAAATCGGGAAGCGGCACCAGGTTTTTGGATCAAGGTTTTTATCATCCACATGGAAAGAAGGCGCATAACGTTCTCTTTTCCATTGATTTCGGCACCAGAGTTTAAAAAACTTATCTGTCCATGTTTTTAATTGCTGATCCGAGTATTGTTTGTATTCAGCTTTGAGTAGCAAATAACACTCCAAGGGAGGTTTCTTATCACGGATGGCGTGCTCTTCAATGCTGTCCAGCAAATCATAGGGCATTAAGTCTGCTTCGTCGGTTTGCTTGGATTCCTGCGGGCGTAGTTCAGCGGTCGGTTGTTGTTGGTTCACGAGTTTTAATTCAGGAATTCGGAGCGTGCCTTCAATGCCTTTTTCTTCCATCCAGCGGAGCCATTGGCGCAAGAATGCCTTATCAATGCCTGCGATGGGGCTAAGTCCGCCACTCGTATCACCGTCCATGGTAGCATAGCCCACGGCGGCTTCGGAGCGATTACTGGTAGAAAGCAACAAAGCACCCTTGATATTCGCCAGCATCCACACGCTCGGGGCGCGTACTCGGGCTTGGATATTTTGGAGGGCAATATCGTCTTGTTCCCAGTTCAGTTTCCGCCCGATGCTTTCGGAGATAACTCCTTCGTAGTTTTTAACAATTTCATCAATAAAAAGATAATCATAATTGGCCGAGAGAGCTTTGGCTAGAGTTTCGGCGGCTTCACGCGTAACGGGGCCACTGTTGCGTGTGGCTTGGTAGACACAAGTTAGCAGGCGTTTGGCGAGTTGCTCGGCAGAACGATGTTCTTTAATATCTTGAATATAGCTTAATTTATCGGTAAAAGCTTCCCAGCCAATGCTTTTGATTCCCAGATCAATCATCAAGCGGCAAAGGGTAGATACGGCGGAGGAGTCTGCCCCTCCACTCAGCGAAACCACAAAGCCCTTCGAGTAGCTTTTACGCAGATAATCATACAAGGCGAGTGCTTCGGCTCGAGTAAATTCCTCTTCGTGAATATGTTCGCTTTTTTCCCAAGTAGCTTGCGCATTGGTGTCAAAGTTTTGGTCGGGAGCCACATCGGGGAAGCTAAAATCAGCGCTGATGCAAGAGTTTTCGTTGGCGGCTTTCTCGAAGGGAACCCGGCTTTGAATCTGCGCCAGGCGATTGAGTTCCAAATCCATGAAAGTAGACGTAATCTGATAATCAGCAAAAGAAAAGCGAGAGCCACGAGCTACCATTTGCCCGTTGGAGGCAATGAGTGCCCCTCCGTCAAAAATAATTTTTCCAGCTTCATTCCCGAGTAGATTAGCATACAAGTAGCCTACTCCGAAGGTTCGAGAGCCTTCCAAAACAAAGCGATGACGGATGTCATTCTTGCCGAAAGCAAAGTGACTCGCGCTGGGATTCATGATTAAATCTACCCCTGATTCGTATAGAAAAATACCCGGGCGGTTGGCTACCCAAGCGTCTTCGCAGATTTCGAAGCCAATTTTGACCCCACCCACATTGTAATAATAATCTCCTACCGGATAACGAGTCCCATCGATGTTAATAAAAGTTTTCTCACCTTGTTTCCAGGGCATAAACCAGCGAGGCTCGTAGTAAATCCCATTCCCTGCCAAGAAGCGTTTGGCCGTGAAGCCCAGAATTTTTCCATCGGCTACCAGACAGGCGGTATTAAACAGTTTATTTTGGATGGACAGAGGCAAACCCAGCGAAACCACCATTCCTTTGGTTTCGGGCAAGATTTCTTGCAAAACTTGCAAAGCCATTTGGTGCAGATTAGGCGAGTAAAATGCATCTTCACAACCATAGCCCGTGATGCACAACTCGGGAAGGCAGAGCAGACTAACTCCTTGCTGACGTGCTTCTCGGATCGCTTGAACGATATTATGTTTGTTGTGGTCCCAATCGAGTGGAATCTGATTGACAACCCCAGCGGCTACGTGAATAAGTTTCATAGGCAATGATCATTAAACGTGTCAAGGTACATTTTGAATATATAAAAAAATGTATTAACTAATTGTTATGTAAAGTATAGATCACGAAATTTGAAACAAGATAGTTAAACTCTTTTTCTTTTTAATGTACTTGTATAACTTTGTAAAACATAAGTGCCTCTTATATAGTATTCCTACTATATTCGCAGATTTAGCATAGAGGAGTCGGTTCTTTTAGAGCCAACCACGAAATATACCGCACACGAACTTCTACATACATAATTCATTTAAATCAAGATTACCCTGAGAAACGAAAAGCTTTGATGGCTAGCGTATGAAGACAAAAAAATCTACCAAATTTATCGTAGGTGTTGGTGCCTCTGCTGGGGGTCTAGAGGCTATCATTAAATTACTGCAACACTTACCCCAAGAAGAAAAGAATTTTTCCATCATCATCGCCCAGCATTTGAGCCCTGACTACGAGAGCAAAATGGTGAATTTGCTAAACCAAAAATCTGCTTGGGAAGTGGAAAAGGCCGTAGATAGCCAAAGTCCCGAATCTGGCAAAGTGTATGTAACCCCTCCTAATTGCCAGATTACCATCCGCAAAGGAAAAATTCAGATTACAGCCACTAAGCGCACTACCCAACCTCTCCCCTCAGTGGATGATTTCTTTAAATCTCTGGCCGAAGAATTGGGGCCACAGGCCATCGGAGTGATCCTTTCCGGTACGGGCGAAGATGGATCACAGGGAGCTTACACGCTCAAGATCCGAAATGCTTACGTGATTGTACAAGACATAGAAACCGCGCAATTTGGTGCTATGCCCGATGCGGTAATTCGCTCTGGTTTTCATCACGAGATCCGAAGACCCGAAGAAATAGCCGCCTCCATCCAGGATCGTATTCGTGAGCTCACCGAAAATCCTGAAAAAAAAGACCTGACGATCTATAAAATCCTTAGTAAGCTCGCTGAGAAAACGGGCACTGATTTCGGCAAGTATAAAATCAATACCATCCATCGCCGTCTACAAAAAAGACTACAGGCGCTTAATCTGAAGAGTGAAGAAGAGTACTTGGGTTATATCGACAAAAAACACGGCGAATTAGACAAGCTCTTCAAGACCGTATTGATCGGTGTGACGGAGTTTTTCAGAGATCAGCAGATTTTTGAACAACTTCGTAAACATGTTACCCAGATACTCAGCAACAAACGAAAAGGTGATAACATTCGCATCTGGTCAGTAGGATGTGCTTCTGGCGAAGAACCTTACTCACTCGCGATCTTGCTGGCCGAAATCCTTAAGGAGGACATAGAGCATTATCGTGTCCAAATCTTTGCCACTGATATTGAGGAAGAAGCTCTTGCTGTTGCCCGACGCGGCAAATATCCTGAAAGTGCGCTGAACAAATTGCCCGAAAAAATTCGGCAGACTTATTTTCAAAAAGTAGATGATCAATATGAGATCAAAAAAGTGATTCGGCAGATGGTCATGTTCTCTCGCCACGATATCACCAATGACCCGCCCTTTGTCCGGCTCGACTTGATCTCTTGCCGAAACCTACTCATCTATTTCGACAACGAGCTACAAAGAGAAGCCATTCGCACCTTTCACTATTCCTTATTGGAGAGTGGCTACTTGCTCTTGGGCAAATCTGAGAATATATCCCAGCTCAACGACCTCTTTGAACGTCTTGATAAAGGTACTAAAATCTTCAAACGTAAGACAGGCTCACAGGTCAACTCTCTCCATTTCACTCGCTTTGGCACTAGGCATTCCAACAACAGAAAAGACGCAAAACTTGCTGGCAACCGAGGGCACTCACTCACGGAACTTGCTTACCAAACCATTGCCCAGACCTTTGAGCATCCTTTCATGATCGTGAACGAAAGCATGGACATCGTAGAAATCAGGGGCAGCTTACAACCTTATCTGGATTTGAGTGAAGGAATGATTAATGCCAATGCTCTCAAAGTACTCAACAATGATCTACACCTCGAGCTGAGGACGCTCTTCAGCAAAGTACGCCGAAACGGGCTGGCGGCTCGGAGTAATATTATCCGTTTTGAGGTGCTCAAAACCACGCAACTACTGCGCCTGCAAGTCAAGCTCATGCTATCGTCGCTCAATGGCCAGAATTTTTACCTGATCATTTTTGAAAATCTCGAGGACGATTTTCGAATTCCCAGCTACGAAGAAATAGACCTTGAGAATAATGAAAAGGCCAAGCTCAGGATCATGCAATTGGAAGAAGAACTGGAAGTATCCAAAGAGCATCTCCAGACTTTTACCGAAGAGCTAGAAAAGAGTAATGAAGAACTCCAATCGCTTAATGAGGAACTCCAGTCTACCAATGAAGAGTTAAAATCCTCTAATGAAGAACTGGAAACCAGCAACGAAGAACTGCAATCCGTAAATGAGGAACTCGAAGCGGCTAATGCTGAATTGCGTCAGACCAATGAAGACCTGATTACCAAAGAAACTGAGTTGTCTAAGGAGCGAGACAAGCTCAATCGATTGGTCAAAAGACTGGGCGAGAGTGAGCGAAAACTGAAAGAAGCACAATCTATTGCCAAAATTGGTAGCTGGGAGTATGATTTAGCATCAGGAAAGATCAATTGGTCGGAGGGTATGTACCAAATTTATGAATGGGAACCCAATACGCCCGTTACCTTAGATAGAGTTACTTACTACCTAGATGAGTACGACCAGCAGACTGCTCAAAAGGTACTGGAGGAAGGAATACAGCAAGGAGAGACTTTTCAAATAGATACCACCATCCGTACCCAAGGGGGAAAGATCAAAAATATCCAGTCCATCAACAAACCTATCAAAAATAAGCAAGGTGAAGTCATCAAGCTCTATGGCACGACCATGGACGTGACCGAGCTCTACGAAAAAGAAAGAAAACTACAAGAAAGCGAGTATTTTCTGAAAATATCTCAGAAAATCGCTCAAGTGGGAGGTTGGCTTTGGGATTTACGAACGAATGAGATGGAATGCTCAGAAGAATATCTGGACATTCTCGAGATCGAAGATGAAAACCGCATTAAGTACGCTTCTGATGTACTTGATTTTGTACACCCCGATGATATAGAAGCAACCACGCAAGCCACTGAGCTTTCACGCGAAGAACAAAGACCAGTTCCTCACGAATTTCGCATTATCACCGCCAAGGGTAAGGAAAAAATCGTCTATGGCACTGGGGGGCATAATATTACTGACCAACAGGGGCGTGCCATCAAAATGTTGGGTATTATCCAAGATATCACCCAACTACGCCAGCAACAAACGAAGATCAAAGAGTCAGAAAGAAAGCTAAGATTAATGACTGAGAATATGCAGGATATTGTCTTTCTCTATGATATGGAACAGCATTTACAATATATTAATCCTGCTTTTAAAAAAATTACTGGATATGACACTTCTATCTTAGATCATCAAAACCTGGTTGAGCTAGCCCACGAAGAGGATCAACCCAAGATGAGAGAGGCTTGGAAGCAGGTATTTCAGGGCGAAGAAATCAAGGAAGAATTTAGGATTGTCTGCAAAGCTCAAAAAATCAGATGGATCGTTGTGATCTGGGAACCCGCATTTGACCAAGCTGGGGCACAAATCGGCGTACAGGGTCGTTGCACAGAAATTACCAAAGAAAAAGAAGCCCGAGAAGCCCTCTTGCAAACCAAACAAGACCTAGAGGCCGCCCTCAGGGTCAAGGAAGATTTTGTCTCTATCATGAGCCACGAAATTCGTACGCCTCTCAATGTGATCGTGGGCATGAGCCATCTGCTGTCCCAAGAAAAGCTGGGCGAAAGAAACGACGAATTGGTACAAGCCGTACAATATTCCTCAGAAAATTTGCTCTACCTCATCAATGATATATTAGACTTTTCTAAAATTCAGGCCGACAAACTCAGACTAGAACATACTTCTTTCAACCTCCACGAAACCATCGAGAAAAGCCACAAGATGTTCAAGCTGCAGGTAAGCGATAAGAACCTGAAGTACCCGCTGGAGATCAATCTACCCGATCCGCTCTGGGTAATGGGCGATCCGGTTCGCTTGCAACAAATTCTCAACAATTTGCTCAGCAATGCTATCAAGTTTACTTCCGAGGGTGAAGTGAGCCTCAAGGTTGAACGCTTAGAATCCGAGCAGGATGAAAAGGCATGGATTCAATTTGCAGTAAAAGATACCGGAATTGGTATTAGCTCCAAACGCTTGGAAAGTATCTTCGAGCCTTTCGAGCAGGAAAGTACAAGCACGAGCCGAGAATACGGGGGTACTGGCTTAGGACTCTCCATTGTCAAGAAGTTAGTAGAATTACAAGAAGGTAGTATCTCCGTGGAAAGCGAAAAAGGAAAAGGCACGACGTTTCGGATAAAAATTCCTTACCAAAAAGCAAAAGGAAACCGTGGCCGAGCTGGTTTCAAGCTCTCCGAAGCTTCCAAGATGGGCTTGAAAGACCTCAACGTACTCTATGTAGACGATATTAAGTCTAATCGTATGCTCATGGAAGCCCTCTTTGAAGATTGGAAAATCCCCCTCAAGACCGTCTCTAACGGAGAAAAAGGTCTCCAAGAAGCCTTAACCCGCAAGTACAACCTGATCCTGATGGATATCCATATGCCCGGCATGGATGGCTACGAAACCGTACAACAGATTCGCGCCGAAGAAGGGCCTTTTTTCCAAGACCTCAAGATCATCATGGTCAGTGCCTCGGCCAAGTACGAGAAAGAAGAAAGTATGGTACTAGGCAATATCGATGGCTATATTACCAAGCCCATCAATCCCAATCTACTCTACGAGCAACTACTCGCTGTGGTCTATGACCAAAAAAGCAATGCCCAGGCCGTTCCCTCCGATTTTGACTTCTTTGATGATATCTTCGGGGACAATGCGGAAAGCTATCGGGAGTTTTTAGAGATTACTCGTCAGGAATATCAACGCCGTAAAAATGGAATCATCCAAGCCTTGCGTGAGCGAAACGAGGATGAACTAGCGCAAATTCGTCATAAGTCCAAGGCTGTTCCCGAGTCATTGGGTCTTGACACCTTCCTGTTGTTTCTCAATTCTTTACAAAATATACCAGACAAAAGTGACCAAGAACTGGAACAATTAATCCAAAAAACAGAAATGAATTTTGATAGTTTAGATCAAGAATTAGCTCAAAAAATAGATAAGGTAGATGAGGACTAAGCTTTGAACTAATCCGCCCAGAAATTCAACCTCGGAAAAACGCTCACTGACATTCAATCAATTAGCTGCTCCATCTCTTGCTCGAGGCTTTCCGCTCCTTGGGTAAAGCCTGTTTTTCTCTGTAAATCAATGAGTTGCTGATAAAACTGGATCTTTTCGGAGGGAGAAATATTTTTTGCTTCGGGAAAATAAAGACGAAAATACTGACCATCTAATCGAACTTTATTCAAATCAACTCCCCAGAGGTTGATGCAGCACTTTTGCCCCGAGCGAGGCTGCACATAAGCCAAATCTAGGTCTTCGGAGAGGATTTTAGCCTCTTCTAGAATCAAAGTATCGGGCAGTAGGGTTTCAAAAAAGAAGATCGTCCCCTTGAACGCTGCTCCCTTAAAATTCAGAACGGAGCGGAAAACGGTTTTGGTAAAACTCGCCCCCTGCGTGAAGATAGTTCCCTCGAAATCGGCTCTTTTCCTGAATTCCGCTTCCGAAAAGTCAGCTTCTGCCCCGAAATAATTATTCCGAAAATACGTATCTTCCCCAAAGACACATTCACTGAAAAGTACCAGTGTGTCAAAGCGATTGCTCACAAAATCGGCTTGCATCCAAAACTTAGACGAAGCCCAGAGACTAGCTCCTTGGCATTGATTTTTTGAGAAAAGTAGCACTTGATCAAATTGACTGAACCAAAAGCTAGCTTCTCCCTGAAAAATGTTCTGCTCAATCTGCACTGGTTCTTGGAAGGAAGCATAAGCAAAATCACTTCTCTGTTGCGTCGTATTTTCCAACAAATGGAAACTTCCTTGCACGAGTGCTTCTCGGAAGGTGATGAGGGAGTCAAAATGATTATGCTCAAAAACAAACTTGCTAGTAAGCCAAGCCTTTTGAAAATTAAGAGAAAAAGGTACAGTTTGATCCTTCAATGAAATGGGATGTTGTAGGACAGCCAGCTCGTAACTTTGCTTCAACGGATAAGCTTGGGGCTCTTTACCTACCCATATCGTTTGCGCTCTCAGGGAAGATGAAAAAAGGCACGAAGAAAAAATAAGTAGCAGGTAGAAGCGATACATAGGCCATACTTTAGCGTCTACCGACAAGATAGAAACGATCAGAACCAAATCCTGCTGCTTGTTCAGCTATTAACTTGGCATTAACACCACTCCAGCACTAGCAGTATACTAAATAGATACAAAATAGGCTTTTCCAGCGTCCCGTCTGTGATTTCATGCTTGACTCAAAGATACAAATTAACCAGAGTCATCTGCTGGTCAGCCCATTCCAGACCCAATCAGCTTCCGGAATAGCAATCGCCAATTGATCCAGTTCACTGGGCATTTGCTCCACGATGGCTACCCAGTCAAGGGTGAGAATTGACCACCCGACCTCCGAGACGATCTGTTCGCAGGCTCCCAGTCGGTTGGTAGGTGCTAACGTGCCAGATGCTTGATCCGCAGTTGAGGAATATACCGAAGAACCGTACCTTTCTCTGTAAACCGCCAGAGGTCTACACATGGCCACTTAGCAAGTGATTAAATAGCAGCTTGGAGACCATCCCTTGCAAGCTACTGTATTTACAGGTAGCTTTCCAGATCACAATAATCTTGAATTAGAGCCTAGCTTTATAGTTTATCCGAGTGCAGGTCTTGTTAAGATAAAATTACTCCTGTACTAAATGCCTAGATTTCGTTAAAAACCCACGCAAACGATGCTGGATGTAGAAGGAAATTCACAAAAAAAGGAAAGATAATAGCCTCCTAAATCAATCGTTAACCCAAGCGGGAATCAAATACCCAAATCAGGGATCAAATACTGCCCCAAGCCCTAACTGCCTCTAGCTCGGCAATAACCTGAGTTTTGCATAATCATTGGCTAGAAAAAATAAATCGCTCAACTTATTACTTCCAAGATATCAAGGTTTAGGCAATTCTATTAACCTAGCCGGTCCAGAACCGTTAGGAACATAGGTACAATAAGTTACTTTTTATATGCTGAATTTGCCTCCGATTTAGGAATGTAAAAAGTCAGGCCAGCTGAATTGACTCCCATCTCATACCTAGTTAACCTATTGATTTTTAAATAAATCTGAAAACGTGAAAAGAAAAATTTCAACATTATTCCTAGTGATGAGTCCATTCATCTTTGGCGTATTTGCCTATGCCCAAGATAGCGATTGTACGGTATATCAAGAAGAGAATGGACTTGTAGTCATGGAAGCAGAAAACGCAGACTATAGTGGTACCAATTGGGAGTTTCGTAATTCCAATCCTCCTGGATACACAGGAACAAGAAGCTATGCAGGCGCAGGATATTTGGAGTATAGAGGTGCAAATGCCTTTCGAAACCCTGACGATAATCCCCTCAACTTTACTTTCAGAATTGATAATCCGGGTACTTATTTCATGTTGATCAGAGGCTTTAAAAATCATAATAATGAAGCAAATCCCTCTAGTCCCTTTGAGGAAGACCTCAATAATGATTGTTGGGTGAGGATGCGTGGAAATTATGAAGCAAGTCCAACCCCAAGTGGCATCAGGAGATTCTCCTCAACCGATCCAGATAACGGTGTAGAATATAATGGGGCATCTCAGCAAGTGTTGGGAAGGTATACCAAGCTTTTTATGAGTTTCTCGGATTGGTACTCAACTAGATTCTTAGAATATGACGATCCAATCATAAAAGTCGAGCCTTTGTACGTATTCAGGGCGGGCGAAGAGTATACACTTTCTATTGCAGGACGATCTTTTCAATTTGATATAGATAGAATTTATATTTTCCGCTTATATGATGAAAGTGGTAATCCAGATTATACGTATCAGCCTCGTTACGAAATATCCGGAGGCGGGAGAAATAACCTGATGGGTGATACAGAAATGACAAACGCTGCTTTTCCGGAATCTAACTGTGTAGGGGCAAGCCCGATTTCGGTCACGGGCCTTAGTGTGGCTCCCACCAATCTAGCCTTATTAACGGGAGAAAGCAGCCAATTAACCGCCACCATCAGCCCCGCCAATGCCAATGACCAAACCGTGACTTGGACTTCTTCCGACCCTAGCGTAGCCACCGTAGATGCCAATGGTCTGGTAAACGCCCTTGCGGTAGGCAACACAACCATCACCGTAACGAGCAACGATGGAGGCTTTACTGCTACTAGCCACGTAACGGTCAATGCGAGTGCTGTCGCGGTCGTAGGCATTAGTGTGACTCCTACTAATCTAACTCTATTAACGGGAGAAAGCAGCCAATTAACCGCTACCATCAGCCCCGCCAATGCCAATGACCAAACCGTGACTTGGACTTCTTCTGACCCTAGCGTAGCCACCGTAAATGCCAATGGTCTGGTAAACGCTCTTGCGGTAGGCAGCACAACCATCACCGTAACGAGCAACGACGGAGGCTTTACTGCGACCAGTAGTGTAACGGTCAATGCCCGTATCGTAGCGGTGAGTGGAATCAGCGTCAATCCTACTAATCTTACCTTATTAACCAGTGAATCAGCACAATTGATTGCCACCATCCGTCCGGCAGATGCCAGCGACCAAACCGTAGCTTGGATCTCTTCCAATCCCAGCATTGCTACCGTAGATGCTAATGGTCTGGTAAACGCCCTAGCGGTAGGCAGCACAACCATCACCGTAGCGAGCAATGACGGAGGCTTTAGCGCATCTGTGAACGTTACGGTTACCCCTACCGTAGAGGTCTTTAATCAAATTACCCCTAATGGGGATGGGATTCAAGACATTTGGCAAATTGATAATTTGGATGCCTACGTCGATTGCCAAGTCAAAGTTTTCACTCGTGGGGGTAAGTTGGTCTATGAGAGCCGAGGCTATACCACTCCTTGGGATGGCACCCAAAATGGTTCTGTTTTGCCCGCCGGGGTCTATTACTACACGATCCGTTTGAATAGTCGAAATTCAGATTTGAGTGGGTACGTGACCTTAATTCACTAGATGATTAGCTGTCCAAAATATTCTTAAAGCTGGCGCACGTTTGCAACGCGTACCCTTGTTGGCAGCCCTCAGCCCAATGCAAATGCTTCCGAAGCGGAAACTTCCAGCCCAGAGGCAGAAGTTTGAGGCTTTTAGCTGGAAAATTGCACCTACAAGGGTGGCTACCCCCACCCTCCTGGGTATCCCCCCCTACCTCAAAGCTGGAAAATTGCAGCTTTTGCCCTCCCCCTCCCCACCTATATAACTGGAAAATTGCATCTACAGGGGTGGCTACCCCCACCCTCCTAGGTATCCCCCCCT
>CAZKBP010000016.1:33068-121735 GCA_964551015.1 uncultured Cytophagaceae bacterium | reverse complement strand
AATACGGTTGTAATTGCGAATGGGGTTGTTGTACATCATCACCGAAAGCGTATTTCCCCCCACGAAATTGATATGCCCACTACGCCCCCCCAAGTTGTTCTCATAATGATCGGCATACTCGATGGGAAATCCCTTGTTATAACGTGTTTGGTAGACATTGATACGCGTTTCGGTATCCTGCGTTTGGAACCCACCATCAAAAATACCAATTGCTGCTTCTTGTAGGTAAGAATAACCATTGGCATCTTCCAAATAATCTCGGTAATAGCCCTCCATCAGATACGGGCGGGTTGGATAATTTCGGGTAATTTTTTTAATGGCTTTTCTGACGACCTGCACACCCGAGGGGAGCTTACGATCTGTGATGGTAATTTCAGAAAGCTTTTTGGTATTGGGCGTCAGTTTGAGCTCTAGGCGACTGCCTGAGCGAAGGGCAGAGATCGCTAGTTTCATCGTTTGGTAGCCAATACAGGAGATGCATAAGGTATCTTTCTGAAAGGAAGAAGGTAGGTTCAAGCGAAAAATTCCTTCTTCGTTGCTAGAAGTTCCGAAAGCTTTGCCACATACGGCCAAATTAGCAAAAGAGACGGGCTTTTGGGTTTGCTCATCGAGAAGTATTCCTTCTATTTGGAGATTTTGTCCTCGGCTAGTTTGAGCTATACACAAAAAAAGACAAAGAAACAGCCAAGGCTTTTCTATGAAGCTAAGAGGATGGGTGATCGGCATATTTTCAAATAATTTCCTATTCCTGATGATGTGTTGTGGGTATTTAATATTCACCAAATGACAGCAAGTGCGTGTCTTCTCATGATTTGGTGAGCTATATACCTAGCAACTATTCAAGCAATGATACTAGATATCTGGTAAGGTAACTGCTCAAACGTTTGCTGTTTATTTTCTGTTCCAAAGATATCGACTTCTATTGGAAAAAGCCCATTGATAATCTCCGTGGGCAACCAAGCTCTTTCTAGCGGCACAATAATAAAAAGCCCTCGGGGATTTCCCGCTGCACAAAAGCTTTCCATATTACTAATCTGACTATACACGGGGATTTCCAGATTGATTTTCAAGGTTTCATAAAAAGTTTTGATCTCAGGTACGGGAAAACCGATTTCGCTGATTTCTAGAAGGCTGCGTTGATTAAAAGGCTGGCTGCTGGCATTGGGCAAATCATGGCGAGCGATCAGCTCCACGATGTTGGAGGCGGGGTCTAGAAAATAAAGCGCGTGGGCATTCCAATTCGGAAAATCAATCTCATCTTTTCCTTCATAAGTCAGCAACTCCACCCCCAGCGTGCCTAGCCAAGTCTTGGCTAAGGCGAGTTGATTCTCGGGAATATTAAAAGCGAAGTGATAATTTGGGCTATTTGGTTGTGTGTAATGGTGCTGAGATTGCCTAAAAACCATCTGAGAGCTTCCTATTTGTAATACAAATTGATCGGTTTGTGCGGATAACAACTCTAGCTTTAGTGTTTCGTGATAGAAGGCTTTAAGCCCCTCTAAGTCTTTGGCCTCGAGGGTGATTTTTTTGATTTGCATAAGCGTAAGTGAATATTTATTACTAGTTTGGTAATCCTGATTTCGCCCCTTAAATTCTACATAAAAATGAAAAAAATAATACTAAGTTTGGCAAGTTTCTTTTGTATCAGTGCGCATTTCGCCTTTGCTCAGGTAACTTATCATCCTGACAAACCACCCCAAGCCAACGAGAAAGCATTAGACCAGAAAGTTTTGGACTGTGCCTCAGATGCCAAGATACTAGGTAATCAATTTAGCTTTTCAGAATGGACTGCCGAAATTCACTTTTACAGCCGCAAACTCCTGCAACGCCTGAGCTCCGAGCACGTCTCCCCTCTGGCTGCCGTCAAAGAACAGGTGGCCTATCTCTACCAGTTGAGCGAGAGCTGTGAGGCCTTGCAGCCGGCGCAGAATGAGCTTAAATCCCTCCACAAAATTTACGAAGAAGAAATTACCTACGAAAAAGCCACTTCTAGTGGAGGTTTGTTTGATGACGAAGAAATTGAAGCCTCTATGGATACTAAAGATGCAGAAAATGTCGTCAAATACATAGAAAAGCTTCGTAAAAAGCTGGATATTTCCCGAGAAATTATCCGAATACAATGAATGAAGGGGTCTGAAGTTTATCTTTAGGTTGCAAAATTTCACTTCTGGAACCTGATTTCATGAAATTTTCGCTTCTAAACTAAAACTCTAGACCACTTCAGTAAACTTTCTCCTTTTGTCCGTAAAAAAAATTAAAATGATGAAAAAAAGATACCTAATCGCACTTATTTTCTCTTTCCTTTTCCTGACTAACTTCGCGCTACAAGCCCAAAGCAACCCCTCCGTGGATCGCCCTGTACAAAAATGCATTGATGAGCAGGAGGAACAAGTGAAAGTACTCCCCAAAGATTTTAGTATTGGCTTTTGGCTCGGTCAATTAATCCGTACCTGCGAAAAACTCCAAAAAACCAGTGGGACAGGAGGCGGACCTGCCGTGGTACAAATCCTAGAACAAGAAGATGAATTGGATGACTTGATCGCGATTTCCGATAACTGCGACATACTTAACGAGAAAATCAAGACTTACTTTCAAGAAATGAAAGCGATCTACGCCGAAAAAAAAGAGGTAGAAACCTACAAGAAAAACCCCAACAATAATAACACGAACTTGTTCGGAGAAGAAGATGAACTCTCTACCTATAGCTTGCCTCGCAACGCAGCAGGCAAGATCAAAAGCCTAGCTCTCAAGGTCAAAAAAGAGCTTAAAAAATAGTTTGCTTAGACGACAACTTTCTCAAAAGTAGGGCGTTCTTTCATCATTCTAATCTTAAATTGAGTTTTTTATGAAATCAATCAATTTGAAAATCGCCCTGTCAGGATTAGTTCTCACTTTGGCTTGCGGCTACGTAGCTGCTCAGCAAAAAGAAGCACAAAAAGTAAGTAAAGCAGTGGAGGCTTGTATTCAAGATGCTAAATCGGCCAGAGAAACCTTGGGTGAAGACTTCAATATGTACCAGTGGGCTAAAGATTTTCAAAAAAATTGCGAAAAGGTACTAGATGAGCAAGACTCCGAAGTACTCTTTGAGATTGCCGACCAAGAAGAAATCGTGCAAGTACTCGCCCGTTTATCCAAATCCTGTGAGGCGCTGGAAGAATACCAAAAAGAGCTGGAAAAATTGGAAAAGATTTATCGGGAAAAAGTAAAAGATAAAACCTCCGAAAAAACCACAGACAAACTAGACTACCGGGAACAAAGAGTGGTTTCTTTTACTACCAGTGATGCCCGTCGCATGAAAATCAATCTCAACTCCATTGTCAATATGATGGAAGGGGATAAATCCATTTTTAAAATTTTCAGGTAAAAGTTTCTCCCCTAATCCGGATACCGGGTTAGGGGAATTCTCTTAACGCACCAAAACGATTTTCTTGCTTTTTATCTGGTCAGAAGCGGTCATACGACAGATATAAGTGCCCGGCGGAAGGGGAGCCCCACTCGCATTCGTGCCATTCCAAATAAACTGTCTCCTGCCTGGATTTTGCACAACTTTGAGCAGAGAGACAATTTCTTGGCCGTGTATATCCAAAATCTCGATGTTGACCGTACCTGCTTCTCGCAACTCATATTCAATTGTAGTAAAATTGCTGAAAGGATTTGGATAAGGAGCTAAAAGGTTAGTACTTTCAATACCGATAGGATTCTCAACCACATTTGCATATCGGGTACTATATATACCGTTTCCGTGGGTGGCCACCACGACCAATCCGTCGGAGGGCCTGACCCGAATCATATCAACGACAGACTGACCAATGGTTTCGCCTCCTTCTATGATCCACTCTGTATTGGAGCCATCCAAACTTTGAGTGCTAAATAGCCCCGTGCTGGTTCCGGCGAAGAAAACGGTATTTCCACCCGAAAGTGGCAAAATAGCCGTCCAGCCGACCGAGGGGCCGTTGCCGGTACCATCTGGGTTTTCTTCCAGATTGCCCGCTACCGCCTGCCAACTCTGCCCCCCATCTGTACTATAGAAAAGGCTTAACACACTATAATTGGAAAAGGCAACCAACACACGATTGGCATCGCGAGGATCTATGGCAATGGAAGATACATAACCATTCTCGGGAAAACTTGAGCTAGTAATTTCGTCAATCTGAGGGTTCGTCTGGCTAAAATCAGTCAGGCGAAACAAGCGCCCACTGGCCGTTCCATAATAGACAATATCTTCAGGCTCTGTGGAAACCTCGATGGCACTGATTGTCTCTCTAAAATCAGCAAAACGAGTCAAAACCCGCCAGTTGGTGCTGATTTGGTCATTGGTGTCTTCTCCTCCCAGCTCAATTCCCCCTAAATTTGGATTATACCAAAGTGTATCGCCCGCAGGCAGAAACATCTCAAACTGGTTATTAGGATTAATCACAAAAGGATTAATAAATAAATAGCCCCCACTCCCCTCTGGATCTATTCTCTGCACTCCTTGTGAATTGCCAAAATTATCAAAGCCAAAAAGAAAAATTTGCCCTCTCTGTGCAGAGCTGACCAAGAAGTTCGTAGTAACAGCACAGTAAGCACCGTCTCCTCCGATCACGCGCGTCCAAGGTTCTACTTCGTCTTCTACTTCGGAGAGGAAAGTGCCGTTGTCTTGCATTCCTCCTATGATCAGATCGCTGTCAGGATCAAGGGCTATGGTATAAAATTGCGAAGTGAAATATCCTCGGTTCAAGCTTTCCCAATCCACGATCGGAGCTAAAATGCTTTCAGAACGCGTAACTCCCCCGTCGTGTACCGAAAGCACTCGATTGGGGTTAGATGGATAGAAGAGCAACTGGTGTTGATCTGGATGATGATTAGGATAAAGTGAGAAGTTCTGGGCAAAAGCATTGTATCCACCAATCCATGTGGTAGCGGTGGGAGTGCTAAAGCCATTCGTGGAACGATATAGATTTGTCCCTCCGATAAAAACCACATTCGGATCATCGGGCTTGACCTTGACCAACATATTATACGAGCCCTGAGAATTATAGCGGGCAGCCTCAATGGCAGAGTTAGGAATGCTATTGGATAAATTTGTCCATTCGCCCGTGTTGGCATTGTAGCGCCAGAGGCTCGTGCCAATCCCCCCGAAAATGGGTGTGTCGCTCAGAAAATAAACGATATTTTCTTCGGAAGGGCTAATCCCAATCACCGTACGCTCGTATCTTATGGAAGGGCCTTGCAAAAGCGGGGGAGTAATCTCTGTCCAATTGATTCCATCTGCCGAGCGAAAAAATCCAGATGTGCCCACTGCCTGGTTAGTCAGATTCGTCTTACTCAGAGTAGCATAGACGACCCCATTGGAAGTAATGGCCACGTCTGTGTAGCGAGCTACGAAATTAGAGTCATTCCCTAGTACGTTGGTCCAGGTGGCTCCTCCGTCGGTTGAGCGATTGATTCCACCAAAAGTAGCCGCATACACTTCATCTTCCTGCATATTAGCAGCATCTACGGCCAAATTCCAAACATATTGGAACATACTGTTAAAAACCTGTGGTTGATTATTCGTCGTAGCGGGTAAGACGGCCCAGCTTCTTCCTCCATCTTCAGATTTGAAGATGCCATTTCCTCGGTAAAGCGCGCCTCCGCCTCCGGAGGCAGAGTTACCTCTTAGCTCGCCTGTGCCTTGGTACCAAGTTTGGGTTTGCCCGGGTCTAGTATCTTGCGCGAGTGCTGTAACACTCTGAAATTGCTCAGGGGTGGTTGTCTTTGTCCAAGAGTTCCCTCCGTCTTCGGAGCGCCACATTCCTCCCGATACGCCTCCGGCCAAGATCACCTGTTCGTTACTGACATCAATGCCAGCTCCACGGGTTCTTCCCCCGATGTTAAAAGGCCCTCTTCGTACCCAGTCTTGAGCATTTCCATTTTTGAGTGAGGCGGATTTGGCTAATATTTTTTGGGTAAATTGAAGTTCTTTCTCGCGAATTTGTTGAGGAATTTGCCCTGTGTTAGGATCTTGCAGCCTTCGGATTTCATACTCGTAGCGTGCCCAAGGGTTCTCGGGAGTACCATTTTCGGCTTTGAGTTTTTGGTTAATTTGCCCAATTTCTTCTTGGAACAAATGCATATCCTTGGGAATGCCTTTACTCACGGTACGAGCAACAGAAGGGGAAGCCGGGTGGAAATATTGATAGATGCCCCACGAGAGGAGCGAGAGCAACAAGGATGTAATCAATAAACGATATCGGAAATTGGGAGTTAGATACATAAAATAAGGTTTTTAAAACTGGAGGATCTGGCTTTATCTTGCTTTCCAAGCGAGCCGTATGGCTTTAAGCAAATATACCTGCTAGGATATAAAATTCTGTCAAAGAAGAGACATTCTTGTAATAATAGTTTATTCTCCCTAACATTGTTATAATCTTTTTAAGATCGCTACAAGCCTAATTTTTTTAAATATGACTGACTTTTCTCTTAAATCTTGGGTAGAAGTACCTGCTCAATCTGAATTCCCGATTCAAAACCTTCCTTACGGTATATTTAGCTCCACAGATCGCAAGCCTCGTGCTGGAGTCGCCATTGGTGAACATATCCTAGACCTATCAGTATTAGCTCGTAAAGGTTTTTTAGATGATTTATCTTTAGAAGCCTCTCTTTTTGAGCAAGCGACTTTGAATGACTTCATCGCCTTAGGAAAGCCTACCTGGCAAGCAACACGCCAGCTTCTGACTCAATTGCTACAAGCGGATAACTCAGCTTTAATTCCCCATACGGAAGAATTGTTGGTTCCGATGCGTGAGGCACAAATGCATTTGCCCATCAAGATTGGTGATTATACCGATTTTTACTCCAGCCTCGAACACGCGACCAACGTGGGAACCATGTTTCGTGGCCCCGAAAATGCCCTCATGCCTAACTGGCGACACTTGCCCGTGGGTTATCACGGGAGAGCTTCCTCTATCGTGGTATCGGGTACGGATATTCATCGTCCTTCTGGGCAAACCAAAGCCGATGACCAGAAGATGCCTAGCTTCGGTCCCTGCCGTCTGATGGATTTTGAGCTAGAAATGGCTTTCGTGGTCGGCCAGGCTACCGCTATGGGTCAGCATATCAGCACCCAAGCCGCAGAAGATCACATCTTTGGTTTAATGCTGTTCAATGACTGGTCTGCACGAGATATTCAAAAATGGGAGTATCAACCCTTAGGGCCTTTCTTGGCCAAGAGCTTTGCCTCCACGGTTTCTCCCTGGATTGTAACCTTAGAGGCACTAGAACCCTTCCGTACAGAATCACCCCAACAAGAACCTGAGGTATTAGATTATTTAAAGTTTGAAGGAAAGAAAAATTACGACATCCAACTAGAAGTAGCCATTCAACCCGAAAATGCCGAAGCGAAAACGGTTTGCTATAGCAATTTCAAGTACATGTACTGGAATATGGCTCAACAGCTTTCTCACCATACCATCAATGGTTGTAATTTCAACGTGGGTGATCTCTGCGCCTCTGGAACTATCAGTGGTAAAACGCCTGATTCCTACGGCTCGATGTTAGAACTTACTTGGCGAGGAAGCAAACCCATTCAGATGCCAGACGGCAGTGAGCGAAAGTTTTTGCACGATCACGATACGGTCATCATGCGAGGCTTTGCGGAAAAAGAGGGGATAAAAATTGGTTTTGGAGAAACCAAGGGCAAGGTTTTGCCAGCCAAGTAACTCTTAGGTTTTCAGGATAACTTGAAAGCATTTTATACGTAAATGTTCTTTATAACCTAAGAAATATTCTCAAATAAATACAAGTATGAAAACCTATTGGTTGAGGATGAGCGTGTGGTTTTTGTTGTGTTTTCTTGGTGCTCCTTCCTTTCTTTGTGCACAGGGATGTAGTGATGCGGGCTTTTGCTCCATGGGTGCGATGAAACCTGACCAACGCTTTAATCGCCGGGTTAATATTCGCATTAGATCGATCGAGATTAGCCAATACATCGCTCGTACTCGCTTCGAGAATATTATCTACTCCACTTCCTTAGATGTTAATATTGGCCTGAGCGACCGCACGAGCCTTCAGTTCAAACTGCCTTACACTTTTGTAACTGGAGAAGAAGGCTGGAGCACTCAGGGCTTGGGTGATATTTCTCTCAGTTTGAGCCACAATATCTGGCAAAAAGAGACTTATCAAATTAGTGCCACGATTGGGGCTAAATTCCCTACGAATAATTCCAATCTGACTTTTAATGACCGTCCTCTACCCATGTATTATCAAACGAGTTTGGGAACTTATGATTTGGTTTTGGGAGCTGCTCTCCTCTCCAAAAATTGGCTCTTGGCGATTGGCTTCCAGCATCCTTTTAATCAAAATAGAAATGAATTCACACACGCAGCTTGGAATAATCTCCCCGCAGCGGTCAAGTACCCCGAATCCCTGTGGGTAGAAAGGGGCAGTGATATAATGTTTAGAGTAGAGCGAAGCTTTCGCTTTTCTAGATTTCGGTTTAATGTGGGGCTGCTTCCCATTTATCGCCTGCAAAAAGACAGGGTAGAATCTCCCGAAACCGGAGAGCACATAAAAGTAGACGATAGCAATGGACTGGCTCTGAGCTTACTCTTCGGGATGACCTATCGTTTTTCGGTCAAATCAGGGATAAAGTTCTTATTTGGCGACCGCCTCGTGGAGCGTAAAGTAAACCCAGATGGATTGTCGCGAGAGCAAGTATTTACGATTGGTTATCAATATAATTTTTAATCTGCCCGCTGATTTATCTAAATTCGCTTGGCTGCGAACCCATACTTTATACTGGCATTTTCCATCTCTTAAGCCCTGAAATCTCTCTTCCTTATGCGTTTGTACATTCACCTACTTGCTTGTTTACTCTCCTGCCTTGCTGGGTCTTCGTTTGCCCAGACCTCTATGGATAGTACTCGTGCCCAAGAACAGTTTGTACAGGCTATGCAACTTTTTCAAGAAGCCGAACATCAGCGTTCTCTGGAAAGTTTGGAAGTGGTGATTCCCTTTTTCCAACAGCAAGACGATTTGGGCATGATGCTTCGCTGCCAAAATCTGCAAGCACATAATTTACTCCGAAAAGGAGCATTACCCGAGGCCGAAACGTTGATCCAAGATGTGCTTACTTCTGTAAAGGGAGGCGACGCTACTCATCAAAAAATCCTAGCGCGAACGTATTTGATTCAAGGAGAAATTTTGCTAAACAAGGGCTTGAATCAATCGGCGGAGCAAGCCCTGCAAAAAAGTCTTTCCATGGAAGAGACTTCTGCTGCACATCAAGCTCAAGCTTACAATCAGCTAGGTTTGGTGTATTGGGCAAGTGGTAATTGGGATCTGTCTCTGGAGTATCAGCAAAAAGCACTGGATATACGACAAAGTCTCTATGGAGAAGGGCACCCCGAAGTGGCTGCCTCTTACAATGATATGGGATTGGTGTACAGCACTCAAGAAAATTATCAAAAAGCCCTTACTTTTTATCAAAAAGCCAGACGTATCTATGAGCAAGCTTATGGAAATAATCACCCTAAATTAGCCAATGCACATACGAATTTAGCCGTCCTGTATGGACAAACTGGAGACTTCGTAGCTGCCTTAGAGGAGCAGGAACGAGCCTTGGCTATTTGGGAGAGCATTTATGGAAATAATCACCCCAATGTGGCTTTTGCCTATTCTAATTTGGGGCAAGTACACACGGCTTTGGGCAATGACTTACTCGCCCAAGAATATCAAAAACAAGCACTGGAAATTTATCGTGAAAACTACGGAACCAAACATCCCGACATTGCCAATACGCTCAATCTCATCGGAAATTTATCCGTAGAAACTGGAGACTATGAGCAAGCTTTGTCCTTTTATCAAAAGGCACTACAAGCCAATACGCCCGATTTTGCGCAAGAGGATATTTACAAAAATCCTGACATCAACAATTATTACAATGCCGAGGTGCTACTCAACTCGCTTTTACTCAAAGCCCAGGCCCTCGAGGCTTCTTACACCAACCAGAGCTTAAAGCGCAAGGAACTCACGCTGGCCTTAGAAACCTTGACCAAAGCGGATCAATTGATCGCCAAGATTCGCCAACTCAGACCCAATAAAGAAGATAAAATTGCCTTGGGCGCAATTGCCTCTGAGGTTTATGAAGATGCCATCCGCATTTGCCTTGCCCTGGAAGAGGTAAGCTTGAATAAGAATTTCTTTGCCGAGAAGGCGTTTTACTTTTCGGAGCGAAGCAAGGCCGCGGTCTTGCTATCGACCATCAGTGATACGCAGGCCAAGAATTTTGCTAATATTCCCAGAGATTTGCTGGAGCAAGAACAGGCTCTGCGGGGCGAAATCACCTACTACGAACAAGAACTAGCCAAAGGGCCAGACCCAACCAAAGAAAAAGAATTCAGAGCTAAACTTTTCGAGCTCAACCGGCTGTATACTGATTTTATAGATCAGTTGGAGCAACAATTCCCCGCTTATTATGACCTGAAATATAATATCCAGACGGCAGAAGTAGAAGAAATTCAGCAAAGTCTCCTTCAAGACGCTGAGGTTTGGAGCTACTTTATTGCCAACAAAACGCAGCGAATTTATATCTTCCGATTCAGCCAAAAGCAATTTAAGGTCTTGGATGTGCCTCAAATAGAAAATTTTGAGAAATACTTGATTAGCTTGCGCAATGCCATTCGCTATCAGGCCAAAACTACTTATATACAAAGTGCTTCCCTTTTGCACGATCAGCTTTTCCCCAAAAAGATCAGAAAGCGTGTTCAAAAACTAATGATTATCCCCGATGCAAACTTGGGTAAAATTCCTTTTGAGGCACTTTTACAAAAGACCCAAGCCAATGCTGTGAATGGCTACAGCAACTTAAATTATCTCGTTAAGGATTTTGAAATCAGTTATGCTTACTCGGCTACGCTTTATCTACAAAACACCCAAGCCACTTCCGTTCAAGAAAAATCAGATCGGGGCATGCTTCTATACGCCCCTGTATCTTTTAGAAACAGCGAACTCAGCGCGCTACCCGCCACTGCCACCGAAGTGAAGCGCATTGCCCAACTTTTTGAACAAAGAAACCAAACCTCAGAAGCCTTTTTGTATCAGGAGGCAGAGGAAGGACATCTCAAATCTAAGGCGAATCGTGCCTACCGTTATTTGCATCTCGCCACGCACGGTCTCATTCACGAGAGCAATCCAGACCTCTCTCAGATTTATCTCGCCTCGGATAGTCTTTCTTCGGAGGATGGCAGTTTATACGCTGGCGAAATCTACAATTTGCAATTGGATGCTGATTTAGTCACTTTGTCAGCTTGTGAAACTGGACTTGGCCAAGTCTCCAAGGGAGAAGGCATCGTGGGGCTGAGCCGGGCTTGGCTCTATGCGGGGGCTAAAAACCTCGTGGTTTCGCTCTGGAACGTGGGCGACCAATCTACCTCAGATTTTATGCTGTATTTTTATGAAAATATTCTCGAGCAAGAACAAGATTTCAGTCAGGCCCTCCAGCGAGCCAAGCTCACCCTCATCCGACATAGCCAATACAGCGCACCTTATCACTGGGCAGCCTTTGTTTTGATTGGAAATTAAACGAAGTTTGCAGCGTATTTTGTTAAAATTATAAGATATGATAGCTTTCAAACGGCAAAATTATTTTTTAATCGTGGGAATGTGCTTGGGAATTGCTTTGCTCAGTGCGCGCCCTGAAAAAACTTTTGCACAGTCAGTCCAGTTGGCGCAGGTAGAGCCACCTACGCAACCCGTGGAAACCCCCGAAGAACAAGAAGCTCGTAAGCAAAGAGAAGCCATTTACAGAAATGCCCTCAGCTTGGGCATGATTGTATTTGGTTTTCTATTTGTGTGGTTAGCCATCCGTTATGGGCGTGGCCAGAAACCTAAGCGAGATTCTGAAGATTGAGCTTGATCCCGAGTAGAGCTTCATATCAGAAAACGCATTTCAACACACTCTTTACTCACAAATGATGAAAACCCGATTTATTTTTAGCATTGTTTTTTTTATCTTTTCCTTAATCGTGATGCAAGCCTGCGGAATCTTGGTCAAGAAAGATACTGGCTCCACGAGCGGAGCTGTCCTGCAAGGAGAGGCCTCCTATTACGCGGATAAATTTCAGGGAAGACCCACCGCTAGTGGCGAAAAATACGACAAAAATAAACTCACGGCTGCTCATAAGAGCCTTCCCTTTGGCACCCAGTTATCTGTCAAAAACCTTAAAAACCAAAAGACCGTAAGCGTAAAGGTAAATGATCGTTTGCCTAAGTCTTCCAAGCGGGTGATTGATCTTTCCAGAGCTGCGGCTCGTCAATTGGATATGATCCGTGCGGGGGTAGTGCCCGTGGAAATAAAGATTTTAAATCAGTAGATCAAAATTTTTGATCAGAAATTTCTTGATGGGAGTTTACTTTTCAGTCTGCTCACAGATATAGGATAAAGCTCAAAACTCATGAAATCATTAATCCAGCTTCTACCTAGCTTCCTAGCCCTCAAGCCGCCAAGCTTGCTGTATGCCTACCTCTTTTGTTTTCTGCTGAGTACTCCTTCTTGGGCACAAAAGTATGACTTCGATTATGGTTTTGATACAGATACTTTGGTGAATCTCTCTCGTCCCAAAGTTACACATTGGATAGAACTGGGCGTGAGTGCCAATGCCTATTCAGGAGATTTGGGTTCTTACACGGACTGGAGTTCTGTTTTCCATGCGGGATTGGTTTTTAATAGAGGAAGAGTTTTCAATAGTCGCTTGGGGTTCAGTGCAGGCTTTCTCACGGGCGAAGATCGCTTCTATACTTTTGAGGATGGAAGCGGAGAAAGAACCACGCCCAATACTTTTTTTCGAACGCCTATTTTTTCTCTAGACTATGAATTGCGAGCGCATTTGATCAAATCTCGCACCTTTTTGCTGTATCTAAGCGTAGGAGCGGGGGTTTTACGTTTTAATCCGCAGGATGAGTTTGGGGAAAATCTAGTTGATCTACAAGATACCCGTGCTTTTGAGGAAACCTATGGCAACTTCGCCCTACAATTTCCGATTGGAGTAGGTTTTTCTTATCTTTTCAAAAATGGCTATGGCCTCGGCACCCAAGCCCAACTGATGAACAATACCACCGACTATCTTGATAACATCTCCGAATGGGGAGTACAATCTGGTAGTGACAATTCGCTGCGTTTTAAATTTTATTTCTTAATTCCCCTCAAAAAAGAGCCTTTGCTACGCTTTCCTAAACGGATCAAACCAGAAGAGACTTATACGCGCTAGTGTTGGTTTTGCGTGATGGTCAAGAATTTTACAAAATCTATTCACGCATTTTTATCTTCTAGCGATAAGCTGAAAATTTTTCTTGGAGGTAGCCACGAGGATCGTTTTGGAGAGGAAACTTATATGCATATAAGCTGATTTGGTTTTGGTTTAGCTCGATATCCCATAGCAGAAGCTTGCCTTTTCCCTGCTCATCTTCACTAGTGCCTGCCACGAGTAGGTGTGTATCATCCACCCAAGCCCCTGTTTCTACTTCCGCGACAGGGCCTACAAAAATCAAACGCTGACGAAGATGTTTTTTGAAATTGAAAATAGCCACTTCTGCATCTACATTCCCGACCAAATGAATTTGCCCAGCGGAGTCTTTCTCGAGCATATATCGGTAGCTATACAAATCGAGCAATCGTGAGGAATCAGGAGAAGGCATCAAAAAGTCTTGATAAAGTGCCAAGAAGTCTGGGTCAACTTTCCACTCGGTTTTCAAATCTGGCAACGTGCGGCTATTGGACAAAACAAAGAAGCGAGTTTTTAGATCGGGATTTTTTCCTTTTTGGAATTGCCACCAATCATTCAAATACACTGGAATCAAATCAGAAGGCAGGGTATCTTGGGCAGTAATTAGCTCTGATGAATGGTCTTTATTTTGAGAAGAATCCAAGGGTAAGGGAACCGTGACGATTTGGTTCTGCTGATTTTGGGCTGGATTCTGGCAGCCCAACACGGCCAAAAAGACAAGGTAGAGCAATTTTCTCATACGAATAATACCATGGAGTTTAGATCTGATGGAGAAACCCACAAAGAGGCGAGCTTTTGCTCTAAGCCACCCTGACTCTTCTTCCGTCTGGCATCTCAAATAATAAGGAATCACAAACATCTACGAGTGCTTCAATGAGTTCCGTCCAGTTATGTTCGTCTACTTTTTCCTGAAACTCAATGATGACGGCGAGTAATTCTTCTATATCTTGCGCTTTATAGATGCGATAGGCTTGCATCTCTGCTTCCTTCTTTCTACTACCGAGTTCCATGAAAATCAGATTTTCATCCAGATGATAACCCAAGGAGAGGTGCAGATCTTCATTGTGTGTATAAGCAGCAAAAGCTTGGGGAGAAGCTCCGGTTTCTGAATCCAATTGTGTTTGGAAGTCTTCAACTTCCCAGCCATTTTTTTCTAACTCTAAGACAAAAACACTGTGATTACGGGTCTGTTCTATGTTCAATTCTTCTTTTCTAAGTTTATTGCCTTGATATCGGATAGGAGTTGACTTTTGTAAAAAAGGAGCCATCATTTCCAAGAAATCTGTATCTTCTTGGTAAGCGGCAAATTCCTCTTCTTGCTGTACTAGTTCGGCCTGTTCGGGATGAAGCTCGATAGATTTGCTCAAAGTCGCCATACAAGCTTCTTTATCTTGAAAAATGGCTTGTAGCTTGGCTTCCTGATACAAATTATAGCTCTTATCGAGTCCTTGCTCGATGCGTTTTTGGTATTCAATCAGAGCCCGGCGCAGATACATCCCTCCTTCGGCGTGGCGTTCTAGTTTGAGCAAGCACAGACCCGCCTGATGCCAGGCTTCGGCTTCTTCTTTTTTAAACTTGGTAGACTCTTTGAAAGCATCAGCCGCCGCTTGATAGTCCTGGGCATCCCAGTAATCTTTTCCTTGTTGATAATATTTTTGAAACGGAGCGTAGGATTCCTCACACATATTCTGGGCTTGATTGGTCTGGAGCGTATAGTAAATATACTATGAAATCTTAAAATAAACCAAGGGATTGTTAGAATAAAAACTGGCATTCCTAGCAAAACCTGTGGTGAATTGTGCAAGTCTTATACCAGTCAAATCAAATAGGCGTTTTGAATTTTGGTCTCTCCGTCTTTATCACATAAACCAAATACAGCAAAAATAATCCTGCATTCATCGCCGTCTTCCACAGTAAGCTTTCCAAGGGAATTTGCAGACTGACATAGATGAGTATCCCGCCTAAGGAGAGATGGATCAAGGATTTTCCCCACTGGTAAGGAATCGGGAAGTACTTTTGACCCAGATAATAACAGGCCACACACATCAAGCTGTAAGTAATTAATACCGCCCAAACCGGGCCAAAATAGCCAAAGACCGGAATCAAAGCGAAGTTAAGTAAAACCGTCAGCAAAGCCCCTCCTATGGAAATATAAGTTCCATAATACGTTTGGTCTGTCAGCTTAAACCACACGGTGAGGTTGTAATAAACACCGAGCAGAAGATTGGCTAATAGCAATATGGGTACGATCAAAATACCCTCGTGGTAGACTGGATTCCGAAGAAAAATCCACTTGAAAATATCCAGATTCAGGCTCACGCCTAGCCACAACAACACACAGGTAATGATAAAATAATGCATCACTCTGGCGAAAAGCTGGGGTGCCTTTTTGTCCTCGGCTTGAGAAAAGAAAAACGGCTCAGCCGCGTAGCGAAAAGCCTGAATCGCCAGACTCATAAAAACTGAAAGCTTGAAACAAGCCCCGTAAATTCCTACAATTTCACGGTTACTCTCTGGATAAAAACCTACGGGCAGGTAAATATCCAGCATAATCTTATCAATCATGTTATTGACCATCGCCGCCAAGCCCGTGAATAACAAAGGATAAGCATAAAGGAGCATGGGTTTGAGCTTTGCCCAATCCCAATAGAGGCGAAAATCTAGCAAATACTTGTAAAGCATTAAAAATACAAAAGCATTGGCCAGTAAATTAGCTAAGAAAACATAGCCAATACCCAGCTGAGGATCATAGATGAGTTTGATGAATGGTTTTAAGCTCTCCAACCCATTCCCTTCATATACTTCTTTACAAAATACCAAGAAGAATAGATTCAACAGCACCGTCAAGACGATGTTGGCAATTTTGGTCAGCGCAAAGGTACGGGCTTTATTTTCCAGACGGAGGCGTGCGTAAGGAATCGCCAGCAAGGCATCAATGGAGATAATCAGAACCAGCCAGATGACAAAATGCGCTTGATCCGGCTCACCCAAGGCGGTGGCAATTTTTTGAGAGAAGGCTAGGAAAAGGCCAGAAAGCAAGCAGGTCGTCAGCAAGATGCTGGTCAATACGAGGCGATAGATTTCCTGAGGATTGCTCTCTTTTTTGGAAGCATAGCGAAAATAGGTGGTTTCCATCCCATAAGTATAGACAATGTTGAGAAAGGCCACGTAGGCATAGAAAAGCGTCATAGACCCGTAGTCCTCCTCAGAAAAGCCATAGTATAAATCCGTGTGAAGAGGAACCAGAAAATAAGTCAGTACACGGCCAATGATGCTACTTACACCGTAGAGGGCGGTTTGGCTAGCCAGTTTTTTGAGCATGGGATAAAAATGTGTTGATGTGCTTGATGGATGAAAACAAGCACATCAGCTTGAGCTAATCTCCGGTGAAGTCAGGCTTCCTTTTATCCAAGAAAGCTTTCATTCCCTCGTGAAAATCTTCAGTACCCGCCGATTGACCAAAGTAAGTAGCTTCTTTGAGATAGCCTGCTTCGTAGCTACTATACACCGAGTTTACCGATTTAATAACCATAGAAACGGCCAATGGCCCAGATGTAGCAATTTTCTTGAGGATTTCCTTGGTTTTATCAAACATTTCTTCGTGAGACGCGACCACGTGATTCACCAAGCCCAATTCATAGGCTTCTTTGGCCGAGAGCATATCACCCGTCATGATTAGCTCTAAGGTTTTGGCCTTCCCGATACTTTGGGTCAGGCGTTGGGTTCCTCCAAAGCCGGGTAGGGTTCCTAATTTTACTTCGGGTAAGCCAAACTTAGCAGATTCTACCGCTACTCGCATATGGCAAGCCAGAGCCAATTCACATCCACCTCCCAAAGCATAGCCGTTGACCGCCGCGATGACGGGCTTGGAGCAATTCTCGATCATAGCGTACACATCTTGACCATTTTGAGAATAACGCTTCGCCTCCACCTCGTCCAATTGCGAAAGTTCAGCAATATCGGCACCCGCCGCAAAAGCTTTGGTGCCTTCACCCGTTATGATGGCACTTTTGATTTCAGAATTATGCATCACTTCTGTCATCGCTCTGCGTAATTCTTCCACGGTATCCCGATTGATTGCGTTCAACTTGGAAGCACGTCGGATCGTGATAATCGCAATGCCTTCCTCGATCTCAATGGATACATTTTTATACTTTGTTTTGTCTGTGATCATAGTAAATTTAGGTGTTGACCGTTTTCAAAAATAACTCGCGGGTGCTAGAATTCAAACAAATCATTTGCTCATTTGGTATATACGCGTCGTTTTATTAAATCAGTCCAAAAAATAGACCGAAATATACAAATGATTAATGAATGAAGCATTGAGCGTAATATTTTTGAAAATAAAGATTCGCAAATATCTGATTATCAATTATTTAAATTACCAAAGTTGCTAATCGTGCTTCAGGTCAGCAGGGCTTTGATCGCTTGCTGCTCTGCTGTTGCTTTTTCTTGTCCACTTTTTTTATATTTTTCTTGAAAAATCATCAGAGGCGTTTGTCCTGCTTCATTTGGCAACTTAGGGTCAGCCCCACCTTCAATCAAAGCGGCCAAAGTGCTCGCTTGGGCCTTTCCGTCTCGGATGGCTTGGTGCAGCAAACGATTTCCATCTGAATAAGGAATGGGTTTATTGGGATCAACTCCCTGCTCTAGGCAATAATTTAATAAATGCAATTCGTTGATGGATACAGCCGTTCTTAACAATTGAAACAAGGGATCATACCAATGATTGGGCTTCGTTTCAAAGCTATGCCCACGCTCCAGTAGTAAGTCCAAGACCTGCGTTGTATCCTGTGGATCATTCAAATAACTATAAGAGGAGACGATTTTCGTGAAAGCATTCAAACCATAAGCGTCCTTTTTTTGCACATCTGCTCCTTGCTCTATCAAGAAAGCAGCAATCTTGAATTTTTTAGAAGCAATCGCTACGTGCAAAGGCGTGTAATTGTCTACCTCGTAAGGGTTATTTTCGTCTAGGGCTACTTTTTGTGCTGCCAGAAGCTTTTTGACTTCGGGTAAATTATTCCGTTCAATGGCTTCCCGCAGTGTATCAAAATGAGGATTTTGCACTTGCTCGGTACGGCGATACTTCCAAATAGGGGCTACAAAGCTGAAATTCCCATTAATTTGCTGAATGATGCGGTTTATTTTTGCGTGTTGCTCGGGGTTATAATCCACTTCCTCTGCTTGCTCGGGAGCATCATAAAGCAGTAGATTATTTTTCTTAAGTTCGAGCATTGTTTCCAGCCATTTTTCAAAAGAAGCATACATCACAGAGCGGTCTTCGGCGGCTTTGAAATCATAGCCAAAAATTTGCCCGGCCTCTCCACCGTAGGAGCCTTTGGTGTCAATGACCATCTGATACCAATCCGGAATATACATAAAAGGCATCCAAGCCGAATTCCACCAAGTACCCGGTTGGTATTGTACAAAAGTATCTTGAGCCTCCAATTCATCCCATACTTTTTTACTGGATAAAATCCTTTCTAAGGATAAGATATGCATTCCATCGTGAAAACCTATGGGCAAGTAATTGTCCTGACGGGAGCCATTGTGCCAGCGATAGAAATCATAAAAGAGTTCGGGCAAAGGAAGTTGGATTTTATCTTTGAAATCCTGAATCTGCTCCTCAGAGGCGGGAGGATTGAACAAATGCGCTTCTAAGCCCAGATCGAGGGCAAAAAGCTCCTGAAATTGAACCAATAAAGGATGAGGCATACCACAGAGATTTTATTTCCTTAGACGGATTTAGAGTGAGGAAGGGGGCATTTTAGGATTTTTCTTTCCCCTGAGCAATTTCTCATAATCTTCGGGCGTGTCAATATCAATCGCTCCCTGCGGAAAGGGAAAGGCTTGTACTTCGGCTAGATTTTGCTTGATAATTTTCCTGGCACCTCCTTTTTCACCCAAATTCAGCAATTTTTCAAAAAAATCTCTGGCGAAAATGGCAGGTACGCCCAGTGTATCCTCGTAAGCAGAGGCCAAGATCGGAAACTCAGATGCTTGGAAATGAGCAATCATTTGGTTGAGTAAATCTGCGTTTACAAAAGGTTGGTCACAAAGCATGATCAACACCGCATCCAAATCAGGCTGATCTTCTAAGAGCTTTTGCAGACCCGTGCGCACGGAAGAGCCCATGCCCGTTTCCCAATCAGGATTGTAAACTTGGGGAATGGGTAAATCTTTGGCTTCGGCCTCGATTTGCTCCCGTCGAGCACCGATGACCAAAATTCTCGCTCTTAGCTCGGCTTCTAGGGCGGCCTTTGCACTTCTTTGTAGCAAGCTTTCCCCTTGATAATCAAGTAATTGCTTGGCCTTGCCCATACGCGTAGAGGCACCCGCTGCTAATAAAATCAGTCCGATGGCTTTGGAGGAGAAAGGCATCGTTTATTTAATTTCAAAGTCTAAGTAAATGTATTCATCCACCTGACGCTCGATAGGACTGGGAGCAATCTGGGTATTGGTATCAAATAACCGGCGGATGCTATTGCCAGCTAGATCTTCCAGACGTGTATGGATTTTAAGCTGGTATTTGCCTGATTCCCAAGGAATCTGAGGTGAGAATACCCATTTTCTGCCTTCATCTTCAATTTGAATTTGCCCAGAAATCAGAATCTCTTCAAAAAAAAGATTCAAATATCGCTCGGCTAGTACGCCATCTAAGGCTTCTGGAAATTGTACGATGAATTGTTCCTTTGTATCGGCTTGGGGAGGCAGGATTTTCCATTTCTCTGGGTCGGGTTGCACACGGTCAGGAGGGCTAGTCTGGAATGTTTTAACAAATGCTTTGACCAGAGGCTTTCCGTAGGCATCCTTCCAATCTTGCTCAATGACCAGGCGATACTTTTGATTGGGTTCCAGAGGAGTGCCTTGATCTCGATGAGGTTTTAAGCCACGTTTGATACGCCCCGGATCAAAGAACAGGGTCAAGCGTTTGCGCTCCCGGTCCCAAAGTTCTTCGGGCATGGGCAAAAAAGGAGCTTCTACTTGCTCACCCCTTTCATTATAAAGATGAATCTTTTCAAGGGATTGACCCAAGCGCATGGGTGCTGAGAAATAGATATAAAACTTCAACAAATTAGCAGGAACCACGGAAGTGCTGGGGTATATTTTTTCCACCTGCGTAGTAGAGACGGAGGGAGAGGCGGCTATTTTAAAATGCTTTTGTAACAAACGAACCCGCAGATTAGCTCCTAAATCAATCTTCTGATAAAATTGCCCTAAATCAAATTCTGCATAATAATCCATATCAGCAACAAAAGGAAAACGAGGGATAAAGCGAATCAAATTTGCCTCAACTTGATACCGCCCAAGCATCGGCGGATAGCTCGCACTTGGTGGCTTTTGCGAACCCGTGTACACGGGAAAAAGCTCTTGCCAATCTTCTTTGCTCAAATTCTGTCCTTGGAATTTCTGTAAATGCTCTTCTAATAAACCGCTCACCTCCAGCGTATGATAAGCCTGACTGCTCGAGTCTTCATTCAAAAAAATTCCTACTTCCTGTGCGCGAAGCAAAGAAAAAGTATGAAAAAGAAAAAAAACGGCCAAGATTCGCATTGAATGGTTTTAAAAATGGAAAAACTCCCCAGGGAAGTTATTTTTTCCGATTGGGGAGTCCTGTAAATATTTTTGCAGTCTAGAGGCGTTTGGTAGATTGCGCGATCAAGGACATAGAGCCATAGGGCAAACGCGTGAGCATCACTACGTAGTTGTCGTTGAGCTTGTCCATTTGTTGTACCAAAGTAGGAATCGCCGTGTAGCTCACGCCTGCCGTGCCATAACGCTCTACTTTTTCAGAGAGGCTGCCTTCATAGTTAGCAATTTCGGCAGGATCTACCCGCATTAAGTTACGAGTGGTATTTGCAATTAATAGATAATCTTTGCCTCCTTTTTGATAGACTACCATATCCAAGGGCATATTTCCCGCGCCTAACTCGGCCACGGTGCGGCCTTTCACGTGCTCACCATCTTTGAGGGCCTGCGTCGGAATGGTTACGAGGGGAGTGCAAGTATAAGAGGCTAAGATATAAGATTCGCCATTCATGGTGTAAGGCAAAAAAGTACGGATAGGCGACTCGGTTTCGTAGCGACCGTGTGCCCCGTGGTAAATTTCAATAGTACTGGCCGTTACTTCTTCTTGGAAAGGAAAAGGTAAAACTCTCAAAGAAGAGGCAAATTCTTCGTTAGAGAGGCCGGCTACGTACACTTTGCCGTCGGCATAGGCTAAGTCGCTAATCGCATCTACACGGAGTGAGCCAAAACGGTTTTTCTTCTCAGTACTGACCGGATTAGGAATCGCCATCTCCAAATATTTGATATTGGTCAGGGGCACTTCTTCCATCTGCCCCTCTCGGTTGATTTTGAGTAGCATGTTGGCGTCGCTCAATTGATTAGGGAGCATCCAATAAGAATCTTGCTGACCTCGACCACGAGAAACGGCCAGATAAATATTTTGGGAAATGGGATTGACGGCCAAATCGTGGATTAGAATCTCTTCGGCCTTGGTTCCCAGTAAGGCGGCAATTTTGCCCTCGATGTCTTGAATTTCTTCCATGCCTGCT
Organism: uncultured Cytophagaceae bacterium; assembly: GCA_964551015.1. GTDB lineage: Bacteria > Bacteroidota > Bacteroidia > Cytophagales > Microscillaceae > CAZKBP01. The sequence goes on along the minus strand of CAZKBP010000016.1, from coordinate 99,930 downwards.
TGGGAGTCATTTTGGGTTTGATCGTCCAAGGCAATGGCAATGACTTTGGCATTCTGGGCATCTCCGATGAAGAGAATGCCTTCGGGGCCAAAAGTTAATTGACTCATAGATTTGATTTCGGGCGTACCGACTACGAAATTTTCTGTCCAATCGGTTGCCATTGATAGCGAGATACTTCCTAAAAAGGTAAGAAAGCAGAGTGATATTTTTCTGAGCATAATTTTGTATTTTGCGTTGTTGAATGTTCTGAAATTTAACGAAACTATAGTATTTGACATGTTATCGATTCGTTAAACCAAGCAGCCTTGCGTGATGTGTTGAGCGTTACACGATGGCTTTCTCTTCACGATCGTGGATAAAGCCTTTTTTATCTTTCAAGAAAGTACCGGGGCGATTTTGGAATTTGGCCTGAATTTCGGAAACAATAGACAGCGCAATTTCCTCGGGCGTTTCGGCGCCCAAGTCTAAGCCAATAGGGCTATGAACGCGATCCAAATCTGCCTCGCTGAGTTGGATGCCTTCCTGAGCAAGTTCTTCCTGCATTTTCACGAAGCGTTTTTTGGGGCCGAGAATGCCGATATAAGGAATTTCCGTTTGTAATAATTGCTTAAAAACAGCCAAATCATACTTGAAATTGTGCGACATCAGCACGGCCGCACTGTGATGGTTGACCTCCACCTGCTCTTTGACCGTATCACGGGGAATACACACGATCGCATTCGCCGCCGGAAAGCGTTTGGGAGCTAAATGTGCCGGACAGTCATCCGAAACTAGGACGTGCCAGCCCACATGTTTGGCCAAGGTAGAAACCGGAATCGCGTCGTAGCCTGCTCCAAAAATCATCAACTGAATGCCTGGATTGATGGCCTCGATAAAAACTTCTACTTCCCCTTCCTTGAGTGAATAGGCATTGTTCTCAGATTTTTGCATTTGAATGGCACGACGTGCATCTTGAAGTACAAATTCTTTGAGGGTTTCGTGTTGAAAGCCATTTTCTACCTGACCATCGGGTAAGATGAGTAAGCGATCACCCATGTTGACATTTTCCACGCCTTCTGCCTTAAACACGGTGGCCATCACGGCGGTTTGGCGATAATCCTGAGAAGCTTTGAGCATATTCATCGCATCGGAAGTGCCATCCGCAGCGAGCGGTTCAATGAGTACATCGATAATTCCATTACAACCCAGACCAATGCCAATACTTTCGGCATCTTCGTCGTTCATCGTATCATAGGTGACCACGGTGGGTTTTCCTTCCAAGATGGCTTTGCGAGAGCGACGCAGGGCATCTCCTTCCAGGCATCCACCACTGATGGCTCCCGTCCAATGGCCGTCTTCGGTCATGAGCATCCGGGCGCCAGGGCGGCGGTAAGAGGAGCCATAAAGTTTGACCACGGTGGCGAGGGCGGCTCTTTTTTCACTGAAATCGATGTGTTGGTAGGCATCTATAATTTTTTGGAATTCGTTCATCGCGGCTTAATTCTGGAGTTTTATAATTTTTTCTAACCAAACTTATAAAAAACTAACAAATGAAAATAAAAGATCATTACCAAATATTCAAATTTTTTAGCCGAATCGCTCGGTTGCTTTGCTAGAAAACTATTATTTTTAAGAAAAAACGATCACTCTATGACGGCGCCTTCCGTAGAAAAAATCATTCAGTTACTAGAAAGTGAAGATTCCCAAAATACACTTTTGGGGGCACAATTGATGGAAGGCATGAACTTGAAGCAATCCGTTTTCCAGCAGTGGCTCAAAGATAAATATTTCCGCTTGGAATGGGCGCCCCAAGATTCCCTGCGCGCCAAAGGACGCCTCAGCAATCATAAAGTCAAGTGTATGAGTCGCTTGCTGGGAGCCAGCTTAATCCAGCAAAATATCTCAGATCGGGATAATCGCTTGCAGATTGTATTCTTGGGCTTGGTGGGGCAGGTGTGTTTTATGCAAAAAAATCTCAAAACGAGACATCTACCTGCCGAGGTTTTCCTGAGCTATCACGATCGCTCTTTTCATTTGGTTACTTCGGATATTCGCCTGCCCTCCGAAGCCCGCAAGCTTAGCGAAGAACTCATGTACATCAATCAAATTGAGGATTTCAAGCAAGTCAAGCGCACTCCGGGCTATGGCAATATGCTCCGTACCGTCCTGCTCAGAGTAGGAAGTAAGAGCCAAACTAAGATTGCTTTTAGCGAGGAATCTATTGGTAATCAGCAAGTTTGCTTTTGTATGGAGGTGAAGATGGAGGTGTAGCTTCAGGGCTACGGTTTTGGAAAGAAGGTTGTTTTTACCCAAAATAAAATTAATCTCTAGATCTTATTTCTTGTATTTGCACTTCTAAGATCAAATAATTGATTCTATACGAGCCTTACTTCTTCTTCCGAAGAACAGATTATGGAGAGAATCTAGTTTCAAAATCTTTGGTGGGAAGCGCAACAGATTGATGCGTATTATCATCAGATGCTCCGCTGTCTGGCCTATAATTCTGACCATGAAATCTCTATAAATAGCCTCTCGAACTCCTCAGGAGTGGCCAAGGATACAACAAGAGGTACATCGAGTATCTGGAAGCAGCTTTTCTTATCAAGGTCATCTATCAGGTAGATTTCAAAGCCAAACGATTCAATGAGAATGCGCGTTCATGATCGAGAAGATTCGTGGCTGCTCTGATATAAATTCGAATAGATTTTCTTTTAGTGTCATTTTTCTCTTTGATTTTGATTATATCTAATAAGTTGTTGTTTCTAATATAGAAAGAGTAACCGCCTCACACTCATACTGATAATGTAATTGGCGTTGCATAACCATCGATGAAGGTGATCCTAAATTTTCTCGATAGATCGTAGGCAGTGTGGGCGGTTACTTTTTAGATTTCTGCTTGACCTGAGCTCAAATTTGTAAATACAAGGCTAAAAAAGCGTTTTCAGGTGCCGAGGAAGGTAACCTTTGAAGCCATAAGCAAAGCGAGATAAAAAATAAACCGACCCTGAGCCTTCTCAGCAAGCTTATTTTGTTGTAAGACAAATTCATTTTAAAGCGACTTCCCAGTAGATATTTTCCCGCAAATTTTTTCCTCACTTTTCTTATCGCGAGCCATCGCTTAAATTTGTACCAGAGCTAAACCAATCTTTCTGGGGTTTCGTTAATCGGTATAAATTTATCTTGCATCATTCTTTTCTACACCTGCGAAACGATACCATCATTGGTGAGCTTGATCTTACGAGATAGTGTTGGCAGGATCACTAATCAATTTTTCAACCCTAAGTAAGTGGGAATAAGCGATTATACTATGATCAAAAAAAAACGCTGGATATTGACTGGGATAAGCCTGATCTTCAATCTGCTTATCTGTCCTGCTTTCGCTCAGGAAGAGCCCAGATTCTATTTGTCTATGGAAGAAGCGCTCAAAGAGCCAGAGAAAGTTTATAAGCTAGATCTCACTTGGCAATATATGCTGAGCCTGCCCCCAGGTCTGGAAAAACTCGTCAATTTGCAAGAGCTTAACTTGGGTTGGAATAAACTATCTGTATTACCTCCCACACTCTTGCAACTGCCCCAACTCCAAAAGTTGTCACTCAATGATAACCCACGTCTGTATTTAGAGAAGGTACTGAAACAATTAAACCAAATATCCTCGCTTCAAGAATTGAGGATTGGTTGGAATGGGATGAAACAATTGCCCCCCGAAATCATAGGCTTGCAAGGGCTTACTTCTCTGGAAGTACTCTGCGATACGAGTATCAATCTGGACGAAATGCTACTCTCCATCGGGCAACTCCGAAGATTGAGAGAGCTGAGCCTCCGTGGGAATAAGCTCGAGCGCATGAGCGACAACATTCGCTATCTGATTAATCTGGTCAGGTTAGATTTGAGTGGTAATCGGATCACAGAATTACCTTCTCGGATTAACCGCCTGCGTAAGTTGAGATTGTTGAATCTAAGAGGAAATGCCTTAATGGAATTACCTTCTGGACTTTCTACCGAATTAGTTGAACTCGATCTTTCTGGCAATAAACTAACGGAGATATCTTCACGTATCGGGGCCTTGGGCAATCTTAGAAAATTAGATTTGAGCGAAAATAGCATCGTTGAGGTTTCTAATAAAATATTAAATCTAGAAAGCCTGAGAGAATTAAATCTCTCTCGGAATGCCATCGAGGAACTGCCCAAGGGATTTGACGAACTCAGCCGACTCGAGTACTTAAACCTAAGCTACAATGACCTCATAGACCTTCCCCAAGAACTGAGAGAAATCAAGACTCTGAGAGTACTAGAAATCAGCAGCAATGCCCAAGTAGATTATCTACGCTTTTTTAAAGACGACGAAGGGTTTCCACTGCTTTCTACCTTAGACCTCAGCTATAATAAGCTAGATACACTCCCCGCCACGATCAGTAATATGAAAAACTTACGTATACTAAAGCTCCACGATAACCAATTACAGTCCCTAGCGATGGAATTTGCTAACCTTAATCGCTTGAAAGAATTAGATTTGGGTGGAAATGCCCTGCGAAACATTCCAGAATGTGTCTTTTACATGCCCAATCTGGAGAAATTGATCCTTGATCTCAATAAAGTGGCATACATACCAGAAGATATCCAGAAAATGACTGGACTTAAAGAAATCTCTCTCCGCTACAATCCCATTTCCGAAAATGAAATCAAAAAGCTCAAAGAACTGCTACCTGAAGTGAAAGTAATCCGCTGATCGGCTTTTGCTGTCTCTTCTCATTGGATAAGCGAAGAAGAAGGAAGAGGTTCCTTTTTTTCTTCCATCATTTCTTCCAGATTAATAGGAGGGAGGTCGTGATACCAATCGTGGTGCTTAGACCACTGTTGGCAGGCCAGGCATTGGGTATCGCGCCATACTCTTTTACAAGCAGGGCAAACCCCCTGAGTATCAAAAGTATTCCAGGAATGACCACAGCTACAAAGCCAGCGGGAGTCAGGGGTGGGTTCCCATTCACATTTAGGACAATAAATTTTCATCGCATTTCTGGTTTTGTGGAAAGATCGGGAAATCTAAGGCTTTTGCGAGGGATATGCAAACCTAAGAACCGTAGATTCAACAAAAAACATGCTTCTAAGTTAAATCCTTAGGAACAAACGTGGCATTTTAATTGTCTATCCCGTATATTGCTACGTTGTGGATGGAAATTTTATGTTAAAGCTAAACTAATTGAAATATTTTGACCTTTGAAGAACTAAATCTGCATCCCGTCCTCTTAGAAGGACTCGATGCCATGGGATTTAAACAGCCCACCCCCATTCAAGAGCAGGCCATCCCGATTATTATGGATCAAAAAGATCTGATCGCCTGCGCCCAAACCGGAACCGGAAAAACCGCTGCTTTTTTGCTACCGATTATCCACCAAATCGTGGCAAGAGGGCAGTCTGAGAATCGAGACGTCAACAGCCTGATTATCGTGCCTACCCGAGAACTGGCGATTCAAATTGACCAGATGCTACAAGGTTTTGCCTATTTTACGCCCATTAGCTCGATCGCTATGTACGGCGGAAGTGATGGAGCTTCTTTTGCTCAGCAGAAACAAGCTTTTATCGAAGGGGCTGATATTGTCGTGGCTACCCCCGGTAAGCTGATTTCTCACTTAAATATGGGCTACTCCAAACTTAATCACCTCAAATACTTGGTATTAGATGAGGCTGACAAGATGCTGGATATGGGCTTTTATGATGACATCGTCCGGATTATCCAGCACCTTTCTAAGGAAAGACAGACTTTGATGTTTTCGGCCACGATGCCCAAAAAAATTCGGAAACTAGCCAATGATATTCTTCTTGAACACGAAGAAATCAATATTGCGCTTTCCAAACCTGCCGAAGGAATCACCCAGCTTGCTTATCTCGTTTATGACCAGCATAAAACTGCACTCATTCGCCATATTCTTAAAGTGCATCAGGAGTTTAAGAGTGTCATCATTTTTAGTAGCCGAAAACATACCGTAAAGGATTTGGCTCGCGATCTCCAACAAGAAGGACTTTCGGTCAAAGAAATTCACTCGGATCTAGACCAAAATACCCGAGAAGACATTGTGCGAGAATTCAAAAATGAGCAAATTCGTATCCTGATTGGTACGGACGTGATCGCTCGTGGATTGGATGTGAAAGGAATAGATGCTGTCATCAATATGGAGGTTCCCAATAGTGCCGAAGATTATGTGCACCGAGTCGGTAGAACCGCCCGCGTGTCCTCAGATGGATTGGGCTATGCTTTTACTTTGGTAAATGAAAAAGAACAGCAGGATTTTTACCAGGTTGAGAAAACCATTGGCATTGAGGTCACTCGCTTTGAGATTCCTGAATACATTGGCGAATCGCCCAAAATACAGGAGCCTCGCAAAGGCGGCTATAAGGGTAAAGAGAGAAGCAGAGGGGGGCGCCCTCGTAAGAAAAACTACCGGAGACGCAGTAATAAAAACAAGTAATGAGGCTAAATTTCGGTTCGTGGAGATAGAAAACACGAACCGAAGCAAAACGAATCATCCCCTCTTAAGCTAACTCGACAAAGTTATCCTCCGTAGCTAATAAATCTACCGGAATCTTTTCTTCACTTTTCAAAGTGCCACGATCCGCTTCTACGGTACGAAAAGTACTATTTTCATACTTAATTTGGGCAGCTTTGAAGGCAAAAATCAGCTCTTGCTCGCCGGTGTACGTGATATTATGCTCATTCTCCTGATTCGTACCGATTTCTCCCTTGATACCTATGATCTCATGATTATCCTGAACGATGGCTTTGATGGCTTTTTCGTTTTCATCGTAAGTCTTGATGCTGAAAGCCTTGGCTTTCAAGATGGCAGAAATAATGTAGAGATCGCCATTTTTGACTTTTTGGACAGAATCTTTGGCGGCACTGTCTAACTCGGCTCTATTTAAAAAACGATCCAAATCAAAGAAGTCAATCTCCTGAACCTTGACCTGATGTAGCTCAAAAGAAATTTTATCCACGCGTTCGTTTTCAATATCTGCCGAAGCATCTCCTAAACCCAGCGCCTCGGTAAAATTCCCTAATAATTCTAAACCAATACTTCGCTTGAGCTTGGTAGATTCTCGACCTAAAATTTGACTAGGAGCAGGTTTTTCGGGAGGGAGGCTAGGCTCTGGATAATCAGGATGTGCCTGAAAAAGCCTACCCACTGCGCCCATCAGCGCGTAGCTACCGTCGCGATTACGAGCCAAGAGCTGCAGGGGCTGGACTCCCGTGCGGGGAAGGCGCACCAAACAGTAGCCATATTCACGGAAAACTTGTACCAATTCATCTTTGGGGCAATTGAATTTGAACATGTTTTAGATCATTTGAGTTAAAAATTGGATATTTATTCAGCCAGTAACTAGTCTGGGAATCTCGGTTCTGGCCTGGAAACAGGCTCGGTCAAAAGCTGCCTGAATGTCTTTACCACGGGCAATTTGTCGGTAAAATTCTTCGGTAAAAGAAATCGCCTCGATGACCGGAATCGCCTGATTCATCCCCACGGCAAATTGTACATACTCGGAAGCGATGGCCTCTGCAAAAGCCAAAGAGTGACAAGCACTTAGCATCACAAAGGGTAATTTTTGACCGGGATGCTCTTGACTTAATAGCTGAAAGATGCGTTTAAAATCTTGGACAGACAAATGATCAACATACCCGTGCTCGTTTTCCAGTAGCAATCCACTCGTCGCTGAGCCGTGACTAGAAAGGTGTAAGTAGGCAATATCTTGCTCATACGCTACTTCTACCCAATCCAGAAATTCTGACCTCCGCAGCGAAGTTACCGCGGGCAAGAGATTAAAACTTGCTTCTTGCGCTAAGTAATGCGTAATCGCGCGGTTTTCCTTAGCAAAAGAGAGGGGATTGGTATTTTCAGGATTGGCGTAGAGATAAAGAATTTTCTGTGTAGCTTGGTTGCGCTCTTGCTTATCGTTTGCGCCTGAACCAGAAACTTTATTGATCGTGATCTTACTGTTTTGTGTGTTCTGAAGACTCACGTTGCCATCTCCTTCTGCTCTAATTTTATTTTTGGGAGTTACCCTGCCGAGTAAGTTTAGTAGAGTAGAGCGAATGCGTGATTCTTCGATAGAAGCTTGTTCTTGAGAGATAATACCTTGGTCTTTTTTATGGGCATTGGAGTGCAATCGGGCGGACTGTAAAATAAGATCATTTTCTAGGGGGGACTCTTTTTCTAAGCCCTTTACATAATCAGTCAAAGCCTGAATAGCTTTTTTTAATTGATTTTGAGCGATGAGTTCTTGAATTTCCTCTGTGGTCATTTTCAAAAGAGTAAAGGCAATGGAACATCTCAGGTATTTACGTAAAATTAAAGAATAAATCCCATTTTCTCCCGTGGAAAATAAAATGAGTTAAGACCAGAAATATCAAGCTCTTAACTCACTTTCGTCTATCAAACCACAGAAAACGTATCTACTCTACCATTACTTTCTTGACTAAAACACCTGCCGTGGTTTGTACTTTGAGTAAATAAAGACCAGCTGGGAGCAATGATAGATCTAGGTCAAATATCCTCGAGGTATTTTGAGTAGCTACTTCGTATACGACTTGACCAGTCTGAGTCAGCACCTGAATCTCGGTGGGGCTGGGTGCCGCTTGCTCCAAATTTACGGTCAGTTGGCCACTAGTGGGATTAGGACCAATTTTGGTAGTTTTAGATAAAAGATTATTAGCCAGCGCAGTAACTCCCTCGGTCTGGATCACAGAAATATCATCCAATAGAATCCCTCCTGAGCCTTCACCTGTTTGAAAATCAGGAGTGGTCATATGCCATCCTAGGTAATAGGTTCCATCAGTGGGTACGCTAAATATTTCCGTGAATTCGGTGTAGCTATTTGTGCTAAAATTGGGGTAACTTTCAATAAGAGTCATAGCACTGGCACTCGGGCTAGTACCCACTTGTATCTCGAAGCTTTCAGTAGTTCCTCCATTGGCTCTTGCAAAAAAACGAACCTGATAGGTTTCTCCCCCTCTGAGGTCTAGGCAATTGCTATACAGCCAATCATCGGAAGCCTGCCCCTCTGCTCTAAAATTGATGATAAAGTTGCTCCCCGAATTAGCAAAATCTGGGGCACTGAAAGCCGTCCAAGTCTCTTCATCATTATTTGCATTCTCGGTGGTCCACCCAATCGCACCCAAGGAAGGAATGTTTTCAAAATCTTCCTGAAACTGACTTTCATCAGCAGTCAAGTCTACTCTGGGATTAAGTAAAGCCGCCGTGAGTGTATCATTGTCAGGATTTTGATCTCCCTTCAGACTGGTGATGGCTTGGACGATATAGAAACCATTTGAGGAAAGGTCTACACTCAAATTCACCGTAAGCGTATCTCCGTTGTCTAGGCCCAGAGCTTCTTGAGCTCCCGAAACTAAAACCAAGCCATCTTGATTACTCACACTATATTCTATGTTGAAAGTGTCTTGATCGTTATTACCCACATTCCCGAATAAAATACTTAAAGGAGTACTTGCGGTAAATGTATTACAATCTCTGGGATCGGCAGAAGTAGTGATGCCAATAGTAGCCAAGTCATTATCAAAGGGAGTACTATTACTCAATAATAGATCATCAATACGCAAAATATATTGGTCAGGGCGACTGTAAGCGTACCAACCTATATAATAAGTACCTGATTCGGGCACCGTAAAGGTTTGCGTGGTAGGCAAATAATCCGTATGGTCAAACTCACCATAATCAAAAATAAGTGTTTGCATACTATCAGATTGGGGAGCCGTACCCAAATGTAAGCTCAATCTCTCTGGAAAAGGCCCTCCATTAGCAGGCATAGTCGCGTAAAAAAAACTCAGATCATAAGTCTGCCCTGCTGCCAATACGAAAGCAGGACTAAATAACCAATCATCGGCACCAATACTTACATCCTGACTATTATAGAAATAACCTGCACAGTTAGAGCCAGTTCGGGCGGTGGCCTGCCCGTTATTCAGAGGGCCAATAACAGACCAAGTATTGGCAAGTGTACCAACGGTATCCTCATTGATATTTTCTACAGACCAATCAATCTCCGCTAGGCTCGTAATATTCTCGAAGCCCTGTTCGTAGGTGTCTCCTGGTTCGGATAGATTTATTTGTGCTTGCACTTGATTTCCTAAGAATAGGTAGGCCAAGACGCCAATGAGTATAAGGCTCAGTAAGTTGGTTTTTCTGTATAAAATGTTCATAAGTAATAATTTAGTAGAATGGCAAATATGATTCTTATTGAGAATGTGCGTTTTTATGGGATACTGTTTTGGGAGAGAAAATGATAAGTGAGATGAATCAAGAGAAGTTTTCCTAAAAGTAAAAAACAAAAAGAAAAAATGTCCTTTTTAATATGGTCTATTTTGCTCATTTTTATTTGAAAATAAGCCTGCTGGAAACTAGCCATAAAAAATGTCCTTTGCGCTACGGCTGTTGGATTCTTCCAGAACCGCCTAGAAGAAGATAGAAGATATTCCTCCTTTTATATCATAGAGATGAATCGAGAGGCTGAGGTGATGCGCTAGCACTCATTGGTTTTGTGGGATTATGGTATTTTTTCGAGGAAACTCAACCTCAGCTTCTCTACGGGCTTTTCCCTCGTTTTACTAGACACGGCTTGGCGACCGAAGCGGCTCAAAGGATCATTCAATATGCTTTCCAAGACTTTGGGTTTAGCTATTTGATGGCCGCCCTTAACGCAACTCCTGTCCAATCACAGAAGGTAGCCGAAAGGTTGAAAATGGAACTTAGCAAAGAAAGAATAGCAGATGCGAAACTTATTCTATTTTACAAGATAATCAACGATAAATTTACTTCGTCTGAGAAGGAAAGCTAGCAGGGATGCTCAGAGACAAAAACTCACAAACCATCAACCCCAAGCCATTAGGCCTCACGAAGCTAAGTGAGCAAGTTGTTGGCCATCTAAAAAAACATTTATCCATTCAGCATCAAAGTCTGCTCCCAACTGCCGGTAAAAGGCAATAGCAGATTCGTTCCAATCCAGTACTTGCCACTGCATTCTTTGGCAATTTTCATCTAGAGCCTTACGCGCCAACTTTTCTAGTAATCGCTGTCCGATACCTAAACCCCGAAAATCTGGTTTTACATACAAATCTTCTAAATAAAGGGTCTTACCCTTCCAAGTAGAATAGCGATAATAGTAGAGAGCCATTCCGATTAGGTCGGTCTGCTGTTGAGCTACGTATAGGCCGTAAAGGGGATGTTTACCAAAACCATCTGCTCGTAATTGTTCAACCGTATTCTCCACCTCCGGCAAAGCCCGCTCGAATTCGGCCAACTCACGAATAAGGTGATAAACCTGAGGAATATCTTCTGGTTTTGCTTCTCGGATGGAGATATTGGATGATGTCATATGGATTAAGATCTTTTGGCCATTTCACGACTCATTCGCTCCAGCTCGGCTCCTGAGCAAGCTGCTCCACAACTCCCTCCGCATCCTTCTTGTTCTTTCTGAAAGTTTTTACGAATCTGCCTCCAGAGGTAGCCCAGAGCGAAAATAAACAGGGTAATTACGATAATCTCTTGCATAACATCAATATTCTAAAATAGCAAACTCCACTCGGCGATTTTGTTGCCGACCTTCGGGCGTAGTATTCGTGTCAATGGGTTGATCCTCGCCATATCCTTGGCTAAACATCCTCTCAGGAGCAATCCCCTGACTTTGTAAATAAGAGACCACACTATGGGCTCTTTGCTCCGACAACATTTGATTTTTGGTCTGGGTTCCGATACTATCGGTGTGCCCTATCACCCGAATCTTCATCTTGGGATATTGCGCCAATAGACGACAGAGGCGATTCAATTCGGGAAAAGAGGCGGGAAGCAAATCAGCTTGATCGAAAGCAAAGAAAACTTCTTCTAAGACGATTTTTTGTCCGACTTGCAAATCCGTAAGGCCTTTCCAAACAGGAGGCGTGGGTAGGGAAGGTGTCTGTAATCTTGGAGGAGGCAACAAGCCCAAATCTACGACCGAAACCATATCTAGGTAATAATAGGCTCGGTTGAAGTTGAATTTTTTGATATGCTTCTGAGAAGAGACGATTTTGCGAATTTTTTTGTGCCGATAATCATCAAAGTTGCCAATGGTTATGTATTTTTCACCTCCTTTTGCCGTCAGGGTATCTTGAATAAGAACCCAATCTTCTTTTGACTGAATAACCTGAGGAGAACTCAAAATTTGTGGCGTATAGGCTTGATTTTCGTGAATGATAATGGGTTTTTTGCTAAAAAAAGCACCAATATGACCAATGGCAAAATTAGCATACTCCGATAAACATACGTAAAAGCTCACCAGATAGCGATGATCTTTGCGCAAAGAATCCTTGAGGCCTGCCGTGATATGCTCACGATAAAACAAATCTTGCCAACTACCAATATGTACCTCTCCGATTCTAAGGATCATTCCCACGTAAGCTTTTCCGTCTTTGGCCGCCCTGTTTCCACAGAGGTTTTTCGGCACCTTAAATTTTCTTCTTCCACAAGGATGATAATAATCAGGGGTACAATCAGGAGGATTGGCCTGCCATTCTGGAAGCAAGCCCCAAGGTGAATTAGGATTATAGCTTTTGACACTTCCTAAAAATTCTGGACAATCGTAATACGCTTCAAAGCTCGGATTGGGCACAAGGTTTTGCGCCCACGAGAACGAAGAGAGTAAGAAGAGAAGTCCAGAAAAAACAAGCTTGCTCCAAGACATAAGGTGGTGGTTAGGAAAATTATGATTTCAGCTTTTCATTATTTTGATGGCGATCTTTATCTCTGCGTGTTTTTTTGTCCAAGTTTTTTTGGAGAGCCTCAGTCAAGTCAATACCTGTTTGATTGGCCAGACAAATTAATACGAAAAGAACATCGGCCATCTCGTCTCCCAAATCATAAGCTTGCTGAGGATCTTTGAAAGATTGTTCGCCATAAACCCTTGCCATCAAACGGGCTACTTCCCCAACTTCTTCCATCAAAATGGCGGTATTGGTCAATTCGTTAAAATAACGAATTCCATTATCTTTTATCCATTGATCTACGATTTTTTGTGCTTCTTCTATGGTCATTTTGTATTTTTTTTATATAAAATTTGTTAAATTATATTCTAGCTTGAAATAATAATAGAGTCAACTTACCTGACAATTTTAAAATAACATTAAGCAGATTAATTTATTATTAAAAACATATTTTCATTAAATTTGACCCAAACATAAACTATGTTCCATACATAGCAATGAGTGTTTTCAAAACAGCGTATTTCCACAAGTTAATTACCTTGTCTTCTTCATCCAAAAGAAGGATGATTTGTCATAGGCGAGGTAGTCAGATAAACAACCAGTTGCACTTCTGTTTTCTTTGTTTGTTCAATTCCTCGATAAATTTTGTAAGCAAGCCCAAGCCTAGATCAAAGAGCTACGCACTTTTTGCTGTGGTTTTTTCTGCTCTGGGCTCGCCATTGGTTTATCATACCTCATTTAGCTGGGGCAAGCAGAAAAATTTCCAATTAGCAGCGAGGCAGTTAAGCAAGTTTTCTTGGTTGCGCACCAACTTGATGGCACAAAGTGTAGCTTCTTTTTTATATTTGAATCAGGCCAGAGAAGATGGGAAAATCTAATCACAGGAAGAATGAAGCCTGAAACTTTGATAAAATATACAACTAACGATTCGCTCAAACTTTTTACTATTGATCATAAAACTATTGAAATATGGAAGGCAAGCCCACGTATAAAGTGCTCGTGGTAGATGATGAACCAGACATTATCGAACTCTTACAATACAACTTGGAAAGAGCTGGTTATGAGGTGAAATCAGCTCAAAATGGCAAAGAAGCCATCAAAACCGCCAAGGGTTTTCTGCCTGACCTCATTCTTATGGATATTATGATGCCACATATGGACGGGGTAGAAACTAGTCGCTTACTGAGAGAATTGCCAGAACTGTCAGAAACTTATATCATCTTTCTGACGGCTCGGGTAGAAGAATACTCTGAGGTAGCCGCTTTTGACGTAGGAGCTGATGATTATATCATCAAACCCATCAAACCCCGCGCGCTCATTAGCCGTATTGGAGCACTCTTTCGGCGTGAACTCAAGAAAAACAAGCAAGAGGATAAAATCAAGGTAGAAGACCTAACTATAGATAAACGTAGCTACACCGTGTATAAGGGCGCAGACCCGATTACGCTGCCCAAAAAAGAATTTGAACTCTTGTTCTTTTTAGCCCAAAATCCGAATAAAGTCTTCAGTCGAGAAGATTTATTGCAAAATATCTGGGGGGCAGATGTATACGTACTGGCTCGTACGGTAGATGTGCATATTCGTAAAGTGCGCGAAAAAATCGGCAATAGCTATATCAAAACCGTCAAGGGAGTAGGATATAAACTGACTACCACTAATTGAGGTAGTCAGTTTTATTGGGCTGAGATCAGGGGAAGTTCCTTATGCAGCACTTCTTCTTTTCGTGAAAGAATGCCTGCTGCCCTGAATATTTGAAATGCCAGAAGAATAGATTTTTTAGAATTGCTGATTATGTTTCTGATTTTTAGTGAGTTATATTAGACCTGATTGGAAAAGATAAACCTGAAATTATGCTCTTTCGTTCAAGACTCGTCTCTTTTGCCTTGGCACTGTCAATAGCTGTGATTACGACTGCTTTTCTTTCTCTGGAGCAGAGTGCTACCCCTATTGTTTTGTTCATCGCCTTTGCTATCTCTTTTTCTTCTTCTTTCTTGTTGTTTTATTTCACCTTGGAGTTTTTGGTGCTATCAGAGGTAAATGAAGCCTATGCCGTACTAGAAAAACTCAAGAAGAAAGAGTTTAAGGTGGCTAAAAAAAGGTTAATTCCTACCCTCAGCCCGATCAAGAAACTGAATTACGAAATCTACTCCTACGCTTCCAAAAAACAGAAAGAGATTGACCATCTCAAGAAGCTAGCCATCTATCGTAGAGAGTTTTTAGCGGATGTTTCTCACGAATTGAAAACGCCTATCTTTGCCGCGCAGGGCTTTTTGCATACGCTCATTGACGGAGCCATTGATGATGAAAGTGTGCGCTACAAATTTCTACACAAAGCCGCCAAAAGCTTAGATGGTCTGCAAAAATTGGTGGAAGACCTTTTCTCTCTCTCCAAAATGGAAGCAGGCATCATCACGATGAACTTAGATCATTTTAATATCTATGAGAGAAGCCAAGAAGTGATTGACCAATTGGAAGAACAAGCTCGCCACAAAAAAATCAAATTAGATATCAAGGCAGCTATCAACACCGATCTATGGGTGAAGGCCGACCCTCAACGCATCCAGCAAGTTATGATGAATCTGGTCGAGAATGCTGTCAAATACAGCCAAGCCAAAGGGCAGGTGCTGATCTCTTTCGAGGAATTAGAAAAGGAAATTCTCATCCGTGTAGAAGATAAAGGACCCGGGATACCTCCCGAACATCTGGATCGGATTTTTGAGCGATTCTACCGAGTAGAGAAAAGCCGAGCCAAGTCCAAGGGTGGCTCAGGATTGGGTTTAGCCATCGTGAAGCATATACTAGAAGCACACGACTCTAAAATTCAAGTGAGTAGCAAAGTAAATCAAGGCACTAGCTTCAGCTTTAAACTTAAAAAAGTGAGCCCTGACCTGCTTACCTCAGAAGATCGGGCAAAAGTCAAAATTCCACTTTATCCAAGACTACAAGACGACGAAAATTCCCTTATAAGTCTCAATTAAACTACCGTTAATCCCCAAAAAATGCGCTCTCCAGGCTTGGAGAAGTATTTTTGCCTATGAAAAAATTTAACTTTGAAGAAGCCATCCTATTCGAAACAGATGACTATATCATCATCAATAAACCTCCTTTTGTCTCTACCTTAGACGATCGTGTCAATACAGACCGCCAAAATATACTCACAGAAGCCCGTACCTACTGGGCAGATATTCAAGTAGCCCACCGCCTGGACCGAGAAACCTCAGGCGCACTGGCCTTGGCCAAAAACCCAGATGCTTACCGCAATCTGGCCATGCAATTTGAAAAAAGAAAGGTAAATAAAATCTACCACGCCCTAGTAGATGGCCTCCACGATTTTGCACAAACACACGTAAACCGAGCCATTCTGCCACTCACCAAGGGCATCGTCAAGATTGATGATCGCTCTGGAAAACCCGCGGAGACTTATTTTCAAACATTGGAAGTTTTTAAAAAACACACCTTAGTCGAGTGTCGCCCACTCACAGGGCGCATGCACCAAATCAGAATACATCTTGCTCTACTCAAAGCCTCGATTAGCGGAGACGAGCAGTACGGAGGGAAACCCTTCTACCTGTCAGAAATCAAGAAAAACTACAATCTTAAAAAAAATACCGAAGAACAGCCCTTAATTCCGCGCTTTGCGCTACACGCTTTCCAGTTAGAATTTCAATCTCTTCAAAATGAAAAAATCTCCGTGGAGGCACCTTACCCCAAAGACATACGAGCCGCCCTTAATCAACTAAGAAAAAATAGTTAAGAGCTAGTATTGAAGAACTATAAGTCAGAACACAGGAGACGGAATGAGGCGAGCTTAGAGCTTCATTTTTTTATAAATTGTAATTTTAGAGAAGAGCAAGCTACTGAAAATCAATGCCTTAATTTCTGTTTGCACAGACTTTGAAGCCCTACCTTCAACTAAATAGATTTCAAGATATGCATTAAAAACTGCTCTAAGCTAACTGCGAACTCCGCCCGGCTAATCCCTAGCTCCCCATAAAAAAAGGAGAATAGAGTTGCATAAAAACTCATAAAAAAGTAACTTTGCACTCATTTTAAAATCAAATAGATCGTTTTTTACCACCAAACATAGAGACAAGGAAAGTGGATACGCTGAGTTATAAAACAATTTCTGTTAATAAAGCCACCATCAATAAAGAGTGGGTTGTCATTGATGCGAGCGATGCCGTGGTCGGAAGGCTAGCAAGTCAGGTAGCAAAAATCATCATGGGTAAGCATAAGCCTACCTACACCCCCCACGTGGACTGTGGCGATAACGTGATTTTGATCAATACCGACAAAATCAAATTCACTGGGAAAAAATGGACCAATAAAGAGTATATTCGTCACACTGGTTATCCTGGCGGACAACGCAGAATAACACCCAGAGATTTAAAAGAGCGTAAATCCTCTACCTTTATTCTCGAGAAAGCAGTCAGAGGTATGCTCCCCAAAAATCGCTTGGGAAGAAAGCTATTTCATAATCTATACCTCTATGAAGGAGCAGAACATCCTCACGAAGCACAACAACCTAAAAAAATAGAACTGGATATCAAAACCCGATAGAAGCTCATGGCAGAAGAAGTAATTAATACCACTGGAAGAAGAAAAACCTCTATCGCCCGTGTTTACATGGCCGTAGGCACTGGAAATATCGTCGTGAATAAGAGGGATTACAAAGAATACTTTCCCGTGGAAACCCTACAAACGATCCTCAAACAGCCTCTTGCTACGCTGGAAGCAGAACAAAATTTTGATTTCAAAATTAACGTCTGTGGTGGTGGTATTTCTGGTCAGGCCGAAGCCATCCGCTTGGGTATTGCCCGTGCCTTAATTGAATATGACCCTGAAAACCGCCCACCCCTCAAGAAAGAAGGATTCTTGACGCGTGATTCACGTATGGTAGAACGTAAGAAGTACGGTAGAAGAAAAGCACGCAGAAGATTCCAGTTCAGTAAACGATAAAAGATTGACTCTATGATGAAGCTCGAATATAAAGACCTCCTCGATGCAGGTGTACACTTTGGACACTTAACCCGAAAGTGGGATCCCAAAATGGCTCCCTACATCTTTATGGAGAAAAATGGTATCCATATCATCGATATCAATAAAACACTAGCCTGCCTTGATACTGCTTCCAAAGCCTTACAGGGAATCGTACGCTCTGGCCGTAAGGTAATGTTTGTGGCTACCAAAAAACAAGCTCAAGAAATTGTTTCTGCCGAAGCCAAGAGCCTCGACATGCCCTTCGTAACCGAACGCTGGCTGGGAGGAATGCTGACCAACTTCGTAACAGTTCGCAAATCTCTTAAGAAAATGTCTTCCATTGATAAAATGATGAAAGACGATACTTTCAAAAATTTAGCGAAAAGAGAAAGACTAACCGTTACCCGTGAGCGAGAAAAGCTAGAAAGATTACTCGGTGGAATTGCAGAACTGAGCCGTCTGCCCGCCGCACTCTTTGTAGTGGATATCAAGAAAGAGCACATTGCTGTCTCCGAAGCAAACAAGTTGGGCATTCCTGTATTCGCACTGGTAGATACAAACTCTGACCCCAATCAGGTGGATTATCCAATCCCTGCCAACGACGATGCTTACAAGTCCGTAGCCTTACTGACCAAAGCAATCGCTAGTGCCATCAGAGAAGGTTTGGCTGAGCGTGAGAAGGACAAAGACAAAAAGCAGATGCAGGAAGAGGAAGAAGCCAAGCGCAAAATGGATGCAAAAAAGCAAGACCAAACGCTTAACCAAGATAAAGAAGTAGACGACCAAGAGCAAGAGCAAAAGAAGAAAGAGAAAAAAGAAAAAGAGGAAGAAACCGAAGGAAGCGAAAGCTAAACCAAGTTTATCCACCTTGTACGAATGGTTTGTCTCAGGAAAAATTGAACATCTTACTGATTTGATGTTCAATTTTTCCATTTTCATAGCTTGATTAATTATTTTTACAATGAAAATGTGATTAGACGAACCGCATTGCTTGATTTTGAAAGGAACATGAGCCGTGGTCATAGTTCAGGCATCCTAAAACTGAGAAATACCTCGGTAAATATCTCAATCAAAAACTCATAAGCGACCACTACGATTGACAACCATTGAAAGGCTTTTCGCCCAGAGGCGATCCTTGACAAATCAGAGCAGATGCAATCATTAAAAAATCATCAAACTTAAATTTTGAATACAATGGCGATTTCAGCACAAGATGTAAACAAACTCAGAAAAATGACCGGAGCGGGTATGATGGATTGCAAAAAAGCTTTGACCGAGGCCAACGGAGACTTCGACGAAGCCGTGACCATCCTCCGCAAGAAGGGACAAAAAATATCAGCCAAAAGAGCCGACCGTGAGGCTACCGAAGGAGCTGTTTTTATCCAAACAAGTCCTGACGAAAGCGCTGGTTACCTGATCGCCCTTAATTGTGAAACAGATTTCGTGGCCAAAAACGAAGAGTTTATTAATTTAGGCGAATCTATCATCCAAGCAGCCGTGGCGCAACCTCCCGCTGACCTGATAGAACTGAATAATCTAGAAATCGAAGGCCGACCTGTATCCGAGATTTTGGTAGATTTCGTGGGTAAAATCGGTGAAAAAATAGAAGTAAGTGCTTACCGACATATTCAGGCTGACAAAGTAGTGACTTATATTCACTCTAATAATAAAATTGGTGTATTGCTAGGTTTTGAAGGAGTAGGCAGTACAGATATAGAAGAGCTGGGTAAAGACGTTACCATGCAAATTGCTGCTATGCGCCCCGTCGCTCTAGATAAGGATGATGTAGACCCTGCTTTGGTAGAGCGAGAAATTGAGATTGGTAAAGAACAAGCTCGCCAAGAAGGAAAGCCTGAGAATATCTTGGAGAAAATTGCGATGGGTAAACTCAACAAATTCTATAAGGAAAATACGCTCCTAAACCAGGAATTTGTGAAAGATGGTTCCAAAACCATCTCCAAACTCGTCAAAGAAACCAGTAAAGACCTTAAAATTAAAGCCTTCGAGCGTGTAGAGATCGGAGCGTAAAAGTCATCTTTCCTTTTGACAAAAATCCCCTTTACTTCATCTCAGGTAAAGGGGATTCTTTTTGGAATTATTTATTAAAATCAGATTATTTACGATTAGAGCGCAGAAGCGTACCGAATTTTTTTTGGTTCAATTCAGGATGAAATTTCCCGTTGGTAAAGATTTCATGACCATTGACCAAGACGTGGCGCACCACGCCGTCCGAGCGTTTGACCAAGCGCATGGCTCCACCTAATCGCTCATCTCTGTCTTCAATGGGTTCACTGCTGAGATTCGTTTGGAGTTTGCTAGGATCAATCACGACTACATCTGCTCGATCTCCCGGTAAGAGAGAGCCAGCATCAAAACCAATAAAGTCAGCCGCCATCTTCGTAAGGCGATGGATGGCCTTTTCAATTGGTAGCACGTCGGGATTGGCCTGAGCTTGTTTCAGTACTTGTAAAGCCCCATCGTAGAAAGCCATATTAACATTGTGTGCCCCCGAATCATTGAAGCCCGGCAGAGTAGTATGGTGTGCCAATAATCGCAGCCTCTGCTTGGGGCGATGGTTGGCGACTGCACTTTTCCAGCGGAGAGCCGTATCATACTTGGCCATCAAATCCATCAAATGCTCAAGAGGGTCTGTTACATTTGCTTCTTTGGCAATCTGGGCAAAAGATTTTCCGATATGATTGGGGTCAGGAGAATTGACCACCCACATATCATCCAAGCGACGATGAAAAACAGCCGGCCCTCTGTGATTCCAATCTTTTCTAAACCATTTGCGGAATTTAGGATCGGCAAACATGGCCTTGCGCTCCTCACTGGTCGCGCCGATGGCCTGTACCGCCGAGGGAAACTCCTCGAACAAGGGCGTAATTGGCCCGTCAGAGTAATTTAAGAAAGGTTCTGCCAAAGCCTGCCAGCGAATATCTGCTCGCAACATCTTATTAGCCACATCTGCCAAGGTGGTGGCAAGCAGATGAATTTTCTTATCCGATTTTGTATCCAAAGCGGCCACGATCGTGGTGCGTAAGGGTTTTTGGAATAAGCCCGAACTCATTCTGATGAGATGCACGACCGAGGTTTTGTCCATCGCGTTGGGTGTAGCTTGGAGTACCCGATTGAAACGGCGCACGATATGAGCTAGCTTACGATATTCCTTCGGAGTAGCTTGCTGAGAGGGGACGGATACGCCCTTAAATTCTTCTTTGAATTCACCTAACATCCGGTGAAAAGGGAGCATATCAATGGACAACCCCAGATAGCCTGCTTCCATGGCTTCGGTCACGATTCGCTCCATTTCTTTCATCTCTGGCTCGGCTGGCTTCTTCACACTGAGACTTCGCTCGAAGCCCATCGCCGTGATGCGTACATTTGAGTGGCCGATAAAGCTGGCAATATTAGGCCCCACGGGCAGGGTATCTAAATGCTCATAATACTCGTGAGTAGTTTTCCAGGTGATTTTGTCTTTGACCCAACTTTTGAGTAAGTCAGTGGGCATATTCTCGACGCGGCTAAACATCTCCAAGACATCATTCTCCGTGCCTACGGCACTAGATAAGGAGCAGTTTCCAAACACCACGGTAGTTGTACCGTGCCTTACCGATTCTTCTAAGCCTGGCATGACTTCTACCTCTGCATCGTAGTGAGTATGGATATCCAAGAATCCAGGAGAAATCCAGCAGCCTTTGGCATCGATTTCTTTAGCACCTTCTATTTCGGGAGCTTTGCCGATCTGGTCGACCTTGCCATCTTTGATGATGAGGTCAGTTTCCTGTCCGGGTTTGCCTGTACCATCGAAGAAAGTCCCATTTTTAATGACTGTAATCTCTTTCATGTTTTTCCGTGAAATTTCCTGATGAAATGTATGTTTTGTTAGATGGCTTTAAAAACCGTCTTCCGTTATTAACCACAAAATATACAAAAATAATTCTATTTGGAAATTTTACGCCCAAGAACCTACCATATAAGTGTAGACTAGAATCTAACATCAGCCTTGTGGCCACCGTCCTGAATACGGACTAATTCTGATTTAGGAAGGGGATTATCCTTGACACGTAGCTCCCGGAGGTTACGTAGCTTTTCTATCACGTGGCTGACTCGAGTTAGTTTATTATCGCGAAGATTCAAAAGTTGTAGCCCCTGAATTTCACCTAAGGTAATGGGCAGGGAAGTCAGGAGGTTATTGGAGAGATTGAGGGTTTTCAGCTCGGTCATTTGACTAACTTTGCTGGTGATGGTACGAATTTGATTATTATTCAAATTCAGCTCTACCAGTTCGGTCATTCCCGTCAATTCTTCAGGAAACTTAGTGAATTGATTACTAGCTAGTTGGAGTAGTCTTAGGTTTTTCAAATCAGCTAGCTGCTCTGGGAGCTCTCTTAATAAATTATTTTGAGCATAAAGATACTCTAAGGTACTCAACTGCCCAATCTCAGAGGGAAGGCTGTAGAGTTTATTAGATTGTAGATAGAGGTAGCGAAGCTGGGGTAAGCCTTGGACATTAAAAGAAATTAACTCATTTTGCTCTAGATCGAGTACCTCCAAGCTCACGAGGCTATCTAATCGCACAGGCATTTGCGATAGCTGATTTTTTTCTAGATCTAGAGTCTTTAATTGGGGCAAAAAATTGATTTCTTTGGGTAGGTAAGTGAGGGCATTCCCTTCTAGGTCTAGTACCTCTAATTTCTTAAGCGCTTTGATCGTGGGAGGCAGGTAAGCAATCTGGTTATAGTCTAGATACAAGTATTTCAAATTCTCGAGCTGACCGATGCGGGCACTTAGGCGTTCTAGTTGATTGCCCCATAGATCTAACACCTGTAATTTTTTTAGCTGAAATAGCTCAGGGGGAAGTTCTGCCAATTGATTTAAACTCAGGATAAGTACCTGCAAATTTTCCAACTTTTTAATATCTGCTGGAATCGTTTCCAAGGCTTGCTCTCTCAAATTTAAGCTAATGACTTCTTGGGGATTATCGAGTGCTTCCTCTATGGAGGTGTAAAAAGGAGTGGTTTCTAATTCGCTTAGGCTAAGAAGCTCAGACTGAGCCACAAGCTGGCTCGCCCACCCAATAAATAACAAGGATGTGAGTAATATCGTGTTTTTTGTTCGCATTTTGATAAATCTACCTGTTAGTATATACCTCAGAATTATCAGGGAAGTTACCATAAAAGTCAGTAGTTTGAAAGGGAGCTTGGATATTTCCCATTTTTGTACGTAAATAACCTGCTTGAAACACATAGATCAGCATCAAAAAAACGTCAAAGGACTTGTATACCTAAGAAAGTAATGTATATTTGTGCTATGTATTCTAAAGAGCTTTTAAAAGGCAACCTTCAGACCATTATTCTCAAGTTATTATCTGCACAGGAGAAGATGTATGGATACGAGATTACTCAGAAAGTGAAAGAGCTATCTGAGGGCAAGATCACAATTACCGAAGGTGCCCTGTATCCCACTTTACACAAATTGGAAGCCGAAGGTTTGCTCCAAACCGAGACAGTACGCATTGGTAAAAGAATCAGAAAATACTATGCCATAACCCCTTCGGGTAATGACCGAGCGGAAGCACGAGTAAGCGAATTTGCAGATTTTGTGCGTACCATGAACATATTGCTATCTCCTAACTTAAATTTAAGCTCCTAATGGATTTGGAAGAAGATAAAATCGAGTGGATACAACGAGATCTTCGTAAGCAGGGGCTGACGAAACGTAAATTCCGTCAGGAAATCCTAGACCATATCTGTTGTGCGGTGGAGCACAGTATGGAAGAGGGATTGGCGTTCGAGGAGGCTTACCAGCATACCTTGGGCGATTTTGGCCAGCAAGGACTGAGACGAGTTCAGGAAGAAACCTACTCTGTACTGCGTGCTTATCATCGCAGACAACAGCGCATTGTATGCTGGATCAGTTCTGCGGTGGCTTCTTTACTCTTATTTATGGTCGTGATCGTGGATGTACAAGCCAGAGATTTGCCTGACATTAAACCACTTCCCACGGTTTATATCCAGCAGAGCTTGGGTACGCCTTCCGAAAAAAAGAATGGAAAATCTTTTAGCTATCCTTTGGGCATTAATTTTATCGTTAGAAACCGAACTCCCGTGTTGGCTACAGCCAAAGGGCTGGTAAAAGCCTATCAGAAAAATAGCCCTATCTACGGAACTTATGTGATCCTAGACCACGGCCTTGGCTTCGAGACGCTCTACGCCAATCTTTCCGAAGTAAAAGTAAAACTTGGGCAAAGCATCCATAAAGAGCAGGTAATTGCGCTGGTGCAAGGTTTAGGCAATACCCCAACCGCTTATCTGCACTATGAAATTATTTACAGAGGTAAAAGAGTGAACCCCCTTGATTATTTTACAGAATAAAAAATGAAACAGATTTAGCTTATTTTTGAACCTAAATCTGGAGATTACGATATTAGATTTATAAACATTTCCATACAATTCCTATGGCTTTCAAATTATTCAGCAAAAAAAAGGGAGAAGAAAATCCCGATAAAAAACCTAAAAAGAAAAAAAGCGCCCTGAGAGAATGGATCGATGCCATTGTATTCGCAGTGGTAGCCGCTACGATTATTCGTTGGGGATTACTCTCTGCCTACACCATCCCTACCTCTTCTATGGAAGCTACACAATTGGTAGGGGATTTTCTCTTCGTGAGTAAGATTAGCTATGGCCCCCGTACGCCTAAGACTATTTTACGCCTTCCACTAACCGATAATAAAATTTGGGGAACCGAAATTCCCTCTTATGTAGATTGGATTCAACTGCCTATGTTGAGAATTCCTGGCTACAACACCGTTCAGAATGGGCACGTGGTTGTATTTAACTATCCTGCCGAAGAGGCTCCCGTGGACATGAAGACGCACTACATCAAACGCTGTATTGGTGTCGGGGGCGATACCATACAAGTCAAAGATGGGCAGGTATTTATCAACAATAAGACTTTTGAAAATCCTCCTCGGATGCAATTTGCTTATTTTATCAAGTCTAAGAAGAAGTTTAATGAACGTATCATCGAGTATCACAGCTTGGATCAGTACTTCTCACCCTCTGAGTATCAACCCGCCAGCGATGCAGATAATGTTTACCTCATCCACACGACACCAGATAAGGCGGCCGCGTTAGAAAAATTAGATATCATCGAGAGCGTAACCCGTCAATCCATTCCTCAGGGAGAGCGTAACGCCAGAGTTTACCCTAATCACCCTGATTTTTCTTGGAATGAAGATAACTTTGGCCCTTTGGTACTACCAGAAGAAGGCATGACCATTGAGGTAAACAAAGACAACCTCATCCTCTACGGGCCTGTCATCGAGCGTTATGAATGGAATGAAGACGTGAAAATCGAAGGAGATAAGCTTTTTATTGAAAATGTAGAGCAAAAAGCATATACTTTCAAGCAAGACTACTTTTTTATGATGGGAGATAATCGGCATAATTCCCTAGACTCACGCTTTTGGGGCTTTGTACCGCAGGATCATATTGTAGGGCAAGCTTGGTTTACCTGGTTATCTCTTGATTATAACAAACCTTGGTATAATCGGGTACGTTGGGAGCGGGTCTTCAGTGGGATTCGATAGATTTTGATTGGGAATAGGTCTGTTACGGAATAAGCAGACCTATTTTATCTCGATTCGCGTGGCTTACACTGGAAAGTTATTGAGAAAATCCATGAATTGGTCATCATTCTCTTCTACCAGATCAAAGAGATGTGGATAATAATTTCTGAGTTCCTGCACATATAAATCATAGGGCAGATCGTGGAAGCAGCCGTAGTCTTTTACGGTTTGGAAGTGTTTTTGCTCCAAAATGCCAAATTCCAAAGCAGGGATGGCTAATTTCTGACAAAGACTGGCATTGAATGCAGGGTTTACCCTGACCCAGTGATCTTCTATCCAGATTTCGGTATAGCCTTGAAAAACCATCACATCCGTGTGCAATACCCTTCTGAGACTTTCGGGGGCAATGCTCGTTTTTACGTTGGCAAAGCCTAAGCGACTCGGTACTCCCACCACACGGCAGGTAGCAGCGAGCAAATTGGCCTTTTCTACACAATAGCCATAACCTCTTTTGACTAAGGTACTGGCTTTTAGCTCCTCAGCCTCTATATTTACGTCGTGGATATTGTATCGAAAATCATCTCGCACCGCGTAAAAGAGTTCTACTGCTTTCTCAATAGGGTCGTGTATCCCTCTCGTAACTTGTAAAGTATAATCGATGACCTCAGGAGCGTTACTATTAACAAAGTAAGCGGGTTCTAGGTAAGTTTGCTCAACAGATGGGAATAGGGCTTTCATATTTCAAAAAATTTATGTAAGTTCTTTCCATTCAAAATTAGAAATGCAGGCTAGAAACACAACTTATGCTCAAACTAATTCTTCCAAATCTACACATACTCAGGTGATTTTGGCTTTAGCAAAATTCAATTAGTACTAATTGGTGATCCAGTGCCAGCCTTTGTATACGGAAAGAAAGCTAAAACGATCTCATCAAATTTTGTAGATTTACACTTCTGGTCAAATCTGAAATATCTATGGATTGGATGCCTCTCTTGCTCACCTTTAAGTTAGCAGCCATTACTACGCTCATTTTACTCTTTTTAGGAATTCCCCTGGCTTACTGGCTTAGCTACAGTCGGTCTAGATTCAAGATTTTTGTGAAGACTTTGGTGAGTATGCCCCTGGTACTACCGCCCTCAGTTTTAGGGTTTTACTTATTGATTGCTTTTAATCCACATCAGCCTTTCGGGAGATGGCTGGAAGCAGGTTTTGGTTTAAGATTTGTGTTTAGCTTCGAGGGGATCGTTTTAGGCTCTGTTATCTTCAGCTTGCCTTTTATGGTCAATCCGATTCAAAGTGGCTTTGAGAGCTTGCCTTATTCTTTGCTAGAGGCATCTTATACTTTGGGCAAGTCTTCATTGGTAACTTTAGTCAAGGTTTTGCTTCCTAACATTCGTTCTGCTTTGCTCGTAGCTATCATTATGACCTTTGCACATACGATTGGGGAGTTCGGCGTCGTTCTAATGATTGGAGGCAACATTCCCGAAGAAACAAGAGTGGCTTCCATTGCCATCTACAATGAAGTAGAAGCACTCAACTACGATCAAGCAAATTTCTATGCTTCGGTTTTATTCGTGATCTCCTTCATGACACTATTGTTGATGAATTTATACAATAAAAGTTCCTAACACGGGAGGCCAAACGGGGTCTTATCGTTCTGGGTTATGCAAAAATATTTACTATTTATATTCATTCTTCTATTTGCCATCAGCGCGGAAGCACAGGATACCTCCTCTGAGTTGGAAAAACAACTGAGTGCAAGCTCTGGAAAGGAGAGGGTTGATTTGCTCAACCAATCCAGCGAAAATCTCGAGAACTCAGAACCCCTGCGTGCTCGTGAGTTAGCACAGGAAGCAATCAACCTGTCTCAGCAAGTAGAATATCCCCAAGGTGAAGCAGCTGCTCTCAAAACCATTGGGAATATTTACTTACAGCAAAGCAATAATTCTCAGGCTCTAGAATATTTTTTGAGTGCTCTCAAAATCTACGAGCAAGCACAAGATCAGCCGGGCATTGCCGAAACGCTTCACAATATTGGTACGGTTTACCAAAATCTAAGAGATTTTTATCGAGCCAAGCGGTTTTATCAACGTGTTCTCCGCATAGATCAAAAAACCAATGACCGAGCAGGCCAAGCTAGCACACTCAATAACATCGGCGACTTGTATTATCAACAAGATGAATACAACCGCGCAATCGCTTACTACCGAGAATCTCTCAAAATCCGACAAGAAGTCAACGACCGAGAAGGAATTGCGACTAGCCTCAGAAATCTGGGTGTACTTTATTATACCAATGGTGAATATGAAAAAGCCCTAGAATATTTCCAAAAATCACTTGAGATAGACGAAGCGGACGGTCGCCAGGCTAATGTGCCTGCTACTCTCAACAATATAGCTAACTCTTATCTCAAACAAGAAAAGGTAAATCAAGCCCTCGAGACCGCACTGAAAGCCCTGGAAGAAGCAGATATCCTAGCGTTAATTCAGGAAGAAGCGGAGATTAGCTACACCTTGGCGGACATTTACTCTATTTTGGGAGATTATGAGAAAGCCTATTTCTACCAAAGTGAATATGTGATTCTAGAAGATGAAATTTACAATCAAGAGAAGGAAGAGCAAATTGCTGAATTGCAGAATTCTTATGAACTCGATCGGGTACAACGTGAGATTGATAAGAAAGAAAGACAAATTGATTTACTCAATAAAGACCGTGAAATCTGGCAACTCCTCACCATTATTATCATCGGGGGGCTACTGTTCTTGGTTATAACGGTAGCTATTCAATATCGCTCAAATTTACAAAAGCGAAAAGCCAACCAACTCCTAAGAGCGCAGTACCTCGAGATTCAACACAAAAACGAAGAAATCACCGCGCAAAGCCAAGCTATTGAGTTGCAAAACAGTCAGATCGAGAAGCAGAGAGACGAGATCGCCCACAAAAACCAAAACATCCAAAGCAGTATCATGTATGCCCTGCGTATCCAGCAGGCCATGCTGCCCAATCAAGAAAAAATAGACGAAGCGCTTCCCTTGCATTTTATTTATTATCGTCCGCGTGATATTGTGAGTGGAGATTTTTACTGGTTTACAAAAACGGATGCCACCCCCATTTTTGAAGAAATGGCCGACATTCGTGGCCGACAACGTGTACTGAGCGGTTTTGAAAATGAAAAAATCGTATTGGCTGCCGTGGATTGTACTGGACACGGAGTGCCTGGGGCATTTATGTCTATGATCGGAGACTCGCTACTCAATCAAATTATCAATGACAAAGGCATCATTCATCCTGATGAAATTCTTTATGAAATGAATCTAGGCATACTCAAGGCGCTCCACCAAGCCGAAAATAACAACAAAGACGGCATGGATATCGCCCTTTGTGTAATTGACCAAGAAGAGAAAACCATCGAGTTTGCCGGTGCCAAAAATTCCCTACTTTACATGCAAGATCGGAAGCTCAGAGAAATCAAGGCGGATATTCACTCGGTCGGTGGTTGGCAGTTAGGAGACCAAGCCGAGCGTCAGTTTAGCAAGCACAAAATTTCCTACGCGGAGGAACCTATCACTTTTTATATTTATTCTGATGGCTATCAAGATCAATTTGGCGGGCCTGATGATCGCAAATTTATGCGACGTCGCTTCAAAGAATTACTCTATGATATTCATCAAGAACCCATGACTTACCAAGAAGAAATTCTCGATAAAACCTTCCTTGAGTGGAAAGGCGAAGGCTCGCAAATGGATGATATCTTGGTGATCGGGGTACGGTTGGAGTAATACCAATCCCTCTCTACAATCCCTCTCTACACTATGATGTGAACACTTAAACGGGAGTGGATTTTCCGCGGGAACACTCTAGAATCCCTCTGTGTCTCCGTGTCTTTGTGTTTGAATAAGCCATTCAGATGTATACACGAAGAATATGGATTGGCATAGATTACAAATGGCAAATCCGTGCCATGAGCCAGCCCTTTTACCGCCCGCAGATTTCTCGGTAGGCACAAAATTGGCAAATCTCTAGGTCGGTTGTTTTTTCAAAAGCTTGGCTGGTATCTAGCATTTTTTCGATAATTTGAGCTAAAAAGGTTTCGGAAGTCTTCACATAAGCCTGCAAATCTTCGGGAAAAAGCGTGGGATTTTTCTTATCCTTAGATTGAATTTCAATCAAGCCTTCTTCCAGATTGCGTAAGCTGTAGATGCCCGCCGTAATGGGTTCGTTGGCTTGAATGGGGTAGTTCCCCACGTGGTAAGAACCGCCTTCAACTACCCGTTTAGCGATCATATATTTGTAAAGCCAAAGCTGACGAATTTTATCAGCCTTTGGATCGTCCACTAGTCTTTCCAGCTCATCAGGAGCTAATCTGACCTGATTGCTTTCCACCTTACTGGTTTTATAATCCACGATCCGAATTTGATCTTTGACTTTATCAATGCGGTCGGTAATGCCTCGGAGCGTAAGGGGGATGTTTTCGTGGGCTAGTTTTAGCTCGAGCGAGGCATAGATACGAGGTGTCCAAGCCGTGTCTTCACTGCCCGCTTCTCGATTTTCTAAGCTCAAAATCTCAAAAGCAGCCCCTTGCCTGCGAATTTCTTCTATCTGACTGCGTAAAAATTTGAGAATATATTGTGTAGTTACTTGCTTCACAATATAATTCTGCCCCGTGATAACATAGTTTGCGTATTTATCAAGTTGGAACTTGGCCTGCACCCGCTGAGGCACCGAGGGCAGGACGCCCTCCAGAGCAGCCTCATCTACAAAGCGATTCTCCTGAGATAATTCTTGAAAAAGGTCCTCTAAAATCTCGTGAATCAAGCTTCCCAACTTATCTGCCCCTAAGGTTTCTTCCACACGACTCGCGGAACCAATTTCAGCCAATTGGCTAAAATAGTATTGCAAAGAGCATCTCAAAAAAGAATTAATATGAGAAGGGCTCAAGCCGCGGGCAAAATGCGCCTTGATTTGTGCGAGTAGTTGGGCATCTTTTTCAATAATGAGTTCCTGTTCTGGTTTTTCTTCGGCACTACGATATTGGGCGGGAATCTCTCTGATGCGAATTTTGGGATTTTGCTGAGCCAGGTCATTTTGTAATTGATGAATAAAACGGCTTTTTTCCTTGCCTCCGTAGGTATCCGAAGGGGAGGTGTAGACGAGGGCGATTTTTTGTGCCCTTTGCAAAAGACGATAAAAATGATAGCTCACCACCGCGTCTTGCTCCGTATAAGAGGGGATGCCAAATTCTCTGCACACATCTACGGGAATAAAAGAATTGATCTTTTTGCTACGAGGCAGGGTCGTTTCATTGACTGAAAGCATAATTACCTGCTCAAAATCCAGATTACGTGTCTCTACAATCCCCATAAGTTGGAGTGGACTCGCCTGATTACTGTCAAAGTCAAATTTCGTTTCTCGGAAGGCTTGATACAAGAAAATTTTGAAAGTACGAATATCAATAAAACGGGGGCGCATCTGCACGAAGCCCTTCAATTGTCGGAGCATCTTTTGAAATTCTTTGAAATAAGCGGCCTCGAAGTAGTTTTCTTCTGAATAAAGCAACTCACTCAATGCCTCCAGATTACGAATTACCTCGAAAGTATTTTTCCAAGGCTGAAAAAGCAGACGAAAGAGTGGCTCCAACGCTTCCATCGCTTGCTGACAGTAATCGAGTAAAGTCTGCTCCTCCTGAAATCGCTCTTGAAAAGTTTCGCTTTCTACAATATCCAGCAATTCATTCAAGCTGATAAAAATCAAATTATTACGATTAATAAAATTAATCATCAGCAAAATCAAACTGTGGCTTTCCGAATTTTCTTCGTCGCCTTCTTCTGTTTGTATTTCGTATTGTCTTTCGTACTGCCGAATAAAGGGGTGATTCAAGAGCTTAATCACACTCCGATGGCTAAATTTGATTTCCTGAGTTTCGCGATCCGTAATGTAAGTTTGGTGCTGCTCAAAGAGGGCATCCACCAGATTGAACAAAGCCGAATCTTTGAGTGAGAGGCCAATGGTGATATTAAGTCCAGCAAATTGCTCATCCAAAGAGTGTAAAGTCGGCATCAAGATATTTTCGTCTGCCAATACAATGGCCGTATGGGGCATTTCTAGAGGATTGGGCTGATCTTTTTCGGAAGGAGTCCAGTTTTTTAAGAGTTGATTGGCTACTTTTCCTTGCATACTGGTATTGGCTACGCTGATCACTTGAATATCTTTGGCACTCTCCAGCAAATAGTTACAGCGAAATTTCCAATTAGTGCGGTTCCAGTTTTGATTGTATTTTTTGAGAAAAAGCCCGGCCTTATTCTCCGTGTTTTCTTTCACATAATATTCGTCTGCATCCCAAATGATTTCAGCTTTCTGATGATCCATCAGGGTTTTGAAAATCTGCTCCTCGGCTTTGCTCAGGGCATTAAAACCAATGAAGATATAGTGTTCGTGTGTTTTTGCTGATCCTAAAAGCAAGGATTCTGCATTTTCGGCTAAGTGGCGATACATCATCCCCGGGTAGGCTTGTTCCTCTTCTAATAAGCGCGCGCGAAACTGCTGATAAGTCTCGTGCAGATTTTCCCAGAGCTGAAAATACTCACCAATGCGGGGCGTGATTTTATCTTCACCCAAACGCCAACGCTCTATGTTCTTGATATCGCTCAGATTCTGGAAAAGCCTTTCGGCATCTACCAAATTGCGATCTATCTGGTCAAAATCTTTGATCAAAATGTAGCCCCAACTCGTAAAGCGTTCTAATTTGATTTTAGGATCAATTTGGCTGAAAATTTCATACATTTCCAACAAAAGCATGACCGGACTACTCTTGGTATAGCTGGTGGCCTCCGTGACAAAATCCTCAATATGGGTGATGTGGGGGAGTTTTTGGGCTTTGTGAGCCTTGAGCAACTGCTTCAATACCAAGCCACTACGACGTGTCGGCAATACAATGCAAACACGACCCAAATTGGCTTGATACTCCTGAGCAAGATGCTGCGCACATAAGTCCAAAAAAGATTGCATTCCACAAAGATAAAAAATATTGGTTTTAAAACCTTGATAGTCAAAAATTTAAGCTCGTAGTTTTTGTGCTGCAAATACAAATCAGTAAAGCAGAAAATTTTTTCAAAAAAATAGTATGCACGCATAACATTTTTTCTTATATTTGGGTTTATAAATATAGAGAGATTGTTTTTAACAATTCTTCTAAGATTCAGAAGCACGAAATCATACCCTAATCTCAATTACATGGAAGCAGTACAAAACAAAGAATTGGTTAAAGGAGGAGAATTCCTCATCAAAGACATTGACGCACAGGAAGTCTTCATCCCCGAAGAGTTTAGCGAAGAGCAGCGCATGATCGCTCAAAGTTGTGCCGACTTTGTTGCCAAAGAAGTTACTCCTCGTCTGGAAGAAATTGATAAGGCCGAAAGCCCCGAACTCATGAACTCCATCTTGACTAAGGCGGGTGAGTTAGGCTTTTTAGCCGTTGGCGTGCCCACAGAGTACGAAGGTTATGGAATGAACTTCAATTCTTCTATGCTGGTAGCAGATTACACCGGAGCTGGGCATTCCTTCTCGGTGGCGATTTCTGCCCATACAGGAATCGGGACGCTCCCCATTCAGTACTACGGAACAGAGGAACAAAAACAAAAATATTTACCTAAGCTGGCTTCTGGCGAATGGAAAGCTTGCTACTGCCTCACTGAGCCGGATGCGGGATCGGATGCCAATTCTGGTAAAACCAAAGCCGTTCTCTCCGAAGATGGAAAACACTACATCATCAATGGCCAAAAAATGTGGATCACCAATGGTGGTTTTGCTGATTTGTTGATTGTCTTTGCTAAAATTGATGATGACAAAAAGCTCACTGCTTTTATCGTGGAGAAAGATTTTGGTGGAATCACGATGAATGAACCTGAGAAAAAAATGGGAATCAAAGGTTCAGATACGCGCCAAGTCTTCTTTAATGACTGTAAAGTTCCTGTAGAAAATATGCTCTCTGAGCGCGAAAACGGCTTCAAAATCGCGGTCAATATTCTCAACATTGGCCGAATCAAACTGGCCGCTTCCAACCTTGGCGGTGCGAAAGAAGCTCTTGAAAACTCCATCAAGTATGCCAATGAGCGTAAGCAATTTGGTCAGGCGATTGCCAACTTTGGCGCGATTCAGCACAAATTAGCGGAAATGGCGGTTCGTATTTACGCTACCGAATCAGCATCTTACCGTGCCGGACAAAATATTGATGACTGTATCGAGGCTTTCAGTGCCCAAGGCATGGAAGAAGCTCAGGCGCGTCTGAAAAGCTTCGAGCAATTTGCCATTGAGTGTGCCATGATGAAAGTACACGGCTCCGAAATGCTCGACTACGTGGTGGATGAAACCGTGCAAGTATTTGGAGGAATGGGCTTCTCTGCCGACGCTCCCGCCGACCGATCTTACCGCGATGCCCGAATCAATCGCATTTTTGAGGGAACGAATGAAATCAATCGTATGCTCTCCGTTGGAACGATTATCAAGCGAGGTATGAAGGGTGAGTTAGACCTTATGCAAGCCGCCCAAGCCGTACAACAAGAACTGAAGGGTGGAACGAACCCAGATGAAAATATCGGAGAAGGATTTTTCGCCTATGAGAAAAACTTGGTGAAGAAGCTGAAAAAAGCCGCCCTACTAACCATCGGTGCCGCGCTACAATCTTTTGGTCAGGACTTTGCCAACCAACAGGAAGTCAATATAGACTTGGCCGATATGCTCATTGAAGTGTATGCGGCGGAATCTGCGGTATTGCGCACCGAGAAGTTGGTCAGCCAAAAGGGCGAAGCTGCCAATCAGCATCCGATTGATTTGACAAGAATTTACTTACACGAAGCTGCCGATAAAATCTACACGAAAGGAAAAAATGCCATCAATGCCTTTGCCGAAGGTGATGCCTACCAAGGCTTGATGAAGGGCTTGACGCAATATACGCGCACCCAGCCTTTTAATGCCAAAGAAGCTCGTCGTCGTTTGGCGAGCCTTCTTATTCAAGAAGGAAAATATACACTATCTTAAAAACAAACATTAGGATCACATATAAGCTCGGCTGAATTTTCGGTCGAGCTTATTTATTTTAGGAATCTTAAGGTAAATGTCGACTGAGATCAGACGATGCAAACACCAGTAAAAAGTAGTTTGGAAGTACCAAAAGCTAATCTGAAGATTTATAAAATATAACTCATAGTCTTGTTGGGCTATGATAAGGGGTAACTAAGTTAGAATTTAAGGCTAATTATACCTCTCCTTCCTCCACCACCAAATACTTCAACCAAGCCGCCCCCAAATAGCGAAGTGCCAGCAGATTTTCTTCGTTTCGTACCGCGTCTGTATATTTGAAGAGGCGATAAGTACCCTCAATTTTGTACTTTTTTCCGAGCTTTTTGAGGATCAGACTCGCCTCATCTGCCGAAAATCCAGCCAAAAGTACGTATTCTAATACATGCTCTACCTGTGGATTATCAAAGTAATCTTTGAGAGATTCTGATTCTCGAATCTCAAACTGAACCGCACGGGCAAGATGGGCTTTGGCCTCTTTTTCGGTAAGTCCCGTATCACGAATGCCTGCCAAACTGAGCGGTGGCGCATCCAGTGGTCGGTCTTGGATAAGCTCCTGAAATGAAGTAAGCGTTTTCATATTTCAACTAAGCATGGAACCATGGAACTTCTTTTATTACGAAATCTTTGGAAAATCATCGAGACAAAATGCTAGAAAATTAAATCTTGTGATCTTCTCATCTTCAAAACTTACCATCTTCCGAGTTTTTTATTTATCTTTGTTTGGTAAAAATATAATCATTTGCTTAAAATAATTACACAATGACTAAGCAAGCCAATGAGTCAGAAGCCAGCCTAGCTTGGAATATCAATTCGGGTGATCTCAAGATCAAAGAATCTAAAGTAGTAATGCTGCCCGTGAGCAAACTCAGCCCTCACCCTGATAACCGTCCCCTTGGCCCCAATAACGAGCGTATCCAACAACTCAAAACCCTTATTGCGAACGACGGCTTTGATAGCTCTCACCCCATCGTGGTGCGTCCTTATAGTCAAGGTTATCAGATCGTAGAGGGAGAGCATCGCTACAAGGCTGCCAAGTCCTTGGGTTACTTAGAACTGCCCTGTGTGATTCGAGAATTACCCGACCGTGAGGCTTTGATTCAATTGGTTTTGGGAAATATTCAGAGCGAAAGTAAGCCTTTGGAAATCGGCCTGAATGCCCTCAAAGTGGTCCAAAAAGACCAAAATGGCTACTCCGTGGCTGAGTACGCCAAGCGACTGGGCGTGAGCGAAACCACCGTGCGCCGCTATATGAATGCCAGTGAAGTATTCCAATTTATCCATACCCAACTGCCCGAAGGAGCGCCCGTTTTGGATGAGGTCTATAAATTAGAAGAAATTCACCGTTGTCCGCAGTCCGATTGGCTCTGGTTGCACGACTTGATTATCAAAAATGAGCTTTCCAAAAATCAAGTCATCGAGATTTCGCAGGCCATTCGGGAGATCAAAACTGAAAACGCAAACGTCTACAGCCTCTTTGATTTTATCAAATTGCGCCAAGAGATTGCTCAGGATATTCTCAAAGGAAGTCGCCAATTGGCCGAAAATTACCAAGAACTTATCCGCACCATCGAGACGAGCTTAGACAATCTAGACGAACAAATCACGCTCTACGAATACAATGTCTTGAATGATGTGATTCAGGATGAGCATATTAACCTCAAAGAGTGGTTCTTAAATAACCTCCGTGAACTGAAAGTGCTCACCAAGCAAAATGTCTTGGAAGCTTACAAAGATGCCCTCCAGCTCAAGCGAAGCAGTAGTAAAGAAGAAGCCGAGCGCACGGCCGCTTACTTTCAAGATAAAAAAAACGCCAAAGAACGCGAAGAGCAGGAACGCATTGAGCGTGAAATGCGCCAAGTCAAGCCCGGCGAGTGGTGGCAAATGGGGAGTCATTATCTGTTCTGTGGCGACGGGAGTAGCCCGGCCTTTTATGGGAAATTACCCGAATTATCGGCGCTCATTTTCTGCAATCCACCCGTAATCAGCGAAGTAACTGCCTCCGACCAAAACCCAAACTGGAAAATGGATTGGATGATCCAAAAGGCCGAAGTGGTGGCCGTTACGCCTCCTTTGGAGCAACTACAACACTTTTTGCGGCTTACCCGAATGCCCTACAAATGGTCTATGGCCGCCCAATTGAACCTCAAAAAGAGTGAATCTGGTTTGGGAGCCTGGGTTTATACGGCACTTTTTTCCAAAAAAAATATCAATCCGCAAGTATTGGACATTTGGAAAATAGATAGCTCCGATCTCAAAGGCAGTAAAACCCGTGATTATCTCAAACATTTGTTAGAAGCCTTCTCTCGTGAACAAGAAATCGTGGTAGATACCTACGCGGGCTTGGGAGCTATGTTTAGCTTAGCGGAGGAGATGAGCCGGATTTGCTACGGAGCCGAAGTCAACGCTGCTCTTTGCAAACAAATCATCGAGAATTGGGAAGATCAGACGGGATACAAAGCCAAAAAAGTGTAGTGTCTTGGCTCCAGTGCAATAATCGCTACCAAGAGAACCAGAGCATTTAGGTTCCAGATAGAAACTTTTAGGTTCTTGACCTAAATGATTAGGTTCTGGACGGATATTTTTGGGCTCTCGACCTATACGATTGGGTTCTGGACGGATATTTTTAGGTTCTCGACCTAAATGATTGGGTTCTGGACGGATATTTTTGGGTTCTCGACCTATACGATTGGGTTCAGAACCTAAACGATTGCTTAGCTCAGCCCTTACAAGATTTCTATTTTTGCTTGTTGACGATCTCCCTTCGCCTGTTTTTTAGCAAACTTCTTCTGGCGAGTCAGTAAATAAAAACGACTGGTTTGAAAAATGGCGGAGATCGTGAGTCCAGCGGAGAGTCCAAACCACACCCCGTCTACGTCCATCTTCAGATTAAAAGCCAGATAATAGCCCAGAGGCAAACCGACCACCCAGTAGGCAAAAAGCGTGATAATCGTGGGAATATTCACATCTTCCAAACCGCGCAAAGCCCCCAGAGCCACACACTGAACGCCATCTGATAGTTGAAAAAAACCTGCAATTATCAGAAGGCTCGCCGCGATCTGTACGACCTCACCTTCGTCTATATACAAATGCACTAGAAACTCATTACCCGTGATAAAAATCAGACAGCTTAGGCTCATAAAAGCACCTGTCAAAATGATGGCCGTCGTGCCAAAACGCAATACTTTTTCTCGGCTGCGCTCTCCCCAGGCATCTCCCACCTTGATAGAACCCGCTGCCGCAAAACCCGCCGCGATCATATAGGTAACTGAGGCTAAATTGATTCCAATCTGATGAGCAGCCAATTGGTTTGTACCTAGCCACCCAATCATGATAGAAGCTCCCGCAAAAGCTCCTACTTCAAATACGTATTGCATACCAGCGGGCAAACCCAGTTGGAGAATTTTATAGCTAATTTCTTTGTGGTAATTTTTCAGCGAAAAATTTGGCAAATAAGCACGAATTTTATTGGATTTGAATACATACAACACCACGCCCACGGCCATCAATACACGGGATAACAAGGTGGCGATACCAGCCCCTTCTAAGCCCAAAGCGGGCAGACCCCATTTCCCATAAATTAATACCCAATTGAGCAAAATATTTAGAAAAAAACACACGAAAGTAACGTGCATCGCAGGCTTGGTAAGAGAAAGGCCATCACTGAAGCTTTTTACCGCCAAAAAAATAAACATAGGCCATACTGAGATTCCCAATAGATTCAAGTAACGAATCGTGAGCGCCTCTACCTCTGGCTCTTGTTTGAATAAATAAAAGTGGTAACTCGCCAAAAAAATAAGGCCGATTGAGAATAAAGCAACCCAAGTGGCAATCCGAATAGAATTGGTCAGGAGCAAACTGCATCGCTCGTAGTTTTGCTGGCTACGTGCCGCCGCTACCAAAGGAGATACGATAGAAAGTACCCCGATCCCCACTACCGCCACGAAAAAGAAAATGGCATTCGCAATCCCCGCGGCGGCCAAGGGAGAAGCACCCAAGCCTCCCACCATGAGATTATCAGTTACTCCCATCATCACGAGGCCAATCTGGGCAACCACGATGGGGTAACTCAGTTCCAAAGTAGAGCGAATATCCTGACGATAAAGCTCGTATAAGTTTTTGTGATTAGGCTGATGGTGTGAGTATTCCAAGGTATTATTGGTTTTAGCTTTGCAAAAGTACTAAATCTTTACGCCTCAGCCCGCGTGTACGTTGCTTTTTCCAGAGGATTTAAGAAGTTTTTAAAATTGAGGACATTTGAGAATCAATTTCTTAACCAATAGAAATACGGCTCCCTCCGAGAAAAACATTTTATTGCCAAACTTTTTCTTAGTTTTTGCAATTATGGAATGGTAATGATCCAATTATCACCATTTTTTAATCACTAAATCACATGAGTAATTCCTCCAAAAATTTATTCGAGTCTTTTCATTTAGGTAACTTAGAACTGAAAAATAAAGTGGTCATGGCTCCCTTGACCCGAAGCCGTGCTACCGCTGACCATGTTCCCACCGATATTATGGCGACTTATTATGGGCAGAGAGCCGAAGCAGGGCTGATTATTACCGAAGGTACTGCCCCCTCCCCCAACGGCGTAGGCTATCCGCGCATTCCTGGGATGTATAATCAAGCGCAGATGGAAGCGTGGAAACCAGTTACTGAGGCAGTGCACAAGGGTGGAAGTAAAATCTTTTTGCAGATTATGCACACTGGGCGCGTTTCTCACCCTCTGAATATGCCCGCTGATGCCCAAGTACTCGCCCCCTCGGCGATCGCCCCCGCCAACACTAAAATGTACACAGATCAAGAGGGAGAACAGGAAATTCCCACCCCCACGGCCATGACTACGGCTCAGATTCAAGAAGCCATTGGGGAATATGTGCAATCGGCTAAGTATGCCATCGAGGCCGGCTTCGATGGAGTAGAAATGCACGGAGCGAATGGTTATTTAATTGAGCAATTTATCTACCCTAAATCTAATGAAAGAACCGACGAGTACGGGGGTTCTGTAGAAAATCGCTGTCGTTTTGCCTTGGAAGCCACCCAAAAGGTAGCCGAAGCCATTGGCAAAGACAAAGTAGGCATTCGTCTTTCTCCTTATGGAGCTTACAATGATGTACTTCCCTATGAAGGAACCGACGAAACTTATCGCTACTTGGCCGAAGAACTAGGAAAACTAGGCGTCGTCTATGTCCATTTAGTTGACCACTCTACCATGGGTGCGCCCGAAGTTCCCCAGCAGATCAAAGAAACGGTCCGAGATGCTTTCGGCGGTAATATTATCATCTCGGGGGGGTATGATAAGGAGAAAGCCGAAAAACATTTGCAAGAAGGTCTGGGACATTTGGTGGCTTTCGGGCGTCCTTTTCTAGCCAACCCAGACTTAGTAACCCGAATGAAGCAAGATGCTTCACTCAATGATCCAGATCAAAGTACTTTCTACACGCCCGGCGAGAAAGGCTACACAGATTATCCTTTTTTAGAAGAAACCAAAGCTTAACCTTCAAAACCTAGCAGGTTGGAAAGACCTGCTAGGTTTAAAAAAAAGGAATGCCCAACCATTCGTACGTAATTCGAACCCTCTCTTAAAGTACCTCTCCATTTTTTTAATTCGTTTTTATCTATAAATTTACAGAAGGCTCATCCCTTCATCGTTGAGCATACTTAATTTTTGAAGACTAATATTAAGAATATGTCAAACTATGCTTCCGAATTAAAAAGAGTGACCACCCATACGCTCCAAGAGATGAAAGGGCGAGGAGAGAAAATCTCTATGCTCACCGCTTATGATTTTTCTCTGGCTAAAATTGTAGACGGAGCTGGAATAGATGCGATTTTGGTAGGAGATTCCGCTTCTAATGTCATGGCTGGTCACGAAACTACCCTGCCCATCACTTTGGACCATATGATCTACCATGCTTCTTCCGTGGTTAGAGCAGTAAGGCGAGCCTTGGTCGTGGTAGATTTGCCCTTTGGAGCCTATCAGGGTAATTCTTCGGAGGCTTTGCGTTCTACCATTCGTATTATGAAAGAGTCTGGTGCGCACGCCATCAAAATGGAAGGGGGACGAGAAATCAAAGAGTCAGTCATTCGCGTACTTAGCTCGGGAGTACCCGTAATGGGGCATTTGGGGCTAACTCCACAGTCTATTTACAAGTTTGGAACTTACGTGGTGAGAGCCAGAGAAGAACAGGAAGCAGCTCGCTTGATTGAAGATGCCCAGATGCTAGAAGATTGTGGTTGTTTTGGGATTGTTTTAGAAAAAATTCCTGCCAAACTCGCCAAAAAGGTAGCCGAAACCGTGGATATTCCGATCATTGGCATTGGAGCGGGCTCTGATGTGGACGGGCAAATTCTTGTTTTACACGATATGCTGGGCATTAACCAAGATTTCAATCCAAGATTTTTAAGACGTTATGCTGATATTCATCAAGTCATGACCGATGCGATCCAAAATTATGTAAAAGATGTACGTGGAAAGACCTTTCCCAATGAAAAAGAAAGCTATTGAGCAATCAGATACTATTATTTACCTGATAATAAGCTTTTAATTAAAAAACCAAGCAACTTTCTTTACTGTCATTCGTGACTCTTTTTTATACTCACTTCTTACTAATTTTGTAGATAGGATTAAGTTGTAATTAGTCTAAATACAAAATCCCTCTGTACCCTCATTTTATTTGCTTTTGTGCAACAAATCTTTGTACATTTGCGGAGTAGTTAATACAAACCTTCAAATCACTTTTCTAATGAGACGCTTTGAACAACACCACCGCCCATTCAAACAAACTCTAATCCTTGGTACGGAGATGAGCTTTGATGGTATTTGGGGTTTCGGGTGTGTCAGAAGAAAAGGAAAATCCAAAATCTACCCCTTACATCTAACACAGATCTAAGTCATCTCCCGAAACCCACCTCCAATTGAGGTTTCTTGTGTAAAGCCAAATCCGACTCTCAAACTCAGTTCCACGATCAATCTTATCGTTTGATAATGCTGACTGAGCCTTCATCCGATGCTTCGGCATCTACGATCAAACAGGATGCTTTTTGCTCCTGAATGCTTGTATACGACTAACACAAACTAGATGATGATCACGCTCTTTAACAAACCTCAAACTCGTAGGCATACGGCCACCAAAGTCATTGCTGTCAACATTTACGCCGATTGGTGTAGCGAAAGCCATCTGCTGAGCGAGACTTACGAAGATCTCAAGAATCGCTTTGATGGTCAGGAGGTACTCTTTGTTACATTAGATGCCACCAATAGTAGCACCAAGCATCAATCTGAACTACTAGCCAAGGCATTGGGGATTGAAAATGCCATTGCGCCTCATCAAGAAACAGGACAAATGATCCTCATGACTTATCGGGGCAAACAAGTATTTGGTATGCTTAATTCTACTCAGGGCTTTGACGAAATGGTGAAAATCATTGACAAAAAGCTAGGTTAAACCTAGGTTAGCTTCTGACAACCAGATTCTTATAATCTGTAATTCGCAATTTGTAATTCGCCGTTTTTCAGCCGAGCCGGATGAAAACGAGACGGTCTTTTGCCGCTCTGTTAGCAGAAAACCAAAGACCAGTACTCTTTTTTGGATGGCGCTTAGGGTGCTGCTTGCTGACCTATCTCAAAGATAGGGTGATTTTCTATTGTCCTAACAAGACATAAGCTAGCTCAAAACCGCTCGGAGCCTTTTCTCAAAAAAAAGTATACCCGGTTTTGCACAGGATTGCTATGTCTGCACACAAAAAAACAAGCTTGGAACCATGAAGAAATTATCCAAATTACAGCGTAAAAAGCGAAAAGAAAGACT
This sequence comes from uncultured Cytophagaceae bacterium, assembly GCA_964551015.1. Classification (GTDB taxonomy): domain Bacteria; phylum Bacteroidota; class Bacteroidia; order Cytophagales; family Microscillaceae; genus CAZKBP01. The sequence continues at coordinate 57,773 of CAZKBP010000016.1, read as the reverse complement.
TAAAGAAAAAGCTTGGCAAGAAGTCTTACAAAAAGCAAAGCACAAGCATAAGAATGATTTTCGGCTGTTGAATCAAATTTTACAGGGAAAAGTACCCTATTATCGCTTACAACCTAATTCGGGCTGGCGAGAATTAGCTTATATTTTGGAATACGAATGGCCCCTAGAGGTTGAGGGTTGTAATAAATACAAACCGAACCGCAAGGCTTTTATCAGGATCATCATTGCTTTGATGCAAAACAAAGCACAGCAGGTCGTGGCAGATGGAAAAGCCATCCGTATTCTAAAGAACATTGCTCGCTTCAAAGCCTTCTGGATCAGAGATATTGATAGCTGGAAGCCCCGAGGGCGTAAAGTTGAACGATTATTAGCTACTCTAAGCAGGCATTTGTTAGCCCAATATGCCGTGCCGACCTTCTTAGATAAGGTATGGTACGAAGGCTCAGATGCAGAGCAGCTTTGGTTTATCGAGATTGGACAAGGCAAGAACATTCGCAAGGCTCGGAATTTACCCATTCCGATGACCAAAAAGATGGCGCATCATTTCTTGCAAAGCCCTTCTCATTATCAGCTAATTGAGGCTTTTCGCCGTGGGCAAGTGCTAGGAATGGGCGGTTCCAAGAAACTGGCCAAGGCAGTTGTTTCCAGCCGCTTGGGTGAAAGCCTTGTGCATAATGCTTTTTGGGAATCAGTGATTCACTTTTTGATCAATAGCGATTGTGAGGATTATATACAGATCAATCCGGTCATTGAGTACATCCAAAGCCAGAAGTTTGGTATTTCTAAGTACTTGGATGGCTATTTTATAGAGCTACCAGCAGAAAATCCTGACTTCAGCGTCAAAGGACGTACCCTCAATTCTATCTGGAGAGCTATTTCCAAAAGAATTGATCGTCTGGGTAATCTGCATATTCAATGGCGTCCTTACGAGATTGGAAATGCGATCTACGAGGTAGAAACTGAGACAGGAGTCCGCACCTACCGAGTTCAACAATTACTCACTAGCCACGAGCTGGAGCAAGAAGGCAGTAAAATGCGACACTGTGTGGCAAGTTATGTGAGCAATTGTGTGCAAGGTGAATGCTCTATCTGGTCTTTGAAGATGAGCAATGAAGAAGGGCAGGAAATCCGCCTGCTCACGATTGAACTAGACCAAAATCTGGAAATTCAGCAGGCATTGGGCAAAAACAATCGTCGCCCTCACAAAGAGGAAATGAATATCCTCAAACGATGGGTATCTGACTGTCAATTAAAAATCTCTGAATATCTCAATAACTAAACAAGTTAGGAAAGGTAAGTTTGGGTGCTTTCCTTGGGCTCACCTTTTTCACTTGTTTTCACTGAAAAAACAATGGGAAAGTCGTCTAAATTAAAAATTAAAAAAATAAAAGAAAAAGAACGTCAGCAAGTGCTTTTGCAGAGCCTGAGAGATAGCAAGAAAGTATATAAAAAGACCGCCTATCAACTTCAGGCTTTTTGGGAGGGAGAAATGCCCTATGATCGGCTTCCGGAAGGATCGGGCCACGAGAAAATTGCCCAAATTCTACAAGGAGCTGGCGATATCAATGCGGATGCTGAACAGAAAAATAATTTCTATCAATTGCTCCAGCGTCTGGTTGAGCAGAAGGGAGAGAGCTTGCTAGAAGACGCGGACATTGTAAACGGGTTGTATACTTTATCTCTTTATGGAGAAAAATTTATTCGCCCTTTATCCGAGTGGAGTCCTCGTAGCCGTAACCGCAACCGTCAGTTTTCTCATTTATTGAGATTCTTGCTGGCTCGTTACGAAGTCCCTGTCTTTTTGGATGAGGCTTTTTACAAAAATAAAACTACGGAAGCAGCTTGGTTTATTCACATTGGTCGTGGGGGGAATATTCGCAAGGCGGAGCATTTGCCGGTGCCCTTGACCAAAAAAATGGCGCACCATTTTCTCAAAGCTCCCGCGGATTATAGCATCGTAGAAGCTTTCCGCTACGGCCAGATCATGGGTATGGGTGGAAGTAAAAACTTGGTAAGCCACGTAAATGCTACTCGCTTGGGTAGAAGACTGGAGCACGAAGAGTTCTGGGCTACTTTCTTACAGTTCTTAGCGAATCAAACCGCGATGGACTACGCGCAAATCAATCCTCTCGTGGATTATATTCGTTATCAAAAGTTTTTGCGTAGAAGAGTGGTTTTAGGACGTGGACAAATCGAGGAAGTCGTGCCACCCCAACCAGATTTCAGCATGAAGGGGCGTACGCTAACCGCTTTGCTTCGTCAAGTGGAAGAATGGCACCGTATCCTGAACCGTGAACGCCATCAATTGCAGGGAATTACCTGGCTACCAGCGGATGTGATGGATTTCGAGTTGGTAGAACATCAGGGCAAATACGACGAACGTATTTACCAGATTCGTCAGCTCTTGACCGTAGATGAGCTGGGAATAGAAGGGCAAGCGATGAAGCACTGTGTGGCAGGCTATGCTTATGCTTGTACGAAAGGCAATTGCTCTATCTGGTCTTTGACCCAGAAGGATATTTTTCAAGGGACACAAAGACTGGTAACGATCGAGATGGATAAAAATTTCCAAATTGTACAGGCACGAGGCAAGTATAATGCTTTTCCTACGCTCAAGGCTCAGGAGATTATCCGTCGCTGGGCGGCAGAAAGCAACCTGAAATTATCCAAATGGCTTCATTTCTAATGCCGAGGAGAAGAAGTATGACCAGCAAGTTCCCCTGATCAGCTATGCTCACCTAGAAGCCGGACGCCTTGTCCGGCTTTTTTTTGAGCCTTCGTGTTTTTTTTAAAAAAAGGCAAGTCTGAGGTTTACCCTGTGATTCTAAAAAAAAATACCTAAACTTGAGCCTGTTTTTGATCTTATTTTTAAACCCTTAAACTACATGAAAAACCGGATTTTATATGGAAGTTGGGCTGTTTGTCTGATCTTATTCTTATTTACCCAAGCACTCAACGCGCAAACAGCTGAGCGTTGGCAGCAAAAAGTTGCTTACCAGATGGAGATCGGCCTAGATGTGAAGAGCCATCAATTTACAGGAAATCAAGAACTGACGTATTACAATAACTCCCCAGATACGCTCGAGCGGGTTTTCTATCATTTATATTTCAATGCTTTTCAGCCGGGAAGCATGATGGATGTCAGATCGTTGAATCTGCCCGATCCTGACCGCCGAGTAGGAGATCGGATTTCCAAACTAAGTCCCGAAGAGGTGGGCTACCAAAAAATCAAAGCCCTCTCTCAGGATGGCAAATCATTAGCATACAAGGTAGTGGGAACGATCTTGGAGGTCAAATTGGCTGAGCCTATTCTTCCCCAACAATCAACTGTCTTTAAAATGGAGTTCGAGGGGCAAGTGCCGATTCAGATTCGCCGTTCTGGGAGGAACAGCCGTGAAGGTATTGCCTACTCCATGTCGCAATGGTATCCCAAAATATGCGAATATGATTACCAAGGCTGGCACGCCAATCCCTATATCGCACGTGAGTTCCACGGCGTATGGGGGAGCTTTGATGTCAAAATCAAAATAGATTCCTCGTACGTAGTGGCTTCTACGGGTTATCTGCAAAACCCTGAACAAATCGGGCACGGCTATCCTGCTGAGCAAGCTATCAAACGACCCAATTCACCCAAATTGACTTGGCACTTTAAAGCGGATCAAGTACACGATTTCATGTGGGCGGCAGACCCTGATTACACCCACGATATCGTACAGGTTCCAGAGGGACCGGCCTTGCATTTTTTCTATCAGGACGATAAAGGCTATGCTAAAAGCTGGAAAGAGGGGCAAAGCTATATCGTCAAGGCTTTCCAATTTATGAGCAAAAATTTTGGTAAATATCCTTATGAAAAATACTCCGTGGTACAAGGTGGCGACGGGGGAATGGAATACCCCATGGCTACGCTGGTAACTGGAGATCGCTCGCTGGGAAGTTTCGTAGGCGTTACGGTACACGAGCTAATTCATAGCTGGTTCCAAGGCGTGTTAGCCTCGAATGAAAGCTTATATGCCTGGATGGATGAGGGATTCACGACCTACGCCAGTGCCTTGACGATGGCGCACTTGTTTGAGAGAGAAGGCGACCCGGTACAGGGAAATTACCGGGGCTATTTTGCCATCGCAGAGCGAGGACTAGAAGAGCCTTTGAGTACGCACGCTGACCATTTTAACACGAATGCCGCCTACGGTACAGCCGCTTACTCGAAGGGTGCCGTTCTGCTGGCGCAATTAGGATACGTGATCGGAGAAGAAAACCTAGCCAAGGGCATGCTTCGCTATTTTGATACTTGGAAATTCAAACACCCCAATGCCAATGATTTTTTTAGGGTCATGGAAAAAGTCTCTGGATTGGAATTAGATTGGTACAAAGAGTATTTTGTACAAACTACCCATACCATTGACTATGGTATTGCAAAAGTGGAAGGTAAGAAAAAACAAGCACTCGTTACCCTAGAAAGAGTGGGAAAAATGCCCATGCCCTTGGAGGTGATGGTAACTTATCAGGATGGAACCCAAGAATTGTATTACATCCCACTGCGCATCATGCGAGGAGAGAAGCCCCATCAGGATCAAGCAGTAGAGCGGATTGTCAAGCCAGATTGGCCTTGGGTCTATCCTGAATATGAACTAGAAATCAATCGCCCTAGTGCAGAAATTTCCCAAATAGAAATTGATCCGAGCCAGAGAATGGCCGATGTAGAGCGAGCAAATAACGTATACAAGGTGAAGTAAACGGACTCGGAAGAGGAAGGGAATAAATAATGTAAAATAGCCAAGGAAGGCATCAGTGCCAGAGGATAACCTTTTTTAAAGAAGGGTTATCCTTTTTTTTTCGTTTTGAATACACCAACCAAATCCAGGGAACGATGACACAAGGATGTATCAGAAAGGCCGAATACCAAATGCTGACCTAAAACCACAAAATAATATTTGCAAACGAATAGTGATTTGAAACCTATTCATCTGCAATCAGTTAAATAAAAGTCTATCAACTAGCTCTTAATCAGAAAAAATACACTACTCGTCTAAATATCAATCCTTCTGATAAAAAATTGAATAAAGTTTGTAGCCTAAATCGAGGATTATTTTAAGCATTTGCATGAAAAAAATACATCAAATATGGCAACAACTATCTGACATTGGTCTGAAAGACTCGATGCGCTATCGTTTTCAACAGCGGGTCAAGCTTTCTAATCAGGTGAGTATAGTCATTGCGTTCATCGCTTTCTTTTACGCGGTGTTAGACGCCTTCTCGTATGAAGATAAGGCTGTTTTTTCTATGTTAACGCTGCTTATTTTCAGTTCTTCTATCCCTCTCTTAAATCATTTGGGCTTCAATGTGTTTTCTCGGCTGATTATTAGTCTAGTTCCTCCCCTAAGCACGCTCGCTCTTAATCTTAGCATCAAGCTGGGCAATCCTGATAAAATCGGATTAGCACACTATATCTCTCCTAGAATGCTCATTATTAGTATGGTGGTAATTCCTTTGGTGCTTTTCACGAGTCAGGAGCTTCCTTACCTGATTGTTGCGCTTTTAGTCACCTTACTGGTCGGAATCTGGGGATACGATTGGGCACACGATTATTTGCAAATTCATATCCAAGATAGGGGTTTTGAGACGGTATCTTACGGGGTTATTTATGAAGATATCGTGTTGATGCTCGTGGTCTTGTTGATTGCCCTCTTTTTTTTGAGGAGGCTCAATTACCAATACGAAATCCGTACCGATCGTCTTTTGGCAGAGGCCAAAGAAAAAAATCAGCAATTAAACGAACGAGAAATTCATCTTAAACAGTCTCTGGAAGAAGTAGAAAAATCTCGGCAAGAAGATCAAAGAAGAAGCTGGGAAGCTAAAGGTCTGGCTCGTTTCGCCAATTTGCTCCGTGCCAGCGCAGACGAAGAACGCATCTATCACGTGCTCCTCTCGGGTATTGTCAAGTATGTAGAAGCCAATCAAGGAGGACTTTACTTGGTGAATGAAGATTGGGAAGGAGAAACCGAGATCGCACTCGCCTCCTGTTTTGCTTATACCAAAGAGCAACATGAAAGCAGTAAATTCAAATTAGGTGAGGGGCTGATTGGACAGTGTATTGCCGATAATCAACTCAAGCACCTCAGAGAAATCCCCGAGACTTACATTAAAATCAGAAGTGGTTTGGGTAACATGTCACCACGCGCGCTTGTGGTCGTTCCCATCAGTTTTCAGGAACATACCGAAGGGGCCATTGAGCTTGCTTTCTTAGAGGATGTCCCCGATTATAAAATCTCTTTTCTGCAAAAATTAAGTGAAAATATAGGAGCTATTATCGCCAATAATAAGGTAAATACGCGCACCAAGCAACTACTAGAAGAAGCTCGCCAAATGTCCAGCCAGCTCCAAACCAAAGAACTGCAAACCCGCGAACACCTCGAGGAGTTAGAGCTCGCTCAGGCCGAAATGGCTCGCAAAGAAAAAGTCTATTTGCTCGAGATTCAAGCTCTGGAAGAAAAACTCCAAGCCGTAAATGCTAGCAATCATAGTTCTTAGGATTTTCGTTTGAAGCGGGTCAAATGATAAACTTCAAAACAAAGGCTTTTATTACTGGATTATATTTTATAAGTTCTCAACTTCACGCATACACCGCTATTCGTGGATTTTGATTATCTTTGAATTTATAAATTTAGCTAAATACCTATGATCGAGACTACAGACATTACCCTGAAAGATATTGAAGTACTAGAGTTAATTCGCCAAGAAGAGGAAAGGCAAAAAAGAGGCATCGAGCTCATCGCTTCCGAAAATTATGCCTCAGAACAAGTCATGAAAACGGCGGGCACGGTACTGACCAACAAATACGCCGAAGGGCTACCGGGCAAGAGATACTACGGAGGATGCGAAGTGGTGGATCAAATAGAGCAGTTAGCCATTGACCGAGCCAAAGCATTATTTGGTGCTACTTGGGTTAATGTACAACCTCACTCGGGTGCACAAGCCAATGCGGCCGTGATGCTGGCTATACTCAATCCAGGAGATAAAATCTTAGGCTTTGACCTTGCCCACGGAGGGCATTTGACCCACGGTTCTACGGTAAATTTTTCTGGTAAATTGTACCAACCCTCTTTCTATGGAGTCGAGAAAGAAACCGGACTGATCGACTGGAATAAAGTAGAAGCCAAAGCCCAACAAGAAAAACCGCAGCTCATCATCTGTGGAGCCTCAGCCTATTCCCGAGATTGGGATTATCAAAAACTTCGCGAAATCGCCGATCAAGTCGGTGCCTTGTTGTTGGCTGATATTTCGCATCCCTCGGGTTTGATTGCCAAGAAATTGCTCAATGATCCCCTCGAGTATTGCCATATCGTAACTACGACCACCCACAAAACGCTAAGAGGACCGAGAGGTGGCATGATCATGCTTCGCCATGATTTTGAAAATCCTATGGGCTTGAAAACTCCCAAGGGGCAAATCAAAATGATGTCTTCTCTGCTAGATGGAGGTGTTTTCCCGGGTACACAAGGAGGCCCCTTGGAGCATATCATCGCTGCCAAAGCCGTGGCTTACGGGGAAGCCCTCTCGGATGATTTCCAACGCTATACCATCCAAGTAAAGGAAAATGCTCAAGCAATGGCGCAGGCTTTCTTGAAAAAAGGTTATGATATTATCTCAGAAGGAACCGATAATCATTTGATGCTCATCGACCTACGATCTAAAGGCCTCACCGGAAAGATTGCCGAAAAAGCATTAGGCGAAGCCGACATTACCATCAACAAAAATATGGTGCCTTTCGATGATAAGTCCCCCTTTGTTACTTCTGGCATGCGCTTGGGTACGCCCGCTATTACCACCAGAGGCTTGGAAACAGCCGATATGTCGCGAATCGTAGATTATATAGACACGGTGCTCAGTAATGCTGAAAACGAGGCAAAAATCCAAGCGGTGAGACAAGAAGTAAACGAATGGATGAATACCTTCCCCTTGTTCAAAGTCTAAAAATAGGTATTTAATTACCAGTTTTGTACCTAGAACTCAACGTGTTCATTCAGAGTTATAAACTAAAATGCTTACTTAGCTGGTGATCTTTTTATTCATAGACAATAACCTCCCATCGGTATGGCCCTAGATCAATTAACGAATGAAGATTTAGACAAAAAGGTGAAAGCGGAAGAAGGACAAGAAGCAGAAATGTCTTTCTTGGATCATCTCGAAGAATTGCGTTGGCACTTGATTCGTAGCGTTTTAGCCATCATTGTCCTTACGATTATTGCTTTTTCTAATAGCAAATTCATTTTTGGCGTTGTAATTTTAGGGCCAAGCAAGGCTGATTTTTGGACGTATCAGCAGTTGTGTGCCTTAGCCGAACGGTTGAGCTCCCCGGCCTTATGCATTGGTCAGGATTTAAAGCTGATTAATATCCATCTGGGAGGGCAGTTTTTCATGCACATCACTTCCTCGGTGGTCATTGGTTTGGTTTGTGCCTTTCCTTATGCATTTTGGGAGATTTGGCGTTTTGTTAAACCGGGGCTGTATAAAACCGAACGCAAGGCCGCACGTGGAGCTACTTTTTACGTGTCCTTGCTGTTTTTGTCAGGGGTGCTTTTCGGCTATTATATCGTGGCACCACTTTCTATCAATTTCTTGGCTAATTACAACTTAGGTGTAGTGAACCAAATTACCCTCACCAACTTTGTGTCCACTTTGACGGCGCTGGTTTTAGCTTGTGGTGTCTTGTTTCAATTGCCACTCGTGTCTTATTTTCTGGCGAAGGTAGGCATTCTCACGCCTGAGATCATGCGACAATATCGTCGTCACGCTTTTGTGATCATTTTGGTAGTTTCGGCAATTATTACGCCTCCTGATATCATGAGCCAAGTAATCATCGCGATGCCACTGACGGGTTTGTATGAAATTAGCATCTCTATCGTGAAACGTGTCGTGAAAAAAGATCAAGCCAAGCTGGCCTAAATCATTCAAATTCAAAAATACATTCTCATGAAAATAGCACTAGGAGCCGACCACGCTGGTTTTCTACACAAAGAACACCTCAAGGCTCTATTAACACATTTAGGTCACGAACCCAAAGATTTTGGCACGGATAGCGAAGTTTCCGTAGATTATCCTGATTATGTACATCCTCTGGCCGAAGCAATAGAGAAAAACGAACAGGACTTGGGCATTTTGGTTTGTGGCAGTGGAAACGGCGTAGCCATCACTGCTAATAAACACCAAGGCATCCGAGCCGCGATCGCGTGGAACGAAGAGCTGGCCGCTTTGGCTCGTCAACACAATAATGCCAATGTGCTTGCCCTTCCGGCACGTTTTATTAGTAAGGAAGAGGCTGAAAAGATCGTAAAAGCTTTTCTAGAAGCTGCGTTCGAAGGGGGCAGACACGCTCGCCGAGTTGCTAAGATCGCCTGTGAGTAGATCGTTTTTGCTGTGAAGTTGTCTAAAGTTTATCTTTGTGGGCAAAATTTCTCTTTCGGAACTCGATTTCGTAAATTCTTTCCTCAATAGCTGGCGTCGTGCTGGCCGGCTCAAGCTCCATTGGAGCTTGAGCTACTCAAAAATCTGCTTCCTCAGAACCCGAAATATGCATTTGTCACCGACAAATCAAAACTACAGACAACTTCATTTCCGGTTGTTCCCACAAAAGTCTTCTCCAACAAGACTCTTCCCCGAATCCTTTTCCATCAAACTTACTTTCCTCCCAGATTTTTCTTATCCTTGTGGTACCTAAATTCGTGAACCAAAAGTAAAAATTACCGAACTGTTTACTGACCCTTGCTAAACGAAACGCCTATGTTGCCCAAAATCAATCCGACCCAAACTCAAGCTTGGCAAAAGCTCGCAGAACATTTTCCCAAAATGCAAAACCAATCTATGCTAGAACTTTTCCAGCAAGATTTGGATCGCTTCCAGAAATTTTCGCTCCGTTTTGAAGATATTCTCTTAGATTATTCTAAAAATATCATCACCGAAGAAACGGTCAACGCGCTCAAAGCACTCGCCGAGGAAGTCAAACTCAAAGAAGCCATTCACGCCATGTTTTCCGGCCAAGCGATCAATGAAACTGAAAACCGAGCAGTGCTTCATATCGCGCTACGTAACCGTGCGATGGCTCCTATCTACGTGGACGGGCAGGACGTGATGCCAGAAATTAATGCCGTGCTAGATCAAATGAAGGCTTTTTCAGAAAAAATTATTTCGGGTGAATGGAAAGGCTACACGGGGCAAGCGATTACGGATCTGGTCAATATTGGGATTGGTGGCTCCGACCTGGGCCCCGTCATGGTGACAGAAGCTTTAAAACCTTACCAAAAAGAGCATCTCCAGGTTCATTTCGTATCAAACGTAGACGGTACGCACATCAGCGAAGTACTCAAACGAGTCAATCCCGAAACTACCTTGTTTATCATCGCTTCCAAGAGTTTTACGACCCAAGAAACCATGACCAATGCGCATACGGCCAAAGACTGGTTCTTGCAAACTTCGGGTGATGAAAGCCAGGTTAAAAAGCACTTTGTGGCTCTCTCTACCAATCAGAAAGGCGTAGAGGCTTTTGGGATTGATCCGGCCAATATGTTTGGCTTCTGGGATTGGGTAGGTGGCCGTTATTCGCTTTGGTCGGCGATTGGCTTATTGATTGCTTGTAGTATTGGCTTTGAAAATTTTGAAGAATTGCTAGAAGGGGCTTACGCGATGGATAATCATTTCTTCAATGAAGATTTTGAGCAGAATCTGCCCGTGATTTTGGCTCTTTTGGGAATTTGGTATAATAATTTTTTTGGAGCTGAAAGCCACGCTATCTTGCCCTACGATCAGTATTTGCATCGCTTTGCAGCCTATTTCCAGCAAGGAGATATGGAAAGCAACGGCAAGTATGTAGATCGTAGCGGGAGGGTTGTAGATTACCAAACAGGCCCTATCATCTGGGGAGAACCAGGTACCAACGGGCAACACGCTTTCTACCAATTAATCCATCAGGGTACTAAATTAATCCCTTGCGATTTTCTGGCTCCCGCGATTAGCCAAAATCCTATTGGCGACCATCATCCCAAACTGCTTTCTAATTTCTTCGCCCAAACCGAGGCTTTGATGAAGGGAAAAAATGAAGAAGAAGTAACCGCAGAGTTGCAGGCCACGGGCAAAAGCTCCGAAGAAATCGAGCAGCTCAAAGCTTTTAAGGTTTTTCAAGGGAATAAACCTACCAATTCTATTCTTTTCAAAAAACTAACCCCTCGCACCTTGGGTAGTTTGGTGGCAATGTATGAGCATAAAATTTTTGTCCAAGGAGTGATCTGGAATATCTTCAGTTTTGATCAATGGGGCGTAGAACTAGGCAAGCAATTAGCTAAAAAAATACTTCCCGAACTCGAGGGAGAAGAAAAAGTAAATAGCCACGATGCCTCTACCAACGGCTTGATTAATGCTTATAAAGAAATGCGCTAGAAAAAAAATAGGGGTTCGCTGCGGGCATGATTTTAGGCATACACGGACGCACAGCCAACAACGAACCACTAAACACTAGGCACTCATTTCTTTCAAGACGCCTAATTCTTGGCCAACTTCGGTAAAGGCTTCAATCGCTTGATCCAAATGCGCTTGTTCGTGAATAGCCGAAAGCTGTACACGAATACGTGCTTGGCCTTTGGGAACAACGGGGTAGTAAAAACCGATCACATAAATGCCTTTTTCTAAAAGCTTTTCAGCCATTTGCTGTGCCAAAGGAGCATCGTAGAGCATAATCGGCACGATGGGGTGATCGCCCGGTTTGATGTCAAAGCCCGCTTCGGTCATCTTTTGGCGGAAGTAGCGAGTGTTATGTTCTAATTTGTCTCTCAATTCAGTTGTTTCAGAAAGCATATTGAGCACTTCAATAGAAGCACCCACGATAGGAGGGGCTACCGTATTGGAGAATAAATAAGGACGAGAGCGTTGGCGAAGCATATCTACGATTTCTTTTCTAGCCGCTGTAAAGCCACCCGAGGCTCCTCCCAAAGCTTTTCCTAATGTCCCCGTGATGATATCCACACGCCCGACCACGTTTCTGTATTCGTGGGTTCCTCTGCCGGTTTTGCCCAAGAAGCCACTGGCATGACACTCATCAATCATGACCAGTGCCTTGTATTGGTCAGCGAGATCGCAGATACGATCTAATTGTGCAATGGTGCCATCCATAGAAAATACACCATCGGTTACGATTACACGATGACGAGCATCCTGAGCCTCCTGTAATTTGGCCTCCAGATCATTCATATCGTTATGCTGATAGCGAAAGCGACGTGCTTTGCAGAGACGCACTCCATCGATGATAGAGGCGTGGTTCAACTGGTCAGAGATAATGGCATCTTCGGCGTCAAACAAAGGCTCGAACAAACCGCCGTTTGCGTCAAAAGCGGCAGCATACAGAATCGTATCCTCAGTGCCCAAAAATTGGGAAAGCTTCTCCTCCAGTTCCTTGTGAATATCCTGTGTTCCACAAATAAAACGCACCGAAGCCATCCCGAAGCCGTGGTCATCCAAAGTTTGTCGTGCCGCTTTTATCACCCGAGGATGCTCGGCTAAACCCAAGTAATTATTAGCGCAGAAGTTAATCACCTCCTGACCTCCTTGGGTCTGGATGGCCGCGCTTTGAGGAGTGGTAATAATTCTTTCGGATTTATAAAGACCTGCATCTTTGATCTCTTGTAATTCTTTTTCTAAAAAAGGTTTTAAAGTTTCGTACATAATATAAGATGATTAAAAACTCATAGATTTTATAATAGAAGCTCTTTGTAGAATAAATTGTTAAGTTAAAATCCTCCTACCACTACTTGTAGCATTTGCTCCGTGTTTAGGTATTGCTCGGCCGTCGCTAGAATTTCTTCCGCACTTATATTTCTGATCGTTTGGAGGTATTGGTCATAGAAACTGTATTCCAAATTATTAAAATAAATGGACTTGAATAGGTCAGCAAGATCAAATGGGGTTCCCAGCGAACTGGCAAATGATCCCAACATATAATTTTTCACGGTTTCTAGCTCTTTGGCGTCCACGAGTTCTTCTTTCAATCGGTTTGCTTCTTTCAAAATCTCATCTATGGTATGTTGGGTGAAAGCTCTTTTTACATCGGTACTAATCATCCAATAACCGTGGTGATGGAACATAACCAAATTAGAATAAATGCCATAAGTATATCCCTTATCTTCGCGGATATTTTTCATGAGGCGAGAGCCAAAGTATCCCCCGAAAATCTCATTGAGCACACACAGGCGATTGTAGTCAGGATGTCTTTTATCAAAGAGCAAGCATCCCATACGGATCGAGGATTGTAGGCTATCTGGTTTTTCTATGGTGTGCTGAGTTGGGGTATGCACAGGAGGTAGCTCATTTTGAACGTGTGAGGGATGAGTATTTTGAATTTTTAGGCTTCCCCAATGCGTTTTTATTTTTTTCAGTGTAGTCTCATCAACTTTTCCTACCAAGATCAGGTCAAATTTTTGCTGATAATAACCATGCTGGAAGTGCTCCTGCAGATGTTCCTGACCGATGGCTTGAATCATCGTTTCCGTGAGATTTCTACCGTAGGCGTGGGCTTCACCAAAGAGTAACTTACGAAGTGTGCTAGAAGCCACGTAGCCATTTTTTTGCTGATTGATGCGCAAGTTTTGCCGTGTATTATTCTTGAGATTTTGCATCTCTCTATCTGGAAAACTAGGCTCAGTAATCAGTTCTATGAGTAGTGGCGTTAGTTTTTCTAGATGTTTAGACAGGGTGTAAAGACTAATACTGGTACGATCAACCCCATGATTAAAATCAATAAAGGCTCCATAGCGGTCAATATGACCGATGATTTCTTGGTAGGTGTGTTGGCGAGTGCCTTCACCCAACATTTTGACCGTGAAAAAAGAAGCACCCGGCTGGCTTTCAAAGTAATTACCAGCCGCAAATACAATTTCCAAGCGGAGAATGGGTTGCTCACCGGCATTGAGTACATGGAGTGGCAAGCCATTATCAAGGTGGTAAGTCTGTACCTGAGGGATTTTTATTTGATCAATTACTTGGTAGGAGGGGGCTGAGGTTCGGTCTAGCATATAAAAGTAAAAAAATGGTGAAAGCCAAAGTTAGCGAAAAGCTACTTCTAGAAAAAACCATAACTGACCTTGAGGGATACTTTATCTGTTTTTTCCGAATAAAAAAGGACGATCTGTTCTCTCGACTACAACACAAGATCACTGTACTTCGTCTTCTACCTTTTTGAAGGAGTCTGCCCCCAGAGACAAAGTGAAGCGGAGGGTTTCGGCCAAGGGGTTATTAGCGGCTTGGTTTTGTGGAATGAGGTAAGCCATGTCAAAGCCTACCAAGCGGTAGCTAAGCCCTACCCCTACGGTAAAGTATTTGCGATTCCCTTTGTTTTCGTGCTCATTAAAATAACCTACGCGAGCCGCGAAAATGTCTTCTCCCTCGTAATTATGGTAAATATATTCTACCCCCATCGAGGTCGTGATCTCTTGCAGTTCTTCACGAAAACCATTGGGCGCATCCGCAAAGGAACCAAATACACCGCTCAGCACCGTTTGATCGCTGGGGTCAGTGCCTGAATTATCAATCCGAGAAGGGGTAGGCACCATCAATTTGTTAAAATCCACGGTAAACATGATGCTATTTCTTTCCAAGGGATCTAGCTTGGTCATCAAGGCCGAACCGAAACGAAGATTGGTAGGGATAAAATCTTGTTCGTTGCGATTGGAGTAAGAAATCTTAGCACCTAAGTTGGAGATATTGACTCCAAAAGATAAATGAGAAGGTCTGCCTGCGATCTTTAAATTATTTTTTCTATAGTAGAAAGCCATGTCTGCCGCTCCTGTGATGCCAGCTTTACTGGATTGCTGATTAGCCAAGGTTAGATTGCCCGTAATATTAGAATAAATAAAGCGTCCACTGATGGCTAAGCCCACGTTTCGTCCTAATTGGCGAGAGTAAGTCAGGGTACTGGCGAATTCACGTGGATGAAAATTACCAATGATATTGCCAGACATATTGGTGAACTCGACATCACCCAGACTGAAGTAGCGCAAAGAAATCCCCACTGCTTGCTTATCATCTAATTGATAATAAGCAGAAAGGAAACTCAGGAACATATCATCTACCAAATTTCTCAACCAAGGGGCATACGAGAAGGATATTTCAAAGGGCGTTTCGGCAAAAACTAATTTGGCAGGATTCCAATAAATCGCGTTGGCATCGGAGGAAATAGCGACTCCGGCTTCTCCTAGACCCGCCGAACGAGCATCTGGAGCAATTGCTAAAAAAGGAACCGCGGTGGTAATGGGGCGTCGGCTGGTGTCTTGTTGTAAAACAATACTCGTGGGAGCGTGATTTTGTGCCCAAGTAGAAGGTAAGGTGAATAAAATAATCCACAGGCCAAGGTAAATGGATGCTTTTCTTGTGTGCATATCCTTTAATTTCGTAAAACCGAAAAAGAACACCTTTTGTCTTTTTGGTAAAAAGCCAAGATTAATTTGCCATTTCTCTATCAAAGAGGAATAGACAGGAATTAGTTCTTATTTTATAGAATCTTTTTGTATCTAGCAACACTTTTCCGCATTTATGAAGAAGTTTATGCTGATAAATTGCTAAGGAGGTTTTCCTCGGGAGAAGTCATAGGGGGATTGATGACTTGATTAATGAGAGAATACCCAAGCTAAAATCACCCTAGAATTTAGCTTGAGTACGCTCAAAAAATTATTGAGTCTTAGCTTCCAACTTCGCCCGTATCATCTTTGTCAGGGAAGGCAAGCGATAAAGTAAACCTGACGGTTTCAGCTAAGGGATTGTTATTGCTCTGTCCTTGAGGAATCAAATAAGCTACATCTAAACCAAACTGGCGATAGTATGCACCAATCCCCACGGTAAAATATTTACGATTCCCTTTGTTTTCGTGCTCATTGAAATAACCCGCACGTGCCGCAAAGACAGGATTTCCCAATTGATCGTGATAAAAATACTCCAGACCCGTAGAAATGGTAAACTCTTGCAACTCTTCACTAAACCCATCGGGCGCATCGGTAAAAGAACCAAAGATACCGCTCAGTACGGTTATATCACGCGGGTCAGTTCCTTCAACGATTTCCCCCTGACTATTGATGCGAGGAGGAGTAGGCACCATCAATTTATTCAGGTCCAAAGCAAAGGTCAAGGTATTTCTATCCAAAGGATCTAAGCTCGTGGTAAAAGCCGTACCAACACGAAGGTTAGTGGGAATAAAATCCTGCTCATTGTCATTGGAGTAGGAGATTTTCGCACCAATGTTTGAAATATTCACCCCAAAAGCCAAACTAGCCGGACGGCCTGCCAACTTGAGGTCTTTATTGTTGTAATAAAAGGCAATATCTGCCGCACCCGTGGTACCGGGCTTACTTTCTTGTTGGTTGGGTAACACGAGGTTCGCAGAAAGATTCGAGTGGATAAAACGACCCGAGATCGCCACGCCGATTCGTTCACTTAATTTACGCGAGTAAGTAGCCGCAAAAGCAAATTCACGGGGACTAAAGTCACGAATCGGATTCCCTTCAATATCGGTAAATTGAATATCGCCCATATTGAAATAGCGTAGAGACGCGGCAAAAGCCTGCTTGTCATCCATCTTGTAGTAGCCCGACAGGAAAGCCAAGAACATATCGTCTACCAGATTTCGTAGCCAGGGATTGTAAGAAAGGGATACTCCGTACTTATCTGGTGCGAAAGCTAACTTTGCTGGATTCCAATAGATGGCATTGGCATCTGGTGAAATCGCTACTCCTGCGTCTCCCAAAGCAGCAGAGCGAGCATCAGGGGTAATGGCCAAGAAAGGAACCGCCGTCGTGATAGGACGTCGGGTAGTATCTTGCTGAAGGATAATACTGGTCGGATTCTGTGCCTCCACAGCCATGATGCCTACATAAGCGAGCACCAATACACATAGGGTTAGTTTTTTGCTACTGAACATTTTCCTAATGATTTAATTTTTAAAAATTTTACCGTGTTTTAATAGATTTTCATTTAATGGATGACGATTAACTTTTGAGTAACTTGTCCTGAAGTATCACGAGCAGGGTTGTAGACCGTAATCCGGTATACATACACACCGTTCGTAATCCGTCTGCCTTCACGGTCTAACCCGTTCCAGTGCATTTCTATTTGTTTGGTGCTCTGGTTAATCAGGTGTTGCAAGGTTTGGACTTGTTTTCCTCTCGAGTCATATATATCGACTCTTACCTCCAGGTTTTCTCCTGATTGGTTATGGCTGAAGCTGAATGTTGTTTCTTCTCTTAATGGGTTGGGATAATTAAAGACTGCTTCCAGTGCTAATACTGGATCTTCGGCCACCAAGAATTGGATGGATTTTTCTGCAGAATTGTTATAGGTATCCCAAGCTTTCAAATTCAAAGTGTAAGTGCCAGGTGCTAGATTCTCCAGAGGATATACCACACTTCCACTTTGATAAGTATCTTGATCGGCTAAATAATATTCATTGAGAATGATACGATCAGGCACTTCCTGGTGGGTAGTGCTGAGGGTAGCCGTGATTTCGTGTCCAATGCCCAGATTTGAAATGTTGATGCCATTTTCGTCGCTAAGCTGAGCAATCAGAGTCGCGTCTGGGTTGACCACATCACCAGATTGGAAAGATACATCGTCCATATAAAGGGTGATTTCAGGGGGCTCGTTGTCTGTCAAGCCTGTATTTTGGCCACCTCCGCCGATGAGGAGTTGCGTAAAGCTACCGTGAGCATCGCTAAGGCCGTTGGTTTGCTTGGCGTAGAGGCTCACCTTACCAGACCCTAGCCGGTAGTCAATGTCTTTGGGGATTACAAAAGTTAGCGTGAATTGGCCGTCTTTGACCGTTGCCTGACCTTGAAATAAGGATACATTTCGGTCTTGATAATCCATGACTCTTGCTGCCGTACCGAGGGTGCTAACGGTTTGCCTTTTGTCATAAACTTTTGCCTCGAGTAAACCATCAAAGTCAAGATCAATCTGGGCATCTTGACCCACGATTTTACCTCTTAGGGTCACTTCTTGCAGTGCGCCCAGCGTATCTATTTCGGTATTGACAGGTTTTTCGTTAATATGAGTGACGAAGATTTCCTTTTCTGGATAGGCTAATCGCATGGAAGGGTCTCCTAATAGGGAGAAATTGCGATTATTGATGCCACTCAAACTATTATTTTTAGTAATCACAAAAGCATCTCCCAAACGGGGCATTTCACCATGGATGGGCTCGAAAATAGCGGCGTAGAATGCTTTGTTTAGTTGAAAATTCGTATTTGAGAAAACGGGACGTGTGGTCGTGATTAAGCCGATGCCTCCGCCTCGGGGGCTGAGTACTACCTCTTCTGCTCCCGAGACCACTCGTGGATCATCATAACGTCCAAATTCGCAAGTAGCGGTTACGAACAAGGGTAGGTTCTCAGGATTTTCCCAACTCTGAATTTGGGCAATATCTAGTATTCTCTCCTCAGTCCAACCAATCTCCCCTCCGTGTCCAGTAAAGTTAACAATTAGATTTCCTTGTTCTACCTCCTTGTTCATACGCTCTGCGAGGCGGGGCGCTAATTCACCATTAGCCGTAGAGACCTGCTCAAAGGCATCCATATATAGCTTGTTGACCAGATAATTGGGATATTGTGCCTCTAAACTTTCAGCAATATTGTCAGCATCTCTTTGGTGTACATTTTGGTCGCCATCATCTGCGATAAAGCTCAGCTGATTACGCCAATTACCTCTTGCGTTTTCATTAGAGCCATAAGTGATCAATTTGTCCACTACTACTCGAGCTTCGGATAGATTTTTTACAGGAAGACGGCCGATACCAATTTCTAGGTCGTGATCTCCTCCAAAGCCAGTTTCTCTCCATTCACCTTCTCCATCTTCCAAAAAGCCATAATAATCATCCGAAGAATAGCTATCGATGGGATGTAAAGATTCTCTGGCTTCGTATACAGGCACCCAGTTGCTATTATTAGGTACGCGATTCTTATAATCATAAGAGGCATCTCCCAAGAGTAGGAGGTAGCGAAGTGCCTGACTATCTTTGTCGTAAAGCATCTTCATAAAATCTCGAATGGCTGTGATATCCTGACGACCGGAGGAAAACTCATTATAAATTTGCTGAGGCGTAACGACAACCGTGGTCAGGCCATCATGAACTCGCCGAAAAGTAGCCAAACGTTGCGCTTCAGAGAGGAAAGCAGGTGGAGAGATGATGACCAAATTGGGCACGGGCAGACCGTGTAAATTCTGATTGGAAACTCGGCCTTGGGCAATCGGCGTAGGCAGTTGTGAGGGATTGAAGATCACAAATTCTCTGATTTGATCTTGGGTAGCAACACTGAAATTTGCTTGGTTGCCATTCAACTGAAAAGTTTGCCTTCGCGCCTGCTGTGGGTCAGTAATATCCCAGATTTGCGTCTGTGTAGAGGCATTCTGTACCATAAATTCTGACACAGGGAATTGCATACTCTCCATAGAGCGAAAAGCCGTCTGGCTTCCGTAAAGTCTGAGTGTACGCTGGAAGTTGAAGCGTAAATAATCTAGATAACCCACTCCGTTTCCGCCGTTGGTGATGTATCGCAGGAGGAGGTCAATCGCTTGGTTACCTGCTAATTGACTGCTAGCAATCCTGAAATCAATATTTTTGTCAAATCCTTTGGGATCATAGGTGCCATTGGGCAAGGGAGGCATTTGCACAGAATCAACTTTTTGGCTTCCAATCCAAAACTCAAATTGAGTGGCTTGGGTAGAACGAGCCATCACCGCCGCGGAAATCCTTATACTATCGGAGCTAACCCCTTCTAAGGGGAAATTGAATTGTCTTTCGTTGATGAAGTTAAAAGACTCGCCGTACCAGCGTCGCCCTGAACCAATGATATTGTTTTCTTCTACCTCGTGGAAGAAGTAGTCATCAAAATTTCGCACTTGATAACTAGCCCCAGCCGTAGAGTTTTGTGGATTAATCCTGAGGCCGGGATGGTCTTGAATCGTCAGAAAATAAAAAGCGGTGTCTGCGTAAAGATTTTTCTCGTGTTCAAAGGTCAAGACCGAAGAGTCAGGCTGGTAACGCCAAGCATCTGGGCCTTGTGCATAGAAGAGGAGGTAGTCATTGTTGCCAAAGTTGCCATCAGCTTCTCCCTCTAGGTAGATGGCGTTTTCCTGCAAATCATCAAGGCGGGGCGTAGCTGTATTTTGTGGAAGCATACCTCCCCCTTGGCCATAGATGGCCAGATTTCGAGGATCAATATTTTCTAGATTGATTCCTAGGTTACGTAGAAGGTTCGCATCAACCTTGTAGATGCCTGTTTCTGTGATGGCTAGTTTGTACCAATTTCCCTGGGCGAGCACAGATTCATTTGCAGTCTGAGCCGATGTTGATAATTGAGCCATCCATAACCAAAATATAGCAGGTGCTATTTTTTGTAGAATAGAAAGTCTCATAAGAACTACTGTTCAATTAGAATTTAAGGGTTGTTTGATTAGTAGAGCTTCGTCATTCGCGGGTTATTGAGGTAGCGGCTATCGATTAATGCAAAAGTACATAAAAAAGTAACCTCTTTACAAGAAAAGTGGATAAATAAAATGTGAAGTATGACTCTGGAGCAGATGGCTGGATATTCTCTTTACTTATTCGGATATTTCGGTTAAAAGTTGCTTTACTTCATCAACTTTATGCGCTTCTCCTAATTTCTCGAAGGCAACTACTAAATTTCGGAGCATTCGTTTAATGATTTCTAGATGGGAACAAGGCTGATAGAATCGCTCGGAAGGATTCAACTTAAGCTGTGCAACGTAATTATTGATATCCGTTTTGGAGAAAACAAGCCCTTTGTTAAATGCATTGATATAAAACTGGGTTTCGTCAGATTTGTAAGTAAGTACGAAGAGGTTAGGCAGGTTCACGCCAAAAACGGGTACTTTCAGTCTTTGTGCAATGAGCATGTAGATAATACAGAGGCTAATAGGATTGCCTTTGCGTGTTTCTAACACGATATTAATCATGGAGTTGCCCGGCGCGTGAAAATTTTGCGTATTGGAGGCGAAACCTAACTTGCGGAAGATCACGTGATTTAAGTTTCGGATTTGGTCATTGGGGCTCGCGTAGGTGCGATGGTTGAGCCAAGCCTCGTAATAGACTTTATCAATTTCTTTTTTGACTTTGCGAAAATCCAGATCAGGATACTGATAAGTTGCCACGAGCCAGACGCCTTTGAGTAAATCATCTGATTCTTTTTCTTTCCATTCGGCCAGTTTAACTTTAAGGGAATTCAACTGGAGATTGTGAATCAACTCTTCAATCCTTCTTTGCACTTGGGGGCTAAAATTAGACTCCCATTCACTTTCTAAAAAGGGAATAATTACTTCGCCCAGAGAAAGAATTTTCTGCTCTACGTGCGATAAGATTTCCGAATCTTCATCTTCCAACAAGGAAACAAGGGCTTTTATTTCTTTAACATCCAGGGTCATTTGCATTGGACTAAGGGCTTTGTGCAAAGAAATGCGAGGTTACTATTATAAAAAATGTAGATACCAAAGATACAAAAAATCATGTTTGAATTACGCCGACATTGTATCTTTTCTCAATGGGGGCTTGATTAGCAGCTTCTATTCCCATAGAAATCATGCGGCGGGTGTAAAGCGGATCAATGATTCCATCTACCCACAAACGCGCCGCCGCGTAGTAGGGAGATAACTGATTTTGGTAGCGTTCGGTTATTTCTTGAAGGATTTTTTGTTCTTCTTCGGGCGTAATGGCTTCTCCCTTAGCCTTGCGGGAAGCAACTTGAATTTGCAATAAAGTTTGGGCTGCCGCATTGCCGCTCATGACGGCAATTTGTGCGCTGGGCCAGGCAAAAATCAGGCGTGGATCGTAAGCTTTGCCACACATCGCGTAATTACCAGCTCCGTAGGAATTGCCAATGATAACCGTGAATTTAGGAACTACCGAATTTGCCATCGCACTGACCATCTTCGCCCCGTCTTTGATGATGCCCCCGTGCTCGGCACGGCTGCCGACCATAAAGCCCGTTACATCTTGCAGGAAGACCAAAGGAATTTTCTGCTGGTTGCAAATCTCGATAAAGCGGGCGGCTTTGACGGCCGAATCTGAGTAAATCACCCCGCCCATTTGCATTTCGCCCTTTTTAGATTTGACTACTTTGCGTTGATTAGCCACGATTCCTACGGCCCAGCCGTCTATCCGAGCACGGGCACAGATGATTGACTGCCCGTATTTTTCTTTGTATTCATCTAGCTCAGAGTTATCCACGAGTCGTTTGATGATTTCACGCATTTCGTAGGGCTTGACGCGGTCTTCGGGCAAAAGACCATAGATTTCTTTGGGATCGAGGCTGGGTTCGGCGGGTTTTACTCGGTTAAAACCGGCCGATTCGGATTCTCCTATCTTATCTAAAATATTTTTGACCGCATCTAAGGCACTTTGGTCGTCAGGGTATTTATTATCTGTTACGCCGGAGATTTCACTTTGCGTAGTGGCTCCTCCTAAGGTCTCGGCATCGATATCTTCTCCGATAGAGGCTTTTACCAAGTAAGGCCCTGCTAAAAAGATAGAGCCAGTTTTTTCCACGATCATAGCCTCATCGGACATAATCGGCAGATAGGCTCCCCCCGCCACGCAACTACCCATAATGACCGCTACTTGCACAATTCCCAGAGCCGACATTTGGGCATTATTACGAAACATTCTCCCAAAGTGCTCTTTATCAGCAAAAATATCGGCTTGCAAAGGCAAGTAAATCCCCGCGCTATCTACTAAATAGATAATGGGTAAATGGTTTTCCATGGCAATTTCCTGAGCGCGTAGATTTTTCTTTCCCGTAATGGGAAACCAAGCCCCTGACTTCACCGTGGCATCATTAGCAACGATCATACACTGGCGACCCCGCACGTAGCCGATGCCCGTTACTACGCCGCCTGCCGGGCAGCCACCTTCTTCGGGGTACATTTCATAACCTGCCAGGGCACCTATTTCTAAAAACTCTGAACCATCATCAATCAGATAATCAATTCGCTCACGAGCGGTGAGTTTACCTTTTTGGTGTTGTTTCTCAATGCGTTTGAGGCCACCACCCTCATGAATCTTCTCGAGTCTTTTTTGGAGTTGGAAAAGGAGTTGCTTGTGGGTGTCTTCGTTCTTATTAAATTCTAAGTTCATGGAGATAGCTTTGTCTGAGCAGCGAGGGGCTGTCAGTGGGTATTTAAATAGAATTATCTTAAAAAATGACAGAATTATGCTGTGACATTTCTTGAAAAAATAGATTCCCAAATATAAGGAATAGGATTTGAAGAAAAGCGGATAGAAAGAAAGGAAGATAAAAATTTGATAACAATCAATTTTATTTGAAAACTCATAAAATGAATATATTTAGGCAAATAAAATTTCAATCTAAACCCAAGCTTTAAATCTATGGCTTCTGAACATCCTCAATGGGCGCAAGATCGCCTTTTACAATTCTTAAATAGTGTACAATCGGCTGAGGAAATTTACCAAAACCCAGACCTTCAGGACGATCCCGAATCAGGTAGTAAGCAAGGCTATGTAATCGGCGAAAAAACCGCCGAGAATATTCTCACCCACCGAAGCAGTTTACCCCGTAGGCGCTTTGAATCTACCGATCAAGTACTAGATGTGCCTGGTCTGGGTGAAGATAAGCTCAATGATCTTGTCCACAGCTTTGCCATCCCCGCGGATGATGCCTTCGTGGAAGCACTTTTCGCAGGACCTTTGGGAGAAAATTGGGAAGTCACGCCTCACGTCCTCGAGTATGCTTCTGACGCTGAATTTAACCTAGTCGCAGATCATGCTGAAAGTTTCCGCCGAGCCGTCGCGCCGCTTTATTCCAATATTTTGAGCTACTACTCTAATGAAGCAAAGCGGGAGCTGGAGATCAGAATCCACGGTGCGCATCAGGAAAATTACTTTGAGAGCCACCTGGGTTCGTTTCCTTTTGCCTATTGGTGGTATTTGTTTGATCAAGACAATTGGTTTAGCTATGAGACGATGAGAGGCTTATGTGAAGATTACCTAGGCTACCACGGTAATGACGACCGCACTATGCAATTCCGAATGATCCACTTGGGCGGTTATGATTCCATTTCAGATCATCGCCGATTCTATACCCTTCCGGTGGTGGTCAATTATCCTGAGCTTCGCATCACCCTTTGGAGTGCTGAGTTAAGAGATTAATTTACTGACCTAAAAAATAAAAAAAGCTCGCTTCTTCTAGGAAACGAGCCTTTTTGGGAACATTCTTCAACCAGCTATGCATTGAGTCTTAATCTCATCTGTGTAGTGTAGTTACCAATTCGGTGCCAACCGATCAATATGCTGAAAGTCAATTGCTTAGCTTTTGGTATATCTTTGTTTTATCTCTTTTTGGGAGAATGTATCTTTTTCTGGGAAATGGAGAAAGTGCGTTACAAACGCGAAGCCATTAAGCACTCGTTGCAAACGAGCGCTAGTTGGGGTGCGTTACAAACGCCAAACCAGTGAGCACTCGTTGCAAACGAGCGCCAGTTGGGGTGCGTTACAAACGCGAAGCCATTAAGCACTCGTTGCAAACGAGCGCTAGTTGTAGTGTAGGTAGTTAGTGCGTTGCAAACGCCAAACCAGTGAGCACTCGTTGCAAATGCGCGCCAGTTGTAGTGTAGGTAGTTAGTGCGTTGCAAACGCCAAACCAGTGAGCACTCGTT
>CAZKBP010000016.1:0-32968 GCA_964551015.1 uncultured Cytophagaceae bacterium | reverse complement strand
GCAAACGAGCGCTAGTTGGGAAGCCATTAAGCACTCGTTGCAAACGCGCGCTAATTGTGAAGCCAGTGAGCACTCGTTGCAAATGCGCGCCAGTTGTGGACAGAACACGCATCAAAAGCAACCTAGAACTTACTAGCCGACACTAATCAATCTGTTCTTCTTCTGATTCTGGTTCGTAGTAATTGGGATCGAGGCGCATTTTGGTTTGCTGGGCAATTTCTTTGATTACTTCCAGCATGGCGAGCAGTGAGTTGGCGTATTTGTCTTTGAGGAGAATGATAGATTGTCCGCCCTCTTTCTTATTGTCGGTACTAGCCAGGGTAATGCTGGCCGACTCGAGACGAAGGTTTTTGTTACGGAGCAGATTGCGGGTTACTTCTTTGATGAGAGACTGACCTTTGATCGTCTTCTCAGCAATAGATTCATCGGCATACATCATAAACCAATTATCTTCGGTGAGGCTGCGGATGTGTTCATTGTCGAGCTTAATGCCTCGGAAAAAATCGTCTTTGACCTCTGAGTTTTTGGTCAGGTAAACGATGCTATCCTTCTTGAGCACGTAGACTTCCCCAAAAAACATTTGGTAGTCTTCTTTTTGTTCCAACAAGCCTGCTTCTAAGAGTACCGACTCGAGAGAGTCATAGATATTTTGGTTTTTGATACCAAAACCCAAAACCAAGTCCGCCATGGAGGCTTTGTCTTTGAGAGCCATCGTGGTATCTTTGAAATCTTCTTCTAGGTGGCTTACATCTTTGAGTGCTAAAACCACATCTCCACTGATCATTTCTAAAAATTGATCCAAGGAAAGGGTTACCGAGTTGACTAAGTTTTTGGCCTTTTCTGTCCATTCTATATCTTCCAAAAGACGGCTTAACCCCTGAGGTTCTACCCCAGCCGCTACAATGACGGCGGGGGCGGCCAAGGGCGTATTGATGACCACTTTTTTATTCACGGAGCGAGAGAAAAGTTTTTGATAGCCCGCGTATAGTTCAGGATTGGTGAAATATTTGGTTTCGGTGCTAATTTTTCCCTCGTCAAAGTTGGCGTATAGATGGAAGTAATTTTCCTCCAGATTCACGTTCTGAGCGAAAGTGTTCAGGATTTCGGTTTCTCCTAAGCGTGAGATATTGACCCAAGCCGTTACATCATAGTATTGATTGAGCGCTTGGTAGAAGTTTTCATTGGTAGTTACCAGAGCGTTTTCTTTTTTGAGGTTGGCGATTTTTTTGAAGGTGTTTTCCAAATGGTCTTCGGTAGGAGATTGGCGAGCATCTATAAGGATCAGCACGTTCTGGGACCAACCCATGAGGCTTTTATTTTTGATAATATAATGAAATTTCTTGAAGGTCTTGAGCTCCAGGTCGGAGTTGAGCGTCGTGATGAATTCTTCTAGCTTTTTTCGATTGCGAATACTAAGGGCGAGCGCGACATAATTATCTTCTCCCTCGAACAGATTCCCGAACATGTAAGCCTTTCCACTGGCTAAAAAATTAGCTCTAGGAATCGTATCGGCGTCTAAATCTATGGAAAATTCTTCCCTCAAAACATCTTTCCAACTGGGTAAATCTAGATTTTTCCAATCTCTAAGCTGGTGGGTAGCCCTCAATACATTTGCTCTAGAAGCAAAGAAAGCATCATCAGGAATGGACAAAGCCGAAGGGGAAATTTTGGCACAGGCACTCAGCATCCATAAGCTACACAGTCCAATCCACAAATGATTGAAGTTGAAAACAGGAGCCTTCTTTGGGCAAACAATGTCTTTCAGCAAAGCATAAAGCTTTTTCATATACTTAAAATTTTCGTAAAGTTTGAACTTATCAATAGGAAGCTCAATTGCAAGGATCTACGGCTGAAATACAAGAATTATTTGTAATTATAATAGGACTTTTCCACACTGTTGTTGGCCAAGTCACAATCCTCAAGCTTTACGGCGGTATCCGAACGAAGTAAATACTGACAGTGGTTGTCTTCAATTACGCACTTGCGAAAAGTAGCCACTGTCTTATAAGCACCATAGGTCAAGGGAGCATTGATGAGCGCATAGTTATCATAATCTGCTCCTGTACCAGCTCGATTGAGATCAATGGTGCATTCAGTGAAGCTTATATTTTCCGAATCATAGATATTGATGAGGTCGTATTCTTGATTGTCTGTAAAACGGCATTTGACAAATTCAACCTCACTGGCTCCCTTGAGAGTCATGATACCGTAGGTACAACTGCGAATCGTTAGATTGTCAAATTTTGCTTGCTCTACTCCCTCGAGCGTGATCCCTTCGGTTCCACTACCAAATAAGACGGAATTGTTTACCTGAATATTTTTAGAATTATAAAAAGCAAAGACGCCTCCGGTACAGTAACCTTGAATAGGAGCATGCCCTGCCTCTACTTGGTCAATTACGATATTTTCGCAATTCCGAAAGCTCAATACGTATGCATAACGGTGGGAAGTCAGCAACTTGGTCAAAACTTCACCTTCAATTCGGAGGTTTTTGACATCGCTGATTTCTATTTGAAAACCGTCAAAAACTGGAACCAGACGAACAGAACCTGTAAAGCGACGGGCATTGAGCTTTGAAAAAACGAATCTCTTGGCTTTAAGCTTGATGGTGCGATTTGACCCGATAGATTCTATAAATTCATCTGCGGTAGAAACGCTTACAGTTTTGGTTCTTTGTGCAATGGCTGCTTCTGGATTTATCAGGCATAATATACAAACCACAGAAAACAACCAAAAATACCTTCTAGATGCTGACAACCAGTATGATTTACTTATTATATATACCACTTTTGATTGGATATGTTACAACTTGCAAGATATTAAAGTTTTTTTTAATTACTGAGCTTTTAGGAGGCATCTCCGCATTTTTCATAACTTCACCCTGCCTTCTTATGTTTACAAGGCATAAAAGTCTCTTATTTTGAGTCTATTGGGTTAAGTTTCAATAAAATTGTGTGCAAATATCTGAAAATCAAATGTTTGCTAAAAAGCAAGTTACCAGATTAAATAGATATTTAATCAAAAAAGTATAAAACCTGCCCCCTAAAGGGTTGGGTCTCATTTTCATCTTCATAAGATATGTTGGCATATTTTACATCTAAGCCGCAGCGGCTGGCTTGGGCGATTTTAATCATATTAGCCCTGATTTGGGGAAGTTCTTTTATTCTGATTAAAAAAGGATTGGAAGTGTTTTCTCCTTTACAGACGGCTACGATTCGCGTGGCGGCTAGTTTTCTGCCTTTGATCTTGGTTACCTTTTCTAAGGCACATCTGATTCCCAAAGAAAAATGGAAATACTTAGTCATCGCGGGTTTGATTGGCATTTACTTTCCTGCCTTCTTGTTTGCTTTCGCGCAGACAGAGATCAAGAGTTCGCTAGCCGGGGTACTGAATTCGCTTACACCCTTGTTTACCTTTGTGGCAGGAGCCATTTTTTTTCAGCAGGCAAGCACTTGGCTCAAGTTTGTGGGTATTGTGATTGGTTTTGTGGGCTCATTGGGCTTGATTTTGATCGGTACCGAGGGAGTGGGTTCAGGTTTTAATGCTTATGCTTTCTTAGTGATTGCGGCCACTATTTTTTATGGGGTCAATGTCAACCTCATTAAGCGTTATTTGAGTGATTTGAAACCTTTGTATGTTTCTGCTTTCTCGATTGCTACGGTAGGTCCTTTGGCTATTGTGGGCTTGTTTGGTACGGGAGTGTTTCCTACACTTGTACAGGAAGAAGGAGGATGGGAGGCATTTGCTTACCTAACTTTGCTGGGAGTGGTTTCGACTGGGTTCGCGATGGTTTTGTTTAATCGCTTGATTCAAATCACAAGTCCTGTCTTTGCTAGTTCGGTTACCTATCTTATTCCCATCGTGGCCATTGCTTGGGGCTTGCTGGATGGTGAGTTTCTGCTTCCTGCGCATTATGCCTGTATGCTCTTGGTGGTAGTGGGTGTTTGGCTGGTAAATCGAGGATGAAGTCGTCCGTAGCTAACGAGCAACCACTATTAGTTTCCTGAGCTATCCTGAGTTGCGTTGGCTTCCTTTTCAGGAGACGGGGAGGAGGAATGAATGCCTTGCGCTGCTTCTAACTCTTGAATACGTGTTTCATAGATTTGCATTTGTTCACGCATTTCCTGTTCCTTGGTCTTGAGGCTTTCGGTAGCTTCCAGAGATTCTAGTAAGAGTTGACGGATGCGGATTTCAGCTCGTTTGGCTTCGGTAACATTACGAGAGAATACAGAGAAGCCCGTTACACGCTCGTATTCATCCCGGATAGGGTTGAACCAATGCTCCCAGTAAGTTTTGTCGGGAAAAGATCCACTTTCAAAGACTTTACGAAATCGTTCTCCACTCAAAGCTCGGTCGTAGTATTGCTTCCACCTTTTTTCTTCTTGAGAGGTTAAATAATTAAAAATAGAATTGCCTCTCTTGAGCTCCAAGCCTCGCTCTCTGTATTCTTGAATAGTGGCTTCGTTTACCACGATCACTCGGTAGTGGTCATCCAGAGCCATGATATGATCTTCGGTATCGTTGATGAGTGAGGTGAGGTTGGCTTGGGTTTCTTTTAGGTTAATTTCTGCTAATTTCTGATCTGTGATATTCTCAATAAAAATAGAAGCACCAATTACCTCTCGCTCTTCATCACGAATCGGGTTGTAGTGAAGCTCGTAGAAGAATTTTTGCCCGTATTTTTCGGAAGTGCGCAATACTTCATATTTCTCCCCGGCCAGTGCCCTTTGGTATTCTTCCTGATGTTTGGCTACTTCTTCGCTGGGGATTTCTTCGAGCAAATTTTTACCCACCTCGAGGCGAATTCCTGATTCCATGTATAATTGTCGCATCGCTCGGTTGACCACCGTAATTTTATAATGCTTGTCAAAGGCTACGATCGCGTGCGAAGTATTGTTGATCAGTGCATCGAGGTTTGCTTCTTTTTCGGCCAGTTCTTTTTGGGTGCGGTTCATGAGGCGTTGGGTGTCCTGAAGCTCGATCATATTCTCGCGCATTTGTTCTTCCTGAGCCTGTAGGGTTTTGGTCAAGTCTTGCGATTCTACCAGCAATTGGCGGGTTTGTTCGTTGCTTTTGAAGGCAGCCAAGGCTTGTCCGATATTGTCGGCAATTTTTTTCACCAAGTTGATCTGCTGATCGTTCATCTCTTGGAAAGAAGCTAGCTCCAAAAGACCCAATACAGCTTGGTTGCTTTTGAGCGGTACGATGAGCAGACTCCGAGGAGTGGCGGCTCCTAAGCCAGAGGTGATTTCTACATAATCTTCGGGAATTTCGCGAACTAGAGATAATTCTCTTTCTTGCCAGGCTTGTCCGAGGAGTCCCTGGCCTTTATATATTTTTTTCTCAATAAATTTTTTCTTGTTGTAGGCATAAGAAGCTTTGAGTTCGAGAAAAGCTTCTTCGGGGCTATCTTGGGTATTCTCCACTACAAAAAAACCACCCTGATTAATCCCTAAGTATTGTACCAACTCACTAATCACCGTGTGAGCCAGTTGGTCAAGATGATCGGCATTTTTGGTCAAAATCTCGCTGAACTTGGCGATTCCATTATTTGTCCAGTAACGGATTGTATTTTCGCGGGATACCTTCAGAAGCCCTTTCTGCATCGCGGCTAGGGCTTGCCCCAAGTCTCCACTTTCTCCAAACAATTCAGCCCGATGATCATATTTGCCTTCACCTACTTCCAGCGCAAAATCTTTGAGCTCATCAAGATAATTACGAAGGTGATTCAGCTTAGTAGATAAGGCTTTATATTCTCGGCTGGTGGTAGAAACACGAGGGGGAATTTCGCCCCTGAGCAAGCTTTTGGTGTAATCATTTAAGCTTTTGATATTGACGGTATTCCGCTGGTGGATATGACGGACTACCAAAACCATGCCCCCAAAAGTAAGTAAAAATAGACCTGCAATCAGGTAAGCCAGATATACAGTACGATTCTGGGTATGCAAGCGGAGGCTTGCTTTGGCAATTTGACTCTTGAGCACCAACTCTCTTAGCAATTCCTTGAGGTCTTTACTGAGGGGCAACACACTCATTTCCATCCGTGAAGCTAGCTCTGCATTGAAATATTGACGAGGAGGCACAGGGTAGAGCGCATTTGGTTGAGGTGTCTCTGTTTGGTAAGGCACTATTTTTTCTTCGCGGGTGGCTTGGAGAGCCTGTTGGCTGGCTTGATAGAGTTGCGTGCTTTTCTTTTTGATTTCTAAATAAAGATCACGAATTTCTGTTTTCTGAAATGCTCGGCTAAATCCATCTAAAGTGTCCAAGCTGGGTAAGATTTGATTTTCCCAGAGTTCTTCTACTTGGATGGCAGTAACTTGGGCACTTCTCTGGTAATTAGGTTTAGCGGAGAAGACAGCCTGCTGAAGCAAGGACTCGTTTTCTAGGATGCCTGCCGTCTGCAGGTGCGCATAATACTCTGTGGGTTGATAGAGGTGCGTAATTTTTTCCTGATAAGTATTTTCGTTCCAAAGCACAAATCCTACTAGACTCAGAATAAGCATAAAAGCTACGGCCACTCCCCCAAAGCCGAAGAGCAGTCGTGCGTAGGCAGAGCCTAGTTTTAACCAGTTTTTTGTTTTTAAAAATTTATTTCTTGCCATAAATCCATGTCTGAGTTGCTATTTCCTATCGGGAAAGCATTGCTGAATAACCCAAGGCAAAAACTACTTGAGCAGGTTTTCATTTGTCTAAGCAAAAGTCAAACCTGAAAAGCGCATTTGTTTATTTCCTGCAAGTTGGGCGGTGATTTCAAGTATATTTTTTGATAAGGCTCACTACGGCTAAGGTATTTGTGAGCCAAGTCAATCCAGTAAAAACCAAAGCCACCACCCACACCGTGGGATAGATTCCTGTCTGTGTGCTAAACCCTCTTTCTTGCATAAAGTCCTGCAGATAACCTACTCCAAAATACAATCCGAAAAGACTCAATACTAACAGCAAGGCTAAGAAGATGCTAAAATAGCCAATCAAGAAGCGAGCGAGTGTGCTCAATGTGTAGCCTAGCTGTGTTAGTAAACGAATTTCTTCTTTGGCCTCCGCTAGTATAATCCTAAAGTTACTCGAAAAGATAATCAAAGACAAAATCATGAAGAATAAACCGATCGTGCCGATGATAGACATCGCGATTTGTATGACCGCGCCGGCTCGGCTTGCATTGAGGCGATCTTGATTTACCTGATAATTTTTTTGTTCTAAATATTGAGCCAGCGTAGGATCTTGAGGATTGCTGACTTTGATAATCAATCGGGAAGTGTTCTGCTGTTCACCCGTTCCAATGTTTTGATTAGCCCATAGCATAAAAGAGCGCGGGACAAGGATGGAAGAAATTCTTTCGCTAAACCCAACGATACGACTTTTAAAATTTCGCCGCCCACCTGGCCCGCTGACTCTTACCTGAATTTCTAGCATCCCCATGGAGGAGGGAGATAGTTGGGGCAGTCCTTTGCCAAGAGCATAGCCAAAGTTATAGAGGTTCAACATATCTTTGGATAAGATAACGGGCAGAAAGTCATCGCCTTCTTCCCAGCCCCATTCCTCAGGTTGTACATCTAGAAGGCTGTCGGGTACGGCCTCGAAGAAAAGCTCCGACATAAAAGGAACAGCCCCTCGGGCGTAGGCAGTTACTTCGTATTGATTGGATAGAAAAACGCCTACTTGATCTACGAAGGGTTGGGCACGTAACTGCTTGATTTCTTTGGGGCTAAAAGTAGCTCTGGACATAAAGAGCGTATTACGCATATTGACCTTTTTGCTCAGAATAATGTATTCAGCGTACTGCCCTCGCTCGTATAGAAAAGCCTGAATTTGCAAATACAATTGCAAAGAAATCAACAAGAGCAGCATACCGATCAAGAATCCTCCGCCGGCTAGGACAAATTGTACACGATTTTTACCTGATTGAAAAATTTTGCTGAGTAGCTTGTGCATAGTATCAAGATGATTTCTAGCAAATGGCCTTGGCTAGGAGTAGTTTATTTTAAAGCAAAAGTCTTTGATCAAATTCTATATAATAAGGATAACCCAGCGAAGTCATAATCATTCCTGCTTCATTGGCTTCACATTTTTCCTCGATCAACTGGCATGCCTTGCGAATGTTGCCCTCATCCAAATGGCTAAAAGGCTCATCTAATAATAAAAAATCAAAAGGCTGAATCAAGGCACGGATAATGGCGACCCTTTGTCGCTCGCCATAAGAGAGAAATGCCGCCTTACGGTCTAGAATGGATTGTATACCGAGGCACTCGGCCATTCTTTTGAGCTCTTCGCTCGTATTTGTGTTGTACAGGGCAGCTTTGACCAAGAGATTTTCCCAAGCAGTCAGTTCAAGAAAAAGTCTCAGGTCTTGAAAGACGATAGACATCTTTTTCTGCCGAATTTCTGCCCAAGCTGAACGTGTAATCTGTTTGGTATCTTGCTGCTCTAGCTCCACCTTTCCACTAAAATCAAAGCGCAAGCCGTAGACGATGTGCATGAAGGTAGATTTGCCTTTGCCAGAAGGCGCGTAGACTTGATATTTTTTGCCTCGCTCGAGGCTAAGATGACAATCCCAGATTTCTGACTCTCGCTCGTTGCTCGTAGAGGTCGCCGTACTGAGCGTGGTACTGAGTGGCTCCGGGATTACATCTTGGAAATGAATGGTTGTCATTTAGCTTGAAGGTTGAGGCGAAGGCTTCCGAACGAGTAAGTTCACAAGCAATTGTAATGCATTCGTTTCTTTTTCTTTAAATCGGACGAGAATTCGGGTATTAGATATTTTATCCTCAATCGGTTTAATCCTGATACTGAGAGATTCTACGGGAGTTTCTGTATATTTAACAATTCCCTCCACGATTCTGTCTCCTTGAAACAATTCACTGGGCAATTTTGCCCGGCTTTCTTTTTTTACATCAGCAAATAAAGTAAAAAAACCATCCTGCCCCAATAATTGAACTGCCTCCGATGGTTCAGTTGTCTTTTGAGAAATCATCAGTTGCTGACGAATAGAATCAGAAGGAGTGAGATAAATAAATCCAGATCGTTCTAATACGTACAAATCCGGAACGGGTGCGTAATAAAAACTATCTCTTGAAATCAAGACTTGATCTTCTACAAATTTTTCCAAGACATTTTGTAAAGTCTCCTGCTCGTCTATGCCGAGTGAAATCGCATACTCATACTTGGGTTCGCGCCCACCCTGTATATCGTGCAATTGTGCGAGGATATCCCCATTCAGCATTTGCAGAATATCGCTCGAGGTGGAGCTATTAAACCAATATCCTCCCAGACTATTATAGAACCGCGTGATGCCTTCCATTTTCAAGCCCAAACCCAGCAAAACCAAGGGTCGGGCGATGGGCATTTCAAGTAGCATTTGCGGGGCAATCTGATCTTTAATGACATCTTCGTATTCTTGGAGAGATTCGTTGAGGTTGTAGAGCTTAACTTCCGTGGCAATTTGACCAGTATTAAAATTAGTAACCGTGGTCAAGTAGTTTTGGGTCAGATCTAAGGTGATGGGTAAGGGCACCTGCTTAAGAGAAGTCTTGACCACATCTTGGAACGATCCCAGATTTACCCAAGTGGCCATATCAAATTCAGAAAGGCGAAGCCGCTGGAACTCCTCGTTATTTTTTTTGAGCGACTGACTTTCGGGCAGATCTCTCAATTTCAAAAGTGCATCGCGGAGCAGTTTTTCCTCGGTTTTGGCTTCTTTGGTAATTAAAAGAGCAACTCGGTTCACCCAACCCAAAATAGTTTTGTTATTGACCAAAGTATACTTGAGCCCTGCGTAAGATTTAATATCAAGCTTTTGGGTGGGGAATTCTCTGATAAAGTCGTCAAAATTGCTCTCATTATCCAACTTAAAAGAAAGCGCGTAGTAATTTTCATTGGGGTCTTCACGCGTGTAGATATTACTAAATAAATAAGCTTTGCTCTTGAAATCTATTCCCGAATTGATCAGACGATGCCCCATTTCGTCCTTTTTACCCAAGTTGAAAAGTGGAAAGTCTTGATTCAAGGCTTCTGGCCAATCGGGGGCTTTTTGGCTGAACCTGGCTAGATCAAAACTGAAGACAATGGAAACATCTTGGGGAATAAATTTACTATTTTCCACAGGTTTACCGCAGCTAATCAGACACCCGGCAAAGCTGAGGTAGATGACTAATCTCTGATACAATGTGGCTAAAAAAGCTTTGGGAAAAAACCGGGTACTTGCTTTCATAAATGAGACTCGAGTAGGGCTATGAGGGTTTGATATCGCCTCGCAAGTATAGAAATTATTTCAGATTATTGGAAATTTTGTGCTTTGATAAAAAATATGCGTAGCTTCATCCTGAGCTTAGATTCGGCATTTTTTTGCTCTCAGACCGCCATTTTGGTTGCTTATTCACAAAAATGATGGATATAATACGAGCCAATGGGGTTTTATTCTCAAAATCATACATGTGCTATTCACTTTGTACGGTATTCTTTAAATTTTTGGTGTATAATTTGTGCGCTTTTTCATGAAAACCGTAAAAACCTTATCCTTTTCTGATTTCTGCCCAATACCACTGCATCTGGTTTTTCGTTACTTAATTCAGGAAGTTTTACAAAATCAAATTCTAGGAACTGTGCTCTGGAGCGAACTTTTTCTAGGCAAATTTATTTCAAAAAGTAAAATCTTATTGAATCACAATTGGTCTACAAACCCTTGGATTACATAGAAGTATACATAGCACTCCCCACGGAAGCACAAGAGATCATCAGTGCTGAACTAGCCGAGCTCGGCTATGAATCCTTCTTGCAGGAAGAGCGGGCGCTCAAAGCCTACATTACACGCTCCGCCTTCCAAGAAAATCATTTGGCAAATTTGAAGCAAGAATATCAAGATCAAATCCCTTTTGATTATACTCATCAAGTGGTAGAAGCAGCCAATTGGAACGCACGCTGGGAAGCTAGCTTTGAGCCTGTGATCGTTGAGGATCAATGTATTATCAAAAGTAGTTTTCACCAAGTAAATCAATCCTACCCCTACGAGATTACCATTAATCCTAAAATGTCTTTTGGAACAGGCCATCACGAAACC
This sequence comes from uncultured Cytophagaceae bacterium, assembly GCA_964551015.1. Classification (GTDB taxonomy): domain Bacteria; phylum Bacteroidota; class Bacteroidia; order Cytophagales; family Microscillaceae; genus CAZKBP01. The sequence goes on along the minus strand of CAZKBP010000016.1, from coordinate 21,918 downwards.
ACACAAATGATGGTGGAGCATCAACTCCAAATCCCCCATCAGGGCAAACGAGTGATGGATGTAGGGTGTGGTACGGCCGTTTTAGCCATTCTGGCTACCAAACTGGGAGCCCAAGAGGTCATCGCTTTTGATACAGATGAATGGGCCTACAACAACTCCCAAGAAAATATTCTCGTAAATCAAGCTGAACCAGTTCGTATATTCTGGGGTAATATTCAAGAAGTTCTACCATTAGCAAATAGGCAAGCGAGTTTTGAGATCATCTTGGCGAATATTAACCGAAATGTGCTATTAGAGGAAATTCCTATCTATGAGGGCTATCTCAGCCCCGGAGGTTCTTTAGTTTTGAGTGGTTTCTATCAATCTGATTTTGAAACCATTCATCAGCTTGCTTCTCGACATCACCTTTCATTAGCAAAACAAATACTACGCAATCGCTGGATGTCCTTACGTTACACGAAAGAAGAATAATTAATCAATTATAAGATCAGATATAATTATGCGGAATCTATGTTTGTTTTTAATACTAGTCACCTGCCTGCTGGCTCCTCCTTTGCAGGCACAACGCTATGAGTTCCCAGACAACGCGGAGGATTTTATCCTCTACGCTGGTGATATCCTCAAGGCCACTAAAAAATCAGAATCGGAAAAAGTAGCCGAAGTCTTTACGGCGGTTTGGAACCGTGGAGTGCTCAATGCGCAGCACAAAGAACAGGTGATCCGAATCTCCAAAAAGATGGTAGCAGCCCGAGCCACGGCGGCCAGTTATTACACCCCGCTCTACGAGGCCATTTCTCATGCGGTCAACGAGCAGCAGGCCAATGCCACGCAAATCAGTGAGTTTTTGGATTGCACCGAAAAGCTGGTAGAAACCAAAAATGGCCGAAATCTGAAGATTTTTCTAGACCGAGTGTCTGTATTTTTCCTCAGTAAAGCCCTTTACAGCAATCAGTACAGTAGCCAATACGCCACGGGTACGTTTCATTTTGGCTACGGCGACCAACGAGACGAAGCCTTGCAGGCTAAATACGCTCCTTCTTCTCTGGGAGATGCTGAGATTGACCCCGTACCAGAAATCACGGGTGCCTATATCCGCTTTGACAATACAGATTTGACGATTGCCAACAGCTTTGATTCTACGGGTCTCAAAGGCACCGAAGGCATTTACCTGATTACGCGGGGGCTTTTCGTGGGTAAGGGAGGTAAATTTGATTGGTCGAGTGTAGACTATGATCCAAATCAGGTCTATTGTGAGTTTGATGCTTATACTTTTGATGTAACGAAGCCCATTCTGAACGCAAAAAACGTAACGCTCAAATACACGCTCTTGCTGAGCCAGACCATTCGGGGAGATTTTGAATACGTGAGCCGACCCAGCAAGAATGTCTATCAAGCCAAGTATCCTAAGTTTATCTCTTATGAAAATGATATTCAAATAGATCAATTGGGGAAAGATTTGAGCTATGTAGGAGGTTTTTCCCTAGAAGGTCGTAACATTTCCAGTACTTCCCAGCAACCCAATGCGTTTTCTGTCTTGAAAGTAACCAAGTATGGAGACGAGGCCCTAAGGATTGCCTCTCGTAATTTCAGCATCAACGATTCTATTATCTCTTCTGACCACGTGAACTTAGCACTCTACATGGGAGGTAGTGATTCGCTTTCTCACTCTGATTTGAAATTCAAATATCTCAAGAACGAGCAAGAAGTGCAATTGGTCAGAGATCGTAATACCTCGGCTGGGAGTACGCCTTTTATCAATAATCATCATGAATTCTACATCGATGCCGATGTGGTCAAATACAATGTAAAAAAAGATAGTATGGATATCTATATGCTCAGTGGAGCACAAGCACTCCGTCCAGCAGTCTTTGAGTCTTTTGATTTTTTTAATAAAGGGCGCTACACACAGATGATTGGAGTCTATGATTTTCATCCTATTAAGCTTTTTACGAGGTATGCCCAAAACACAGATTCTACTAGTTTTTATATCCAACAAATGGCGGCCGATTATCGTCGCAATGAGGGCATCTTGCGTAGTGTAGCGAGCAACTTAGAAAGCTTAGCCTACCTTACCTACGACGAGCAAACGGGGCTTATCCAGCTAGGGAAACGAATTAACCAGACTGATTCTGCCGACGTGTTTATCAGCTCTGTGGAGAGAATACAAAGAAAAGGAGGGAATAACTTAGATTCTTTGATTTATGATACCTACGACCACGACAACTTCCGCATTGAGTCCTTTGTCTCAGGAGGAGCCAATGCTAGTCTGAGTCGTTCTAACAATGAACTGGTGATCCGAGGAATCAAAAGCTTCCCGATGAGTGAGGCATTGAACGTATATATCATCCCAGATACTTCCTCGCAGAGTGTAACGGTGTACGGGGGGCGTAACCTGTATATGAAAAAGGGAGAAATTACCGTTGGAAACTTCCGCTTTATCGGACAAGAATTCTTCCTGCTCTATGATGAATTTTTGTTGGAAATGCCTGTCATTGATAATATTCTCTTCGCTATTCAGGATACCACCGACGGGCAATGGCACGAGTATGGAGGCGAGATCAACTTCAAGCCGGGCCGAGTAATTATCAATGACCACTTGAATAAGTCTGGTAGAAAGGCAGGAAAAATCGCAAAAACAGACCAATATTACGAATCTTATCCGAAACTCAGTATTCCCGAAGGGGGGGAGGTATTCTTTAGTACCGTAGATCGTCAGAATTATGCTTACGATAGTACGAATGCCTATTTCCAACTCTACGAAATCGATATGGATAGTTTGAACACCAAGCTACCCATTTTCCCCGGTAAGTTTATCTCCAATATCTTCCCCGAGTTTGATGAGGAACTCGTGCCTATGACTTATCCTGACAATACGATGGGTTTCCGACACGAGCCTCCCGAAGCAGGTTATCCACTCTATCCGACCAATGAAAAAATTAAGAATGCTCACGTTACTTTCAATCGCCCCTTGGTGATGAATAAGCTGGGGCTATTCTCAGGTGGAGAGATTGATTACTTATCTACTGCTCTGAATGCTCCTGAATTTGTCTTTATGCCCGACTCAGTGACCTCAGATAATATTGATTTTAATGTGGCTTCCGCCAATCTCAATGGATCACAATTCGCTGAAGCCACTGGTAAAACAGCCCAACTCAGTTGGTACGCCAACGAAGACCGAATGGTGATTACCAATAAAGATGAAATCACCCGCTTAGAAGATGCCCGTACTAGCCTACCCGAAGGTGCCTTTGAGAAACGCTATCAAGACAAACTCTTTACCCTCTATGGTCAAAGCGACCCCATGACCCTCCGAGGAAACTTAACGGTAAGTGCAGATGGCCTAAGAGGAGAAGGAAACTTGGTACGGAAAGACTTTTCACTGCTCTCGGTCAGTGAAGAACCTTTCAAATTCGAGCAAAGTCGCTTTACGGCCAGTAATGTGGAATTCCGAATCAACTCCAAAGACCGGAATCCTTATGAATTTGACAAGGGTTACTTCTATACCGAGAATAAGGCAGTACTGCAAGGAAACTTTGTAGATGTAGATTTTAATTTGGCCGCTGGTAAAGCCAGTGTGCGCCCCGATGATGAGTTCGTGGATTTTGCTTCGCTTTCACTTCCTTATGCGGAGTATCGTACCTCCATCAAAGAAGCACTCTGGGATTTGAATAAACGAAGCATTACCATGAGTGGAGATTCTTCTTCTTTCTTTACTTCTACTATTTTTGGTAGTGAAGATTTTAACGAGGAAAACCTCCGCTTCAACGCCAACGGAGCTACTTACGATATTCAGGATTTGAGTATGTTGGTAGAAGGAATTCCCTATATCAACTCTGCCGACGCGAGTATTGTGCCCAAAGATGGGCAGGCTACCATCTTGAAAGATGCCGAAATGGAAGAATTAAAGGAGGCCAGAGTGCTCATTGATACCCTGAACCGTTACCACCGCCTTTTTGATGGTAATATCAAAATCAACTCTCGATTAGACTTTGAGGGGGATGCCACTTATCAGTTCGTCAACGTAGAAAAAGATACTTTTAACGTGGAGTTTAACAAATTTGAGTTGATTGAAAACAAAGAAGTTAGTAAAAAAGACCTGAAAGGTGCCAAAGTCCCTCGCTACACCTTCGCCGAAGGTACGGTAAATGAGCAAGACAACTTCTACATTACTTCTCGGGTTCGCTACAAAGGGCGAATACAAATGTACGCCAACCGGCGAAACCTGAGTCTGGATGGGTTTATCCGACTTGATTTGAACACCCGCTCCGACTTTAACGAATGGATTCCATATCGAAGTGATAAAGGGGACTCGGTGTTTCTGGCCGTGAACGAAAAACTGGTGGTAGATAATCAAGTCATTACCTCTGGTCTGCACTACGTCTATGGCTCTTCTGATTTGTACACGACCTTCCTTTCTCCCAAGCAAGCCGAGCGAGACAAAGATATCTTTCTGGCTAGTGGTATTTTGGATTATAACCCGAGTATCAATGAGTTTAAAATCTCACCCAAATCCAGAAGAGATGGCGGCTACACCGGAAACCGACTCATCTTCGATGATGCCCACGCCTCGATCTTCGTGGAAGGTAATTTTAATTTTATGGACGAGGCGAATGCCCGTTATGTCAAATCAGCCGGTACGGGTAGGATTAATATTCAGGAGAAAACCTATAACTTTGATGCGATCTTAGCCTTCGATCTGCCCATGGATTTCAAAGCACTGGCTACGATGCAGAGTGAAGTTTCTAATGTACTCACCACCCAATCCCAATCCATCGCCTTGGGTAAAAGTGAACCTTTAACCTACAAAATAGCCGCCATTGCCGGAGAAAAAGATTTCTCAAAGTTTACTGAAAGTATTGGAGTAAGACCCATTCCTTTGGCTGAAATTTCCAAAGAACTCAAAAAACCGCTGATTTTCTCTAAGGTAGATTTAGTGTGGTCCGAAGAGTATAAGACTTATTACAGTCAAGGACCACTTCAACTGCTTAGTATTTTTGATAAAATCTACAACACGGAGGTTACAGGTTTTATTGAAATCCGTAAAAACTCCAATGGAGATAGTTTCATTATCTACTTACAGGCAGACCCTGACCTTTGGTATTACTTCGAGGTTGAGCAAGAAATTCTCTATGCGCTTTCTTCGGATGATCTTTTCAACGAAATCGTAGAGACTAAAGATGTGGAAATTGCTGGTATTGACAAGAAAGAAGCCTTTGTCAATAAATTCCGCGCTATCTATGGGGCAGATGAACTACCCAAGAGCAAGCAGCAAAAGGAAGCTGAGCAATTACAGAAAAAGAAAACTGAAGAGCAGAAAAAAGCCGAAGAAGAGGAAGATGATGGTTTTTAATGAGTTACTAGTTTTTGGACTTCCAAAATCCAAGATAAAAAGAAGCACCTACCTGCGTGGGTGCTTTTTTTTATGACGATAAAATAGAACTGAATACTCCGTGGCTATTTAATTTGCTTTTCCTAGCTTGGAATCTTTTTGCTCAAAAGGCAGTATCCAGTCTTTTCGTGACCAGCCGTGGGTTTTTTCTACTAGATTCACCTGCGGATCAATTAGTAGCTGACTCGGGCGGGCATTCAGGGTTACATAGACTTCGGCGCGAACCTGAGGGTTTTTCATGCCTTGTTTTTGGTAATAATCAGCTAGGTAATGGGCAAACTGCAAAATCATATCGGGTTGCATCGCCATTTGTTTCTCTTGGTGCGCATTGAGGAATTCTCGGTTGATGACTACGCCCTCCCTGCCTGTCTGGCTGTCTTTCACATAAAAAGTGGCCGTACCTGCTTTTTCCATGAGCATCACTCGCCAAGAAAAGCGATAACCCTCTTCTGTCCAAAAAAGATTACCCGGATAAAGCAAATAACGCCAAGGGAAAAGGATTTGTATCAAAAAGTGCAGGCACAGCATTCCCAAAATCAAGCGATTTCTCCAAGAAAAATGCCGATCAGCCACCGCAAAAGACCAAGAAGAAGTATGACTCTTAACTCCCAGACCATGACGAATCAAATAAATTACCTTTTGATGGAAATCTGCTGAGAAAAATACCAAAGTCAACGTAATCATCACCAAAGGGAAAACGCCGATCTGAAACATCAATCCGGTCATCACGTGAAAACCAATCACGGCCAGATAAGCCAGCCAACGCGTACGATGCCAAAGCAGGAAGAATGGAATCGTAATGTCATAGAGCATTCCCCCCCAGCTAAAAAGATAAGCAGTTTCTTCGTAGCGGAGCCAAGGCCCAATGAGCCAAAGCGTATCGTGGGCAGGGAGCCATATCTTGAGGGGTAAAGCCAAGATCAACCAATCATAGTTGATCTTGGCAAGCCCTGCGTAGAAATAAAGAATAGCAATTTGTAAACGAAATATACCCGTACACCAACGAGGTGCTTCCCTGAGCATCCAATGGGGGTTTCTGAGGACATCTAGTGAGAAATAACGATGAGCAGGCACCCAAATCATCAGAAAACTAATCAGGCTGACAAAGTAGTAATGATTCAAATAATAAGTCTTATCCAGCAATTCCACGTAAGTGAAAAGTAGAAAGAAAATGACCGCATTCACTCGGTAAAACAAACCTAGTAAGATACAAAGCGCACTCACGGCCATGAGGATAAAAACCAAATACATCCCAGTCACGCCCAGAGGCTTTACCCACTCGAAACCATAGTAGGTAAAATGAACCGTAGGATCGGTGTACTGATTTTCAATCCACCCTAAATACACGAAACGAAGGGTGCTCATCAGCATGGTTAGGCCAAAGAGCACCCGAAACATCGCCAAAGGAGCAATGGAAGCTTTTTTCTCAAGATATACCCGTAAATGATGGAATGGGTTCATGGATCAATCTGCTTACAACCTGTAATTCTTGAGCTAGAATTTAATCGCCATCCCCACTATTGAAAGTAATTGAGATACCAAGTAATGAAGACATATCACTTTTGAAGAAACGTGTCAACTTTTGTAGTTCAGTGTGGGCATTCTCGACTACGGTCGGATTATTCTGAATGATCTCGGACAATCTTCCCTCGGGAATAGCCTCTACCGAAGAAAGGGCTGCGCTCAATTGCGTTTCTGTACTTTCAATCAAAGCCGGGCCACCCGTTACGCTCATAAGGTATTCTTCAAAGCCAATTCCGTTCGTGCCATTTTGACTACGCCCTCTCCAGATATTTTCAACAGCTTGTAAATGTTCTTCCATCATCGTGAGTGATTCTCCACTGTAGAAGGCTTCTACCAACTGTGGCTCGCTGTTGCTTTGTCCAGATCGCAAGCCTGCGGGCACTCCTACTTTAAAGTTTTTAAGTCGTTCGTAGTCAGCCACAAAGCCATTATAGAGAAGCGAAGTCCCACTCCCTACCTCTGTACCGTCCGCAGCCACGAAAGTACTACGGTAGCTCTGCCATCCACTCGTTACGGCATCTACCTCACTCTTGATGTTATCAACGAGTGTTTGTAAGTAGTCTAAGCGCTCGGCCCGGTCTTCTGCTTCGGAGGCATATCGCGTAAGCACGGCTTCATCACCTGATAGATCAAAAATTAGATATTCAACCGCAAGGAAACCTCTAATGTCTAACTCGAAGTTGTTGCTCAGATCAAAATCAGGATCATTGATGATTGCCTCGATTCGCTCGGCATCTGCGGGAAAAGTAGCAATAATTTCTCCCAGTGTTCCCAATGACCGACTAGCAGGGCCAAAGTCAAAAGCCGAAGAGTGTTGCCAACTCATGTAGGCGTCTTTCCAAGCAGTTTGTAGTGCGTCTAGATTGGTGGCATTGGGTTCAGACTGAAAATCAGCGGTGGCTACACTCAAGGTGTTTACATCAGCCTGCAGTGCTTGAAAGCTGGGCTGGATAAGATTGTCCGCGATATTGGCTAGCATCTGACTACGATCAAATCCTTCGCCAGATACACTGTCGTCGCTATCGCTACAAGCAGACAAAAGGAGCAGCGTAAAGCCCAAGTAGAAGAGATGACAGATGTTCCTAAGTGATTGCATATTTAAAGCTATTTAGGTGTTGATAGAGTGATTGATAAATTTTCCGATGAATAATTAGAATTGCGTGTGTTAGTGATGTTACTAAACTGAAAATTCACTCAAATAAAATATTGTAAATACATTTTGTTTGAGCGAATTTCAGAGAGATGTACTACTAGTTATTTACGAAAAAGCCCGTAACCTCGGATTCGCTAAAACCATAGATAGCTTGGATGTCGTCAATGATTTGATCTAAATTATCCAATAAAGAAGCTTCTTTGACAAAGCGATAAGATTCAGGGGTTTGGTTGGGAACTGCTAATAACAAATCCAGGATGCTATTGATCTGTTGGTCAGTGATTTGCTTGTCGCTAATGCCTAACCATCCGTAGGCAAAACCTACTGCTTCACCGTAAGCATGCAGGGCATTTCCTAATAAAACAGCTTTTTCGGTAGAATCAGGTTCGTTGTTGGCATCTACTACCAGTTCTTTGGTGGCGTTGCAATAGTAAATAACGGTAGCAAAGTTCGATCTTTCCCAAGCTGATTTAAAGTCTTCCAGAGCTTGATCCCGCACCCCATCAAAAGACGAACCTGCCGCGATCGCGGCCTTGGCGGTGATCAGGCTGGTTTGGGCATCGTAGAAAAACCCAGTTTCTAAGTTATTGTCTGAGCGACGTTTGCAGTAATCTGCCGAGTTAGTGGCTTCATCCGGATTGAAATCGGGAGAGGTTCCGAAAATTTCTACCAAACCGTCAATCGAGGCTTCCGTCGGATTTTCCATCAATGTAAGCGCGTGATTGTAAAGAGCCGCGCCAAAAGAGCCTTTCTGTATCACCTGTTCTAGCTCTAAGCCATTTTCATCGAGCAGGCGGGTTCCTAGGATTCCTCCTTCACCCGTGGGCGCATTGTCCAAGTCAAAAGGAGTGCCTGAATTAGCCGCTTTGACCAATTCGGTAAGCCAAGTCTCGATTTCGCTCGCGTAAGCCGAGTTGGTTACGCTTTTCAGATTGGTAGGGTAGGCGATACTTGCTGTATTCGTGCTACCGGAGATGGCGGCGCTTTCAGCATCATTCAAGGCCGTGGTTAGGTTGCCTAATTCAGTGCGTACGGTTCTCTCGGCAGTTACATTGGCATCAAAATTAGCACTCTCAAAAGTAGTAGGCACATTTAGGGTGGGGCTGTTGTCGTCATCATCGCTACAAGCCACGAAGCCCAAACTCAAACCTAATAACAGGATCAGATATAGATTTTTCATTTTTTTGATTTTGTATAATTAGTGATTGTAAAATTTATTTAGACTTAATCTAAATCATACGCAAAATTAAAATCCTCCCAGTTCTGTGCAAATTTTATTTAGACTTTTTAAAAATAAATGAAATCTCAGACTCACACTGCTAAAAGAATTTGCCAAAGAAAAAAATTAATCGTAATATTGCGATAAACAAATATGAAATGGGAGTTAGTAAAACTGCGGCTTTTTCAGAAAAGCAAAATTATTTAGCCAATCTGGCCAAGGCTTTCGCTCATCCGGCCAGAGTGGCTATCCTAGAATATCTGATCCAGCATCCAGACTGTATGTGTGGGGACATCGTGGAGGTACTGCCCTTGTCGCAATCCACCGTTTCTAGGCATTTAAAAGAACTCAAGGATATAGGCCTGATTCGGGGTAACGTAGAACCTCCCAAAGTCTGCTATTGTATTGATGCCGAAGTTTGGCAGGAAGCCCGAGTCTTATTTGAAAATCTATTCCAAGCAGGTAGTCAAAAAACCTGCGAATAAGCAAAGCAAAAAAATTTAGCAATAATCATCGTAATATTGCGATAAATAAATTTAATATGAACCTCAAATCTCAAAATCCATGCAAAACAATCTAAATCAATCCGACGCGCTCAAAGCCGCCGTCAAAGAAAAATACACCCAAGCCGCTCAGAGCAAAAACGGTTGTGGTTGTGCCTGTAACTCCGATGACTCGGTAACCCTGCGCAACGAAATCAAAGATTACCAAAAACTAGAAGGCTATCAGGCAGAGGCAGACCTGGGTTTAGGCTGTGGCTTGCCGACCGAATACGCTCGCTTAAAAACAGGAGATACCGTGCTAGACCTAGGCTCTGGTGCGGGGAATGATTGCTTCGTAGCACGGGCTGTAGTGGGTGAGTCAGGTCAGGTCATCGGGGTCGATATGACCGAAGCGATGGTCACCCAAGCCCAGGTTAATGCCCAAAAACTAGGTTTTGAAAATGTAAAATTCTATCTCGGAGAAATCGAAGACTTACCCATCGATAGCGATTCTATAGATGTAGTGGTCAGCAACTGTGTGATGAATTTGGTTCCTGACAAGTTAAAAGCCTTTCAGGAAACGTACCGAGTCCTCAAAGCGGGGGCGCACTTCAGTATCTCTGACATCGTGTTGGAGGGTGATTTACCCGAAGTTTTACAAAAAGATATGGAAATGTACGTGGGCTGTGTCTCTGGTGCTTTGCAAAAAGAGGAGTACTTGAAAACCATCCAAACCGTAGGTTTCCAAAATATACAGATTCAAAAAGAAAGTAAAATCACCATTCCCGAACATATTCTCAGCAAATATATGTCAGAAGAGCAGATCAAGGCTTTTCAAGCAAGCGATTCAGGGATTTATAGCGTGACCGTTTATGCTGAAAAATAAAATAATTTCATAAAAGTTCATAAACAATCTGGCACATTCCCCAAAAGATCACGATATTCAATGCTATGAATCATTTAAAAGCTTTTATCGCGCTCTTTATTTCATTGTGGAATGTGCCAACTGTTTGGGCACAACTTGCCATATACGATTCGGGCGGCCCACTCATTCGTGAGCAGGCGGCTTATGATGTGCATTTTTATGATCTGGAATTAAGCATTGATCCCGACCAACAGCGCATCGAGGGCATTCTCAAAATGCAAGCGCAGATTGTTCATCCCACCCATTGGTTGGTGATGGATTTGGATACTTTGCTCAAAATCAGGCACATTCAAGAAGCAGGTCAAAATTTAGAGTTTCGCCGTGAATTGGGTAGAGTCTGGATTGATCTCAAACAAAGTCGCCAACCCGGGTCGGCCATCGAGCTAGAAATTGCCTACGGAGGTAAGCCTCGTGTCGCCCCTCGTCCGCCTTGGAACGGCGGTTTTACTTGGGCAAAAACCCCAAAAGGTTCTCCTTGGATCGCCACCACCTGCCAAATGATCGGGGCAGATGTTTGGTGGCCTTGCAAAGATCATGTCTCGGATGAGCCAGATTCTATGGCTTTGCATGTTCGTGTACCCGAGCCTCTGGTGGTGGCTTCCAATGGCCGTCTCTTCAAAGAAGAGAAAAACCAAGACCAAACTACAACCTATCATTGGTTTATTTCCAACCCGATCAATATTTACAATGTGGCCTTAAATATTGCTCCCTACCGTAGTATCACGGGCAGTTTGGAGAGTGTGGCGGGCGAAAAATTTCCTGTAGTTTTTTATGTTTTGCCAGAGGATTATGAAAAAGGGCAAAAACTTTTTCCTGAAATCTTGGATCACTTGCGCTTTTTTGAGAAGCATTTTGGTCCTTATCCTTTTCGTGCCGATAAATATGGCGTAGCCCAAACGCCTCATTTGGGCATGGAGCACCAAACGATCATTGCTTACGGAGCAAACTTTAGCAACGGCTCCATGACCGGAGGCAAAGACTGGGGTTTTGATGCGCTTCATCATCACGAGCTTTCGCACGAGTGGTGGGGTAATTTGGTGACCAATGCCGACTGGAAAGATATGTGGATTCACGAAGGGTTTGGCACTTACACTCAGGCTTTGTATCTGGAAGAAAAACAAGGCATGGAGGTTTACCATCAATATATGGACAATATGCGTCGCTTTCGTAGCGAATTGGCGGTAGCTCCCAAAGCAAGTCAAACTGCTCAACAGATTTACCGCGCACCGATCTACAGTAAGGGAGCCTGGATTTTGCATTCACTTCGCTTTTTGGTAGGTAAAGAAGTACTGATGAAGTCCTTACGGAAAATGGCCTATCCCGATCCTGCCCTCGAGCAAATCACGGACGGTAGCCAAACGCGCTTAGTAACTACCGACGACTTTATTCAAATTTGTGAGGAAATGTCTGGGAAAGAGCTAAATTGGTTCTTCGAAGTGTATGCCCGACAGCCCAAGTTGCCGACTTTGTTGGTGGAGGAATTGAAGAATAGCATCAGACTCTCTTGGAAAACACCCGAAAATATGCCCTTCCCGATGCCCGTGGAAATAGAAATCGAGGATAACCAAGGCCAGTTCCGAAAGCAGCGCGTAGAAATTCCCGTCTCGGGTGCAGAGGTAAAACTGGATTTATCCAAGGACAACAAGATAGAAATCGACCCTGAAAATTGGGTGATGATGGAAATCGAGGAGAAGTAAATTAGCTTGCAGGTACTTATAAACCTGCAAGCCCTAAAGTTGATAATCAAAATACGCACTGCCGTCTACTATTTCCACATTAGAGGGCAAAAGCTCGGCTAGCTTCTTGGCTTCACCCGGGTAAAGCTGGTCTACATCAAGTCCTAACAATCTCAAAGAGCGCAAATTAGCAATTTCTGCCTCGGCTTTGCGAATGCCCGTATCGGAAAGATTGAGTGCCTGCAAATTAGGGAGAGTAGCTAATTTAGCGAGTTCACTCGAGGCATTAGCGAAGCGATTTCCTCTCAAATCTAAAATGACCAAATACTTCATCTCCGCGATCTGATTCGGTAACTCGACGGGGCTATTATCTCCCTTGATCCGAGAAAGCTCCAGAGATACCAATTTAGGTAAACTAGACAGCGATTCCAAAGCTTCCACTAGATTCAAATTAGGATTATTCCCTAGTTTGAGTACTTGTAAACGCTTGCACTCCACGATGCTGGGCGGTAGCTCGTTCATTTTTAAGCCTTTCAGAGATAACCACACAAGGCTTTTGGCTCGACCAATATTCGGAGAAATTTCATTTAGTTGCGTATAGGATAGATTGAGTGCTTTCAAATTCAAATCATCGTAAATCTCTGCCGGTATCTGCTGGATAGGATTCTTACTGAGATCTAGACTGAGGAGGTCTTCTAATCTGGCAATGACCCCTAGATTTCCTTTGATTTGATTAGCCGAAAGATTGAGAAAATGTAAATCCTTTAGATTACTCAGACGATCGGGAATATCCTGGATCGCATTACCTGATAAATCTATCCGTTCCAAACGCTCCATCTCGAGTAGCGCATCTGGGAAGGAGGACAGACGGCAATTCTTTAAAGATATTCTGGTCAAGTTTTGTAGCCTCAGCAAATCTCTGGGGACAGAATCCATCGGAATCCCATCTACAAACAAATAACGCAAAGAGGCTAAATCAAAAACAGCCGAAGGAATCTGCCGAAAATTATTACGCTCTACGTCCAAGATTTTAAGCGATTTCAGTCCGCTGAATGATTGAGGTAGCTCAGAAAGCCCATTATGAGACAAATCCAGATAAGCCAAATTACTTAGCTGTCCTAGTTGCTCAGGAGGTCTTTGGAAATTATTATTGCTCAAATCAAGTACTTTCAATTGAGGGAGCTTGAGCGCGAAGGAATCAGGTAATACATAGAGATTGTTGTCTTCTAAATATAATTCTTCCAAATTACGAAGGCGGGTAATACTCTGAGGTAAACGCGTTAGATTCTGTGCTTCTAAATTCAAACGAACTACGTTGTCAGGCTCTTGCAAAGCTTCTGACAATGAGCTATATACACGTACATCACCAGGATACATCAATTCTTCGGTTCCATCCCAAAAATCTACGACTTTTTGTACCTTACTCACCACGGGGCTGGCCTGAGAGGCTGGCTCGGCTTCTTGGTTTGTTGTGGGGGTAGAATCTTCTTCGGCCACGGTGTAGAGCGCGTCCTCTTCTACCTGTTCTGAATTCTGATTACAGGCCAAAGCCAAACTAACTAGCATTATATAAAAAAAGAAACGAACCTGAAAAATTCTCATAGGGGTATCATTTGATGATATGATTAGAATCCAAAAATAACTTTTTTTGTCTGAAAATCAATAGTTTCGAAGAGGAGTGAGTATTTAGGAGCTAGAATGGAGGAACTAGGAGCTAGAATGGAGGAACCAGGAGCTAGAATGGAGGAACCAGGAGCTAGAATGGAGGAACCAGGAACTAGAATGGAGAAGAAAAGCCCCTCCTAACTTCTGTCTCCTAGCTCCTAACTTCTGTCTCCTAACTCCTGTCTCCTAGCTCCTAACTTCTGTCTCCTCTCAAAACTCCACTTCTGTATTGGGTAAGAGCTTTCGAATGCTCGCCATCTGACCTGCATCTAAGGTGGAACCTGCCAAGCTCAGACTCTTGAGGCGGCGAAGTTCAGCCAAACCCTCGGGAATGGTTTTGAGGTTTATATCATTCATTTCCAGAGCTTCTAAGTAGGTGATGCGACTGATGAGATCAATCGTCTGACGAATATCCAGAGAGACATTGCCACTGATATCTAGCAGTTTAAGGCTGTCCATATCGATAATGCTCTCGGGCAAATCTACCAAGCGATTCGAGGCTAACCGCAAGATTTTCAAAGACTCCATCCTGCCCAAATCAGAAGGCAGATTGGTGATTTGATTATAATCAAGGTTGAGTTCTTGCAATTGATCTAAGCGGGTGATGCTTTCGGGCAGATTACGAAGGCGATTGGCGCGCGCATCCAGATAGATGAGATTGTCCAGATAGCCCATCTCGGTAGGAAGGACTTTTAAGCGATTATTCTGCAAATAGAAATACTGTAAGTGGGAGAGATTGCCAATTTGAGAGGGGAGTTCTTCCAGACGATTGTTCTGTAGTTCTAAAATTTGGATACGTCTTAATTCCCCAATTTCAGGAGGCAATTTACTGAGATTCTGGTCGCTGAGCATCAATACGTACACATCCTGCGGTATTTCCATCGCTTCGGCCATGGTTTGGTAGCGTCTTTGTTGCTCCAAGGCATCCCAATTGAGCAGTTCACCTTCTTTGAAATTGAGTTTGGGTTTAGGTAATTTGGGGAGGACGTCTTTCATCGAGTCCCTGGTTTGGTTAAACACGCTCGGGTAATAAAAATAAGTAATCACGATGGCTAACAGGATCACAGAAACGGCCACTTGTAAAACTACTCTCATAAGTATCAGGCTTTAATCATTCGAGGCATAAAGGTAGAGGGAAGAATCTAGAATTAAAAATGAAAAAACCCTTCAAAGAATTATTAACTTTGTCTTTCCAAAAGAAACCCAAGCAGATTGACAAAGAAGTATTGAAACCATGGAATACAATCCTCAGGAAATAGAAGCCAAATGGCAGGAATATTGGAAAAAAGAAGGCATTTATCAGGTAGACAACCAAAGTGATCGCCCTAAGTTTTACGTATTAGATATGTTCCCTTATCCCTCAGGTGCCGGTCTGCACGTGGGGCACCCTCTGGGCTATATCGCCACGGATATTTTTTCTCGCTACAAGCGCATGAAGGGCTTCCATGTACTCCACCCCATGGGCTTTGATTCTTTTGGTCTTCCGGCCGAGCAATATGCCATCGACACAGGGCAGCATCCGGCCATTACCACCGAGCAGAATATCAAAACCTTCAAGAGTCAATTAGACAAACTCGGCTTTTGCTACGACTGGAACCGGGAAGTACGTACCTCTGATCCCAAGTATTATAAATGGACTCAGTGGATTTTCCAGCAAATTTTCAACTCTTGGTTTAACCAAAAAACCAATCAGGCCGAACCCATCGAGCAACTCATCCAATCCTTTGAGCAATCTGGTAATCAGGAAGTGCAGGCTACCTGTGATGAAGATACACCCACCTTTTCTGCCGAAGATTGGCAAGGTTTTTCAGAAAAAGAACAACAAGAAATTTTATTAAAATATCGCCTCACCTACGTGGCTGACTCTGTGGTGAATTGGTGCCCCGCTTTGGGAACAGTACTGGCCAATGATGAAGTCAAGGACGGCCTTTCCGAGCGCGGAGGGCATCCCGTTGAGCGTAAAAAAATGCGCCAGTGGATGATGCGTATTACCGCTTACGCGAATCGCTTATTAGAAGAATTAGAAAATCTGGAGTGGTCAGATGCCCTCAAAGAAATGCAACGCAATTGGATTGGCAGGTCGCACGGAGCAGAGCTGGACTTCAAAGTAGAAAACAAAGAGATTACCTTAACGGCCTTTACCACTCGCCCCGATACGATTTTTGGGGTTACTTTTATGGTTTTAGCCCCTGAGCACGAATTGATTGAGGAATTGACCACCCCCGAGCAAAAAGCCGAAGTAACTGAATATGTGAATTTTGCTAAAAATCGCTCCGAATTAGAGCGTCAGAGTGAGGCCAAAAAGGTTTCGGGCGTTTTCACGGGTTCTTATGTCATCAATCCCATTTCCCAAGAAAAAGTACCGCTTTGGGTGGCCGATTATGTATTGGCAGGCTACGGCACAGGCGTGGTCATGGGCGTACCCGGCGGCGATGAGCGCGATTTCCGCTTTGCCAAGCATTTTCAGATTCCCATTATCCCCATTGTAGAAGGAACCGCTCTGGATGAAGACGGAGAAGTGGCCGAAGCCAATCCTACCAAGGAAGGCACGATGATCAACTCTGGTTTTTTGAACGGAATGGAATGCCTGGAGGCTTTACAAGCGGTCATCCAAAAAGCCGAAGCAGCAAATCTAGGCAAAGGAAAAGTCAATTACCGAATTCGGGACGCGGTTTTCAGCCGTCAGCGTTATTGGGGCGAACCCGTTCCTGTTTATTTTAAAGAAGGCATTCCTTACTTGGTTCCTGAGTCAGAACTGCCTTTAACTTTACCTTCTATTGATGAGTATCGCCCCACCGAAACAGGCGAGCCACCCTTGGGCCGTGCCGAAGACTGGAAATACGAAGGCAAATATCCCTACGAACTCACCACCATGCCCGGTTGGGCGGGGTCTTCCTGGTATTTCTTACGCTACATGGATCCCAACAACGACCAAGAATTCGCTGCTCAATCAGTGAGTGATTATTGGAATCAAGTGGATTTGTACGTGGGTGGCACAGAGCACGCCGTGGGACATTTGTTGTACGCTCGTTTTTGGACGCATTTTTTGTGCGATCGTGGCTACATTTCTTACAAAGAGCCTTTTAAGAAATTGATCAATCAAGGGATGATTCAGGGAAATTCGGCTTTGATGCATCGGGTCAAAGACGAAGAAAAATTTGTCTCCTGGAATCTCAAAGATCAATACGAAACCACGGAACTGCACGTAGATGTCAATATCGTAGAGAGCGACGTGCTAGACCTGGAAGCCTTTAAGAAATGGCGCCCCGAAACGGCTCATTACGAATTTATCACCGAAGCCGATGGAAAGTTTTACTGTGGTGCTCAGGTCGAAAAAATGTCCAAACGCTGGTACAATGTCGTCAATCCTGATTTGATCGTGGAGCGATACAGTGCCGATACCATGCGCCTTTACGAGATGTTCTTAGGCCCCTTGGAGCAATCCAAACCTTGGAACACCCAAGGCATCGACGGAACCCATAAGTTCTTGAAAAAACTTTGGCGTTTGTTCTACGACGATCAAGGCAATTACGTGGTCAATGGCGAGGAAGCCACCAAAGACGAATTAAAGATTCTCCACCAGACCATCAAGAAAGTAGAAGAAGACATTGAGCGTTACTCTTTCAATACGCCCGTGAGTGCTTTTATGATTTGTGTGAATGAGCTTAACTCCCTGAAGTGTCATAAACAAGCCATTTTGGAGCCTTTGGTCAAGATACTGGCTCCTTACGCCCCGCACGCCAGCGAAGAGCTTTGGGCCAAGATGGGGCATATTCAGAGTGTGCATTTACAAACTTTCCCCGTCTGGAAAGAGGAGTATATCAAGGAAGATGCTTTTGAATATCCGATTATGATCAATGGGAAGAAACGCGCCGCTCTGACCTTCCCCGCCGATATGCCCAAAGACGAGATGCAAACTCAAGCCCTCGCCCACGAAACCGTGCAAAAGTGGACCAAAGGGCAAAAACCCAAAAAAGTCATTATCGTGCCCAAGAAGATTATTAATATCGTGGTTTGACAAATGGCGGTTACAACAACCGCCATCTCACTAAAAAATTTCATAGAAAAACGAAAATTCCTAAGCTAGGATTGAAAAAGTCTAACCCAAAAGAGAAAAAGGTCTCACGATCATCTTCCATGTCTGTGTTAGGATCACGCACCGAGAAACCTATTCCCTGTAAGCCCAACTCAATACCCCATTTTGGAGACGGAAAGAATGAAAAACCCGGAGAAATCCCTAAGCCAAAACCGAGGGTATCCATTTCTCTGTTGATGATTTCACCATCGGAAAAGCTAACATCCTCACTTTCCATACTCCCGAAGGCAATACTGAGGCTCCCTTGTAGATAAAAAGCAAATCGAGATTCCGAACCGCCGAGATACCAATACTTTCGTACAAAGGGACTGACAAAAAATTCATCTTGCACCTCGTCTAGGATTCCACTGAAGGTGTCTCCAAAATCATTGGTGAAGTTGTAAGGAACGTCAGCTTGAAAACGAGAATAACCCACCGACAACCCAAGTGCTAATCCATCTGCGACAAAGTAAGCAGCCTGGGGCGAAATGGAGAACGAGTTGGTTGTGACATCATCCCCAAGGTCTAATTCTGCGGGCTGCTCACGAGATGAAAGCGAGAAGGATACACCACCACCTAGGAGTACATTCCCCTGCTCCAGTTGAGCATATGCTAGATCGAGGATGAGAAGAAAACTGGCCAAAATCAATGTGCATTTTTTCATAGGTTTGTTTTAATTTTATTGGATTGAATAGTCTAATGTACAAACTCTGAACTTCATTTTATCATTTTAAACCAACTATTTTATGTTAAATAATCTTAAAGGTTACTACATTTTTTTGTGCATCCTGTTTGAAAATCTAACCCAACTCGGTAGCCCTTGATTCTCTTTCCTGTCTTCAAACGGGAAGCCGTTGAAAGCAGAATCCTCGGACTTGATTAGAGTGCTAAGCAAAAACCAAATCACTCGGCAAACCTATCGGTGTTGCTGCGCTTAAACCTGAACCACTGGGTAGTGAATGTTCATCTTTGCACACTACCTGTATTATTTCAATACATTTTGAGGTTGTGGGTGTGTGAATAACGCATTGATAATGAATTATTTACATAAAGGGAATACCCTTTGATGCGCTAAACCTAACAAACCTATAACCTCATGCTGAAAAATTACCTTAAAATCGCCTTTAGAAATCTGACCAATCATAAGATTTATTCTTTTATCAACATTACAGGCTTGGCCGTGGGAATGGCTGTGGCTATCTTGATTGGCCTCTGGATTTATGACGAACTTTCTTACAATCAATACCACGAGCATTATGCAGATTTGGCGCAGGTCATGCAAAACCAAACTTTCAATGGTGAAGTAAACAGCCAAGACGCCATCCCCCGTCCTTTGGAAAAAGTACTACGCAATACCTACGGAGAAGATTTCAAGTATCTATCGATGGCTACCTGGCCGATGGATCATATCTTGGCTTATCAGGATAAGAAACTATCAAAAACAGGCAACTTCACGCAGGTAGATTTCCCAGAAATGCTCAGCCTGAAGATGATCCACGGCACACGCTATGGCCTAAAGAACCCAAATTCTATTCTCTTGTCGGCCTCTACCGCCCAAGCTCTATTTGGAAATGAAAATCCACTCAATCAGACCCTAAAATTAGATAACAAAAGCACCGTCAAAGTAACGGGCGTCTACGAGGACTTACCCTACAACACGTATTTCAAGTATTTAGCCTTTATTGCGCCCTGGGATTTGTATGTCAATACCCAAGCATGGGTCAGAAACTCTGCTGATAGTTGGGATGGTAATTCCTTTCAGATGTACGCGCAAATTGCTCCAGAGACGGATATGAAAACGGTTTCCGAAAAAATTAAGCGAGCAAAATTGGATAATGCATCTGATCTAAAAAAGTTCAATCCAGAAATTTTCCTGCAACCGATGTCTAATTGGCACTTGTATTCAAAGTTTGAGCAGGGGGTCGTAGTCGGAGGGAGGATTCAGTATGTCTGGATGTTTGGCGTTATTGGCGTGTTCGTCTTATTGCTGGCTTGTATTAACTTTATGAATCTCAGCACAGCTCGCTCGGAGCGCAGAGCTAAGGAAGTAGGCGTGCGTAAGGTATCGGGTTCGGTCAAGGGGCAGTTGATCCGTCAATTTCTGAGTGAGTCCCTTTTGACGGCTTTTCTGGCGTTTTTGCTTTCTTTATTGTTGGTAGAGCTGGCCTTACTTTTTTTCAATGATTTGGCCGATAAGAAAATGAGTCTGCCCTGGGCAAATCCATTGTTTTGGGGAATTAGTCTGGGTTTCACCTTCTTGACAGGCTTAATTTCGGGCAGTTATCCCGCTTTTTATCTTTCTTCTTTTCATCCCGTGCGTGTCTTAAAAGGAACTTTCCGAGCGGGTCGCTACGCGGCTTTGCCCCGCAAGGTCTTGGTGGTCGTGCAGTTTTCGGTTTCTATCACCTTAATCATTGGCACGATGATCGTGTACCGCCAAATCCAATTCACCAAAGATCGCCCCATTGGCTATAACCAAGAAGGTGTGATTTCCATCCTGATACAATCTGAAGATTACTTGGGTAAAATTAACGTATTAGAAAAAGAATTAAAGGACAGAGGAGCCATTACCGCCATTTCTCAATCTTCTGGCCCGATCACGGGGATTTGGTCAAACAATGGCGGCTTCGAGTGGCCCGGCAAAGACCCGAATTTGGACGGGGGGTTTGCCACGGTCTGGGTAACCCACGATTTTGGCAAAACGATTGACTGGCAAATCAAAGAGGGGAGAGATTTTTCCAAGGATTTTGCGACCGATTCTACCGCGATCATTGTCAACGAAGCTGCGGTTGAGTTTATGAATCTGGAAAATCCAGTCGGTACTCCTGTTAAGCGAGACAATGGCGAGGGGATTGACAATTACCGCATCATCGGTGTGGTCAAAAATATGATTATGGAATCTCCTTACGAGCCAATACGCCAGATGGTATATTTCCTTTCTTATGATCGCGCTTCTTGGATCAATCTACGCCTCCATCCCGAGCAAAGCGCACGAAAATCACTGGCTTCTATAGAAGAGGTTTTTACTAAAATCATTCCCTCGGCTCCCTTCGAGTATGAATTTGTGGACGAAAACTTTGCAGATAAGTTCGAGAGCGAGGAACGGATTGGTAAGTTAGCGGGCTTCTTTGCCGGTCTGGCGATTTTGATTAGTTGCTTAGGATTATTTGGCTTAACTTCCTTTATGGCTGAGAAACGATCCAAAGAAATTGGCATTCGCAAGGTATTGGGTGCCACGGTATATAGCTTATGGAGACTCTTGTCCAAAGATTTTGTACAATTGATCTTAGTTTCCTGCTTGGTTGCTATTCCTCTTGCTTATTACTTATTGAATGGCTGGCTAGAAAATTACACCTACCGTACCGAAATCTCCTGGTGGATTTTTGGCATTGCCATCTTAGGCGCATTACTGATTACCCTGATCACGGTGAGCTATCAGGCCATCAAAGCGGCTACGCTTAATCCGGTGAAAGTTTTAAAGGAAGAATAATACACCAATCCACGCGCCTCATGTATCTATTTAAATCCTAATTCACACTCGAAGACGTGTCCCGATACGTCTGGGACGTGTCTGGATACGTCTGGGACGTGTCTGCTATACGTCTGGGACGTGTCTGCTATACGTCTGGGACGTGTCTGGATACGTCTAGGACGTGTCTGGATACGTCTAGGACGTGTCTGGATACGTCTAAGACGTGTCTGCTATACGTCTGGGACGTGTCTGGATACGTTTGGGACGTGTCTGGATACGTCTGGGACGTGTCTGGATACGTCTAAGACGTGTCTGCTATACGTCTGGGACGTGTCTGG
>CAZKBP010000015.1:0-121858 GCA_964551015.1 uncultured Cytophagaceae bacterium | reverse complement strand
AGATCAAAAGCTGCAATTTTCCAGCTTTGAGGTAGGGGGGGGTACCCAGAGGGGTAGGGGTAGCTACCCCTCTAGGTGCAATGAGGGAGCTAAAAGCCTCAAGTTTCAAGTCTGAACGCCTGCGCAAAGCACTGTGAATAAGATACTTGAAGACCAACCCAAACTTTTATCAGTTTTAAATCATTCTGTAGATGAGTTAATTATAGAATCTATGCAAAAATTTAATATAAAGACTATGCAGTCATCTCATTTCTTAAAAGTCCTTTTGGGATTATTGATCCTTAATTGGAGCTGGGTCAACGCTCAGAATCGCAATCAAGAAATCAAAAAGGTCAAAGACGCCACTCGAGTATTAGAAGATTTGGCTTATGCGCCCGAAGAGGGCATTCCTCCGACCTTATTGGCAAGAGCAGAAGCGGTAGCGATTTTTCCCAAAGTGATCAAAGGCGGCTTGATCGTAGGAGGAAGATACGGTAAAGGCGTCGTGACGGTCAAGGATGAAGAGGGTCAATGGAGTAATCCGGCCTTCTTGAAGCTCGCCGGAGGTAGCATTGGGCTTCAGATCGGTGGGCAATCGGCTGATATCGTGCTTTTATTTTTTAATCGGGAAACGGTCCTAAACATCGGCAAGAGTGATTTCACGCTGGGAGCCGATGCCGCAGTGGCAGCCGGGCCTGTGGGCAGACAAGTAGGTGCTAGCACGAACTACAAATTAGAAGCAGAGGTTTATTCTTATTCTCGTGCCAGGGGCTTATTCGCTGGCCTGAGCGTGGAAGGGTCTTCGATTAGTGTCAACGAGAAAGCTAATCAGGATTTTTACGATGAAAACACGGTCAACTTAGACGATATTTTCCACTACAAAGACTTACCTGCTCCCGAGGTGGTGAAAGACCTAAAAGCTGAATTACAAAAAATGAGTGATAAACAGTAATTTCACCAGAGGCCTTGCGTCTTTTAAGAAAGATTTATTATTAGAAACCCGAGCTTGGTATATGCGTTTTATTTTGCTGATAATTTCTTTGCTCTTCACGATTTCACAGGCTTCAGCACAAATAGCTATTCCTGATCCTCCCAAAAAACTGCGCTACGTGTATGATTATGCGGATTTGCTCAGTCGGAAGCAGGCCAAAGCACTGGATCAAGCGATGAAATCTCATTGGCAATCGGATCGCATTAGTCCTATTTTGGTGATTATAGATACCTTATACGGTCAGGATGAAATCGCTTACGCAAAAAAATGGCTGACCCGCTGGGAAATTGCCGAGCAGGGTTTGATCGTACTGATGAGCCAAAAAGACCGAAAGGTGCGCATTCAGTTTGGGCCTCAACTCCGGTCTTATCTGGATGAAAAACGGGCTGAAGAAATTATTGAAACCCTGATGGTTCCTCCTTTCCGGGAAGGAAAATATCACAAAGGACTCAAGCAGGCCACTGATGCTCTTCTTGAGATTTTTCCCAAAAAATAAATTACTTTCTATTTCTCGATAAACCCCAAAAAATTATGAGCTACTACATTAACACCACCCTGAATGAATCTTTTCAAAACAGCGTAGAAAAAGTTAAAAAAGCCTTGGATCAGGAAGGTTTCGGCGTCTTGACCGAAATTGATGTGCAGGCAACCATGAAGAAAAAGCTCGACGAAGACCTGAGACCTTACCTTATCTTGGGAGCCTGCAATCCTGATTTTGCTTTTAAAGCCCTCTCCCACGAGGATAAGATCGGCACGATGCTACCCTGTAATGTAATTTTGCAGGAAAAAGAATCCGGCAAGACCGAAGTTTCTGCCGTAGATCCACAAGCCTCGATGCAAGCAGTGGCCAATCCGGCATTGGAGAAATTATCTTTGCAGGTAAAAGAAGCCCTAACCCGGGTCATTCGTAGCCTTTAATCTACCAAAGGGTGTTTCTCATTGTAGAGATGGATGTATTTGAAGAGGACGGCGGGATTGTTTTTTTGTTTTTCTTCCTCAAAATCTCTCAAAAGCGCAGAATCAGAGGATAAGATGATTTTCATTTGCTTGGCGTTGAGCCGCTCGATGGTGCCATTTTTCATATCTAGCACGTAGGCACGAATCCGATTGCCACTTCCGGTTCCGATGGCCACGGGGCCAATGCCAATGCCTCCTCCCAGGCCAATGCCACTCCCTCCTTCGTCTCTAAAAAAGAGAAAGCGGCCTCTGGTTTCGCTCTTCACGTAATAATTTCCCCCTCCATAGTTACGGGCATTGACATAGATAGACTGCCCATCCGAGAAGCCATAAGCATTTTTTTCTCGCTTATTATTGGCTTCGTAGCGGATGCGATAGGTGATCACGCGCCCGCTTCGGCTCTGCTCTTGAAAGGGCTGTTGGATCGAAGGATTATTTTTCTTGAGGTCTTGGAAGCTTTGGTAAATGCCTCTCTGGGGTAAACTATTGGTAAGAGAGGGGCGTTCTTCTCCTCCGCCGTAAACCACATCGGACTCAATTTGTGCAAAAAGTGGCTCACCGTTGATAAAAAGGATGGAAATGACGAAGAACAAATAGGTCAAGTTTTTCATGATTAGCAAGTTTTGTCAAGCTTTGAATGTGCTGTCTCTAATACAGCGAAAGCCCTAAAAACATTCCCCAAGCTTAGAGACTAAGACCGGACGACGAGGGCTTGCCCAAATTTTTCTTCTACTTTTTGATAAAATAATGTATTCGGGTAAATGCCTCTTTGGTCGGCAGAGAGTTCGGGTTTGATGCGATTGACAAAGAACATTTCCAGAATGAGGCCGTTCTTTACTTCTTTCCTTCCCCGAGATTCACATTCAAAGAAATCCTTGACCAGTCCGTAAGTTGCTTCGGAGATATTGACGCGGTTTACTTCCCCACCGCTTTCCATTCGGGAGGCGATGTTGACGGGGCTTCCCCAGATGTCGTAGGCAAATTTGCTACGCCCGATCACTCCCGCGCGAATTTCTCCGGTGTTGATGCCGAGGCGACATTGCCAATAATCATCTCCATCCAGCAATTTTTCTTTGCGCCTTTTGTCCATGAAGGCTTGCATTTCCAGGCCCGCCAGTACGGCATCTACGGGGTTGGTGGGGTTGGGTTCAGGAATTCCGCCCGCGCACATATAGGCATCACCAATGGTTTTGATTTTTTCCAGATTATGCTTTTTGACAATTTCATCAAAGCCCGAGAAGCAATCGTTGAGTTCTTCCATGAGCTTATCGGGCGTCATCGTAGCCGATACATCCGTGAAGCCCTTGAAGTCAGTGAAGAGAATAGACACCCGCTCGTAGGGGCGCATGGGCGGAGGCACGAGGGGCGGGATTTCGCCTTGTTTGAGTTCATCGGCAATAGACTCGGGCAGGATATTGAGCAGGAGCTTGTCGGCTTTTTGGCGTTCTTCGTAGAGAGAATTATTAAGCTTTTGCAGTTGGCGATTTTTCTGGCGGTTTTTATAATTGAAGTAAAGGATTACCGAGATCACGGCAATAGCTCCAATGATAGAAATGATAAGAAAGAGGCGGAAGAGGGCGGCGTTTTTCTCGGCTTTTTCGGCGTTATCCTTGGCTTCTTTTTCTTTGGCCTCGGCAATTTTTTTTTGGTTTTGGGCGTCTTCTGCACTTTTTCTGGCTGCTTCGGCACTTGAGTCAGCTTTTTCTTTTTGCTCCTTGGCTTTTCGTTCATTGTCCTTAGCAAGGGCGGCCTGTTTCTTGGCATCCGCCTCTGCTTTTTTTGCTCGATTCAAGGCATTCTCTGCTTCCTTTTTGGCGGCTACTGCTTCTTTCGTTTGTTCTTCAGCAATACTTCTTAGGCGATCAGCTTCTTGTCTTTGTCTTTCAATTTCCTCGTTTTGTTTCTTTATCCTTTCATTGGCTTCTTTCAATTCGTTATTTTCACTCAATTGAATTTGGCGAAGCGTACGCCCCTCGATGCCTTTGAGTCGGGTTTCTTGTTTGTTTCTTTCGTTGTTTCTTTGTGCCTGAGTGAGGCGGATATTAAAGAGGGAATCCTTGGCTTCGGAGGCAGTACGATAGTCGCCGATTTGTTCGTAGATGCGATTAAGCAGGTCATAAGTAATAGTCAATTCCTCTTCGATGCGATCTGTTTCTTGGGGTGAATCTCCTTGGAGTTTATTTAACCCATCGAGGGCTTCCAGAGCTTGGGCTTCGGCGGCTTTGTAATCTCGATTATAGTATTTGACTTGGGCAATGAGATTCTGGGTGTGAGCGGTTTCCAAGGTATCGTCCTGATCTTCATAAATTTGGCGCGCCTGCTCAAAATCATCGAGTGCCTGCCGATTGCTACCTAAATTCTGTAAAACCACGCCTCGGTTGGCTTGAACTAATGCCTGAGCTTTTTGGAAAGAAGGAGCCAAGTTGGAAATTTGGTTGATAAGCGCAAAAGATTTGTCAAGGTTCGCAAGTGCCGAATCAAGCTTAGGTGGCGATTGATCCGCGTAAAAACTGCCTAATCTTTGGTAGCTAAGTGCCAAGTTGTTTTTGGCATTCGCTACCAGTAAGGTATTGCTGGCATCTATTTGCTCGATGCCCTCGAGAATGGGTTTTCTGCTATCGATGGCTTTTTGTAAATAGACTCGCTTTCGGCTACTCCCCTTTTTTTCCAGAGCGGCTCTTTTCGTATGAATCTGCGCAATCTCTTCTTGTGTGGTCAAGCTATCTATCCTGTCTGGAAGTACTTTAGCTAGTTTGTCATATTGCTCGATGGCTTTTTCGTAATAATTAGCATTATTGGTTTGGTCGCCCCATTGTTCATAGGTTTCGGCTAATTCTCTGGAGATGTTTTCCTGAAGGGTAGGACTGGTGGTTTTTCCAGTAACTGTATCTGCCTTGAGCAAGTACTCTACGGCTTTATCATAGACTGATTGTTCTTTAAATATTTGTGCGATGTCTATTTTTATCTGACTTAGTTGGCGTGAAGCAAGTTGAAAATCACGAACATTGGAGCCTTTCGTATTATTAAGTATTATAAAGAGCTCACTCCATTCTTTATTTATTTCATTCTCGACTTTCAGAAAATAAATCAGAGCCGAGTCTACCTTGCCACTGTCTCGGTAAGCACGTGCCTTGTTCAGCAGTGAATCTTCCAAATTTATCAAAGACCGTAAACTGTGTAGAGCAGGCTTCGGAGCGACGCTGGGTAAAGACTGCAGCAAGAGCCAGAGAGAGCCAAAGAGTAGGCTGAATACAAGTATATTTTTAATGTTCATGGCTTTTTTCTTTCTAAAACCTGAAATTTAAACCAGCTGACTTCAAGAAAAAGAGAAGTATCGCTTAGGTTTATGTACTGATTTTGAGGCATTCAGGGTTTTGTTTTCTTTAAAAATTAATTTTCAAGCTGGCATAAATTCCTCGTCCACTCCGCCCCGGGAAGGTATTGATCTGCCTGCGCACGAACTCGGGGTAGAAAATACCTTCATCCAGTAGATTGACAACGTAAAAGTTCAGGATAATATCAGGAATATTTTGGTTCTCAATTTTGGTTCTCTCGGAAAGACGACTGGTGCTATCGATTTCTGCCTGACTTTTCTTCCCGAAGAAAAGGCGACTGAGGTTCAAATTAGCATTAAAAGTCAAATTATGAAAGGCCGCGGCGGGGGCGTTGAAGTCATTTTGTGTACTTACACCACGTGATTTTCCAAAGTAACTATCAAACAAACCCACGCTGAGGTCTTTTTCTTTCCAGTAATAGAACGCCCCTACTTTGAACATAAATTCGGGGGTCAGCCTGAGATCGGGAATATCTTGGTTAGTTTCCGTTTCTAGGGTGCTACGGATATCGGTTTGATAGGTGACCGATCCGGAGAGAAACACACGGTCTATCAGAGCAATCTTAGACTCCAGTTCCACCCCCTGCTCTCTTAAATTTCCTGCTGCGTTGATGTATTGAAAAGTTCCATCTGCATCGTTGGGGTTGGGGTCTACTTGGGTGATGACTCGCTTCACTTGGTTGTCAAAGAAGGTGGCGATGATCTCGAGGCCGGGTCGGTAATAAAACAATTGAGCATCTAGGGTGGTCACCGTCTCGGGGTCTAGATCGTCACTGCCCAGCAGTGTTCCCGGGTCATTGAGGTTGTTTTCGGCCTCGAAAGGAGCGCGTAGTGCCTCGCCATAGAGTAATTTAAATCCCCAGGCGCCTCTTTCGCCCGCGAGCTTGGCTTGCCCCGACTGAAACTGGCCGATGAGCCCGATACGTGGGGCAATCGTAACTTCGGTGCCAGCCGGACGGTTTAACTGCCCTCCTGCCACCAATTTGACATTATCAAAGAAAGGAAGTTTGTACTCGGCCTGCGCGTAAGCACTATACCAAAGCTCGGCATAACTTGGCACACCGCGATTGATGGTATCGTTGGCATTGATCGTTACATCACCGATTTCGGCATTCCCATCTTGCAAGAAGGCCGTACCCCCTAAGGTAAGATTGAGGCCGAAGTCCCATTCCTGAAAAAAAGTTGGTTCTAAGATCAAGTCTTGGGTATTGCCTACAAAGTCGCCATTGGGGGTAACAAAGCGCGTATTCATCGCATTGTAGGTGGCATTAATGGATAGATTGGAGCGATCAGAAAGATCAAACTGATAGCCCACATCTACAAATGCTCGTAGCGTATTGATCTCGCGGTTACGAGAAGGAGGTGGGTGATTGGTGCTATCTGTCTCAAAGTTGCTGACAGGTACGGTTCCCGTGTTGGGCTGACTGCTGTAAGCAATCAAAGAACTGACACTGAGACCTTTGTAATCGAGGGTAAACAAACCCCCCAAGTTGTTTTGTCCAGCCAAATAAGCAACGCGATCCTGAAAAACCGGATCCACATCTCTTCTCTCTCCCGAAGCATTCAAGTCCCAGCCTGCCTGATTAAAATAGCGCACGGAGGTGGTTACTTTCAGGTCGTTTTTGATACGGGTACTTTGCGCATCTAAGCCAATGGTACCAAAAGAACCGGATTGCACAGAAACGGTCGTGCTACCTTCCTTCACATCTCGGGTAATAATATTGATGACACCCGCGTAGGCGTTCGTACCATACAAAACAGAGCCTGGCCCGCGGATGAGCTCGATGCGTTCAATGGCGATCAAGGGTAGACTGAGTAAGATAGAATAGTCCAAGCCTCCAAACAAAGTTTCACGGGTAGGGCGACCATTGATCAGAATCAGCACATGGTTATTATAAGGAGTGGACAAATCGCCACGAATGGAGATGATGTTGTTAGGAGCGAAGTAAGAACCCATATAATAAGTACTGGTGGCTCTTTCTAGAACTTCCAAAAGATTATTGGCTCCGAAGCGGTTAATCTCTTGGGCGGTAATCACAGAAATTACCCCAGGGGCTTCGTAGATACTTTCAGCACTTTTGGAGGCCACTTGGATGCTTTGGTTAATCAGTTCTTCTTTCTGATTGGCTCTCAGATCTTTTACCCCCAAGCGATCCGTGTCGATGGTTTGTGCCCACAGCGCAGATGGATACAGTGATAAAAAAATGATTGACCAAATAAAAAAGGGGAATTTTGTCATAAGTCGTGTGTACGCTAGGATGTATGATAGGGTTCCATGGGATAGGAAAGACATTTTGCTTAAACAAGCTGTAGATGAATATTTGTCCAAAGTTAGCGATCAATCATCATTTTAAGTAATGGTTTATGAGTATTTATTCCTCCCAAATTCTTGGGTTTTTGCTAAGAACGGTTTATTTTGTTAATGGCTGAGAGAGCCGTGTTAATTCCTGTATGCAAAGCCCCCTCGATCCAACCACTTGACCAGGCCATGGTATCACCTGCTAAGTACACGCCATTATCAGGGTGGGGGTCAATGTTCTCCTTTTTGCTACCATCTGGGTAGAATTTCCCCTGAGCAAATAGAATAGTTTCATCCATGTTATAACCGGGCACGGGCATTTTGAAAGAGCCATTGTAGCCAAAAGCTTCTTCCCAAGAGAAGCAAACGGGCTCTTCTACCATTTGTTCCCGAATGGTTTTGACGGTTTCAGGGCCATAGATACGCTCCAATTCACGGAGGCAGTTTTCTACCTTGCCTTGGTCATCAAAGGCATCAAATTTAATGGCCGTAATGCCCAAAGTGTAGCTCAGACAGATTACTCCCGATGGGGTGTCTTCAAAATCAAAGACGTATAAATGTGTAATCGGCTCATCCGTAACGGTTACGGAGAGTAGTTCGGGTTTTTCTTTCCAAAAGGCCGTTTTGGTACGGACACAAACCCGCCCGCCAGGAATCAGATAGATATTCCGAATGGCATTCCAGACTGGTTCGGAGAAGGTAGCTCGATTTACCTTGATGCTCATTTCTAGGTTGCGAGGCATGCAGCTCACGATTACGGCTTCGTATTTATCTAGGTTGCCCTCGGCATCGGTGAGATAAATGCCTTCTTCGGTAGTTTCAATTTCTACCACGCCTTTGCGAGTTTGCCCCCAGTTGAGCTCTTGGACAGAAGTCTCGCCCCAGTGTTGTGCTTGGCATTTCTGGTTCCAGAAGCGGAGTGGAATCTGGTCTATTCCTCCTACGACTTGTTCTACTTCGCCCCACCATTCGTTGAGGACAATCCGCATCGGCTCGGTAAAACTCACTTGATGATAAAAAGGCCCAAAACCAGCCCCTCCTGCCCCGATAGAACCGAAGCTATCGATGATGGACTTGGGCCAGCCGGCTTCGTGCAGTACTTGGTAGATACTTTTGTGTTCGTATCTTTCCATCAACTCTTGCCATCTTTGTGAAAACAAGATTGGATCTTTTTTTACTTCTTGTAAATATTCCCGTAAGGGTTTCATCAATTCTTCCCAATAACGCTCCACGGCTTGAATCTCTTCGGGCATATTTCCCCCGGCGGGCACATCGTAGCGGGTGCGGTCAAAGAAGATCGTAGTCGGTACTTTGAGTGGCGAAGGAAAAGGCTCTCTACGAAGCTGGAAATGATCCATATACCATTGAATGGTTTCGTGAAAGGTGGGCACACGCATGGCTCCAATTTCTGTATAAGCCTTGGGGTCGCGCTCGAAGCGATGCGTGTAAGTGCGCCCGCCAATACGGTCAGAAGCCTCGTAAATCACAGGTCTGATGCCTACTCGCATCAATTCGTAAGCCGCACAGAGTCCGGCACAGCCCGCACCAATGATAGCGACTTCTTGGCCGTAGTTCTCAGGCTTGAGTGAGGCAATGCCCTCTTGACGTTCAATCAGGCCGACATAGTGGAAAGGGTTATAAGGAAAAGTACGTGGATTGTAGGTATGGGTATCATAAATCGCTTCTAGGTCGGAGATAAATCCTGTCTCGAGCCATTCTTTTTGATATGCATCTTTCATAAAGGTCAATCTAGCTTCTAGTGGGTAGTTATTGGTTTTGAGTTAGTTTTCAAGACTTGATTTTGGATGTCTTTAGTCTTGATAAGATGTAATCCCCTAAAACATTGTTGTGCGAAACGTGTACAATTTCACACATAAAAGCTAAAAAACCTAGAAATTCAGCAGAGATTCTTCTGAAATTCAGTGATTTTACTTAAAGAATTCAGTAAGATTTCTTATTAACTAGATAAATCTCTTATAGTCTTCCACGAAGTACATATCAATTTCGCCTTTATTTTTGGCGGGTAGTTTTCCTCGATATTGGCATTGGAAGTGATCTTTGACCAGCTCGTAAGTAGCTCCTGAGATATTGACTTTGCCTACTTCTCCACTAGATTCTAAGCGACTGGCCACGTTTACGGCATCTCCCCAAATATCATAGGCAAATTTTTTCTTACCAATCACCCCCGTGACGAGCGATCCGGTGTGAATACCCAAGCGGAGTTCCCAGATGCTTTGCCCCTTGCTGCGTTTCTCTTGATTGAGTTCTTGCATGAAGTTTTGTATTTCTAGTCCCGCTTTTACGGCATCAATTGGGTTGGTTTTGTTGGCAAGGGGCACTCCTCCGGCGCACATGTAGGCATCTCCAATCGTTTTGATTTTTTCTAGACGATGCTTCTCGATGATTTCATCAAAGCCATTGAAGCAAAAGTCCAATTCTTTGACCACTTCTTCGGCAGAAAGCTCAGCGGCGATAAAGGTAAATCCTTTGAAATCCGTGAATAAGACACTGACCATTTCGTAGAAGCGTGGTGTAGCGTGCCCCGTTTCTTTGAGTTCTTTGGCGGTTTCTAGGGGGAGGATATTGAGCAGCAGGTCATCAGATTTCTTACGCTCGATAGAAATAGCATCTCGCTGGGACTCGATTTCTTCTTTCTGCTGTTTGATTTCTTCATTGAGTTCGATAAGGTCATCTCTTTGCTCCTCGATTTCTACTTTTTGTTGTTCGAGAGAATGGTTTTGTTCCTGAATTTTCTTATTCTGGGTACGGAGCATTCGGTTTTTCTGGCGATTTTTATACAAGAAGAAAAGAATAAATCCTGTAATGAGCATTAAGAAAGCGATAATCGTGGAGAAGATATAAAGTTGATTTCGTCGTTTTTGCTGTTCTCGGAGTCTTTCTTGCGCTTCTTCGGCTTGTAAGGCTCGGTATTCGGCCAGTTCCTTGGCTTGTCGTGCTTTTTCGGCTTCGTCTTTGGCTTTTTCTTCGTTAAGACGAGCGATTTTACGCTCATTTTCTAGCTGTTGGGCACGAGCGCGGGCGAGGGCGCGTTCTTTCTCAGCTTTCTCGGCACGGGCACGCGCCAATTGGCGGTCTTGCTCGAGTTTCTGGGCACGGGTTATGGCGAGTTTACGTTGGTTTTCGGCGAGGGCGCGTTCTTTCTCGGCTTTCTCGGCACGTTCTTGGGCTAGTTGTTTTTCTTGTTCGGCTCTTTCTGCTTTTTCTTTTTCTAGCTCCTGTTGGGAGATAGAGAGCCGAAGTTTATCTTCTAGCTGTTGGATAAAGTTGCGTGTGTTTAAGAGTTCTTTTTCTTTTTGATTTCTTTCGGCTTCTATTTCGGCTCTTAATTCGGCTTGCAGGCGGTTATAATTGCCATATTCTTGCAAATTTCCTTCGGCTTCGTAGATATCTGATAAGATTCGGTAGCTATCCAAGAGGACATCTTTGGCATCGGCACGCTTGGCTTGCTCTACGGCTTTTTGTACGTTGCGGAGGGCACGTTCATAATCTTGGCTCAGGAAATAATTGGCGGCGATATGATTGTAGGCATTCGCAATTTCTTGGGATTTTCCTTCTTTTTGTCGCAGAGCCAGAGCTTGCTCGTAGTATTCTAAGGCATCGTTATAAGCTCTTAAATTCGTGTAAATGACCCCAATGTTGCTCAGCAAAGTAGCGCGTTTATTCAGGGAAGGGTTTTCCTTGAGCATTTCCTCATTGATCTCGATCGCCTGTTGGAAACTTCGGAGGGACTCCCGATTTTTTTTCATTTTTCGGTAGAGATAGCCCATATTGTTAAGTGCGGTAGCCATGCCCTCTCGGTCATTGAGTCGGAGGCTAATTTCAAAGTCCTTCTGTCCGTACTCGAGTGCCTTGTCCAGCCGTCCGTCGAGTTCGTTGACAATGGAGAGGCGGTTGTAAATTTCGCCAATGGCCTTTTGTTTTCCTTGTTTTTGGCGGATAGCTAGCATTTCTTCATACAAAAAGGCCGCGTCATTGTAGTTTCCAATTTTGAAATAAGCCCAGGCCGCGTATTCCAAACTCAGAGCTTGACCATCGAGGTCATTTAATCTTCTCTTGAGATTTCGTGCTTCTAAGAAGTACTCTACAGATTTGTCATAGCCTCCCCATTCCTCATAGAGTAAACCCAGTTCATCATTGATTTGGGCGAGCGTGTTAATGTCCGAGTTGTCTTTCTCCAAAAGGTGTTTGGCCTTAAAATAATAAGTAAGGGCTTGGTCGTAGTTATTTTGATTTTTGTACACACGGGCGGCCTGAATCATCAGAGAAACCTTCTGATCTGGGTCGGTGGTTTGGGCTAGTTCCCGCAGAAGCTCCCCGACAGAGTCTTGCCCCATCCCCCAATGAGAGACACTTAGCAGGCCGAATAAAAGGATGTATTTAATATACTTTCTCATGGGATTAATTCATCAATGCCTAGTGGGTTTGGCCGCTTTGTGTTACAATTTAGGAACGATTTTCGTTTGGTTCGTTCATGCTACTAAGGTACCGCATATTCCCATACTATTGATATAACTAATTTATTTCATTCATCAAGATAATTATGAGCACCAGAGCATTTATTCTTTCCAAACTGTGCTATTTCGTACTATACTTCCAAAGATTGGGTAGTTGTATTGGTGTGTTTTGTTTCTTTGGTGTAGTTCATTTAAGCGACTCTGTTTTTTCACAAACAGATTCTTTGCCAAATAACGATTTATTGCGCCTTAGAATCGAAGATATGTACGAAAGAAGCAAAGAAGACCTGCTCAATAAGCAAATTACCATCGCTTCTAAAAAATCCGAGAGTCTTTTCGATGCTCCTTTCGCGGCTTCTGTGATTACCCACGACGAAATCAAAAGAGCAGGCTCTACTTCTATCATGGAGGCTTTTCGCTTGATTCCGGGCTTGGTGGTCACCGAGCAGAGTAATGGGAATTACGACATTCATCTCCGAGGCGGTAGTAATGTACAAAGAAATGCTATTTTTTCGGTGGGCGGCAATACCACCACTCTGGTAATGATTGATAATCGGCCTATCTACAATTATTACTTGGGAGGTACGTTTTGGGAGACGATTCCCATTGACCTAAACGATGTAGACCGGATTGAGTTAGTAAGAGGCCCTACTTCGGCCATGTATGGCCCCAATGCCGTGGCTGGTGTGATCAATATTATTACCCGCAAGCCTCAGAAACAGGGTGCTTACGCGATCGTAAACGCGCAGCAGGGAACAGACAATTCTTACCTCAACAATGCTTCTCTGGGCTACAAATTCAATAAAAAACTCAGTGTAGCGCTTACCGGGAATTGGCAACAACGGAACCGAGGGCAGGATACTTATTATAATTATCAAGCAGATGCTTATGTGCCTGCTGATACCATTTTACGGTTCGATCCAAATGGCTACCCTGCGCCCGAGCAAGCGCTCAGGAGATATGGTGCCAATTTGTATTTGTCCTATCGTCCGGCTTCTAAATATCAATTTAATTTGACCGCAGGTCTGCAAGATTCACGCGTGCAGAAGGTCTATACAGAAAATTTTGTCACGCCTTTTTCTACCTCTACCTCAGAGAGTAACTACATCGATTTTACTGCCAAGCTGAACCGCCTAACGACCCAAGTATCCTATCAAAGAGGTACACAAAGCGAGGGCTTGGGAGCGGCCGGGCAAAAATGGGATTTCAATACCTTTGATGCTTTGCTAGAGTATGACTTTAATTTTCGTAACCTAAATATTAAGCCGGGCATTAATTATCGTAGTGCTATTTATGATGATACGCCTTTTGTAGATGTGGAGCTAAAAACGGGTCAATTCAATGCCCGCCGAGAGATTGATAATGTGGCTCCTTATCTCCGAGGTGATTATCTGTTGCTTAGAAATACTTTGCGTTTGATTGCGGCGGTGCGTTTGGATTTGTTTAATTTTCCAGATGGTGCTTACTTTTCTTACCAGTTCGCGGCTAATTATAAATTGAAAAACAAGCATTTATTTCGAGCCGTGTTCTCGAGGGCGAAGCGTTCGGCCAATATTATTTTCACCTATGCAGACACATTTATCAACCCCTTTCCGCTGTTTCTTCCTGATTCTGTGGCGGTGGATGTATCTGGTAATAGAGAACTAGATTTGCTTACGAAAGACACCTGGGAGCTAGGTTATCGGGGCAAAATCAGAGACAATTTACAAGTAGATGTGGAACTCTATCACTCGGAAACCAAAAATTACGCGGACTTTTTGTACGGAACCACAGAAACCCGCCCCGGAATTGATGCGCCAGTTCAAAACTTCCAAACCTTTAACATTCCTTTAAAGACTCGCCAAACTGGTCTTACTTTTTCGCTCAATTATATCATCAATCGCTTTCAAATCCGTCCTTTCTTTACTTACCAGCATACAACTTTGGTAAATTCTTCTACTTTTAATAATACACAGGACGCCCAATTTGTCCCCGCCAACCCCAATCCGGCTGCGGATAATATCGACTCAGGAATCGGTACAGAAACTGATCACACGGGAACCCCGAATTGGTACGGAGGGGCTTATCTGAATTACCAAATTAGTTCTAGCTTTAATTTAAATATCAATCCTTATTTCTTTACAGAGACTGAATACTTTGCTTTTCAGAATACCTTTTTCCCCGATGGCCGGGGAGTGGGGCAAATTCCTGCTAAGTTTATCTTAAATGCCAAGCTTTCTTACACGCCTACCTCTTATCTTGATCTCTACCTGAGTGGCCGTAATTTGCTCAATCAAGACTCGGTGGAGTTTTATAATACCGATCGGATTGGGATCAGTCTTTTTGGAGGAATCCATTTTGAGTTTTAATTATCCTGCAATCTTTTCTAAAATTTCTTAACTTTCGATGTAATGAATTCGTCCAAATGATAGAACAACAACACCAACACAATTTGAGTCATGGACAATAACATCGATCCTATCTTTGTCAAAATATCTGAAAACACAGAAACTAACGACATTTTACACGATCTCAAGGTCACCGAAGTAGACATTGAAGTAGGCGACCAGCTAAATATCGGCGGGCGGCTCTTCAAAGTTAACAAAGTCAAAAAAGAAGACGGAAAACTGGCCATCAAAAACAGCGATCTCAAAAAAAATATCCGCGCCTACAATGAGCTTCAACGCACGGGCATTATCTCCGAATACCACATCGATGATCTTTGTTTAGTGAATGAAAAGAACGGAGACGTCCTCATTGAGATTACCGTCCCTCCTAATCTCTACCATCGTGATTCCTACAACCACGTACTGCACTCTAATCAGCGAAACTTCTTCGTGCGCCTAGATGGCACGATGATGAATATGAAACTGGTTGACAAAAAAGTAGAATTTGCCGAGCACGAAATCAAACTCACCCCTTGCATGTTTGCATCTGATTCGGCATTAGCCATTACCGAAAGCGGGAAAAAGATTTCTATCACGGAGCGCAAT
Source organism: uncultured Cytophagaceae bacterium (assembly GCA_964551015.1). GTDB lineage: Bacteria > Bacteroidota > Bacteroidia > Cytophagales > Microscillaceae > CAZKBP01. Next base: position 106,851 of record CAZKBP010000015.1, on the reverse strand, counting down.
ACGAACATTGACGAAAAAGTAAAGGAACTGTACTTCGCGCACACTTTTACCCTTTACGAGCGTGAAATCGTGGCTCGCTTGGTAGGTACGGTCAATCTGCTCTTGAGAACCCATCAAATTGACAAAGTTACCACCGCTCTGCCCCGAGGAGCTTATTATAGCTTTTTGTTCCAAGGTGCGGCGGACGGCTTGATCTCTCCCGAACTAGTACTAGACTGGTTTGATGAAGTGGACTACCGCGTAAAATACCTTCGCATCCTGATCAAAAAAGGCATTCACCAATATCATCCTGATACGCCCATTGAGCACTACTCGCTGATGGATTCTGCCTGTGAGGCCATGCGCGACTACTTCGAGCAACGTGTCAAAGATCAGCAAAGAGCAGACATTCAGGAGCTTTTAAACCTAGTCTTGGATACGATTATGGAGAAAGATTCCTTTGCTCATCAAGTATTCACGGATTCCAATATTCAAAAGCCTGATAACTTTTTAGACCTCTGTAATTTTACTTATGCCATTGGTAACTTGACCGATATGGAGATCAAGGAGGGGGAAGAACCGCAGCCCAAGCAGATTATTGGCGTCTATGATGTGACCGAAACGATGATGTGGATTGCCGCCAAGCGCATCCGTAATCGGGGTTTGCTGGAGCATAGAGGCACTTTCAATGCTCAGGTTCCTCAAAACTCTACCTACGATCATCTTTCATTTATCAGTGTGATGCCGATTGAGCACGTGATTTTTGATATTTCTCCTGAATTTACCGAAGAATATATGGGCGGTTTTACCCGACTGTATTCGGTTCGTCAGGATGCTTTGACAGAAGAATTCGAGGATGACATCATTGGCAGTTCTCTGGGACTTCCTCCAGATATAGATTTGCCTTAATATCAGCATAACTAACGATATTTCGTAGATAAACACCTTGGGGAATTAATCTTTTCTCAAGGTGGTTTTTTTGAAAAGCTTTTAGCTCTTGATAACCATCACTCAGTATGTTTGCATGTAAGTTTAATCATGGAATCATATTTGATCTCTGATTAATAAAAAAAACGGTCTTCATCCAAATCCTAAACTTTTAGACGATTCATGAAAGAGAGTCGTTTTTTTATACACTTTTACTTAGGCTCTTTGCTCTGCCTATTGAATGCCTGCTCCAGTTCTATGTACGAATTTCCAGTGCCTTTAAATGGCCGCTTAGATTTGACAGCATGGGACTTTATGGAGCAGGGTTCTGTACCCTTGGATGGTGAATGGGAGTTTTATTGGAAGCAACTCCTGACTCCCCAAGACTTCTACGGAGGCTCCGCGCCAGAGCCTTCGCGCTATATTCCCGTGCCTGCTTCTTGGACTACCCAAATGGATAGCACAGGGCAGCCTTACCCAGCTTATGGTTACGCGACTTATCGCTTACGCGTTAAGTTACCTGAGAAAATTCCTAACCTTGGTATTTTTATCCCTAAAATCTGGTCAGCCACCAAAGTATGGGCTAATAACCAGTTAATTTATGAGGCTGGCACCATTCAAACTGAATATGAAGGATACGAAAATCAGATCATAGAAAAGCTAGTAGAGATCAACGCAGAAGACGAGCAGCTCGATCTAGTGATTCAAGTGGCCAATTTTGATATGTTTATTGGGGGTATGCCCAAAGGCTTTAGCTTGGGTTATTTTGATCGTTTATTGGAGCACACTTCTCTCAGCTACAGTTGGACTCTGATGTGGCTGGGAGCTTTGTTGGTCATGGGTTTGTATCATTTTATTCTTTACCTCTTTCGCAAGGAGCGTACTTCCACCCTCTTCTTTGGTGTGATCTGTCTATTGGTGGGTATCCGGCTGATTATTTTCGGGGAGCATTATCTCTATGAATATCTCAAGGAGCACGCGGGCTGGCTCAATTTCGCCATTCAGAGTAAGGTTTATTACGCGATGACTTTCAGCTTGGTTCCCATTGGGTTGATGTATGTGAAATCTCTTTATCCAGATGAGCATTTCCCGATGTTCCAGCAAATCAAAGTCCGGTGGTTGCGTTGGCTCGTGTTGATGTTGAGCAAATACATTATCGCCGCTTCGGTGTTTGTGACTGGATTGTATATTTTATTTATGCTCTTCACCCCTCCCCGTGTATATATGCCCACGGTATTGTACTATCAGGGGGTAATCATCATTTTTGGGGTGTACTTGGTCTTGATGCTGGTGGTACGGAGTATTATCAGCATTATCACGCAAAAACAAGTAGAGTCCATTCTTCAGATTGTAGGCATCTTGGTGATGATTTTGGCCGCTTTGAATGATGGTTTACATCAATTGGGTTTTGAGATTTTTGGCACTTTCGAGATTTTACCTTTTGCTTTTGCGGTATTTCTTTCTTTGCAATTTGTCATTATCGCCCAGCGTTTCTCCAGAGCATTTGGAGAGGTAGAAGACTTGTCCGAAAACTTAGAACGCAAGGTCATCAAACGCACCGCTGAGCTTACCAAGAAAAACGAGGAAATCGAGAAACAAAACAAAAAAATCGAGACGGCTTACAAGCATATCACGGATAGTGTGGTGTATGCCAGTCGTATTCAGAAAGCCATTTTGATGCGCCCCGAAGAAGTCATCAAAAATTTTCAGGATGGCTTCATCTATCTTATTCCCAAAGACATTGTTTCGGGTGATTTTTACTGGTACGCTGAGGTAAACTCTAATGGACAGGTACGCAACAATCTCAATGAGTGGAAAGAAGGTTGTATCAAAATCTTAGTAGCGGCCGATTGTACGGGGCACGGTGTCCCGGGTGCTTTTATGACGGTCATGGGGAATGATTTCCTGAACGAAATCGTGGTAGAGGCGGGCATTACCAATCCTGAGCAAATCCTCTATGAGCTTGACAAAAAAGTACTCAGCACCTTAAAGAAACAAAACCAAGGAAACAATCCCAACGATGGTATGGATTTGACCATCATTGCCCTCAACACCGGCAATCACCAAATGCTTTTCGCCGGAGCCAAGAATCCCCTCTACTATGTCCGTGAGGGTGAGTTGCATATTCTGCCTGGTTCTAAATCGCCCATTGGTAGCCATCAATTCCACAAAAATAAGGTTTTTGAATCTTACCCCGTGGTAATTCAACCCGGCGATGTGGTTTATATGTTCTCCGATGGATTTCAAGATCAGTTTGGCGGGCCTTCGGGGCGGAAATATATGAAAAAGCGTTTCCGTGAATTACTTCTCTCCATCAGCCACTTACCCATGTCGGTGCAGCAGACCCGCCTCCAAGAAGAATTTGAAAACTGGCAAGGCGATTGGGCTCAAACCGATGATGTGCTGGTGATGGGGGTGAAGGTGTGAGGGGGTAGTTGCGTATGAATTACAGATTGACAGACAGCATTCTGTTTAAGAAAAAAGTGATTTGCTCGTTTGCAAATCACCCTCTTCTCATCATTTTATGAGAGTTTAACTAGATACTCTCTACCTAAAAATCCTCATCCAAACTAAAGGTCTGCGACTGTTGGTTTTGGGTGCCACTTACACCGGCTTTTTTGTATTCGCTTACCCGACGCTCGAAGAAATTCGTTTTCCCTTGCAGAGAAATGAACTCCATGAAGTCAAAGGGATTCGTGGATTTGTAGTGTTTTTCTAAGCCTAATTCCATCAGCAGACGATCAGCCACAAACTCAATGTATTGGCTCATTAGCTTGGCGTTCATCCCGATCAAGTCTACAGGTAGGGCATCCGTGACGAATTCTTTCTCGATTTCTACCGCCTCGGTGATGATTTGTAGCACCCGTTCTTGCGGTAGTTTATTTTTGATGTAATTGTTGTAGAGCAAGCAAGCAAAGTCGCAGTGCAAGCCCTCATCGCGGGAGATCAATTCGTTAGAAAAGCTCAATCCGGGCATCAGACCACGCTTTTTGAGCCAAAAAATAGAACAGAAACTTCCTGAAAAGAAAATCCCTTCCACGGCTGCAAAGGCAATCAGTCGCTCTACAAAGTGCTCACTATCAATCCAGCGCAGGGCCCAATCGGCTTTTTTCTTCACACAATCTACCGTTTCCAAAGCATTAAAGAGGTGATCTCGCTCTTTGGCGTCTTTGATGTAGGTGTCAATCAAGAGCGAGTAAGTTTCGGCATGAATATTTTCCATCATGACCTGAAAACCATAGAAGCAACGGGCTTCGGGAGTTTGTATTTCTTCGAGGAAGTTCACCACGAGGTTTTCGTTCACGATGCCATCACTAGCCGCGAAAAAGGCGAGTACGTGCGAGATAAAGTGTCTTTCACCGTCGTTGAGATTTTCCCAATCTTTCAAATCTTGCACGAGGTCAATTTCTTCGGCTGTCCAGAAAGAAGCTTCGTGTTTTTTGTACATCTCCCAAATATCAGCGTGCTTGATCGGGAAAAGGACAAAACGGTTCTTGGTTTCCTGCAATAAGGGTTCGTCTAAGGCTTGGTTCATATTTTTGGATGATTGAAATTTTGAAAAATACAATAATTATGAGTTTGGAACCATGTACATCATGGTTTTGTTGGCAAAACCTGCAAAAATTCTGCCTATCAGATGAGCTAAAGCAAAGCCCATTTTGCTCATCAGGTGAGCAGAAATGTTTTAATCGACTGATTCTGAAGTACTTGAGATGGAGATCAAGAGCTTGCAAAAACTCTTGTAAAATTTTGGTAATCAATTGGTTATCTAGTGTCAGATCAGAAGTATACAAATATGTTAAGAAATTATTAAAATAGCAAGTTCGAAATCTCGATCAAATGCTAAGCCATTGTTAGACAAGCCTCTAAAATTCTTGGGATTGCTGGATTTTATATAAAATGTAAAATTCAACAATTCAACAATTCAACAATTCAACAATTCAACAATTACTTTGCTTTTTTCTTCAAAAAAGGCTAATTTTGCATTCCTGTTTTAGAAATTGATCCTTAATATTATTAAAGATGTACGCAATTGTTGAGATCGCCGGACAGCAGTTCAAGGTAGAAAAAGATAGATTTGTATACACGCATCGCCTTAAAGACGAAGAAGGAAGCAGTGTAACGTTTGACAAAGTCTTATTGATAGAAGATGGAGACAGTGTTCAGGTGGGTACGCCCATCGTGAGCGGTGCTACGGTGTCTGGTAAGATTCTGGAACATCTCAAGGGAGACAAAGTAATCGTTTTCAAAAAGAAAAGGAGAAAAGGCTATAAAAAGAAAAATGGTCACCGTCAGTACTTGACCAAAGTATTGATTGAAGACATTAGCCTCTAACTCCTACACTTGGCAAGGATGCCTCCTGCTAAGTCATGTTGAATGCTTAAATTGAAAAAACTATGGCACATAAAAAAGGAGCAGGTAGCTCCAGAAACGGAAGAGACTCAGAAAGTAAACGCTTAGGGGTTAAAATTTTTGGCGGACAATTTGCCAAAGCAGGTAATATTATCGTTCGTCAGCGAGGCACCAAGCATCATCCCGGCGAAAACATGGGAATTGGTAAAGATCATACCCTCTTCGCCCTGACCGATGGGATTGTTCGCTTCAAGAAAGGACGACAAAACCGTTCTTTTGTCTACATCGAACCTATCCAGATGCAAACGGAGCAGCCCGTGGAAGCCCAGACCACTACGGAAGCGGCTGAATAGTTTATCTCGACATATTTATTCCTTATTTTCCCAACCATTTATAAAAAAAAGCGGAGATCAGTAATTGCTGAACTCCGCTTTTTTTGAGCATAATGCTTAGCCTACCTTAGCCCTACTCCTTATCATCTGCTTTCTGAGCGCGAGGGCTTGTCCATTCGTTGTTATCTGGCTGAACGTCATACATTTGTTTCTCAGGATCTAAGTTGATGGACTCGATTTTCTCGGTGCTCTCATACTTGAATTGCCATTGATTACCCCGTTGCCACACCTCTACTGGAAGGCGGATGGTTTCAGTTTTTCCACCCTCTTGTGTAATCTTGGCAATCACGGGCATCGGTAGATCGCCTTTATTCTCGATGGTGATGATGGCGCCCTTCTTCGGGTCATTATCTTCGTATTGTACCCCCGCGACCGCTTGATCCAGTACCGCATTAGAATAGAACCATCCGCGCCAAAACCAGTCTAGTTCTTCACCCGCGGCATTTTCCATGCAATTGAAGAAGTCCAAGGGCGTAGGATGTTTGAAAGCCCAGTTTTTGATATAGTAGCGGAAGGCAAAGTCAAAGCGTTCTTGCCCTAGAATCACATCTCGGAGCAATCCCAGCCCCATGGCGGGTTTAAAATAAGCGGTCATCCCTAAGTTCTGTACCTGTACGATATCTGGGTAGGTAGAAATGCTTTCGCGATATCGATTGGCTAAGCGAGGAAGAATATAGGCCGAGAGCATAAAGGGATTTTCGAGGCTTGAGGGGTACTCTCCATCATTGAAGGCCTGTGTGCTTAGTTCATTGATAAAAGTATTAAATCCTTCGTCCATCCAAGGGTGAAGCCTTTCGTTACTTCCTACGATCATAGGAAACCAGTTATGACCAAATTCGTGGTCGGTCACGCCCCAGAGATCTTCTCCCTTTGATTTCCAGCTACAAAAAGAAACGCCGGGATACTCCATTCCTCCTACCACGCCGGCTACATTGACGGCGTTGCTGTAAGGATATTCATACCACATTTCGGAGTAATGCTCAATAGAAGCTTGTGTATATTCGGTAGAGCGCCCCCAGGCATTATCTCCGGCTACTTCTTCGGGATAGGCAGATTGAGCGAGGGCTTTTTTTCCACTCGGCAAGTCGATTTTGGCCGCATCCCAGACGAAAGCCTTAGAAGAAGCCCAGGCAATATCTCGGGAGTTTTCCATTTTATAATGCCAAGTCAGAGTTCCGCTTTGTGTAGGGCGAGTGGTTTTGGAATTGCCTACTTCTTTTTTAGAAACGATGGCCACGGTTTCATCACTGGCTTGTGCTTTTTTCATGCGTTCCATTTGCTCTTGGGTCAATACCTCCTCGGGGTTTTGGAGCATACCCGAAGCCACCACGATATGGTCATAGGGCACGGTTACTTTATAATCAAAGTTTCCATATTCACAATAAAACTCGCCTGTTCCCAAATAAGGCTCTACGTTCCAGCCTTTGATATCATCAAAAACAGCCACTCTGGGATACCACTGCGCTAATTGAAAAATCCATCCGTTCTTCGTTTTTAGCCTTCCCATCCGATCAGAGCCGAACTCAGGAATGACAAAGGAATAATTCATCTCTATATCCACTTGACCACCATTGGCGGCCAGCGGTTTTTGGAGTTGAATTTGCATCCTCGTGTCGTTGATGATGTATTTAGGTTCGTAGCTCGGAGAGGCCGTTACTTTGACATCGGAGACTTGATAACCTCCATCGGTCGCTCCACGATAGCGGCTGTTGCCCCCGCCGATTTGTTGAGTAAGCTCTCCTTTGGCATCAGGTTGATAGCGATTTTGATCCATTTGCAACCAGATAAAGTCCAGGGGGAGTGGGCTGTTATTGGTGTAAGTAATTTTTACCTTACCTTCTAAGCGATATTTTTCCGCATCCAAGGCCACTTCTATCACGTAGTCGGCTTGATTCTGCCAGTATTTTTCGCCGGGTAGGCCACTAGCAGAGCGGTACTGATTTCCCTTGAAATCAAAGAGTGGCTCGAACAAATGCTGATTATTCTCTAACTGGGCATAAGTGAGGGGTTGCCACGACAGATAAATAAGGAGGATTACAAATAATTTTTTCATTAGTACATTCAATTATAATCGATTAAAGCCTTAGGTTTTTTGAGGTATTTTCAAAAATAAGAAAATATAGATTTAGTTTGTGTAAATTCCTGTGAATTTCCTCATTTATAATCGGTTTCAAGTTTTAGGCCACAAAATCTGAGCAGTTTTTGGGGGCTAGTGCTTGGTGCATAGCATTTTTTAGATTGCCCCCGATTTGCTTTTTGCTATTTTGACTAATTACTGACCACCCAAGCCTTTTTTTCTAGTCTGCGTTTTGTTGCGTATGCTTGAGAAGAATTCTTCGGCTTTCTCGGCGGGTTTCGGCAAGCCCTTTCCAGCGATAGAGTTGGGTTTTAGCGTGCTCTGTGGCCTGCTTTACTTCCACGATTGGGAAGGGATAATCTTTTCCGATGTGGCAATGGTAGAGTTGCTGTTCCATCGTGCTCATTTTCCAGGGTTCGTGAATCAGGGGCGTGGGTATTTTGGACAATTCGGGCACCCATTTTCGGATAAATATTCCCTCAGAATCTTTCTCCTTGGATTGCTTAATGGGGTTGTAAATACGTAGCGTATTGATGCCTGTCACTCCCGCCTGCATTTGAAATTGGCAGAAATGAATGCCCGGCTCATAATCCAAAAATTGCTGTGCCAGATGGTGTACTCCATCCCGCCAATCTTGCCAGAGCAAGTGTGTCAGGGCAGAAACGAGCATAGCACGCATCCTAAAATTCAAGTATCCCGTATGAATCACACAGCGCATGGCTGCATCCACCAGAGGGAAACCAGTTTGCCCAGTTTTCCAAGCTTCTAGGTATTCAGGAATGGGCTTTTTTTCTAATTGGTCAAAACTACGATTAAAGTGCTCAAATTCGATGCGGTCTTCCATCTCGAATTTTTGGATAAAATGACAACGCCACTGAAGCCTTGAACGAAAGCCTTTCCACTGGAATTGATAGGCAGAGTAGGCGTAATTTTTTTTGAAAAATTGATACGCTTGTCGATTGCTCAAATTTCCCCAAGTAACATAGGGCGAAATCCGACTACAACTGTAACGACTGGCCTCAGGCAAAGACATTTGCTTGGTATAATTGACCATCCTTTCTTCGGCGAAGCTTTTCAAATAACGCCAAGCATAGTACTCCCCGGCGGGCTGAAAAGCTCGGGGATAATCTTTGAATTTTTGCTCCAAATCCTGTGGAAGCTGAAATGACTCGGGCACCTTGACCGAAATGGCTTGCATTTTTTCTAATTCGGGATGTGTTTGGGGAGTTTCCATGTATTCAAGCCAAGCCTTGCTCCAAATCCGGCGGTCTTTTTGGCCTCTCAGCACCCCGTTTGATTGATATTCCTGCCAAGTAATTTTATTTGCTTTGAAAAATTGAGCCATCGCCAGATCACGGTCATAGGTTACCCGTACGCCTGTTTCCTCGTGGGAGAACACTTTCTGGACTTCCCCCTGACTAATCAAATATTCAAAGACCGCAGGTACTTCTCCATAAAAGAGATGGATTTTGGCTTGATACTTTTCCAGGGTTTGATTAAGCGCTTGGATCGAGTGGTAGATAAACTGGCCGTGTCGCAAATCCCAGTCGGGATAGCGAATCAGAGAAGGCTCGAAGATATAAAGAAGCAAAAGAGCCTGATTTTCCTGAATAGCGACTTGCCAAGGATGGTGGTCGCGGATGCGTAGGTCTTTTTTAAACCAGAGAACATTACAAGTTTTAGGAGAGCTAAGATTCATATCTAAGCAACCAAAAGGAGGCTTTTTGGTTGGAGGGGCTACAAAAGATAATTGGAGGCTCTGACGGGGGTGTCAGAAGTAGCCTCCAATATCCTTCAACCAGCTATGGACTACAAAAATGCAATTTATTTTAATTAACTCCAAATATTTTCTCTTTTTTTTCTTAAAAGTGTCATTTTTTAAACTTCAAAAGCTTTTCATGAGATGGCTTTTTTAATAAAACTCATTGGATAAGCTTAGATTTACACACGAATCTTTATATTTAGATCGAGAAATTTTCACACATTTTTTCTTTATGAAAGTTATTTTATTGGTCAACACGCTCATTGAAGGTTTAATTGGTATTTTGTTGATACTGAGTCCATCAATAGTTCCTCTTTTCTCGGAAGCTAATCCAGTTGCGCTGTATGCGGCTGGGATGTATGGCTTCGCTGCACTTACGGTTAGCTTTTTGAGTCTCTTGCTGCTTTTTAATGTGCACTTGCAGGGCTTTTTGAGTTTTGGTTTGCTTACACTTACCTTTTTTCACGTGGGTTTATTTATCGCACAAGTAAAAGCACCACTTCCTCTGGATGAAACGGGAGCTCCCATGGCCTTGCATGGTATATTGGCGGTACTTTTTTTGATTTTTTATTGGAGGGAAAGATAGATATAAAAATCGCCTTTCATAAAAGCATCTCAGATTTACCAAGAGAGACCACACAAAATCACTCCCGAAATGTCGTCTTTTTTTCTAACTTTAAGATACGGATAAAGTTCTAAGTATACACAGTTCAATTTTTTATTAAAAAACTCCTACAATCATGATGAGAATCACACCTGATTACACCGCCGAAGTACACGCCACGGGCGGTCGTAATGGTCACGTAAAATCTTCTGATGGCATTTTAGATTTTGATGTAAGCATGCCCAAAGCAATCGGAGGCGATGGTGGTAAAACCAATCCCGAGCAGCTTTTCGCGGCGGGCTACGCGGCTTGCTTTGGTGGAGCCATTGGTGCGGTGGCCAACGGTAGAAACGTGAAAGATTTTGAGATTAACTCTAAGGTGAGCATTGGAAAATCAGAAGAGGGTGCTTTCGGGATTTCGGCCGCATTAGAGGTTCATTTTCCTAATTTGAGTTTGGAAGAAGGACAACAAGTCGTAGAGGATGCGCATCAAGTTTGTCCTTATTCGGTTGCCACACGTGGCAATATTGAGGTGAGTGTAAAAGCCGTTTAGGTCATCGTCTGTGGTCGCTGCTTGGATAGGCCCCTCTTTTCAGAGCCTCATGGCTGATTTTCCACGGGATGATCTTGCTTGAACATTTTTTCAAACCTAACAGGTTTTGGAAGCCTGTTAGGTTTGGTATTAGGAAGGTTTTAGGCCAAGGCTTCTTTTACACGAGCCGCAGCGTCTTTGAGCAATACGGCAGAAGTTACTTTTAGACCGGATTCATCGATGATTTTGGCACCTTCTTCGGCGTTAGTTCCTTGCAGACGCACGATAATCGGAACGCTGATGTTGCCAATATTCTTGTAAGCTTCTACCACTCCATTGGCTACACGGTCGCAGCGTACAATTCCACCAAAAATATTAATGAGAATTGCCTTCACATTCGGGTCTTTCAAGATAATACGAAAGCCTGCTTCCACGGTCTTGGCATTCGCTCCCCCTCCCACATCTAGGAAGTTAGCAGGCTCTCCACCCGAAAGCTTGATAATATCCATGGTCGCCATGGCAAGTCCAGCACCATTCACCATACAACCCACATTCCCATCTAGCTTTACATAATTGAGGTCAGATTCCTTAGCTTCTACCTCGAGGGGGTCTTCTTCACGAATATCCCGAAGCTCGGCCAGATCCTTATGACGATAAAGAGCATTGTCGTCTAGATTTACTTTGGCATCTACGGCTAAGATTTTATTATCAGAGGTTTTGAGCGCGGGGTTGATTTCAAAAAGAGAGGCGTCAATATCTTCATAAGCACTGTAAAGAGCCTTGATAAATTTGACCATTTCTTTGAAAGCCTGTCCCTCTAGCCCTAAGGAGAAGGCCAATTTTCGTGCTTGGAAATCTCGCAAGCCCACGGCGGGATCGATTAACTCTTTGATAATTTTCTCAGGAGTTTTTTCAGCTACTTCCTCGATGTCCATTCCTCCCTCGGTGCTGGCTACGATCACGTTACGGCCTGAGTCTCTGTCTAGTAAGATACTGAGATAGAACTCCTTCGGCTCGGTTTCGCCCGGATAATAAACGTCCTCCGTGATGAGTACCTGGTGTACTTTTTTGCCTTCTGCACCAGTTTGTGGAGTTACGAGTTGCATACCGATGATGTTACCAGAGAGTTCTTTTACCTCGTCGTAGCTCTTGGCTAGCTTGACCCCACCTCCTTTGCCGCGTCCTCCGGCGTGGATTTGCGCTTTGACCACAAACCACTCGGTTCCTGTATCTTTATTCAGTTGCTTGGCTGCTTCTACTGATTTATCAGGGGAGTCAGCAACGATTCCCTCTTGTATGCGTACGCCGTATTTCTTGAGAATGTCCTTGGCTTGATATTCGTGTAAATTCATTTTATTAGTTTTAATATTTTGGGGAAATGGGTTTTCACAAAGAAGCTGTTTAGAGTTTTGATTTGATCGCGAAAAGGTTCTATTTTGGGTTCTGATGAAACCGATTTTTGAAAGCATAGCCCAAGCTATGGTGGAAAAAATTGGTAAAATCAGGTTCCGAAAGAGGACTTTTGTAGCCCAAAGGTAAACTTTAGACAGCTTCAAAGTTGTGATCTTTTCAACTCTGCACTAAACTAATTTTTTTTGTTAAAAATAAAAAATTTCCCAAAACTCCATGCTCAAGTGTTTCATCTGATACCTGACCAAACCATTGGCGGCTGAAACGATCACCATCACGGCCACCTTAGATTTTTCCCGTATTTTTGGCCTCAACTAACCGATTCGTTAAGTAAGCAATTATTTACACAAAAAATGTTTAGCCACGAAACTAAAATTAGAGTCCGCTACGCCGAAACCGATCAAATGGGCTACGTTTACTACGGCCATTATCCTACTTATTACGAAGTGGGCAGGGTAGAAGCCTTTCGCTTTCTAGGTTTTCCTTATCGGGAATTAGAAGAAAAAGGAATGATGATGCCTGTTTTTGATCTATACACGCGTTATATCCAACCTGCACGCTACGATGATTTGCTCACCATTCAAGTATCCATTAAGGAATTACCTGCGGCCAGAATTATCTTCGAGTACGAGATTCGCAATGAATTGCAAACGCTGCTCAATACAGGAAAAACGACTTTGGTTTTTATAGAAAAAGAAACTCAGAAGTTACGCCGTTGCCCAGCCGAGCTGTTGGATCTGTTGAAGCCTTATTTTGAATAATGATCCATAAATCCTTTAACGCTCCGCAGGCAACCAAACCTCTCGTACGATATGACAAATACGCTCCAAATCCGCAGAAGTGAGCGAGGAACCAGAGGGAAGGCAGAGCCCTCGCTGAAACAGAGCTTCGGCGACCCGCTCACCATAGTAGGGCATCTGCTGGCAGAGTGGCTGCAAATGCATGGGTTTCCAAAGGGGTCTAGCCTCGATATTCGCCTGAGCCAGTGCTAGACGAATATTTTCTCTTTGCTCAAAACTATTCGCCAAGATGCAGGTGAGCCAGCGATTAGAAAGCGTATGCTCGAGTTCGGGTTGGAAGGCAATGCCTGGCAAATCTCCCAATACTTGTTGATAATAATCAAAATTGGCTCTTCTTTGCCGGACTCTTTTGGCTAATACTTCCATCTGCCCCACGCCAATTCCCGCCAGAATATTACTCATCCGGTAGTTATAGCCTATTTCAGTGTGCTGATAATGAGCAGCTTGCTCCCTAGCCTGGGTAGAGAGGTATAAAGCTCGCTCGATCAAGGAAGGGTTTTGGCTAACCAAAGCCCCTCCGCCTGAGGTGGTGATGATTTTATTACCATTAAAAGAAAAAACTCCTAATTTCCCGAAGGTTCCCAGAGCTTGTTGGCGGTAGGTACTCCCCAAGGCTTCGGCGGCATCCTCGATGATCGGGATTTCATATTGCTGACTTATTTGTAAAATTTCGTCCATTTGGGCGGCTTGCCCGTAGAGATGCACCACGAGGATGGCTTTGGGTTTTTGGTTCTCTTTTTTGCAGGTAAGAATGGCTTCTTCGAGTGCACGTGGGCAAAGATTCCACGTTTGCGTTTCACTATCTACCAAAATGGGCTGAGCACCTTGGTAAAGAATCGGATTGAGCGTAGCCACGAAAGTAAAAGTAGGACAAATGACTGTATCACCCTTTCCAACTCCCAAGAGACGAAGGGCGAGATGAATCGCGGCTGTACCTGATTGCAAGGCTAAAACGCGTTTTGCTCCCGTATAATCACAAAGATGCGCCTCAAAGCGATCTAGATTTTCACCGACGGGGGCTACCCAGTTCTGATCGATGGCTTGCTGGATATAGCTTATTTCTTGTCCTTCGAGGTGAGGAGGCGAGAGGTAAATGCGCTTCTTTTCCATGCATCTTTTTCTATTGCGGTTTCTATTTCAAGGGCGAAATACGAGCTGGCACTCCTAGGGCTTTGGAGTCGTCTGGAATATCTCTGGTCACCACTGCTCCGGCTCCGACCACACAGTTTTTGCCTATTTTCACTTGGGGGAGAACCGTAGCATTGGCACCAATCAGGGTCATTGCGCCCACTTTTGCCTGCCCACAGATGACCGCGCCGGGCGCTACGTGTACAAAATCTTGGATGACGCATTCGTGTTCTACAATTGCTCCGGTGTTGAGAATCACCTGCTTTCCGATCTTTGCTTGGGCTTGCACCAGAGCACGGGTCAGTATCACGCTTCCTAGCTCCACTTCGGCACTCGGCGACACCCATGCCTGAGGGTGGATTAAATGTGTGTAGGAATGTGTAATTAATTGCGTTTTTTGTTGGCGAATTTGGTTGTTCCCAATGGTGATAATGAGTGGCAAATCTGGAAATAGATGAGCGTCATAAGGACAAAGCACAGGAATTTCACTCAAGATAGCTATTTCAGGGTTATCATCAAAAATGGCTTTCACTTGCTGACCAAGCGCCTGAATGCCTTCTATCACTACTTTGGCGTGTCCACCTGCCCCATAGAGTAAAATCATACCGATGATTTTGAGGAGTCTGAGCCCAGAAATTCTTCACTAGCGATATGCCCGTCTCCATGAACGAAAACCTTATAAAAGCTCAGCCACAGAATTTTTAAGTCCAGCTGCCAGGAGCGATGCTCGAGATACCAAATATCCAATTCTAACCTTTCCTCCCAAGTGAGTGCATTTCTACCCTTGACCTGCGCCCAACCCGTAAGACCCGGTTTGACTTCTAAGCGGCGTTTTTGGCGAGCATTAAATCGGTCAAGATATTCGGGTAGGAGCGGACGAGGGCCGATCAGGTTCATATCTCCTTTGAGAATATTGATGATTTGAGGTAGTTCGTCTAGGGAGGTTTTGCGAAGCCAGTGGCCGAGTTTCGTAATCCGTTCGGCATCGGGGAGTAAATTTCCCTGCTCATCCCTTAGCTCCCGCATGGTTTTGAGTTTGTAGATGCGGAAGATTCGCCCATGCTGACCTAAGCGGTTTTGGGTGAAGAGAATTTGGCCTATACTTGAGTTTAAACCTATCATCGTTATTATAATCAAACAAAATACAAAACCTGCCCCCAAGAAAAAACAGAGCAAGAGCTTCACAAATTGAGTGGTTATTTTACCCAGAGTCATCTCGCTAAAGTATGAAAATAAAAGCCCAGAAATGCTACTTTCCTCGCTAGATGAACGTGGAAAAAGTACTTTCTGGACTTTGTGACAAAATCTTGCTAAAATTGCCTAGAACACATCATTATTATGATAGATGACTAGATTAGTCAACCCCTTCTCAGATTTGATATTTACGTCATTTTCCTTGATAATCTCTTTCAGATCGGCTTCAGAGACGGGGAAGATTTCAAAGATATCTTTCTTTTTAAGTTTGAAAGTTTTTACCTCTCCATCTTCTCTAGCCAGTACATATTCTGAATCAGCGTCTCGGTATTCATCATATTTTTGCCCAGAACTATAAGCTCCACGATAATCTGCCTCAATATACTTCTTATTGCGAATGGCATAGAGTTTATTTTTTCCTTCTTCTAGCACTTGGATATAGGGATCGCCCTCTAAAGATAAACCTGCTACTTTACTGTTGGTAAATAGGGTAAAATCAGCCAGAAAACGAATGTAACGCACACGATCTTTACTCAGTAAGACGACTTGATCGTTACTTCTCACATAGAGACGATTATTGGCAATATCCAAATTCAGCTTAACATTGGAAACCTCGGTGGAGTCGTCTAGGAATAAAGTGCCTAGCGTCCAATCCTCAAAGAGGAAAGGAGTTCCTCTTACTCCTCGATAGCGATCATCGAAGGTGCGAATGGCATTTGTACCAGAGTTATCTCCGAGAGACTCTATGTTATCGCTGGTAATCGCCGCGCTAGGGGCATTGTTTTGTGCTTGCACGTCTAACACTAGACTCATCAAGCCAAAGACTAAGGCTGAGCTGTATAATATAGCTAGATTCATTTTGCTTTTCATTACTGTGGTTATTTATTGGTTGTTTATTATTTATTTATTTGCTTGCGAAAAGATAAAACGAGTCATTATTTGGTAATCACCAAGGGGCGTGTTTGCACACGATTACCTCGGTGCAATCTAATGATGTAGTAGCCACTCTGAAAACGGTCGGTGGCCATACGGATCGTTTCTTCGGGATTACTTAGAGAGACTTCTTCTTGGAAAATTACTTTGCCCGTGTGATCTAATATTTCTACTCGATAGCTTCCAATCTGATTAGATTCTGTGGCGATATTAACCTCGCCTTGAGCCGGGTTAGGAAAAACCCTCAGAGCTCGATTAGAAGCACCAAAAGGATCATCAATAGAAGTGATATCTCTGGTGATTGTCAAGACATTCGAGTAGTCAGAAGTATCCTGAGAGTTGACAGCGGCTACGCGATAATAGTAATCGATACCTACTGTAAAATCAGTATCAACGAAATTATTGACGTCTCTACCTACACTGCCGATGGGGGCAAAAGTCTGGTTATCCGTACTTCGTTCTATAATAAAGCCCGTTTCGTTGAAGGAAGCATCAAACCAAGAAAAACCAATTGCCGTGGCACTTGCTCCATCTATTTTTAAGAAGCCAGGTGCTTCCATTGCGAAACTAGGGGTAAGTTGAATATTATCCAAATATAGGTTATTGCCATTATAAGAGATACTCTGGAATCCGATTTTAATCACATCCTCTGCTTCTAATTCTTCCAAATCAATTTCTGCAATATCTAGAGATATAGTTTCATTTTGCCACTGGCTGGCTTGGGGTATAAAGGGATCATTACTAGGAGGGGCAGTAGCAAGGTTATTCCCTCCTTTTTCCCAGATTACCAGAGAGGTTTCGTCGCATCCTAGTTGGTAAATAATTTTAAGCGTATCCGAATTGACTATATCTGTGATAGGGTTCACGCGATAGGTATAGGCATAATCAAAGTTCAGTGTTAATGCTGAAATCTCGCCCAAGCGATAGTTGGGTGCTACTAATTCATCTAATTGACCCAGCACTTCCGCTTCATATTCAAAGTTGTTGAGATAAAAACTTCCTGAGCCATCCTCGGATGAACTCTCGCCTGAATTCTGAAAGGTTTGTAGTTGGTCATCGTTGAATATCTCCCATTTCTCAGGTAAGGAGGCCTCAGAAAAACTTTCAGAGAGAGGAGCGTTTCCTTCCACGGCGTTTTCAAAGCGATCTTCTACGATTACGAAGCCATTTCTATTCAGCGTATCTATTTCGCCAATGGAGCTTTCTACAATGAGTCGGACGTTGTACTGTCCAGGTTCGGCAAAACTCACCGTGGGATTAGGGCTGAAAGACGTGGAGACATCCCCCCCCGTAAATTCCCACCTCCGAGAGGTAGCCCCCGCCGTATTGTCGGTAAATTGCACGGTCAGAGGAGCACAACCTCTCCGCCCGCTAGAGGTGAAACGAGCGGCAAAATTAGGATTGATAAAATTTAAATAATTCCGACCAAAATCAAAGCCATTACGAATCCGTTCATACTGTCCGTTTGTAAAATCTGTACGACAGGAGCTGGGGGCATAAGACATGATATTATTGACCATAGGCGTGAAAGGCTCACCCTGTGCATCAGTGTCCGACCCTCCATATTGACAGCCTGATCCCACTTTACCAGCCAAATTGGGGTCGGCAGGTGTGTCGCAGATATTGTCACCCAAGCGGTCGCAGTTGACACGTGCAACCAGTTCGTCGGTCGTTCCATTGTTGGTCTTACCGTGCGTATGAAAAAGCGAGAAATAATGACCAAACTCGTGCAAGAAAGTAGAGGGGCTACTGGTACAACCAGCCGCTACAAAAATACGATCCGTGCTTGGAGGAAAGCGTGTATAGCCACACAAGCCAGGCATGTCATTAGGAAAGTAGACATTGATGACCCGAGGCACGTCATTTGGCCCAGCCATCGCTCCTTCTTCTTGTTGTGTAAAGCTGAAGAACTGGTCGCTATCAATAAAATTAATATCTCCCTGCATGAAAAAACGCATTTTAGCTGGAGCGTAGCTAACATTCAGGGCATCCATTAACGTATTAACTCGACTGGGGTTGAGTCCTCCTGTGCCGTCTCCCCGACGTACGATATGTATTTTCACGGGTATCTCTACTTGAGAAGCGTTGTCCACCTTATTGCGGCTAGACACCAGCATGCCGTTTTTTTCCATGTAGGTAAGTTGCTCGGGTGTAACGACGGTTCCACAATCTTGGGCGTAAGCTCCCCAAAAGCCCAAATTTAATAATAGAAGTAATAGTGGTTTAAGGTAGTTCATATTTGATCGGATTTATTGAGCTAATATTCAAAGGAATAGCTACTCTGAATCAAAGTAGCCAAGATTTTTGCAAAGATGTAAACTGTTACTTTTATAATGCCTATTATCTATAAATAATTCAAAAAAAACTGAAAAAAAAGCCGATACGCGAATACCGGCTTTTCTATTGTAGAACTGTTCTTTACACTAATAAAGATGTTCTAACGAGGGCTTCTTAGTCTTCAAAGAGCAGACCGTCTATGATATGTGCCACGCCTTGCCCCGTGAGTATATCTACTTCTACCAGTGCTAGATTATCTTGTAACTCATCGTCTTCATCCACATTCAAGATTTCTAGCATTAGATTATCAAAGTTGAAAACAAAGCTAAGCGAACGGCCACTCAGTGCTGTCACGGTGGGCAAGTCTTGATCGATATCTACCGCAAATTCAAGGTCGCTAATGATATAATCGCTGATTATTTCTTCCAGATCAGCCAAGGTTGCTGCATCCTCTTCATTATCGGGGTCTAGAGCTTCAACATCAGTCACACTGGCAATCACATTAGAGAAAGCAGCATCATCAATCGCAAAGACCGTCACTCCTTCTAGACCGTCTAGGATTTCCAGCTTTTCAAGAACTGCTGTAAAAATAGCCACATTGGCCTTGGCACTTAACGAATCTAGTATTGCAGAAGCGGGTAATGGCTCCAGAAAGCCAAAGTTACCACTAATATAGCTTCCATCATTTGCTAAATTTGGTCCAAGAGCCGTTACAAATCCATTGTAAACGTCTATATCCTCGTGGCCAGAATCATCAGAACCATTAAATTCCTGTACGGTGAGCGTTCCATTAAAATAAGTGCCGTCGGCATTCTGGGTAACAAAGTACTCATTCCCTCCGATACTGGTGATCTTAGAGCCACTCGGGATACTTCCCAAAGTCGTGAAATCTCCATTCTCAGCAGGATCGAAGATATGTCGCTCTAGGATTTCTCTCTTCTCTGGCTCAGACAGTCCTGAGCTTTCTAAGGGAACCAAACCAGCCGGGCTAGGCGCTAAGATGGTGAAATTTTCCTCGGTAGAGAGTATTTCAACCAAATCGTCATTATTCCCGTTTAGAAGCGCATCTCGAAATTCAGCATAGCGGAAGTCACTCGCAAAGAGTCGCTCCCAAGTGTAATCTTTGGGAAATAACACCGCATCTAGTACATGTATTACCCCGTTATTTGCTAGGACGTTCGGCCCGATTACTGCTGCCCCCAAAGGATCAGCCGCACTTGTATTCAAGATAATAGGTGCATTTGCCTCACTTACATCTAGTCCTTTTGCTTCTCCCTCTGCTCCTAACAAGGTAAATACCCGACTACCTGATACAAATTGTACGGAGTAACTGTAACCAGACAATACGTGGAAGACTAGAACCTCAGCTACTTCTTCTGCGGTCAGCGCATCAATGGCAGCCATATCCAATCCTGCTGCTTCAAAAGCAGCATCGGTCGGAGCAAGCACAGTGAGCCCTTCGGTGGTATTGAGGGTGTTGGTAAGGCCGGCCTTTTGAATGGCCGCGTTTAAGATGGTAAACTCAGGAGTTGAGGCTGAGGCCAAGCTATCAACTAGGGTAGCAATCGGGTCAATCGGAATTTGACCCAATACCAAGTCTATCACGTGAATCACTCCGTTGGTTGCATTGTTATCGGCATCAATCACCGTGGCCTCTCCATTGAGCGTGATAGATTCTCCCACGACTACGCCAATAGAACTTCCAGAAATCAAAGTTTCTACCTGACCTGTGGTCAGGTCAGAAGAAAGCACCGAACCATTTACGATGTGGTAGCTCAGCACCGTAGCTAATAGATTAGCAGGCACCTCATCTACACTATCAAAGCCCGCACTGTTGAGGAAGCTCTGAAAAGCACCATTACTGGGGGCAAAAATAGTGAGCGCATCAGAGCCAGTCAGTGCACTGCCTAGTCCCGCGGCATTCACGGCTTGGATAAAAATATTCAGGCTTCCCTGTTCCTGCGCTACCAGCTCTAAATTTTGGGTAGGAGGATCGACGAATGATACATCCTCTTCGCCGTCATCTGTACAGGAGGCTAAGAAAAATGCTCCTATCAGGAATATATAAAATATAGTAAATCTATATATGGATAAAAATTTCATAAGTCTTGTTTAAGTAAGATTAGATTACTGTTTGGTAAAGGTAAAATCCCAAGAGCCAAAATTTATGCCTCCGGCATTGATGAGATTTCCTCTCAACACGAAGCGGGTAGCACCTGAATCAAAAGTACTCTCTCGAGTAATGGCTAAGGAAGCCGCACTCCCGTTAACAGTGAAACCTAGTGGCACAACGCCTCCGGCCGGAGAAACCGTTTCAGGACAAGTATTGAACACCATAGGAATATCTCCTGCCAAAACCGTAGCACTTCCGTCATTACCAAGAACAGCCGTAATGCCAGCAGGGTCAGTAAGATCAGCGGTCAGGGTAATGTCACCGCTGTAGAATCCGCTACCACTCAGGGAAAGGCCATCATTGGCACTTCCTTCGGGAGCCACATCTTCTACGGTGTAGGTTCCCTCCCAGTCTCCCACTAGGTCAATCGGGCAATCATCATCAGCGATGGTTAAGTTCAGGGCATTCCGCGAAGTAGCTCCTCCCGTGGCACCAATTTGGTAAGAAGGATCTGACACTCCGGTAATTTCCATAGTAACTACCTTGTCTCCAGAGGAAAGTAAGTCATTGATTGCAGTCAGGGTAAAGGTCGTAGAATATTCCCCAGCGGGAATCACCACTTGCCCCGCTTCCGTCACAATGAAGGTTTCTGAGGCATCATCCCCGGCATTTGCAAAGTCTGTACTATCTACGAACTGACTACTCATGCTGAAAGTAACCGTCAGTGGCTCACTTACATTGGGCGAGGAACGACGAACGATGATTTCTGCTACGCTAGGATTATTAACAGGAAGCCCAGAGGCAGTAGCTGCGTTGGTTCCCGCCTCACCGATAGAAATGTTGGCTTGTTCAAAAAACACAAATCTTGATCCCTCAAAGGCATTCTCGATCTCGGAGGTATCACAAGCACTCATTACCCCGAATAGGATCGTATATATGAATAGTTGAAATTTAATTTTCATATTGAACAAATTTTATTTTAGTAACCAGGGTTTTGGGTTAGATTGGGATTGTTGTTGCGCTCCGTTTGTGGAATCGGCAACAAGGCATCAGTAGCTTGCCAGGTAGCCGGATTAATGGCTGACATGACGGCATCTACACGACCCGTGCGTACGAGGTCTAGCCAACGTAGCCCTTCAAAAGTAAATTCTACGAAGCGTTCTTGCAAGATGTCATCTAAGGTCGCTCCCGCAATGGGGGCTAGTCCTGCACGCTCACGAATTAGATTTACATCGGCGTCCGCTTGAGCAGTTCCGATGCGAGCTTCGGCACGAATGAGGTGCATTTCCGCTAAGCGTAACACGATAGGCTGATCAGAGCCATTTCCCACGTCTGTGTATTTGATGGCCATGGGCTCTCCGGCTCCAGTTTCTCCAATAACCGCTTGGCGAGCATCTCCTTCTTCGTAAGCAGCTACTAGCTGAGGGGAAGGAGCGTACTCGTAGCGACCTGTTTCTTGGAAGAAAAAAGCCAAGCTATTCCCATCAATCGTGCTGAAAAACACCTCGAAGATAGTCTCACCAGAAGCTCCCGCGAAAATATCCACATAATTAGGCTCCAACGTGAAAGGGCCATTCTCAATGACATCATTGGCAAGCGTACCAGCGGCCTGCAAGTTTCCGGCAAAGAGCTGTACTCTGGCCAGTAAGGCTTTGGCCGCCCATTCACTCGCACGGTTTTTAGAGCCTACATCTATACCATCCAGGAGCGTGATAGCTTGCTCCAAATCACTGATAATAAAAGCTAAGACTTCACTCTGTGGGCTTCGTGACAAGGCATTGAGATCATTCAGGTTTGGAGAGTCGGCGATTGGTACATCCCCGAAAAACTTCACCAGATTGAAGTGATAAAGCGCACGTCCCCACAGAGCCTCTCCGGTTAGTTGGTTTTTGAAAGACGGATCTGCAAAAGTAACTCCATCAATATTAGCCAACACGAAATTTGCCAAGAAAATCCCCTCATAGTTGGCATCCCAGTAACCAAAAACATCACCATTTTGGCTGGCTACTTCGTTGATATCATATTGTACCAAGGCAGGGAATGATCCTGTGTGTACGAGTTCATCTGATAGCAAACCGTTGATACCAATTTCTCCTTCTCCATACATATCTGCATCTTGGAGGCCATCTTCGTACATTCCTAAAATTAAGGAGTTACCATCTTCGGGAGTCGTAAAGACAATATCATTGGAAATCTGATTGGTAGGTTCTTCCTCAATAAAGTCTTCACAAGCGAAGCATAGGAGCAAGACCAGATATTTAAATCTATATAATATTTTCATTTTTCTTAATTCTTAGGTTAGAGAGATTAGAGACCGATGTTAACCCCAACGGTGTAAGTAATAGGCTGCGGTGCCGTCAAGAATTCTGTACCAGCGGCATTATCCGTAAAGCCGAAAGTACTCACCTCAGGATCAATTCCTTCGTACTCGGTAAAGGTTAGAAGGTTGAAGCCTGTTACGTAGACTCTCAGTTGGCGCAATTTGATTTTGCTTAGAATAGACTGCGGAAGGTCATAAGCCAAGGTTACGTTCTTGAGACGCAGATAGTCCCCATTTTCTAACCAACGAGAGTTATCATTACTAAAATCATTGGGTTGTACTACATCTACACGAGGCACGAAAGTGATATCACCTGGGTTTTGCCAAGCAAACCTAATATCATCGTGCAACTGGAAGTTAGAAGTAGGATTCATTAAGAACGTACGGGTATTGTTGTAAATATCAACTCCACCTACAAATTGGAATAAAATGTCCAGTGTGATTCCCTTGTAAGAGAAATTGGTGGTGATTCCCCCCCAATAATCTGGGTTGGCATCTCCAATTACTCCTTGGTCATTCCCTGTATCGATGATGCCGTCGCCGTTTAAGTCTCGGAATTCAGAGTTACCCGTGGCAGGGTTTACGCCGAGCCAATCCAAACCATAGAAAGTTCCAATAGGCTTTCCTACGATGACAGCACTACCAAAACCTGCAAAAATGGGTTCATCATCCTGAAGTGATACCACCTTGTTTTGTAGTAAGGTCAAGTTGGAACTAATTGTCCATTGGAAGCCTCCCACATTTAGGACAGTTCCTCCTAATTCGAATTCCCAACCGACATTCTCAGTTTCTCCAATGTTAGATTGCACATTGTTAAAACCAGTAGTACTAGGCAGTGGCACGTTAAATAATAGGTCATCGGTTCTCTTCTCGAAGTAGGTAGTGCTAAAATCAATTCGCCCACCCAAGAAAGAAAGCTCGATTCCGATATCCAACGTAGAGGTTTCTTCCCATTTTAGTTCAGAGTTCTCTATACCACCACGAGTAAAGGAGGGTTGTCCCAGGTAATCGCCGGCACCGAAGAAACCAGTAAAGGTAAAGTCACCAATCCCGTCATTTCCAATAACTCCATAT
The DNA here is from genome assembly GCA_964551015.1 of uncultured Cytophagaceae bacterium. Taxonomy (GTDB): domain Bacteria; phylum Bacteroidota; class Bacteroidia; order Cytophagales; family Microscillaceae; genus CAZKBP01. Next base: position 82,976 of record CAZKBP010000015.1, on the reverse strand, counting down.
CCCACTCTTAACTTACCGACTTCTAGCCAAGGAAGGTCAAGAAACTCTTCATCCGCGAAGTTCCAAGCACCAGAGACCGACCAGAATGTACCAAACTTGTTTCCACTACCAAAGCGAGAAGAGCCATCACGACGTACCGAAGCATTAAAGATATACTTTTCTTTGTAGCTATACCCTACTCTACCAAAGAGAGAGTTAAAGCTGTAAGGTGTAAAACCTGAGGATCCGTCGTCAATCACTGATGCTGAGTTCAAGAATACCAACTCTGGCTTGGCAAAACCAGTACCTGACGCAAAGGCAAATAAGTCTTTACGACGCAGTAGCGTACCTCCAAAAGTACCCGAAAGGGTGTGATCTTCGGCAAAGGTATTACGATAATTCAAGCGAGGCTCAAATACCCAAGTACTGACTCGACGAAAGGCAAAGTTACCACTCCCGTTGGAACCTCTTCCTTGGGCAGTAGTGGCTGGAACGTTTATATCCTCGGTTACATCGTTGAAATCAATCGAGAAATCAGCAATGGCGTTCAAACCAGGTATAATCTCATAGTTAGCGGAAACGTTGCTGATGATTTTTACCGTGTTGATATCATTCTTGCTATTGGTTGCTGCTCTGACGGGGTTCGTACCAAAACCAGGAAGGATGTCATTAAATTCTCCTGTCTCAGGGTCACGAATCGGGATGGTACCCGGAGCTAGTAAGGAGGTAGATACGATTCCAAAAATATTATTGTCATTCTCGATACGATCATTAAGTTCGGTACTGATTCCTATCTTGGCACTGAAGCTCAATTTCTCACCCAAAGGCCGATAGTCTAAGTTTACACGCCCTGTGTAGCGCTCGATGCCACCACCAATAAAAGTCGCTTGCTCACTGCGATAGCTACCACTGATGTAATAGCTGATAGCTTCTGAGCCACCACTTACATTGAGTTGTGCCTCATAGAGGTTGGCTACTTGGTATACTTCTTCTTGTAAGTCCACATTGGTGACGCCGTCCCACTCTGTAACGGCAGTAGGCAAGCTCAATCCGGCGGCAGTTCTTCCTTCGGTGGTTTTGTCCACGTAGAGTTGAGCCGAAGCTAAGTCGTAGGTGTTGCTACGGTTGGCCCAACCTGCCCAGACGTTCGCATTGATTTTAGCCTTTCCTTTTTTACCTTGCTTCGTGGTAATCAGGATTACCCCGTTGGCGGCACGTGCTCCGTAGATAGCGGTTACTGAGGCATCTTTCAGGATTTCGATGGACTCGATGTCCTGAGGGTTGACCCCATTAAGTGCACTTTGATCCTGACCCCCAAAAGCATTTTGAGTAAGTCCACCCGCGATGACAGGCACTCCATCGATTACATAAAGTGGTGCATTAGAAGCGTTTACCGAAGTTTGCCCACGCACACGCACGGAAATACTTCCACCGGGAGTTCCTGAGGTAGAGGTTACGAATACCCCAGAAGATTGCCCTTGCAAAGCGTTCTGTAGGTTAGAAGCAGGAATTTTAGCAATGTCTTCTGCTTTGATGGAGGTAATAGATCCAGTAACCTCCTTTTTCAAGGTAGTACCATAACCTGTTACCACGACCTCACCCAGTTCTTTCACATCGGGAGTCATTTGTATGTCTATACGTGCTTGACTTCCCACGGGAACTTCTTGGCTAATCATCCCCACGGCCTGAAAGACCAAGGTTCCACCGCCAGGCACATCAATTTGGTAGCTCCCATTTACATCGGTCACAACCCCTGTCGTGGTTCCTTTCAAGAACACACTTACCCCTGGGATACCTTGCCCAGTTTCGGAATCGGTGACCTTACCTGATACGGTTCTATTCTGTGCCCAAGCCGTGATGGCTATGGATAAGCACAAAATGACGCTCAATAGTAGTTTTTTCGTCATACGATTAAGTTTTAATGTTACTGTTTTGTGAAATATTAGGACAAATCTAGTCTAGAAATTAGAAAACAACAGGGCTACTGCTGATTTTTTGTAGCTTAGATTTCCCTAAATATTTCGCAATATATATAATTTTCAGAATATACTATTACTTTATCTACAAACATCGCTTTCGCATCTACCTATCTATCTTTCTTACCTGTTAATGTAATTCGGGGAGATATTCAACCTCGTGTACGGATATTAAAATCTATCTAAGTAAGTTTTATACCCACGAAATTAAAAGTAAGGGCTGGAGTATGAAATATTATTTTAATTATTCTCATATTTTTAGAATTTTAAAAAGAGAGGAATGGAGAGATTTACGCAAAGCGAACCAAGAGAGGATCAAGAAACTCCGAAATAAAGGAGTTTACCTTCTGGCTTATTGGTTTCAGGTCGATAATTCAGGAGTAAAACACAACCTATCTCTTGAAAACTCTTTTCCTTGCAAAAAAAACAATGCGACCGCGATAATGATTTTTAAGAATATTCAATTAGAATAAAATTTATGATACATTTCTCATTACTTTCTACACTGAGAATACCAACTTGGTACTTACTGGGTATTCATCCAGCCAGACAATTTACCATTCTGATGACCCTCGCGGGAATACTCATCTTGGGGCTTTGGTTGCTGGCCTGGTGGAGGAGAAAAAAGTAGGATGAGTACCCTATTTCGGCAAAAAATGATTTTATTTGAGAAATTATTTTCCAAATCCATCTCTTTGCTGTTCAAAATATGAGGAGCTTCTTCTACTTGTCATTAGTTCTTTTATCTATGGTATTCATGTGCTGCCAGTCCTCTTCCTCCTCTCAGGAGAGAATTAACAATCTGGGCGATCCCCCCACCGAAGATCTAAAACCCAGTGCCGACTTTGACCTACAAGGCCACCGAGGAGCACGAGGGCTACTGCCCGAAAACTCTATTCCTGGTTTTATCAAAGCGGTAGCACTGGGCGTTAAAACCTTGGAACTAGATGTGGTGGTGAGCAAAGATGGAAAAATGATTGTCTCCCACGAGCCTTTTTTTTCGCATCAGATTTGCCAGACACCTACCGGAGATAGCATCTCGGAGGCGGCAGAAAAAAACTACAATATTTACCAATACACCGCTGAGGCAATCCAACAGTTTGACTGTGGTAGCTTAGGCAACGCAAATTTTCCAGAACAAAAGGCGCAAGCAGTTTACAAGCCAACCCTGCTGGAAGTGATTGATACAGTAGAAAAGTACATTCAAGCAAACAACTTAGAACCAGTTTACTATAATATAGAAACCAAGTCTACCCCCGAAGGCGATAGCCTCTATCACCCGGCCCCCACCCAATTTGCTGAGATGCTCTACGCGGAACTCAAAAGTACTCCTATTATAGAAAGGGTGTATATACAATCCTTTGATGTGCGTACTTTGCAAGTTTTTAAAAAATTGGACAAAGACATTCCGCTCGTACTGCTCGTTGCCAATAATTTGTCATTGGAGCAAAATCTAGAAAAACTGGGCTTTACCCCCAAAGTATATAGTCCCTATTATGAGCTAGTAGATAAAAAACTCATGAAAGAAGCCAAGGCTAAAAAAATGCTGGTCATTCCCTGGACGGTCAATGAGCGAGAAAAAATGCAGGAGATGCTCAATCTAGGAGTGGACGGCTTAATCACGGATTATCCTAATCGCTTCTTGGAATTGACAAAATCTTAGACATTCACCGAAAAAATTTTGCGGTTTATCCCTTTCCCAAAAGCGGAAAAAATGTCTCTCTAAAGCAAAATCGGCAAGTAGACTAATCTCAACTTTCTGGCAAAGCAGCTTTAAAAAACTGATTGCTAACATTTTACTGACTGTCTTAGCCAAGTTACAAGACTGGCACTTCCTTTGGCACAATTATTCTCCAGATACACCACTCGAGCAACTCGACACCGATTTGAATAGCAGATAAGCCATTTGCGAATCTAATCTTGACCATTGTTTTTTAAGAATCTTGGCATAGAGCCTTGATCGTAGCTAATCATTTAGACAAGAAGGGCATTCTGTCAGGCTTATTCTTTATTTCTATTCCATGTTAACTTCAGAATTATGCTTAATCAAAAGTTCTATCGGTCAGATCGAGGCAAACTCTACCTTGCATGTGCGTCCATCCTGGGAGGAACCCTACTCCTTTATACTGGATGCCAATTTGATCTATTTTTTGCGGCACAAAGAGAAGTGGCTCTATGCATGGTGGTCTTAGCCGTTTTGGCCATTTTTTATCTATTCAGGTACAAATGGCAAAAAGAGCTTCATCATATGGCCATCGATACACGGGAGATGCTTGCCGGTAAAGCAATAACCAATCATTCTCTTCCTCAGGGAGCCTTACTCCATCCCTTGCGAGAAGCGTTAGTTCGTGTTTCTGAGCATATTCATCATGCCACGCGCTTGATTGACGACCTCAAGCAAGGAGAAAATACGACGCTGGTACACTCTATTTCCTCCTCTGCTTCCGAAAGTCATATCTTGAATCAATCCCTGCAAGCCTTAACAAAACACCTGATCCGCATTCGGGAAGATGAACAACAGAGAAACTGGATGGTAGAGGGCTTGGCTCGATTTACCGAAGTGATCAAAAATAGTAATCACGACTTAAAAACGCTTTGTGATACCATCGTGGAGCATTTAATCCGTTACCTAGAGGCTAGTCAGGGCGGCTTATTCATTTTGAATGAAGAAAATAAGGACGAGCCTCATCTCGAGCTGATGGCTTGCTATGCCTACAGTCGCAAAAAATACTTAAAAAAGAAAGTTCATCTGGGTGAGGGGCTGGTAGGGCAGGTTTTTTATGAACAGAAAACCATTTTCCTGAAAAAAGTCCCCCAAGACTACATGGATATTTCCTCGGGCTTGGGAGGGGCTAACCCAAGCTCGGTTTTGATCGTACCCATGCTGATTAATGAGCAGTTTTTGGGCGTGGTCGAGTTGGCTTCCTTTGAGACTTTTCAGCCCATTCAAATAGAATTTGTGGAAAAAGTCTGCGAAAATATTGCCTCTACGATTTCTTTCTTTAAAATGAGCCAGCATACTCAGCAACTTTTGGCAGAAACCCAAGAGAGTAGCCGAGCGCTGATGGCTCAGGAAGAGGAACTTCGTCAGAATATGGAAGAAATGCAGGCGACCCAAGAAGCCATGCGCCGCCATCAAGAGGAGCTTAAAAATGCGAACGAAAGATTTCAGCTCGTGAGTCAGGGAACAGGAGAAGGCTTGTGGGAGTTTCGGGTAGATTTCGCAGGCAAAACTCAGGACGAGAAATTCCCCGCTTGGTTTTCGCCCCGCTTCAAGGAGATGATTGGTTTCGAGGATGAAGAATTTCCCAACCTAATGTCCTTTTGGTTAAACCGCTTGCATCCCGACGATAGCGAGCGATCTTCGGAGGCTATGAGGGCACATTTGTACGACAAAAATAGCAAGCATTACGACGTCCAGTACCGCGTTTTGCACAAATCGGGGGAGTATCGCTGGTTTCGAGTGAAGGCCGCCACCCTACGAGACGAGGCTGGGAAACCAGTGAGAATCGCGGGGTCAATTCAAGATATTCACGAAGAAAAATCCCAGCGAGATGCCGTGCTGAGACAGAAAGCCGAGCTAGAATCTTTCCTCAACTCAAGCCAAGATTTGATTTACATTCTGAATAAAGACTACACCATCCTGCATTTTAACCAACGGGTCAAAGATTATTATGCTGACTTCCAAGTCAATATAAAGGCAGGATTGAATTTGCTAGACATTACGCCAAAACAATATCATCAAGATTACAAAAAGGCTTTCGACCAAGCACTCGCTGGTGGGAGCTTTGAGTCTGAAAGCATATTTGAATTTGGTGGCGAAAAACATTATCTCAGCACGAGTGGCTTCCCCGTCAAAATAGGTGACAAAATCCTAGGCGCAGGGCTTATCATTAGAGACATTAGCAAGCTGAAAGAAACTGAGCAATTGCTCCAGCACCAAAATGAGGAGCTTAAAGCCAGTGAAGAAGAGCTTCGCCAGAATCTGGAAGAGATGAACGCTACCCAAGAGCAATTGGCCAATAAAGAAGCGGAGATCCAAAGCTGGTTACACGCGATCCACGAGGCATTGCTGGTTTTGGATATCGATCCCAAGGGCTATGTTACTTTTATCAATCACTCTTATCTAGAGTTGTTTGAGACAGAGAAGCAGGCCGTTTTGGGTAAGCACGTGAGAGAATTCAACCAGACTTTGCGAGCCCAACCCGAAATTACGGAACGGATCTGGAAAAATCTCCATCAAGGAAAACCCTATCACGGAACTTCTCTCTTAAAGGTAGGCACAGTGGAAAAGTATCTGCAAGAAACGATTGTCCCTATTTATAATCACCATAGAGAGTTGACCAAGATCACGGTGATTGCCCACGACATTACGGCTTATCAAGAGCATGCCCGCGCAAGCTCTTCTGAGAAAAACGATCTGGAAAATTCTTTGAAAAAAAGCATTTATTGACCAATTCACCATTAAAATCACCTTTAATTTAGTGGTTCAGGGGGTAGTTTGAGAAGCTATCCCTATTTTTATGCAAATAACCGTGTTTAATAACTATTGAGTATGTCTAAATATATTTTATTGTATTTCCTAGTGACCGTTGTTTTCTCCTCTGCTTCCGCCCAAGAAGCTTCTTTCTCTCCCGAAGAAAAGGAGGTGATAGACGTGATCAAGGCACTTTTTGAGGGAATGCGCGAAGGAGACAGCAGTGCAGTGCGTCAGGTTTTTTACCCGAATGCCCGTATGCAGAGTGCGTATCTAGACCGACAGAGTGGCGATCCTAAACTGAGTACTTCCGAAACAATTGACCGCTTTGTCACGCAAGTGGGTACACCACACGAGGCCGTCTATGATGAACGCATCAGTGGCTACGAAATCAAGATAGATGGTTTATTGGCTTCGGTCTGGACTCCTTATCAGTTTTACCTCGGGGAGCAATTTAGTCATTGTGGGGTGAATGCCTTTCATCTTTTCAAATCTGAGGAAGGCTGGAAAATTACGCATATCACTGACACCCGTCGTCGCGAAGATTGTGAATAATTATACGCTACGATTCTTTAGGGGCTAGGGTTGGTGAGCCTCTTTTCAAAAGCTTTACCCGTTTGCGGTTTGCCGATTCAGTCTACAATCGCGCCCTGTCTTTTGAGGTAAGCCTTGGTTTCTGGAGCCATCAGTGCTCCCGTAAAATCCGCCTTGACCATCGTTTTGGTATCTAAATCTGCCTCTTGAATATCGGCCTCGCTAAAATTACTCTGATACAGGATAGCTTGCTCCAGACTGGCTCCGTTCAGGCGGCTACGATTAAAATTAGCCTTGCTCAAATTGGTCAGGCTCAGGTCAGCACGAATCAGACTAGCTCCCCTGAGATCGGCCAAGGTCAGGTCTGCTTGATAAAGATTTGCTTGATCCAAATGCGCTTCACTGAGGTCGGCGCGGCTCAGGTCAGCCCCCTTTAGGTTAGCTCCGTGCAAGTTTACCTCATTTAAGATGGCATCTACTAACTTGGTATCTACCATACTGGCAAAGCTCAGGTAGCAATCACTCAAATCACAGTTATCCAGATTCGCTTGGTCTAAATCGGTATTATAAAAGACAGAATCGGTAATTTTGGCATGAATTAGTACCGTTCTTTCCATATTAGCATAGCTAAAATCCACTTCGGAAAGCTCCACATAGCTAAGGTTTACCCTGGTCAAATCTTGGAATTTGAGATTGAGTTTATAAGGTTTGCTCTGCTTGATGAGGTGAGCAAATTTATTCTTGAGGTCGGCATCTTCGGGAAGGAGATTTGTATGCTCATTCAGATAAGAGGCGACCGTCCAATAGCCAACGAAAGTATTCATGGAGATTTCAGCGGGTGAAATATGACGCGTACTCTCGGATTCGTGATAAAAATTACTTTCCAACAAACCCGGTAAAAACTGGCTAAGTCGCCCCCTGAGTTCTTCTCTCCAAGCGGCTTGCTCCTGAGTGAGTAAAGGGATCATCTGATCTACCAAATCGGGCGAAAGACGCTCTTGAGCAAAAATCTGAAACAGACAGGTGAGCGCGGTTTCAGGATGATTAATTTGATATTCTTGGCCGGAATCCTTGGCCAGAAAATTCTCTTTGAGTTTCTCGATGATTTCTTTCGCTTCCATAAATCTAGATTTTTCTGAATTGGACAGGTTCATTTGCCTTTGGTATGAAGCCAAAAAACCAGAGGCCAGATCAGCTCTATTTTTTCACGGCCTTCGGAAGATTCTGAACTTTATAATTTTACAAAAAGGCCAATCTTCTTCAAAAACCATTATTCCCAATATTTCCTGCTAAATTAGTTAAACAAATCAGATATTTTCTTGAAAAACACAAGATATTTTGTGGTTTAATAAAAAGGCTGTATATTAGGGAGTTACTAATTTACAAAATAGCAATATCATGATTGAAAGAAAGTTTAAGTACTCAAGTGTAAGAAGATACAATTACACTTCCAACATGCTCATTAAGTCAGAAAATTATCTTTTCGATGATATCCGAAAAGGGCTGATCCACAGCGGCAATCTAGAAGATGACATTGCCCAGAGCGTGTCAAGTATTCAGGCACTCTTGGAGAAGTATCACCGTCGCAACTCCCGCTTTATCTCTGACTAAGCATCTTTCCCAAATCATTCCACAAAGTAACTGCCGTTTCCTCCGAAGCGGTGGTTATTTTTTTTCGAGCCACTGCGATGAGGCATAAGCAAATAGGATCTAATCCCCATCCATCTTTCGGATGCTCGCACGCTAGGCCATAGTTCGCAGACGACCGGCCACTTATTCTTCCTTCCCATTTGTGAAGTTGTGGGGTTGATCTTTGGAGGGTAAGAAGCTATACGCAAACCCAAAAATCATCTGTGCGTGGGGCGACTGGATAAGAGCCATTCTCAAATAAATCGGGAAGAGATTTTCCTGCTGATGCCTCACTTGGATTTCTCTCCCTAGCCAAAATTGAACGTGGTTTTCTGTACTGTTACATTTTTGTTGGTATTGTTGCAGCAACTCCTGCAGATTTTCGGCCATCAACAATTGGATGTTTTGCCCCATCAGTTCTGTTTGGGTATAGCCGAACATGTCTTTGGCTTTTGGATGGTAAGATTGAATGATGCCCTGCATATCGGTTATGAGCACCACTTCTTGGGAAGCCTTGAGCAAGACTTCGAGTTCTTTATTTTTGACCTCGAGGGCTTTTTCTTGTTGTTGCGCTTTTTGATAAGCTGCTCGCAAGGTATGTTCGCTCTCTCTGAGCGTTTGGTTTACGGTCGCTAGCTCTTCCTGCTTTTGCTCCATGATTTCTTGAACATTGTAGAGTTCATCCAGATTTCGGTGCAGCGTTTCTTCACGGGCGAGGGCTTCGCGATTCATCATTGTCAATTTCTCTTCTTGCAACTTGCGCTGTGTCACATCCAAAAAGATTCCATTAAAAATCACAGTATTTTCTTCGGTGCGGAGCGGCATGGCACTGGCTTTCAGCCAACGCCAAGTGTTCCTTTTCCCTTTTACTCGACCTTCCCAACTGAGGGGGTTTAGTTCTTGGGTGGAGTCTAGGATTTTTCGGAGAAATTCTCTTCTCTCGGCGGGATGAATGAGTTCGTGAAAGTCTTCTGTGCTCAGCTCGAGAAAGGCTTCTTTTGAAAGAGCAAAGATTTCTTGTACATAATCCGAGAGATAGGTAAAGCGAAGGTCTTGTGTACTCGAGTTGTAGTTAAGCTGAAAAATAATGCCAGGAATACTCTGTGTAATTCCTTGGAACTTCTGTTTGCTCTCTTCTAATTCTTGGTTTTTGGCTTTCAGTTGGGATTCCTTTTCGCGCGCTTTTTCGAAAGCTTTTTTGAGAACTAGCTCATTGTTGCGCATTTTCTTGTTGGTAAATTCTAGTTGCTGCTGCTTTTCTTCGAGCTCTTGCTTCTGCACTTCTAGCTCTTGGAGTACACGCGCCAATTCTTTCTGGTCGCTGATATCATTCATATAACCCGCCGCACGGATTGGTTTGCCATTTTCATCTCTTGAAATCCGTCCCGCTGCTTTGAACCAACGATATTCACCAGATTTATGCTGTAAGCGGTGCTCACTCTCGAAAGGGGTCAGTTTATTTTGGTCTTGAATACTTGCTAAAAAAAACTGGAAGACTTGTTTTTTATCTTCTGGATGTAGCCGTTCAATCCATGCAGAAAGGGTAGATGGAAATTCTTCTCTTTGGTATCCCAGAGAATGAATTAGATTGTCAGACCAATGCACGGGCGTTTCTGCATGCATGTGGCCATCTTCGGGAAAAACCAAATCCCATAATCCTTCGCTAGAGCTTTGGATAATGAGATTGAATCGATTCAGCGAGGCTTGTAGTTCTTCGGTACGTTTATTGACTTCATCACTTAAATTATTTTTGAGCCGCTCGAGTTCTATTTGTTTGCGACGCATCTGCTCTTGGGTGCTGGTGAGTTCCTCCATATTCTGCCGCATTTCTTCCTCCTGAGCACGCATCATTTCCGCTTGTTCTTGTAGCTCTCTCACCAGTTGGTTGGTTTTTTCTGAGATTTTAACCGAGGCAATGGAGGCGGCCAAATTATCACAGATACTTTCTATAAAATTGATTTGATAATCCTCAAAATCTTGGAAAGAAGCGATCTCGAGTACACCTTCTATACGGTCGTTCGTTTTCAGGGGTAAGATGAGCAGATATTCAGGAGTAGCCTCTCCTAGACCAGAAGTAACATAGAGATAAGATTGCGGTACTTCTCTGATGTATATTTTTTCTTGCTCGAGGTAGGCTTGGCCGAGTAAGGTTTCCGCGTAATCTTGGTGGATGGTGAGCTCGCGTTCGTGGTATTTTTTGCGACTGTAAGCGTAGCTGGCAATCAACCGCAGTTGAGTAGTATCTGGGATTTCTCCGGACTCGGCGATAAAAATTCCTCCCTGATTTGCTCCTACGTACTCAATCAGTGCTGAAATCACACTATCCCCGAGACTTTGAAAGTCATTACTATGCGAACGGATAATACTCGCAAACTCGGCCAGTCCCTTGGTAGCCCAATTACGCTTGCGGTCTTCTTCGGCCACTTCACGGAGGCGGTCGCGCATTTGCAAGAGCGAACTCCCCAACACATCTTTCTTGCTAGCGGGCTGGAAGTCGTCCTCAAAGTCACCCTCTCCGATCCGTTGTGCAAAATGACTGGCTTGTTTGAGTTGCTGAGATAAACGATTACTGGCTTCGATTACCTCGGCCAATTCGTCCTCGGTGTGAGTCGCCTGCTCTGGAAGTTCCCCCTCGGCCAATTGATGCAAAAGAAGTCTAGGCGTTCGGATGGATTGGTTAAGTTGGTAAGCATTGACCGCAGCAAAGCCAATGGAGAATAAGATAATCAGTGTGGAAAGAGTGATAATGATAAAATTGATAGTATCAATCCGTCGCTGGACTTGTTTGATATCTGCATCTAAAAGTACGGTTTGTTCTCGGCGGATAGGATCGAGCAAGGCGATGATGCTGGCTCGGGTCTGCTTCATTTCGTTTTGGAGTTTTTTTCCCATTTCCGTTCGCACGGGGCTTTTGGGTAAAGAGTCCTGAGGTTGGCCTATATTATCAAAGAAGAGATAGTTTTTTTGGTATAATTTCGTAGTTTGCTCGTGTAAACGATTGTAATTTTGAATCAAGGCGTGTGCTTGAATAAGTTGATCTTTTAGCTTTCCAGCATCCACTTTCTCTGCATTTTTTTTGAGTTGTTGGGTAGCGGGGTTAATTTTTTCTTTCCAGATTCCATTCCCTTCCCTCAGAAACCGTTCATCACTTGTGGCTAGATAGGCTTTTTGGGAAGCGGCGACCGCTTCTATACCGCTTTCAATTTCAGAGATAATGATTGGAAAAGAAGCTCTTTGCTCTTCCAAACGCTTTACGATCTGATTGGTGGCTTGGTTTTGCCAATAGATAGTGGCGGAGAAAGAAATCAGAATGAGCGTACAAACACCAATAAAAATGATGATCCTCCCATTAAGCGTATTTGGACGAAAAGATTGAACCATAGGATTGACTTTTGTGCCTAATTAACAAAGGAATGAATAGCAAAAACCACTTGGGTTGCTCTAGAAAATAATCAGACTTTTACCATACTCGCTTTTAAGCCTTAGAAGGTCAGATACGAGCTACCATAGAAAGAGTTACAGCCATCAATAACTAATGATTTTAAAAACCATACCAATTTTGGTGCGGTGTAGTTTTATCTTTCTTATTGAAGTTGTCTAAGGCTTATTTTTAGGCGGCAAAGCTCCACGGCTGGAACCTGATTTCAGGAAGTTTTTCGCTTTTAAACTAAAATTCTAGACCACTTCATTACAAATTTTTAAGGTAGATGCAACCTTCATTTCTTTTTTTGCATCTACCCAGTAAATAGACGAATAAATCTCCAGTGAGATGCCCCAATTATCTTCTGAAAAAGAATGGATAGCAGGCTGCCTCCGTGGCGATCGCCTCACCCAGAAGTTGGTTTACGAGCGTTTTGCCCCTCGTATGCTGAGTGTATGTCTGCGCTATCTTCGCCAAGAGGTCGAGGCAGAAGAGGCGATGATTAACGGATTTCTGAAAGTTTTCAACAAAATAAACCAATACAAAAGCGAAGGGAGTTTTGAAGGTTGGATACGCAGAATTATGGTGAATGAAAGTCTCAATCTGTTGCGCAAGAAAAGACATATGTACGTAGAAGTAGACATAGAAAATATTTCGGATCATCTCGATTACAGTACGCTTGAAAATGAATTGGATGCCGAAGCAATCCTCGAGCTCATAGACGCCTTGCCCGTGGGCTATCGCACGGTTTTCAACCTCTACGCCATCGAGGGTTACTCTCATAAAGAAATAGGAAAGATGCTGGATATCAGCGAAAGCACTTCCAAATCTCAGCTCTCCAGAGCTAGAAATTTATTGCAAAAACAAATGAATAACCGCCCAAAGCACCTGAATAATATCAATCATGGATAAGCACCCCTTAGATCAACTATTTCAAAAAAAGCTCCAAGACCATAAGCGCGCCCCCAGCCCGGAAGCTTGGGATCGTTTGGAAAGTATGTTAGGTGCTGAGCCTGCCCCCACCGCAAGACCCAAGAGAGCCAAGTGGTGGATGGTGGCGGCGGCAGTCCTCTTCTTAGGAACCAGCCTAGGCTTATGGCAAATGTATCCAGTGTCTTCTCCTGAGCAAATCTCTGGTCAGCAAGCCTCATCTAAAGAAAAAACAGCCAAGGAGTTAGAAAAAATAGAGCCGACTCAGAAAAACACGAACAATACCGCCCCACGGCACGCAGAAAGCCTAACTGAGCATCATTCCGAAAAATCTCTTCGGGAGAAACACGGCAGAAAACAGGCTCCTGCCTCTCAAACAGGAAAAGAAGCCACCGAAAAACTGGCTCCAAGGCAGAAAAAACAGGACAAAAAATTATTCCTAGAAAATACAAAAGACCCTGCTTTTGCCGTCAATGATCTTGAAATCGAGGTAGAAGTAGAACCCTCACTCACCGAAGAGGAAGAAACCAAACAAGAACGCACCAGCTATGCCATCAAAGTAACCGTGAAACTTTCTGGGGCTTCTTCTGGACAAGAAACCATGATCGCTCGTCAGGATTCGGCTGAGGAGGATGAGTTTTTCAAAAAGAAAACATCTAAGAAAAAAGATAAAAATAAAGAGTTTAAAATATTTGGAGTAGACCCTGACAAAATCTGGGCTTCCTTGGGCAAATAAAGGCCAGACTCAGCATCTCTTCATTTAGATAAAATCATTTAGCCATGAAAAAAATATTGATTCTCACTTGTATTTTAGGCGGATACCTTGGGTTTTCTTTCCCTAGCCAAGCACAAGATACGATCCAAGTAGATTTAGGAGAGAAAGCCAAAATCTGGATTTATGCAAAAGACCGCGAGGGCTTGCTCCGACTCCGCGAATTAGATCTGAATCGGATCATCCGAGAGGCCACCGCTCAGATTGATACTAGTCAAATTGCAGACCAAGAGGAAAAAATCTACGAATACGAGCTGAATCCTCAGACCCAAACCCTCACCCTGGTAGAAAAAGCCCCCGAACCAGTTCAGGAAAGCCAATCCAAGGAATTAGAACTCACTTTTAACGAGAATAGCTGGAATTGGAAAGGGAATCGCGTCTTCTGGGCCATTGACTTTGGTTTGAATAATTACTTAGAAAACGGCAATTTTCCAGATTCGCAAGGACAGCCCTACGGCCTGAGATCCTTTGGCTCTAGGTATTTTGCCTTTGGATTTTACACCAGAAGCCACCTCGGAAAACGGAGAAGCCCCATGAGCTTACAGTTTGGGGTAGAATTTAGCTGGTATAATTTTATGTTCCAAGAAGACAATTATATTGTTAGTACCGAAGATGGAGTAGAGTTTAGGGATTATCTGGAAGATTTTGGGGAAGAACTTGACAAAACAAAACTGGTTGTGCCCTATTTCAATCTTCCCGTTACGCTGAATTTCCGCTTCAGGAATCGCCAAGGAAAACGAACTTTCAACTTGGGAGTGGGTGGCTACGTAGGTTATCGTTTGGGCAGCCGCTCCAAGGTAAAATTTGACGGCCATCCCCTCAAAGATCGTGGCAATTTCTTTGTCAATAACTGGCGCTATGGCCTGGAAGCACAGGTAGGCTACCGAAACACGCTGCTGTTTTTCAAGTATGATCTCAACAAATTATTTGCAGACGGGAAGGGGCCTGAACTGAATGCCTTTGCTTTTGGAATTCGGATTTAAATGCAGAACCAGTCGCTTTTAGCAGATGAAACAACCTTGCTCCTGCTTTTCAAAAAACCTTGACTGTCAAACCCAATCCAACCGTGAAAGCATTGATTCGGGTACTGAGTGCCTCGTCCTTGTTCACATCCGCGAGGCCTAATTGTACTTGTGCCCCGAGGGTAAGCCAATAACTAGCGCCGCTGGCTTGCCTTCCGCGGCCTCCCCGTTGATAGTTTTCGGCCAGCAAGACCTCTGTTCCTAGCCCAAGGGCGATTCCGTAGTCTACTGAGGCGTATTGGTTGATTACGCTGAGGTCTTCAATGCGCCGAATGGGTGTACCATCTAGCTGAGACTCACGAATATCTTGCCGGGCGGTCGCCAAAAAGCCTAAATAAGGCCCTGCTTGCAAATAAGGTTTGACCAAATCTTGGGGTAAACTGAGCCGAAACATAATCGGTATGGTCAGATAATCCATCCGAATGTTTTGCTCTAAATTCCGCTCATCGCTCAGGCTCTGAAAATCGGTTCCTTTCTGGATAAAATCTAGATTTGCTAGCACACTTGCGTATTCATTAAACTCCCAACCTAAGGCTAAGCCCAGATAAAAATCACTCCGAATCTTGTAGGCATTGCTGGATTCGGGAAAAGAAATCAAATCTCCAGTCCAGTTAGAAAAGCTCCCTCCTCCGTGTATTCCCACTGAAACCTGAGCTGCCCCTTCTTGCCAAGCAAGCCCGATCAGCATCAGTAAGACGAAATTACTTAGTAAAATTTTTCTCATGTTTGTGTTTTGTGTGTTAAAGGGTGGTGCAAATATCTGGTATTTTCAAGAGAGAAAAAATGAATTTTCCGCCCAGAAGTCCAAGATTTCTTTTGAATTTCAGCTTGATAAAACGTAATTTGGCACAAAAAGCCTGGGATTTGGAAGCAACCAACCGCATCATTCGAGCACTCGAGACCACTCTCCATCTGAGCCGAGTAGAGAAACTCAAACAGCATATTCACGAGCTTAGGGAAGATTTGCATCAGATCAAACCACAGCAAACCTTTCTATCTCTCCCCTTGAACAACGAAATCCCAGTGGATTATGTACAAAAAGAATTGCAACAAATCCTAGATACCCACACCCTGGAAAGAAGCAAATATTACATTCGCCGACTCATCAATAGCCTTTCTGAAATTAAAACCACCCAAATCAATGATCTGAATCTCAATTGCTGGAAAGCCTATGAGGATATTCTGACCGATAGCTTGTGGCATATTCCTAAAAGAGATAACACGGGTGTACACTCGGCAGATTACTGGGGGAACTTCGTCCCACAGATTCCCAACCAACTTCTCAGAAGATACACCAAACAAGGAGATTGGGTATTAGACCCTTTTCTAGGAAGCGGCACAACGCTCATCGAATGTCAGCGACTGGGCAGAAATGGACTAGGCATCGAGCTACAGGCCAAAGTGATACAAGAAGCACGCAAAAGAATCAAAAGAGAAACCGCAGAATTGCCTCCGACCCAAATTAAGCTCCTACGTGGAGATGCCATTCAAACCGATTATGTTTCTCTGCTCCCCAAACAAGGGATTAAATCGGTGCAATTTCTGATGATTCATCCGCCTTACTGGGATATTATTCGCTTTAGCGAAGACCAAAGAGACCTGTCTAACGCCACGAGTATGGAGGATTTTTTGGCTAAGATCGGAAAATTAATTGACCTGACTTACCCCGTACTGGATACGAATAGATACCTGGCCTTGGTCATCAGCGATAAATATGTCAAGGGAGAATGGATTCCTCTAGGCTTCTACACAATGCAGGAAGTACTCAAAAGACCCTACCGCTTGAAAGCGACCATTGTTAAAAACTTTGAAGAAACCAAGGCCAAGCTTCGCCAGAAAGAGCTTTGGCGTTACCGAGCTCTGGCGGGGGGATTCTATATTTTCAAGCACGAATACATTTTCCTTTTTCAGAAAAAATGAAAAATCTGCCAAAACGATCCTTCTTCCCTCACTTCATCATCTCCATTCATCAGAGAAAAAGACCGAAATTTTACCTTCGCTCCTTCTTATTAATAGTGGGGTTAATTTGTGCTTACGCTTGTGAACCTAGTGGCTCCAACCTCACGCGAGAAGAATCAGAAGAAGAATTGGACAACTCCGCCTTCGATGTCTCAGATATAGAAGATAGCCTAAAAAATGCCCCTGCCAGTACTAAGCTCCCCTACGATAGTGCCCGTCTGGAAGCTTACGAAGATATCGATGTATATCGCCAGGGCTTGGCTCGGGTCAAGCTGGGCAACCAGTACGGATACATCAATGAAGAAAACCTGGAGGTGATTCCGCCTCGCTATGATTACGCAGAACGCTTCCAGGATAGCGTGGCGAAAGTATTCCTCAACAACAAATTCGGTTTTATTAATTTGGAAGGCGAAGAAGTGATTCCCATTCGCTATGATGAAGTAGGCCAATTTCACGAAGGGCTGGTCAGTGTACAGTTAGACGAAAAATATGGCTTTGTCAACAAAGAAGGCGAAGAGATCATAGAGCCTCAGTACGATTGGGCGGGAGATTTTTCGGAAGGCTTAGCCCGGGTAGAAGTAGCAGGTAAATGGGGCTATATTGATGAAGAAGGAGAAGAAATCGTACCTCCCCGCTATGATGCGGCTCGAGATTTTCACGAGGGTTTAGCCGGAGTGTGGATCAGGAATCTTTGGGGCTATATCGATACTGAAGGAGAGGAGGTGATTGAACCTCAATTTGAGCGAGCTTTTGATTTTGAGGATAAAAAAGCAAAAGTAGTGAAAGCCGAAGAAACCTTTTTCATCAACCCCAAGGGCATTTGTATCAAGGACTGCCCTGAGAAAAATTAAGCTTGAAAATCGTATTTCCATCCAAATATTTCACGCGTACAGAAAGTAGAGCCTTCTGTATAACTCCACCTTGTCATAGTCGTTACTAACCAAGACTTAATTTCATCAATTAAATTTCTATTCATCAAGCGTAGATTGTGATCTCCTTCCCTACAAAGAGGGGATGAATGTACGATCCGCAATTTGTCACACGTTCAAGCAGTTGAGCTATGCAGGGAATCCAAAAATCGAAATCCTCCCCCCTTGTCAAACAGATAGGATGGGGCCTCGTGCTAATCGGGATGTGTTTGATATTTTCTTATCAAACTAATTCCTCAATACCCTCCAACCCTAATCAGGCGAGTGGCGTTACGAACTCATTGTCGACCTCTATGGTCATTTTCTTTACGGCGGTTTCATTCTTCTATTCACATATTCGAAAACAAGAAGCAGACACCAACCTACTGGAAGCGGAAAATAGGGCTTTGAAAGAAGCATTAAACCAAGCCAATCAAGAGCTGGATACTTTTCTCTACAAGGCTTCTCACGACCTCAAAGGCCCCATCACTACGCTGGAGGGCGTCTGCAACATTGGCTTAGTGGATAGCCAAGACGAAACGGCTCGAGCATATTTCAATATGCAAAAAGAGGTGATTCACAAAATGCAATTACTGCTCTTTAGAATCGTGGAAATCGGCGATTTGAGAAACCATAAAACTAGCTTTACTGCCGTGAATATGTCCCGTTTTTTCCGAGGAATTATCAGGAGTATGAATCGGGTAGAAGGGTTTGAACGCGAGAAATTTTCCGTGGAAGTGGATTCGGATTTACATATCCACACGGATGTAGAGATGCTCGAGATCGCCGTGGATAACCTCGTAAAAAACGCCATTCAACACGCCAACCACTTCAAGCAAGAGCAGGCGCAGGTGCGGATTAGTGCTTGGGAGACAGACCATACCTACGAAATTCGGGTAGAGGACAATGGCGAAGGAATCCCGCCTAAAATGGCCAGCCGCATTTTTGAGATGTTCTTCCGAGGGCACGATTTTTTTAAAGGCTTCGGGCTAGGATTGTACCGAGCACAAATCGCAGCCACCAAACTCCGTGCTGACCTTTCCCTGCTGCACTCCAGTCCTCAGGGAAGTTCTTTTGGGCTTAGTATTCCTAAATCAGAAATGCCTGAAATCAAAAAAGAAAAATAGGATTCATCTCTAATGCTTCTGATAAATTTACACGTGAAATAACGAGAAAATGCGCGGAATCTTACTTGCCCACGGAGCCTGTTTTCCCGTAAGAAGAATGCGCTTAATCCTTGCACCTCCCCACGCGTTAGAAGCTAAATATCTCTGGAGGTTGAGCTAATGATTAGCCGAACAACTTGTATCCATCGCCTAACGTAGGATTTATACCCATCAGCTTCCTTCATTTCGAATAAAAAAGCACTTGTGTAATAATCTACGATGAGTAAAATAGCTCAACTGGCCAACGTCGTAGTTTGGAGAATGATTTTTGCCAATTCTCGTACTAGGATCGCTGTGGAGCCAACCCCTACACGCGAAGAACCCAGCCCGAAAATTCACCAAAATAGCTCCTTCTCTACAAAAACAGGAGTCCTTTGATAGCACCAAAAGAAATCATTTAACGACTCAAAGATAGAAAACATGGCGCTTGAAGAAAACCTTGCCCCCGAAAAGAATAATGCTTCGGGACATACCGACCCCTTCCCCAAAGAAGTAACTGAAATTAACGAAACTCAAAAATATGTGCAAATTCTTGAGGGCTGTGCCGATGCCGTCATCATCATCAATGATGTGGGTACGATCAGTTTTTTTAACCGTACTGCTGAAAATCTCTGGGGCTATCGCCGCGAGGAAGTAATCGGAGAAAACGTGCGGATGCTCATGCCCGATACACATTCCCACTCGCACGACCAATATCTAAGTAACTATAAGCATACCCGCCGAGCCAAGGTGATTGGCATCGGACGGGAGGTAGAAGCCTTATGTCAGGACGGCAGCACCGTTCCCATTCTCCTCACACTCAGCGAAGCAAGGCTAGGAAATGGCTCCATTTACACCGCTTTCATCAAGGATATTACGGAGAAGAAAAGGCTTGAACAGGAAGTTCAGAATCAACTGGAGCAAACCCGCGCCAGCGAAGAAGAACTGCGCCAAAATATGGAAGAGCTCGAGTCTACGCAGGAAGCCATGCGCAAAAAAGAGCTCGAGATGAGTGGGCAACTCCAGGCCATTGACAACACCCTGGCCACCATCGAGATGGACATGCAGGGGCATCTCCTCAAAGCCAACCAAACGATGCAGGAAATCCTAGCCTACACCGAGGCCGAGCTCAAAGGGCAGCACCACAGCCTCATCGTAGAAGACTCTTACGCCAAATCAAGAGACTATCTCCAGTTTTGGAACGACCTCCGTAAGGGCAAAGCCCAATCAGGCGAATTTAAGCAGATCAGCAGCACCGGTCAGGAAGTCTGGATGCAGGCCACCTACACGCCCGTTTTCAATCAACAAGGTGAACCCATTAAAGTAATTAGCCTTGCCAGTGATATTACCGAGCAAAAGCAGAAAAGTCTGGATTATGCCAGTCAACTCAAATCCATCAATGAAACCTACGCCACCGTGGAGTTTGAAATGGATGGAACCATCACCTCTGCCAACCCAAATTTCCTAAACATTGTCGGCTACTCCGGAGCCGAACTTACTGGAAAGCACCACAGCTTTATGGTAAGTGATGAACAAAAAAACTCAGATGATTATCAACGCTTCTGGGCAGACCTTAGAGCGGGCATCCCACAATCAGGTGAGTTCAAACGTGTAGCAAAGCACGGCAAAATCGTCTGGATCAAAGGAAGTTATGCGCCTATCTTAGATCTGGATGGTAATCCCTACAAAGTGGTTAAATACGCCCAAGAAATCACCCGCGAGAAAAATCTGGAAAGCGAACTCGCCAACCAACTCGAGGAAACCCGTGCCCAAGAAGAAGAACTGCGCCAGAATATGGAAGAGCTTCAGGCCACCCAAGAAAAACAAGCCCGGCTCAGCGAAGAATTACGCGTACAACAAGCCGAAATGGACGGTCAAATCAAGGCTATCAACACTGCTTATGCTTTCATTGACTTCGACCCGGATGGCTATATCTTATCAGCCAATAAAATATTCCTAGATCTGATGGGCTACTCCTTAGAAGAAATAAAGGGTAAGCATCATCGCATCTTCGTAGACCCTGACTACGCGAGAGGCCCAGAGTATCGCGAGTTTTGGCGCAACCTCAACGATGGCCACATCAGTATGGGCACTTTCAAGCGTATCGCCAGAAACGGCGATGAAGTCTGGCTAGATGCCTCCTATGCTCCCGTTCTGGACGATGAAGGCAAGCTTGTCAAGGTGATTAAGTTGGCCAAAGACGTAACCGATTTTACCGTTGCCCTGAGTGCTACCAGTAATTTTATCACTGAAATCCAAAAAGGAAACTTTGACGTAGAAATGGATTTGGGTAAAATCCGAGTCAAGGGAGAGTTAGCCCGTATGGTAGCCGCCAATACCACCCTGAGAGATAACCTCAAAAAAATTGTCAAAGAACTCAATCGCGTCGTGAACCTTGCAGGGGTAGAAGGGAGACTCAGTGAACGGCTCAATCTGACTCATCTCGATGGTGCTTGGAAAGAACTTATAGACTCGGTCAATCTCTTATTGACCAATATCTCCGAGCCGGTTCTAGAAATCAACCGCATTGTCACCAGTCTTTCTTTGGGAGACCTTACCCAGCAATTCAAGATGGAAGCTCGAGGCGATATTGCCGATATGGCCAATGCCCTCAACATCGCCATCAAAAACCTGAATGAATTCTTAGTGCAAATCGAGGAAAGCACCTTGACCGTCTCTACCTCCTCCGGTGAAATGCTCTCTAAGGCCACCAGTATGCGTAAATCTACCACGGAGGCTTCTACGGCTATTCAGCAGATGGCCGACGGAGCGCAGGACCAAGCCAGCCGTACCGATGAATCTTCCCGCCTCGTGGAAAAAACCCTAAACGCTTCCCTCGATATGAGCAAAAAAGCCGAAATTATCAATACCTCAGCCGAGAAAGGGCAACAAAACTGCGTAAATGGCTTAGAAATCATCCGAACGCTGGTCAACAACATGGCAGACATTGACCAATCCGCCGGGGTTACGTCGGGTTCTATTGAAGTGCTCACCCAGCGTTCGGAAGAAATTTCTCGCATCCTCAGCGTCATCACCGACATTGCCTTCCAAACCAAGCTGCTCTCCGTCAATGCCAACATCGAGGCGGCTCGCGCGGGCGAAGCAGGTAGAGGTTTCAAAGTAGTGGCTGATGAAATCAATAAATTGGCCGAAGACTCCAAAAACTCTACCGTGGAGATTGACAAAGTCATCAAAGATGTGCAAAAGGATATCTTATCCACAGGAGATGCCATCAAGAATATGAAAACAAGCGTGGAAAGCGGTAAGACGGCTACCGAGCAGGCAGAAAAAGTTTTTGTGGAAATTAATGATTCTAGTACAGAGACACTTCAATCATCCAAAGAAATTCTACAAGGCTCTCAGCTGCAGAAGCAATCTATTGATCAGGTGGTCAAAAATATTGAGAAAATCGTGGTCGTTTCCGAAGAAACGGCCAGTGGAACACAGGAACTCGCCAGCTCTTCTCTGGAAATGGATCGAGGAATGGCTGAAATTTCCAGCTCCAGCGAAAAACTCTCTATTCTTGCCGAAGAGCTGAAAAAACGTGTTAACCAATTTAAGCTCAGCAAAGCCTAAGAATCGTATTTACACAAGTCAACTTACTGAGTCTTGAAGACCCAGTAAGTTGATAAAAAGTCGGAAAATTCTAAAGAAAATATCTATACGAATACGCCGCTATTTAAAAATCATATAATAAGCTTTAAATTCGCTTCCCTCGGTTCGTATCCTTATGTACCGAGTGGGTGCTCTCTCTGATATGAAAGAATCTACAGAAAATAATACCCAAGCACTTACAGAAAAAGCCGAAGAAGCAGAGGCTTCCTTTCAAGTCATCGTTTTTGAGCTAGGAGGGCAAGAATATGGTCTTTTTATCGACCAGATTCGCGAAGTAGTGCCCGTACCACGCATTACCGAAGTACCCCTCACTGCCAATTATATCAAGGGAGTGGCGAATGTGCGTGGCAATATTCTCGCCATCATTGACCTAGAAGAGAGGTTTCAACTCAAAAAGGCCGCTTTACCTAAGCATCTCAAGAGCTTTCTCATGGTACTGGCTGATGAGGAAATGCAAATGGGCATTCTGGTGAATGATATTCCCAATACCCTCACTATTTTGGAGAAAAATATCGACCTAAGCCCTAACCTCACCCGAGATAGCTTCCTGAAAAGAGATTATATTAAAGGAATCGCCAAGGTAGAAGAGCGAATCATCATCCTGATTGATGCCTTAAAAATAATTGATACCAGCGATTTTAAAAACCTCTAGTCCTTTCACCCAAAACTAATTATTAATTATTAAAGAACTTATGAGCAAGAAAATCTTAATCGTAGACGACTCTCTCTACATGCGCACCATGATCCGAGAAGCCTTAGAAGAAGGGGGATATGAAATTGCCGGAGAAGCGGACAACGGGGAAAAAGCGATCGATTTGGCCCTCAGCCTTCAACCTGATCTCATTACCTTAGATAATATCCTACCTGATATGCTGGGGCTAGATGTACTCAAGGTCATCAAAAAAGAAGCCATCAGTGCCAAAGTAGTCATTATCAGTGCCGTGGGCCAGCAGTCCGTGGTAGATGAGGGCATGAAGCTGGGAGCAGATCACTATATCATCAAGCCTTTCACTTCTGAAAAATTACTGGAAATCATCCAAGAAATCGTCCCTGCTTAATTCTGAAAGTCAAAATGGGGTCAGAGAAAATCAAAATATTATTAGCAGATGACTCCGGTTGGGTACGCCTTCTCATCAGGAGTATTTTGTCCGAAGAAATAGATTTGGAGGTAATCGCTACGGCCGAAAACGGGCAGGAGGCATTGCAAAAAGTGCAAAGTCTAGAACCACAGGTGGTCATTCTAGATTTGCTCATGGCAGATTACGATGGCATTTACGCCGTGGAGCAAATCATGGCAAAACATCCCAAGCCCATTATCATCCTGACGGCCTTAGCCGAAAGCGCTCCTCACCTCGTGATAGAAGCACTCGAGAAGGGAGCTTATGACTTTATTCCCAAGCCCGCTGGCAACTTTCAAGCAAATTTGCGTAATGTCAAAGATGCCTTGACCAAAAAAGTTCGTCTGGCGGCTCACGTGAATCTAGATACGCTGAAGCGCAAACGCTCCGTTAACAATCATCCTCACTCTTTTGGTCAGAGTACACGCTATGATGTTATCCTCATCGGAGCTTCTACCGGAGGGACTACCGCCATCGAGACGATTCTCTTGAAGCTACCAACCAATTTGCCTATTCCGATTTTGATCGCGCAGCATATTCCCCAAGACTTCGGACTTTCTTACAGCGACCGCCTGAATGAACTGACTCCTTTTCCCGTGCATGTTGCCCAAAATAGAGAAAGTATCAAAGGAGGCTTTGTGTATTTAGCTCCCTCAAACTGTAATACCACCGTCAGAAGAGCCCATCCCCATGCCTTACCTTACTTTGAATATAGCTCCGAAAAGTATCAGGAATACAATTTTCCTTCGGTAGATGCCCTGATGCTTTCTGCGGCAGAGGTCTATCAAGAAAAAACGCTGGCCGTGGTGCTTACGGGCATGGGAAGGGATGGAACTTTGGGCATGCAACAAATTCGTGCACGGGGCGGCTTCAATATTGCCCAAAACGAGGAGAGCAGTGTGGTCTTTGGGATGCCCAAGTCAGCCATTGAGCGTGGGGTGGTGCATCAAGTATTGCCCTTGAAGGAAATTGCTAATTTTATCGTGAGCTGCTTATAAACACAATTCTATGATTGTTCACTGGGAAGCATGAAGTATTCCAAAAAACCCAATTAAATTCAGGTATGAAAGCAGATGAACTCAAAGAGCTATTCTTGGTAGAAGCCATCGAGCAACAAGACGAATTAGATAAACTCTTTACCGAATTAGAAAAAAATCATCGTCATCAGGGAGCCATTGAAGCGATTTTCCGCCTGACCCATAACCTGAAAGCCAACGCGGCTTCCCTAGAGCTGAGGGGCATCCACGAAGTAGCGCACAGATTGGAAGATATTTTTAATGAAATCCGAGCTGATCACGGCGTACTCAATGAGGTGATTTTTAATGATCTTTTTCGTGCGAATGATAAGCTCAGGGAGCTAATTCATGCCGCCAAAGAAGAAAAAACAGTTAGTTACCTAGGGCTTAGTACTCGTTTGGGCGTAATTCTCAGGGAAATTCAAGGAAAAAACGCACTCGACCTCACCGAGGAGCCTCAGCCTACACCCGTACCTATTCCCCAAGAAACCCCTCCCCGAGAGACCAACCCACACTCTTTTCAGCTTTCGGATGCCGTTCAAATCCCGATCAAAAAATTGGATCATCTGCTAAATATGGTCGGAGAACTAGCCATTGAGCGGGACCGTATGATTCTGATGAGTTCGGAAGGGCAAGCCATTGCCAAAAATGATTTTGCTGCTTTGCAGAGAATTATTTCCGAATTACAACATTCGGTGATGAATATTCGGCTGATTAAAGTCAGTGTTTTGTTCCAAAAATTCCACCGAGTAATCCGTGATATTGCCCAACAAGAACAGAAAGAAGTCAATCTGGAGCTAGAAGGAACTGAAACCGAAATAGACCGGAATGTGCTGCAAATCATCAGTGATTCACTCATTCACTTGGTACGCAACGCGGTCAGCCACGGTATCGAGCCCGCTGACGAACGAACTCGCTTAGGGAAACCCAGTCAGGGAAAAATCACCTTACGTGCTAAGAACGAAAAAAACGCTGTCATCTTAGAAGTATCCGACGATGGCCGTGGTATCGAGGTAGAGCGAATTCGTCGCAAAATCATCGAGCGGGAGTTGCTCCGACCCGCGCAGGCGCAGCAATTGTCTGCACAAGAAATTGTCCGTTATATTTTCATGCCCGGTTTTTCTAGCGCGGATCAAGTCTCTGAAATTTCTGGAAGAGGCGTGGGGATGGATGTAGTCAAGGGAGCCTTAGACTCCATTGGTGGTAAGATTTACACCCATACCCAAGCACAACAAGGTACACGATTTACGCTCACTTTACCGGCCTCAGTGGCCGTCAAACCAGCCTTGCTATTTTTGCTAGAAAATATTGAGTTTGCACTCCCGCTCGTGTACAGCGAAGCCGTGATTACAGTGAGTGCCTCAGAAGTACATCACGTGGGAAGCGGGTTAATTATCACCCATCAAAAACAAACCATCCCCCTTGTTTTTTTGAGAGATATTTTTGGCCTTTCGGAAGAGGGACAGTCTTCACCTTATTTGCCCAAAACCCAAGAGCCCCGAGCTGAGTTACCACCCCTACACATCATCATTGCCTCCGATGGAGAGCGGTCGGTGGCATTGGTCATTGATCATTTGCTCCGCCAGCAAGAAATTGTAGAAAAGCCCCTTAAAAAACCCTTGGATAAATTGGAATTTATCAACGGGGCTTCCATCTTGGGCAATGGTAATGTCTGCCTCGTACTTGACGTACCCGCGATTAGTCAGTATGTATTTGACGCGGTGCAAGTTTTAACCTAAGTCTGTGACTCTTATGAAAAATACGCTGAGCGATAGAGAAATAGCAGTAACTCACAAAATTGTAGATTTGGCTTTGTACAATTCTGCCCGAGCTTTATCTACCCTGATTAGAGAGGAAGTAACCTTACAAAAAATAGAGTTCCGTGGAGAACCTCAAGAGGTTTCCTTGGTCAATGCCCTCACCGATGACTCTAGGCATTATCTACTGGTTTCCTCAATAGAAGGGGAGCTTCCTGCCGAGAGTTTTCTCATTTTCAGCGAACAGCATGCTCAGAAACTCTGGGAAGTTGTTCTGCCAGAGAGCCATAGCGAGGCCATGAAAGAAGCCATTTTGCTGGAAGTAGATAATATTCTGACGGCATCGGTCATTACGAGCTTCTCTGATTTTTTGGAGCTTAAAGCTTATGGAGGATTGCCTTCCATACAGCATTTGAGCCTGACTGAAATCAGCCAATTGCTTCACGAAAGAATGCAACGGTACGACTTCTTCTTTTCCATGCAGACGAATTTGATTGCCAAAGATACAGACATTCATCCTGAGTTTATCTGGTGTTTTGGAGAAGGCTTCTCCGCCGTTATTCGCCAAATTGCTCAGGACGAGAAAAAAATGGAAAAACTAGACATTCTTCTCCTCCAATATGAAAAAGATCAAGGTGAAAATGAAGAAACGGATGAAACCTAAAGATACTCATCCAAATAGGTAAGTGCGCATCTTCACCCCGACGCTTGCCCGACGAACGCGTTGCAGACGAGTGCCCATTTCAGTCAAAAATACAGCCCTAAAATAAAGCTATACCACCACCAACGGAAAACGAATAAAATGCTCAGCGACGAAGAACTAGATGTAATCAACCAAGCCATTTACAATCGTTACAGACTGGATTTTTTTAATTATGAAAAAAACTCCTTCAAACGTCGGGTACACCGAATCATTGATAAGTTTGAGCTAGAATCCGTGTACGGACTCTGGCAAAAAATTCTAAGAGATCCCGATTTCATCCATGTTTTTATCAATGAAATTACCGTTGGGCTGACCGAATTATTTCGTAACCCAGGACTTTGGAAATATATCAAGGATGACTTGTTAGCACAATTGCCTCCACGAGAGCAAATCAAAATATGGCACGCGGGCTGTTCCACGGGTGAAGAGTTTTATTCCATGGCTATTGCCCTCTACGAAAGTGGATTATTCGCCAGAAGTCAGAGCTTGGCAACCGACCTCAGTAGCAATGCTGTTGATAAGTCCCAGCGAGGCTTTTACAGTCAAGATTTACTGAAAAAATACTATCAGAATTACCAAGAATTCACGGATTTGGAACGAGATTTAGGTTATTATCTGGAGGAACACTCCGAAGGGGCGACCTTCAAAAGGTATCTAAGACAACACGGCACCTTTGCCCAGCATAACCTGAGTAAAGACCCGATGAAAGAAAAGTTTGATCTCATTTTTTGTAGAAATGTGATGATTTACTTCGACGATGTGCTCAAACTCAAAGTACTCAACCTTTTTTATGAGAGCTTAGAAGATCACGGCTTCTTTATCATGGGGTACTACGATGCGCTACCGCCTTTTAAGAATCAGTTTTTTGAGCTGCACAATCCAGCGTATAAAATCTTCAAGAAGCGATTATAAACCAACCCTCTGGCTCCCAGCCTTCGTGAATAAGCCTCTAATCCTCTGGCAATCTTTTGACTAGTTTGAGATAATGAGAGTATTTACCTAGGTCGTCCCGATAGAGTCCAGTTTCGTCAATGCGATTGATTCGCACCTTCCCGTCGGCGTGAATGATTTTTCCGTTCCCCAAGAGAATCCCCACGTGCACAACTCTGCCGTCGCCTTCGGGTTTGCGCTGGAAAAAGGCCAGATCGCCCGCCTTGGCTTCCTCGATAGAGATCGTTTGCCCTTGCTCGGCTTGTTGATAAGAATCACGGGGAAGCGTATAACCGTGCATTTTATAAAGAACTTGGGTAAATCCAGAACAATCCCAACCCTTGGGGCTTTTGCCTCCCCACAGGTAAGGTGTCCCTAAAAACTGCTGCGCCGTAAGCACGAGTGTATCTTTGCTCACCTTTTGGGTAATGTCTCGAGCAAGCCCCGTTACGGCGTAGCGTTGTTCATCTATTCTTATATTTCCATTTTCATAAAAAGGTAGAGAGCTTCCCACCGGAATGGCAATTTTCTCCTCTTTCATCATCACCTGTGCCCCTCGGCGAATAATAACTGGATGCGCAGTTTGGACATAAGCCTGATAGTAATCTTCGGGAATCGGGTAAAATTGCGCTTTACGTATCCAACCCTGGTACTGGTCATAATGATTCTCGATGCGAAACCATTTTTGGTCTTCGGAGATATCTAGAATCCGAAAAGCATCACCAAACATCAACTGAGTTACCTGCTCACTGGTGTCAGATTTTTCACCCCGCACGGCTACGGTGGACCGCAGGCAAATTCCATATTCTTGGGCTTGCCCTTCGAGAATGACACAGAAAAACAGGGCAAAGAGAAGGCTTGTTCGTATTTTTATCATATTGTTTTATTGATTGTCTAAAGTTTATCTTTAGGCGGCAAAATACCTCTTTCAGAATATGAATTTTTCGCTGAACGATCAAAAACTAGACAGCTTGACTGCTTCGTTTTCACGCAAGTTAAAAAAAATTACATTTTATGCATCAGAAATCTCCCAAACCTCCTTTCCTAATAGCTGAGATGGTTTGGTTTATCGTCTGCAAAACATAGGTTAAAGATTGTTAAATCCTACCAAGCCATTTCCACTTGTTGTATTTTTGTAATTTGGAACGGCTGACTTCTGCTTTTTGTAATGAAGCTGTCTAGAGCTTTGATTTGATCGCGAAAAGGTTCTATTTTGGTTTCATCAGGTTCGGAAAGAGGATTTTTGTAGCCCAAAGGTAAACTTTAGACGGCTTCAAAATTCATAAGCCAAAAGGTACTAGATTTCATTTATGAAAAAACGGAATTTGCGTTATTTTATTCTGCTCATGGCCTTTGCCTTGGTAGGCTTGACCGCGCTCCAATTTTACTGGGTAAACGTGGCCTTGGAGGCTAACCGAGAACGCTTTGAGCAAAATGTGCACGAAGCACTAAACGAAGTGGCACACAAGCTAGAGCAAAAAGAAGTACTTTATGTTACACAAAAAAGCATAGACCAAGTCCCTATTGATGATATCGTAGGCATTTTTGTAGATACCCTAGAGAATGAGCCACCCAAAACCTCAGCACAAACTACGCATTATCAAAAAGATCCTCTTAAAAAAGTAAGCCCTTCTTCTCCCAACTCTCCCCGAGCATCTATGCCGCCAACTCATGACAAGAATATCCTCTTTGCCATGCGTTTTAATGATTCTCTCGCTCCGGAAAGGCCCAATCCAATCAGAATTTCAGCAGAAAATCCAAGCAAAGATACACTTCCTAAGCCATTTCCCAGCCCTCTAAAACGGGAGAGCGCAGTACGAATTTATACCTCAGATAGTAGCCATGCCCCCTATTTTGCTCCTTCGAATGCTGCTGCTCACCAAAAATGGAAGGCTCAGCTAGGAGAAAATCCAGATAGTGTCTATGTTTACTCCGAGCAAGAACTTAATCAGCTTTCTTCTCGCTTTGACCTCCGGCTAGACTTGTCTGCTCGCAGGGATCGTCCTTCGCTTTACTCGACCTACGCGGGAAGAATGATCGAGCAGAGAAGCCATTCCAGACACGGAGGTCGGCTCGTGCCTCCCAAAGAAGTAGTTCGTATCTCGAACAAATTAGATGTGGTACACTTTATTATGGAAGAATTGCAAAATCGAGATCAGAATCTCAGGCAACGCATTAACCCAAAAGTGCTCAATTCGCTACTAAAAAGAGAATTAGAAGACCGAGGAATTAACATTGATTACCAATTTCTGGTAGAAAGTCGTTTGAAGCGCCAAAAACCGCAGTTTTTGTTTTGCTCCTCTCCCCATGAGCAAGAAAACATCCTTCGCGCTGGATTTAGCGTGAATTTATTTCCCACGGATATTTTTGGTAGTGAACACATTCTACACGCTTATTTTCCTGACCAAGAGGCTTTTATCTTTAAGCGTATGTGGTGGGTTTTTGGCACTTCGCTTCTGTTTATCGGCTTGGTGGTTTTCTGTTTTGTGAAGGCCGTTTCTACCATTATCAAGCAGAAAAAAATGTCAGAAATCACCAATGATTTCATCAACAATATGACCCACGAGCTCAAAACGCCTATTTCTACCGTCTCTCTTGCTTGTGAAGCCATTCAAGACCCTGATGTGCGGCAGTTGCCCAAGCAAGTAGATCGCTATTTGAATATTATCAAAGAAGAAAATGTGCGCCTGGGCTCTCAGGTAGAAAAAGTATTACAAATTGCCGTACTGGATAAGGGAGATTTCAAATTAAAAATCAGCACGGTGAATATCCACGAAGTCATCCATCAAGCAATCCGAAATATCATCATCCAAATCGAAAACAGAGGAGGGCATCTGGAAAAACATTTAGATGCAGATTACCCAGCCATCGAAGGAGACGAAGTACATATCACGAATATGATTCACAATCTATTGGATAATGCCAATAAATATTCTCCCGACGCACCTCAGATTAGTATTCAAACTCAGAGCCTGAAGGAGGGAATACAGATTTCGGTTTCAGATCAAGGCCAAGGGATGAGCAGGGAAACTAAGGATAAGGTGTTTGATAAATTTTACCGCGTACCCACGGGCAATGTTCACAATGTCAAGGGCTTTGGCTTGGGATTAAGCTATGTAAAAACCATGGTAGAAGCGCATCAAGGAGAAGTGAAAGTTAAAAGTGAATTGAATAAGGGAAGTACTTTCACGCTGTTCTTGCCTTACCGTCAGGATGTAGATCATTAGGCAGGTAGTAATCAGCAGGGATCCTTTTGCTTTTGGTAAGCTCTCTGATGATAAAAGCTTATTGAATACCAAGCAAATATCTTCAAAAACCGTGTTTAATCGTATTGACAAATTGACTATTTAGCGGTAAACTAAATGTTAGGTGCTCAATCAAGAACCAACTTCTCCAACCCTAAACCGAAAGAAGAAATGCATAAGGAAAAAACCAAAATTCTCTTGGTCGAAGACGATAACAATCTAGGCCAGTTGCTCAAAGAATACCTAGATATCAAGCACTATGATACCACGCTTTGCCGGGACGGGGAAGCTGGCCTCAAGCAATACCAAACGGATGCCTATGATTTTTGTATCTTTGATGTGATGCTTCCTAAATTGGATGGCTTTAGCCTGGCCGAGAAAATTCGAGAATCTGACCAAGATATTCCCATCCTGTTTTTGACGGCCAAATCACTCAAGGAAGATACGATTCAAGGGCTTAAAATCGGAGCCGATGACTACATGACCAAGCCTTTCCGTATGGAAGAGCTATTGCTTCGTATAGAAGCTATTTTGCGTCGTTCTCGTCATCAAACCCAGAATCAGGCACAGACGCAGTTTGAAATTGGGCAGTTTACTTTTGCTTATGACCGCCAAAAACTCATCTCGCCCGAGCAAGAGCGCAAACTTACCTCCAAAGAGTCTGAGCTTTTGCGCCTGTTGTGCTTACACAAAAACCAAATGCTGGATCGCTCCCAAGCACTTAAAAAAATCTGGGGCGACGATAGCTATTTCAACGCCCGAAGTATGGATGTCTATATCACCAAGCTTCGCAAGTACTTGAAGTTGGATGAGAATATCCAAATCATCAATGTGCACGGGCAAGGCTTTAAGCTCGTGGAGCTGAACTAGTCATCAAAAATTGCAAATGATAAATCGTCAATGCTTGAGGCTGTCTTTTTTGCTTCAAACTTGACCATTTGTAATTTGAATTTTGTAATTCACCATTTCATGCCAGACCTCAAAGAAATCCTAGACGAAGCTTACGAACGTTACAACCAACCAGACTTTATCGAGAACGATCCGATCTGTATTCCCCACCAATTTAGCAAGCAACAGGATATTGAGATCATGGGATTTTGGGCAGCGGTTTTGGCTTGGGGGCAAAGGAAAACGATTATCAACAAATGCAAGGAGCTGATTCAGTGGATGGACGGCAGTCCGCACGATTTTATCTTACACCATCAAGAGGAAGATTTAAAACCTTTCTTACAATTCAAGCATCGCACCTTCAATGCCACGGATGCGCTTTATTTTATTCATTTTTTCAAGCATCATTATCAACGCTTTGACTCTCTAGAGGAGGCTTTTGTCTTGAATTTTGATGCAAGTGCTGAGCATACCGAAAAAGCACTTTCTCATTTTCATCAATACTTTTTTAGCTTGGAAGATTATCCCGAGCGCACACGTAAGCACATTGCTACCCCGGCCCGCAACTCTGCCTGCAAGCGAATCAACATGTTTCTAAGATGGATGGTACGCCAGGATCAAAAAGGCGTAGACTTTGGACTTTGGAAAAAAATTAACCCGGCTCAATTAGTTTGCCCCTGCGATGTTCACGTGGAGCGAGTCGCCCGTAAATTGCAATTGATTACCCGCAAACCTACCGACTGGAAAACGGCTCTCGAGCTTACGCAAAATCTAAAGTTGCTAGACCCCCAAGACCCCGTCAAGTATGATTTTGCCTTGTTTGGGCTAGGGGTTTTAGGAGAAATGTGAGTACAAGTAAGGGATTTAGCTTCTTGGATGAAAATCCACGATCGTCTGTCTTAGATATTCACGATCTAAGTGTGTGTAAATTTCGGTGGTGGTGATAGATTCGTGCCCCAGCATTTCTTGCACGGCTCTGAGGTCAGCCCCTCCCTCGACCAGATGGGTAGCAAAAGAGTGCCTGAAGGTATGAGGGCTTACCTTCTTGGAGATGCCCGCCTGTGCTGCCAAGTCCTTCACGATCATAAAAACCATAATCCTAGAAATACGGCTACCACGCCGATTCAGAAAAACATAGTCTTCTTGCTTTGGCTTGATAGGATAGTCTGGACGGATATGCTCTAAGTAAATTTTCAGATAGCGAACCGCATCTCTACCGATAGGCACAAAGCGTTCTTTGTTTCCTTTTCCTACAATTTTTAGAAAGCCTATATCCAAGTACAAGTTGCTGATTTTCAAATGAATTAACTCACTCACTCGTAGCCCACAGCTATACAGGATTTCTAGCATGGCACGGTTTCGGGCACCATCAGGTCGGGACAAGTCCAGAGCGGCCAGCATTTTCTCGATTTCATCCAGATGTAGTATATCTGGGAGCTTCTTACCCAGTCGGGGGGCTTCTATCAAGTAGGCGGGGTCTTGGGTGATCACATTTTCTAATAATAAAAACTTGAAAAAAGCTTTCACTCCAGAAAGAATCCGCGCTTGCGAAGTTTCGGCTACCCCTAATGCTCCTAGATACTGCAAAAAATGATTAATGTGTTTTGCCTGTACTTTTGAGGGTAAAGGATGCGTCTCTTGTATTTCAAAAAATTGTAGCAACTTGTCAACATCTCGCAAGTAAGCCTCTACGGAGTTGGGAGCCAAGCCCCGCTCGATGCTCAAGTAATTCTTAAATTGCTGAAGATAAATATGCCAATCCAATATTTCGTTGTTTGTGGTTGCTTACCTGTTTCTTGTGCGCTTGTTGGTCTGGCTTTTCTATTCCGACAAACCAGAAAACGAATTTACAGAAAAACTAACCACAAACAACCCACAACTCAAGAGTAAGCATTTACACCCCCTCGGCAATCACCTCTTGTACTTCGGGAACCATGGAACGAAGTAGGTTCTCAATACCTTGCTTGAGGGTCAGGGTAGAAGAGGGACAACCACTGCAAGCACCTTGCAAAAGTACTTTTACAGTACCTTCTTCGAAAGAATGAAAAGCAATCGCTCCCCCGTCCGACTCCACGGCCGGGCGTACGTACTCATCTAATATGTTGCGAATTTTTTGGTTAATGGCTGGCTCGTTTTCTCCTTCGGCTGATACTTCCTCTTGAAACGCGGTTGTGGTCAGAAGTGGCTTATTTTCTTCTAAATAAGTTTTGATGTGCTTTTTGAGCGTACCGGCAATGTCGTGCCAGCTTTGGTCATCTTCTTTGGTAATCGTGATGAAATTACTCATGATAAAGACCCGCTTCACGTAAGAGTAGCCAAATAACTCTTCGGCCAAGGGAGATACTCCCTGCGTGCTCTCTAGATCTGGAAAATCATAAGTGGCTCCTTCTGGCACGAGCATATAATTAAGCACAAACTTCAGAGAGTTAGGGTTAGGATTAGACTCTGTATAGATGGTAATATATTGATTTGCTGCTTGGTTCATGATGGTCAAGTTTTGATAAATAATTTAGAAATCATTTTTACAAAATTATCAAAGATTTTTATTATCCCTCAACAAGCGGAAAAGAGGATTGGTTTCTAAGATTTGGACTTCTGTCAGACTAGAACTTTGTGTAGCGCTTGTTTGCTGTTTTTCAATTTTTCCCGAAAGTTAAGCAATAAAACGATGTAGGCTCCTATCATCAGAGCAAGTACTAGCAAGAAGATCCACAGGTTCTGCTGAAATAAGAGAAAAACAGTCGCTATACAGCCCAAAACTAAGCCCCCCAAAACTGAGAAGAACAGCGTTCCTCCTAGCAATTGATAACGTATGAAAATAATAGAACCCATAGAAGTTGCCTCTATCCTTCCTTTGATAAGCGGGGCAAAATGCTCTGGAAAGGGAGAGTTTTTGAATAACAAGAATTGCTCTTCTTTTACCCACCCTCGGAAAGGATATTCCGTTTGATCGTTTCTTCCCAAGTAGGTAAACTCCGCGAGAATAGCTTGACGGCCGTCTGATTCTGGGGGGCGAACCATTTTTTCTAGGCGTTGCCTCACCTCATGAGCTGAAAGCGGAGAGACCAAGGTAGCTTGGTCATAAGGGATCATTCGCATAAACAAACCCCCGTATGGTAGGGGCGAACCTTTAGTTCATGTAATCTTTCTGAGTCTGACAGGCAATGCAAGAAATTTCCACCCCTGCGTCTTTGGGTAAGCGACTCACCTCCACGGTTTCACGGGCGGGTGGCTCACTATAAAAATAAGAACCATAAATTTCATTAATCGTTTGGAAATGGTTCATATCTTTTACGAAAATAGAGCATTTGACCACGTGCGAAAAATCCATGCCTGCCTCCAAAAGAATAGACTCCAAGTTTTTCATGACTTGGTGGGTTTCCTGCTCTATATCCTGATTATGAAACGTACCTTCTCCGTCTAGGGCAACTTGGCCTGATATATATAGAAAGCCATTCACCAGCACCGCTTGGCTGTAAGGGCCAATGGGCTGAGGAGCCTGTTCGTTTTTGATAATTTTCTTTTTATTCATGATTCAATGCTTGGCCAATTTTACTTGATTACTTGCTAGCCAATTTAAACACAATAACAGAAAGGAACAAGCGACCTTGGAGGCATCTTCTCAGGCTTGTTCTACTTCGTGTAGCGACCCTACCTGTGCTTTTAATTTTTTACCTAATTGCTGAATCATATCCGCAGTCATTTTCTTGAGGTCATAAACAGGTTGCCAACCCCAGTCCAAGTGGGCATCTCCATCATCTAAGCTAGCCGGCCAAGAGTCGGCAATTCCTTGACGGAAATCAGGCTCATAACTTATCTCAAAATCAGGAAAATGCTGGCAGATTTCTTCGTGGATTTCTTTTGGAGAAAAGCTCATCGCTCCCAAATTGTAGCTAGACCTTACTCGGATTTTATGGGTTTCGGCTTCCATCAGCGTCAAAGTTCCCTGAATAGCATCTGGCATGTAGACCATAGGAAGGTAGGTATCAGGCTTCAAAAAGCAACGGTAAGCCTGCCCTTCCAGTGCTTTATAAAAAATTTCTACCGCGTAATCGGTGGTACCTCCGCCCGGAGGCGTTTTATAGCTAATAATTCCTGGATAGCGCAGGCTGCGTACATCCAGACCATACTTCTCAAAGTAGTACTCGCCCCAACGCTCCCCGGCTAATTTGCTGATTCCATAAACTGTATTCGGGTCCATGATGGTGTGTTGTGGAGTACAGTATCGAGGCGTGTGTGTGCCAAAAGCGGCAATAGAACTCGGGAAATAGATTTTGTGTAATTTCTTTTCGCGGGCGACTTCTAATACATTCAAGGTGCCTTGCATGTTGATTTGCCAAGCTAGGAGTGGATTCTGCTCTCCTTTGGCGGAGAGAATCGCGGCCAGATGATAAATTTGTGTAATTTGATGTCTATCCACGAGTGTTCCCAAATCCTGAGCATTGGTCACATCTAGCTTCTCAACCGGCAAATCTCTGTCTTCTTGGTCGGGCAGGCGAATATCAGTAGCGATTACTTGATACTTACCATAAATTGCTTGAAGGGATGGAACCAGTTCACTGCCTAACTGCCCGAATGCACCCGTTACTAGTATTTTCTCTTTTGTCATGATCCGAATTTAAAGCCAAAAAAATAAGAACATTCAAAAATATAAAAAAAAGAAGATTTTATTTTAAAATTTAGTGATAATTGTGTTTTTATCAATAAATAAAGAAGATTATTTCTCATTTTAAGTAAGGTGTTTATAATCTTTGGTTTTCCACCTACTTCATAAAACTCTTATGCGCTTTGAAGAATATCTTCACGACAAAAAAATAGACTCGAGAGCCTTCCAAAAGCAAGAGCCAGAAAGATGGCAAGAGCTCAAGGAGGTTTTCGATCTCATCCATCCGAACAGTTTTACCGTTCAGAAAAAATTCCTTATCAATGATCTGCGCAGAAAGTTCTTATTGACTGAAAAAACAGAGTAGGTCTTTGATATGTCCTTGCTTAGCCTAAGCATTTATCTAAGCAAAGAAAATATAAAGAGGTTTGGTTTGCTAAAAGAAGAAAAATGAGATTCACCTATAGAAAAGAGGCTAGGGCGTGACGATAGGAATCTTACTGAGCAATTTGAGGTTTGCAGGATCACTATAATCATACTGGTAAAGCCCTTGCTCACCGATGACCAATAATATTTTCCCCAAAGGAATCACATCAAAGGCAGGCACTTGGGTCAAATGGCTTTTCAGATAATTGCCAATGGTTCTAGGGTCATCACTCTCGAAGGCTTTCAGTCCAAATTCGCCCTCACAAACAAACAATGCATTGCCATCTACTCCCAAGCCGTGTGGGTTTTCCATGGCAAAGCTTTTCACGAGTTGGGGTTGGCTAAGATCGCTGATATCGATGAGTTCCAGCACATTCGTTTCGCCTGGGCAAATATTTCCAGAGCGCAGCGTGACATAAGCAAAATCATCTTGCACCACCACCGGGTCGCAACTCCGCACGTGCTGATAGGTAGATAGCCACACAGGATTGCCCGGATTGCTGTTATCGAGAATATGCATGCCCGTTTGGGAGCCAATAAATAATTTATCTCGGTAAGGAAAAATGGTCTCGATATCCCAAGCTAATTCAACCTTGTGAGAGGCCGAGGGCTTCTCTGGTTTACTTAAATCAAAAAGCAAGAGTTGACTTTGATTCAAGGTGTACAAAAACTGATTTTGGATAGCAAATCGAGCCAGAGAACCACCAATCCCGGTCGTGCTCAAAGGGCTGGGGCTAGCACTCGGAGAGAATGCATCTTCTTGGTAAAAGGGTCGTCTTTCTAGTTCATCACAAGAAATGGTTTCGGTTTGCCACTTCTCTTCCCAGTCTACCACGATGCCTGCCTCATCTATTTGATAGTATTGCGTGAAAATATCTTCTAATCGGCTCAGCAACTGGATATGATTCAAATTGCTGATGTCCAAAGCAATCAGGTCAGTGTAGTTATCTGCGTAAAGCGTATTTCCTTGAATCGCCAAATCATAATTCCCTGGAATCTCAATAAATCGAATATGCTGAGGAGCCTCAGGTTGTTGGTTATCAATCACGTGGATGCCTTTTCCTTTTTCATTAATAAAAATTTTATCATCTTTATAATAAATCTTGCCTGGATAACGAAGTACTTGGGAGGCCGTGGCCTTGATGGGTTTTCGAAACTCAGTTGCTTTCAAGTAAACTGGTTCGTAGCTAAGATAAGCACGACGCGTGACGCAATCTTCTGAGCAAGCTGAAAAAATAAGGGGAATTACTCCGGCTAGAAGCAGGATCAAGAACCATTGAGTTTGTGTATATTTAGGCTTCATATGATTTGGAATTTGATATTGGAGTTATTTGGGTCTATGGCACCTCTTCTGTGGCTTCGTTTCACAACCAGGTAGGTTATGAATGGGCTGAGAAGGACATATCACTTTCAACTTCAGACAATAACACGCTCAAAAATTGCCTTTCGTTGCCTGATTTTTTTAAATAAAAATATCAAGGAAGACAGGCAACTGTTTAGAAATATTATTCGTGAATGCTTAAAAATCAATTGAGTGAACCCTTCCTTCAACAATAATTTGGCGGAGCTAATCGATGCTTGTAGTCAAGGTGATCGACATAGCCAAAAAATGCTTTACCAGCATTTTTACAGCTATGCTATGAGCATCTGTCTGCGCTACGCTGCTGATAAGGAGGAAGCCCAAGAAATTTTAAACGATGGCTTTTTAAAAGTATTTACGAAACTGCATGCCTACGACCGAGCCAAACCCTTTCAGATGTGGTTGAGAAGAATTATGATTAACACTTGCATTGATTACTACCGAAAACGAAAACGCGCTTTGCAACACGTAGAAGTAGACAAAGCATACCAAGTCAAAGAAGAAGCTAATGTGTTGGATGAAATTTCGGCGCAGGAAATTCTCAACCTCGTCCAAGAATTGCCACCTTCTTACCGTTTGGTTTTTAACCTTTACGTGATCGAGGGGTACAAGCACGAGGAAATCGCTGAACAACTAGGAATTCACGTGGGTACATCCAAATCTAATTTGGCCAAAGCCAGAAAACACCTTAAAAGGATGTTTCAAAATCTACAATGCTAAATGTTGGAGCAAGAAGACGAAAATAAAGAATTTGACGATTTTGTCCGTCAAAAACTGAGCGATCTCAGTCCGGTTTTTGAAGAAGAGGCTTGGGAGGCCATGCAGGCCAAGCTAGACCAGCATCCTCCTACCGGAGGCTTTTCTATGACACCCCTGAAGTGGTTGGCAACAGGGCTTTCCACGATGGCTTTGTTCTTCGGTGTGTATTGGTGGTATATTCCACAACCATCAAACATATCAGACGGTAGGAATACGCTTGCCCACTCGAACCCATTAGACAGTTCTTCTGCTCCCGCTTCTTCTCTTGCCTCACCGCAAGACACTTTGATTTCAATCACCTCAGAAGCATCTTCTGAATCTGATACAACTCTGAATTCTAAGCTTACAGAAGCCGAACCAAGTCAAGTATCAACTCACATTCCACAGGCAGAGAGGCCATTAGGCCATTGGCAAAAAGATCAAATACCAGCTAAAAATAAAGCTGCGAAAGAAGCCCTCCCTCCGAGTCTTAATCGTTCTACAAATTCTGACGAAGAGCAAGAAAATAACCGCCTAAGTCTCGACCCAAGGTCGAACCCGAGTCTACCCACAGAGCAGAAGCCCATTCCACCTGCACAAAATGCTCAGCAAACCATCGCCTGGTCTGCACGTGCATCATCCACCCTTAAGCTATTAACTCCGACCCCCATTACCTCTTGGGTAGCACTACCATCACGGCTGGATACGGACGAGCTGATGCCCTATGTACCTCCCACAGAATATACCGCCGAACCTCCTCCCCTTGCCTTGCAAGGGTTGCACCGTATACGAGTGGGAGCCAGTATCGCTCCTGAGCTTGACTTGATTCCCGTGGCCGAAAAGCATACACTTAGTTTCAACAATGGTTTATGGATTGAGTACTTTATCCGACCGCATTGGAGCCTGAATCTTGGTATTTCCTACAATCAGAAATCTTATCGTACCCAGAGCTTTAGTCAGGAGCTTAACGACCTTATCGTGAATTTTCCTACTGGAGCTAGAGAGCAAGTTTTTCTGACTGAATCCACGCATTATCAATCTGAACTGCTGGATTTACCATTTGAGTTTAGATATTACTTACTTAGCAAAAGCAAATGGAATCTGTTCGTCGGTGGAGGTTTCTCCTCTTATTTATTTCTTCACCAAAGGATAGAAAAAGAAGAGGCCGCCTTAAACGGAAATGGCTTTCTTGTTAAACCCTTGACCAGTACGATTACAGAGGAACAGGGCAATACGCTTTATCCATTCAGCACCGTCAATCTGAGCGTGGGTTTTGAATTTAACTTAGGCCATCGTCTCCACACCCAAGTAAATCCGTACGCAAAACTGCCTCTCCGCCAAGTTGGAAGAGAAGGCATCCATATTACCTCCTTCGGCCTAAGAACGCTCCTCTTGTTTGGCCTGTAGAGGAATCATCTTCCGTATTCGGTATTCAGCCTCCGCCCAAAAATTAGCTGGTAGGAGCCTAAATAATACCTTTTTTGATTGGCTAATCCATGCCCGTCCCTGCCCACGGTTCACTGAGGCATAAAGAGCGATTGAAACTTACATGTCTGCCTTAATCTGAGCTTTGTGAATAGAAATCGAGAGACTCTTTTGGGGTTTTCACGTTGAATCTTTTAACGATTATAAAAAGATACTAAACCCTAAAATTTACCAAGAAGATGCAGCTTGTATCCTGGATGATTTATTTATCTTTATTAACCAATGGGGTCTTGACGTTAGATCCTAGTTCGGTTTATTTGGCACGTGATGGTAAAGTAGCACTCTCTATGGATTTGAGTTTTGGCCCCGCCTCAGCTCAAACACAAGAAGCTTACTCGACCTTTGACCTTAATGCGGGAGGTGTGATTTTTAGCATTCCCGTATCCTCTTTTCAATTTGACAATCCGATTATAGAGGACCAATTCAAAAAAGTCTACATGGAAGTAGATCAATTTCCTAAGACAACTTTCGTGGGTAAAATTAAAGACTCTATTGACCTGACTTCCACTGAGCCACAGCACCTGATTGTAGATGGCATCTTAGAAATGCACGGGAAGTCGCTCAGAACAACCCTCCCGGCCACGGTACAGGTTACCGAGGGTCAGATTCAGGTCTATTCTGAATTTAGCATTCGTGCTAATGACTACGGGATGAATATTCCCATGGAATTCTTTACCCACGAGAAAGACGAAATTATTGTCAGTATGGAGCTTGCTTACACCTCTCCTGAATCTCTTGCCACCAAAGAATCGGTGAAGGAGGATGACTAGCGAATTCCTCTCTGGTTCAAGGCCGCGTGTAGCAAACGGGCATTTTTGAGGTGTTCGTTGTAAGTCTTGGCAAAATTATGATACCCAGAAAAGTCTTCCTTCGCACAGAAATACAAAAAATCGTGATCTTCATACTTTAGCACTGCATCTATAGATTCTGGGGAAGGCATATTGATTGGCCCGGGAGGTAAGCCCAAATTCTGATAAGTATTGTAAGGAGAGTCAATTTGCTTGTGTCGGTCTAGTACACGACGTATTCCAAAATCTCCAAGGGCGTAGACCAAAGTTGGGTCTGCGTCCAAAGTCATTTCCTTCCTCAGTCGGTTGAGATATACTCCGGCGATTCTGGGTTTTTCTGCGGCTTTATTTGTCTCGGCTTGTACAATGGAGGCCAAGACAGCCACTTCTTGGGGTTTTAATTCTAAACGCTGTGCTCGCTTGCGCCGTGGGTCGTTCCAGAATTTTTCGTATTCTTGGTGCATTTTTTTTACAAATTGGTCGGCAGAAGTAGTCCAGTAAACTTCATACGTATTGGGAATGAACATAGATAGGACGTTGGTGGTGTCAAAGCCAAATTGCTGGACATAAGCAGGCTGGTCGAGTAAACTATCTAACTCACTTTGGGAAAAATTCAGATAAGA
Source organism: uncultured Cytophagaceae bacterium (assembly GCA_964551015.1). Taxonomy (GTDB): domain Bacteria; phylum Bacteroidota; class Bacteroidia; order Cytophagales; family Microscillaceae; genus CAZKBP01. Next base: position 40,929 of record CAZKBP010000015.1, on the reverse strand, counting down.
GGCTATTTTCGCCGTAAAATCCTTTTGTAAGCGAATATTATTGAAGGTAACCTGCACCGGAACTTGCATTCCTGACCGCAAAGTACGAACGGCTGCTAGGTTATTCATGTTCTTGTGAATGAGATAACGCCCGGGGCGCACGTTCTGCTGATATTTCAGCAACTTGGATAAAAAGGCGAAAGAAACCGGATCGTGCAAAATTTTACGCTCCGTGAGTGAGTCCAAGACCGTCTGAAAACTAGCCTCCTTCGGGATGTAGAGGTAAGTATCCTTTTTCTCTACTTGTAAGTTAGGAGTGCTCAGCATCTGGTATCCATAAAAAAATACAGATGCCAATACAAATGAAATCAGGAGAATCCCCCCGAATAGAACCTCTTTTGAGTTTAATTTCATACAAAATACAGCATTAGGTCAAAATCCAAGGTGGATATTGATTACGAAAGTTTTTTGATTAAAAATTAATGCCTACTTTACTTTTCATTTTAAATTTTAATCATTCGAGAATGCGCCTCGATTAGCAATTCTTTTCCGTTTGACTTATGGTTTCATCTTTAAACAGATCTTTAGCTTATGACTGCTATGCTCCTCAAGATTCATCCCGAAACTCCTGAACCTCGTAAAATCTCAAAAGTAGTAGAATGTTTGAAGGAGGGAGGGGTGGTGATTTACCCAACCGACACGATCTATGGCTTAGGTTGCGATATTCATAACCAAAAAGCCGTGGAAAAAGTCTGCCAGATTAAAAACATGAACCCCAAGAAGGCCAACCTCTCTTTTATTTGCTACGATTTAAGTCATATTTCCGAATACGCCAAGGTAGACACTCCTGTTTTTAAAGTAATGAAAAAGGCTTTGCCTGGCCCTTTTACTTTTATTCTCCAAGCCAGTAATAAAGTGCCAAAGATACTCGATACCAACAAAAAAACAGTAGGAATCCGGATTCCCCATCACTTGATTCCAAGAAGTATCGTCCAAGAATTAGGAAATCCGATCATCACCACCTCTATCCACGCCGAAGATGAAGTGTTGGAATATGCCACCGACCCCAGCCTGATCTATGACGATTATCACAAGCTAGTAGATATTGTTATCGATGGAGGTTATGGAAAAAACATTGCTTCCACCGTGGTAGATTCCACCCAAGGAGAATTCTCCATTCTTAGAGAAGGTATAGGAGATTTAGCCCCTTTTCTAGTATAATTTTAGCTTATAAAGTTTATCAAAAAAACAGAATCATTCAGGTCAGGGTGTCTGGTTTGTTCGTGAAGCAAGCTGGGTAAAAGAGCATTAGTGCGCCATCCCCAAAGAGCTAATTTTTTTAGCCGAAATCATGCTTTTCCGTCCGATTGAGCAAATTTTGGGAAAACCTAGTATATTTTTGCATATATAAATTCTTAGACATATATTTAGAGAAATTAGAGAATGAGGAAAAGTGAAAACGCAGGTGGTGAGAAAGCATGTATTCTGAGTCTACCGTATCTTCCAAATCTCGAGTATTTGATCTGTCTTCTCAACTGGGAAAAATCTTACATAGATATTCATGAGCATTACGAAAAGCAAAGTTATCGTAATCGCGCAGAGATTTTGACCGCCGATGGGGTGCAGACTTTAAGTGTACCCGTACAGAAAATTTCGGGAAAGAAAGAGAAAATGAACGAGGTAAGGATAGATCATCGCCAAAAATGGATGCGGACACACTGGCGAGCAATCTGCTCTGCTTATGGAAAATCTCCATTTTTCGAACACTATATCGACTCTTTCAAACCCTTTTTCTCCAAGGAATATAGATATCTATGGCAGTTTAATCTAGATATCCTGACAATCTGTCTCAGAATACTGAATATAAAGCCTCACTGGGAGTTATCACGTGCGTATATGGAGAATAAAACGGATTATGAGGATCTCAGATCCACACTTCATCCGAAGAAAAGATCAGATAGGCAAAGACGATTTGTCATACCAACCTATACACAGGTGTTTGGCAAAGGTTTTGTCGCCAATTTGAGTGTCATTGACCTGATATTTTGTGAAGGACCCAATGCATCCTACTTCCTGAAAAAAGCGCAGGAAGAAAGTTTTGCAACAAGTTCTTCCTAAGTTTTGTTAATAAACAGAGTGTGGACATCTAAGGGTTAAATGGCTCTCATTTTTGAAGTACAGAACCACATGGCAAAGCATATAGGACTTTTCTAAACACCCCCTAAATTAATTATGGAAGCAAAATTTTCTAATAGAGTAAAAGAAGTAATTTCACTAAGCCGGGAAGAAGCTTTGCGACTAGGACACGATTACATCGGTACAGAACACCTTCTGCTAGGGATGATTCGTGAGGGAGAAGGGGTTGCCGTTAGTTTGTTGAAAAAATTAGGAATCTCTCTAGATGAACTGCGAGCTTCCATCGAGCAAGCTACCAAAAGCAGCGCAACCAACAACGTAAAAAACCTAGCCAATATTCCTTTGACTCGACAGTCAGAAAAAGTGCTAAAAATCACTTACTTAGAAGCTAAGATATTCAAAAGTCAATTAATAGGCACTGAGCACCTCTTGCTATCTATCCTCCGAGATGAAGATAACATCGCCACCCAAATCTTGAATAAGTTTGATATCAACTACGAGATCGTACGCGATCAACTAGAATACCGAATCAACCATCCTGTTGATTCTACTGATGCAGACGACGGCGATGAAGATAGCTCTAGAATGTTTAGTGGCGGAAGACAAGAATCTATGAAAGGATCAGAAAAATCAAGAACCCCGGTACTCGATAACTTCGGCAGGGATTTAACTAAACTCGCCGAAATGGGTAAGCTCGACCCCATCGTGGGAAGAGAAAAAGAAATCGAGCGCGTGGCACAAATATTAAGTCGCCGCAAGAAAAACAACCCTATCCTTATTGGTGAACCGGGTGTTGGTAAAACGGCTATCGCTGAGGGCTTAGCTCTCAAGATCGTACAGAAGAAAGTATCACGCGTACTCTTCGGAAAAAGAGTAGTTACACTAGACCTTGCCTCTCTGGTAGCGGGAACCAAGTACCGAGGCCAATTTGAGGAAAGAATGAAGGCCGTGATGAACGAATTGGAAAAATCACCCGAGGTCATTCTCTTCATCGATGAGCTACACACTATCGTGGGCGCAGGTGGCGCTTCTGGTTCGCTGGACGCCTCTAATATGTTCAAACCTGCACTCGCCCGCGGTGATATACAATGTATTGGTGCTACCACTCTAGACGAGTATCGCCAGTATATTGAAAAGGATGGAGCTTTGGCACGTCGTTTTCAGGTCGTCATGGTAGATGCTACCAGCCCTGAAGAAACCCTCGAAATCCTCGAGAATATCAAAGACAAATACGAGGATCATCACCACGTTAATTACACGAAAGAAGCGCTTGAAGCTTGTGTAAAACTATCAGACCGATATATCAGCGACCGCTTCCTCCCCGATAAGGCCATTGATGTAATGGACGAGGCCGGAGCACGTGTGCATATCAGCAATATTCACGTCCCTAAGGAAATTCTTGACTTAGAAGACAAAATTGAAGACATTAAAAAGGAAAAAAATCGCGTGGTCAGAAGCCAACGCTACGAAGAGGCAGCGCAATTGCGCGATAAAGAAAAGCGTTTGCTTGAAGAACTAGAACAAGCGAAAATTGATTGGGAGGAAGAAACCAAGAAAAAACGCTACGAGGTCAACGAAGAAAATGTAGCCGAAGTAATTGGTATGATGACAGGCGTACCTGCCACCCGAATCGCTCAGAAAGAGAGTGTCAAAATCCTCAACATGGGTGATAAACTCAAAGACAGAGTGGTGGGTCAAGATGAAGCAGTGGCTAAATTAGTGAAGGCGATCCAACGTACCCGTGTAGGTCTGAAAGACCCCAAGAGGCCCATTGGTTCCTTCATTTTCTTAGGGCCAACTGGAGTGGGTAAAACGGAGCTAGCCAAAGCCCTAGCCTCCTATCTCTTTGATAAGGAAGATGCCTTGGTGAGAATCGATATGAGTGAGTATATGGAGAAATTCTCCGTGTCTCGCCTCGTGGGAGCGCCTCCTGGTTACGTGGGTTACGAAGAAGGCGGGCAATTGACCGAAAAAATTCGCCGTAAACCCTACAGCGTCGTACTACTAGATGAGATCGAGAAAGCACACCCTGATGTCTTCAATATTCTCCTCCAAGTCTTAGATGATGGTATCCTGACAGATGGTCTGGGTAGAAGGGTAGATTTCAAAAATACCATCGTGATTATGACCTCTAACATTGGAGTGAGAGATTTGAAAGACTTCGGAGCAGGAGTTGGTTTCGCCACCAAAGCTCGTGAGCAAAGTCAAGACGAACTGATGAAAAGCACCATTCAGAACGCACTCAAAAAGGCTTTCTCACCCGAATTTATCAACCGATTGGATGATATCATCGTCTTCAACTCTTTACAGAGAGAGCATCTACACGAAATTATCGATCTGATGCTAGAAAAAGTCTTTGCCCGAATCAGTACTTTGGGTTACAATGTAGAGCTTACCGATCAGGCAAAGGACTTCCTAAGCGAAAAAGGTTATGACCCACAATATGGAGCAAGACCTCTAAACCGAGCCATCCAAAAATATTTGGAAGATCCAGTCGCTGAGGAAATTCTGAAAGGAGAAATCCAAGAAGGAGATACCATCATGGCTGATTACAGCGGTGAAGGCGAATTACTGACCCTCACTTTAAAGAAAGCTCCTAAGGAAGAAACAGAAAGCTCTAATAACTAGTCATAGAATTTTTATTTCAGAAACCTTGTGGTGAATAATACATCACAAGGTTTTTTTATGGGTTGAATTAGAACCTAAAAGACGATATAACCATAAATCGCTATATGAACTACTGTAGCCATTGTGGATCTTCACAGCTTCGCTATACTATTCCAGAAAATGAGCACGTTGCACGTTATATTTGTCTGGGATGTAATAAGATTCACTATCAAAATCCTAAAATCGTGGTAGGTTGTTTGGCCGTGCAAGCGGGCAAGATTTTACTCTGTCGCCGAGCCATTTCTCCTAGAAAAGGATATTGGAATTTACCGGCGGGCTTTATGGAGCTCCATGAAACCGCAGAAGAAGGAGCTAAGAGAGAAACCAGAGAGGAAACCCATGCCGAAGTAGAAATTGTTCGTCTCCATTCTGTTTATAGTGTGGTACATGTCAATCAAGTGATGCTGCATTTCCTAGCAGAGATAATAACAGATGATTTTCAGATTAATGATGAGAGTAGTGAAATTCGGCTATTTTCACCTGAACAAATTCCTTGGGAAGAACTTGCTTTTAGCTCTAATCGCTTTGCTTTGGAAAAATATTTATCTGCCCCCTCTCAAGGGCAAGCGACACATCTCGGGCATTTTATCAAGCAAGGAAATCGCGTGTGGTAAAGCTAGTTTCTAGCCCATAAAAAATAGCAGACCCAACTTAGGTCTACTATTTGACAGATTAACATTAAACATTAAAACAAAAGCATTGTATAAGGAAAAGAAGCATCTTGGCCTATTCGCTCATAGTAGTGGCTGCTTCCCACTCAGCAGTAAAAATCTATTCTCTGTTTATATGATAAAAAGTAGATGGTCATATGGCTTGAAAACCTTTACTGAATTAGAGACAAACATTGTACCTTGCAATACAAAGTAGTTTAAAACCTTGGCTATGAGCATTTAGCAAATTTCAAAAACTTAATTTCTGTGAAAACCTGTTCGGATTGATACATCTCCTTGTTCATCTACGAACAAAATACATTACTCACATTCCACCATAAATGATTTATCTTTGCAAAAAATCTGGCGGAAAGGTATTTTCCAAACCACGATACCTTAAATTAAAGAGGAAGCCCATGCACAGATTAGTCACCTTATTTTATATCGTTATTAGTTTTAGTATTCTTTCCTGTGATCGCTACAATCCGGTTAACGATCGCATTTATCAAGTGCCTCCTCCTGATAATATCCGATCTCCCCTGAGTATCGAGGCCTTGGATGATGCCATTGAGAACTATCCACAGGAACCTGAAAATTATTACAAAAAAGCCCTTTTGTTACAGCAAGAAGGAAAGGCCGTCTTGGCACTAGAACAGATCAAAAAGGCCTTATCGGTAGATAGTCTCAGTGCTAAGGACAAATACCATTTCTTAGCCGCACAGATCTATCATCACTTAGAACAGTACGCGCAAGCAAGCGAGCAAATCCAAAAAATTTATTCTGAAAGTCCATTAAATCTGGAAGCGGTAATTCTAAGTGGAGAATTATATTATCGCAGTAAAAGCTATGAAAAAGCCACTAATTATCTCAACCAAGCATTGAGCCTCACCCAAACCGACCCTAGGGTTTATTATTGGAAAGCCAAAACTGCTTTGAGTCAGGGAGATAGTACACAGGCGGTGGTCAATTTAAAGAAAGCCCTGCGCCTAAAATCAGATTATGTTGCTGTGTACAACACTTTTTCGGAGCTTTACTATCAATACGAACTGTACCAACGTGCTATTAAATATGCCGATCTAGGATTAGGCTTTGCCCCAGAAAATAGCCTTTTGAATTTCAATAAAGCTCGAGCTTTCCGAAAACGCCTTTTTTACAAGGACAGTACTCTTTTCTACTATCGCAAAGCCTTTGAAGGAGCCCCTAAGCTGACGGAGGCAGGTTATTATCTAGGAAAAAACGCCTTTGATAATCAAAACTATAAAGAAGCTCAAGCTTATCTGCAAAGTACCCTCGACCAAGAACCAGAAAACGCTGCGGCACACTACTATTTGGGTGTAACGTACCGGCGGCTGGGTAAGCGCACGCTGGCTCTTGAGACGCTTGAAAAAGCAATTGATTTAGACCCCAACCATTACCAAGCGAGAGAGGTTTATCGTAGCATAGAGAATGAAATACGCCTGGCCGAGCAACTAGCTTATGAAGACTCTTTACGGAAAGCTTATTACCGAAAACTAACAGAAGAAAGACTCCAAAGAGAGGAAGAAATGCGCAGAAGAGAGGCAGAAAGTCAAAATTTGCCTTAGAGACTCCGTCTAAGTTTTTGGGTAGAAGCTCTTTGTAGGAGCGTAGTTTTGAAAATCTTGGTTTCAGGAGTTACGTTTTCTGACTTCGCTAATCTAAGACTATGGTCTAGAAAGAGCTGAGCCGCGGCTTGCCCCATTTCAAATCCAGGCTGTCGTACACTGCTCAGATGAGGTTCTATGACCTGAGCTATGGGCGCATCTTCAAAACCAATCACGGCTATATCTTGCGGGATAGAAAGTCCTATTTCTTTAATGGCCATCATGGCCCCGATGGCCGTGGGGTCATTGTTTGCAAAAATACCATCTATGTGGCGCCCATCTCTGAGCAGGCCTTGTGTCGTCTGATAGCCGAGCTCTTGATTATCAGCGGTCATGATTAATTCTTCACGAATAGGCAGCCCATTAGCACGGAGCGCATCTAGATAGCCCCGCTTTCGTTCTTCACTGATGATAAGACGAGGAGGCCCTGCCAAGTGGAGAATATCCCGACAGCCCTCTTGAATCAAGTGTTTTACGGCTTCAAAGGCACCTTGATAATCCTCAACCACGATACGATTTGTATCTAAATCAGGGCAGATACGGTCGAAAAATAACAAGGGAATATTCTTCCTTTCTAACATTCTAAAATGGGCGTAGTCTTGGGTTTCTCTGGAAATGGAAATAAATAAAGCGTCCACTCGGCTAGATACCATGGCTTTCACGCTTTCTACTTCTCGGGAGTAAGATTCATTAGATTGGGCAATAATCACGTTATAGCCTTGCTCGTGGGCAATGTCTTCGATGCCACTGATGACCGTAGAAAAAAAATGATGCACGATCTTAGGAATGATAATCCCGATGGTATTGGTCTTGCTATTGCGCAGGCTCAGGGCGATCGTGTTTGGCTCGTAATTCAAGCGATCGGCTAGTTCTACAACATTTCTCTTTGTTTCTTGACTAATGTCAGGATGATCTTTCAAGGCTCTCGATACAGTAGAGGGAGAAATATTCAAAGCCTTTGCAATATCCTTGATGGTAGTTTGCCCACTTTTCATAAGCGATAAATTTGTGATTTACCAAAAATAGCAGAAGAATCTGTTTCACAAACAACTTTAAAAACAAGAAAAAAACCCTTAATGTTCAATAAAGCATTAAAATATTAATATTTGCACTTTTCCTGCCCGATCGACTAGAGTGTTGAATTAGTTACATCTCTAAATTTAGAGAAAAAAAAATTTTGCCCCTGATTGTTTGCTTTCCGCAATCGTTTGCGGTTACGTTCCCGTAAAAAAAGAGGCGTTTTGCAGATGAAAATTGGATTTTTTTTCAGAAAAATTTACTATAATTGACCAGAGTAACACTTCAATCACTCTATATTCATAGCATAAGAACATAACTATTCCTAGAGATTCTGCTCGAGAGCAGCACAAAAATCAAAGGATTTATCCAAACTTTCAAATCAAAACCGTTTTCAAGATGAAAAAAATCTACTTGGATCATTTGACCGAAGCAGGCAAAGGCTCTTCTTTGGTCAATGTACTATACACAGCGAAAGATCTCAGGCTGGCTCTGCGATGCCTCCTCGTTCTTTGGCTTGGGTTCTCTTTCTCTGTGTCGCCGGCTTGGGCACAGCAAAGAACCATCACGGGCAAGGTGGTAGATGCCAACGGCGAGGGAGTGCCTGGTGTCAGTGTCTATGTTAAAGAAACCACCCGTGGAACCGTAACCGATTTTGAGGGAAATTACAGCTTAGCAGCCTCCCAAGGCGAAGTATTAGTCTTTCAATCCATTGGTTATACCACCCAAGAAATTACCGTGGGTGCCGAAAACACGCTGGATGTTTCTTTGGCCGAAGACATACAGGGGCTGTCTGAGATTGTGGTCGTAGGCTATGGTACCCAACAAAAGAAAGACCTCACCGGAGCCATCACCAAAATTGGTGCTGAGGATTTTAACCCCGGCCCTGTTACCAACCCTCTTCAGCAATTAACGGGACGCGCCGCTGGAGTTACCATTAATCAGGTAGGAAGTGAGCCCGGGCAAGGGCCAAGCATCCGCGTGAGAGGAATTACTACACTAGTTGGGGCAAGTGATCCTCTCGTGGTAATTGACGGAATCCAGAGCAATCTAGGTATCTTAAATCAAATCCCTCCTAGCGAGATTGAATCTATCGATATTCTCAAAGATGCCTCCGCTACGGCCATTTATGGTTCGCGCGGTGCGGCTGGTGTAGTATTAGTTACTACCAAACAAGGTAAACGAGGTAAGGCTGTAGTTGAATACAGTGGGACAGTAGCCTTGCAAACCGTAGCCGAAGAATATGATGTCTTGAACGCTGCCGAATGGAGAGCAGCTGCCGAGGCGCGTGGGCTTTCGGGGGGCGATTTTGGGGGTAATACGGATTGGTTTGACGAAGTAACCCGTAATGCTTACACTAATACTCATAATTTAGCCATCTCCGGAGGGAGTGAGAATTTTACCTATCGTACATCTGTAACTGCTTTGCTAGAAGAAGGAATCGTAAAAAAATCTAAGGCAGATAATTTTATCGGACGTTTTCAGGGGACTCAGACGGCACTAAACGACAAATTCAAATTTTCTTTTAATCTGAACGCTTCCGTTCGCAATCAAGATTTTAATAATGGAGAGCGTATTGCAGAAGCGATCACACGTCGTCCTACTGATCCCATTTTTGCCCCGGATGGCCCTGCTTTCCCTGAAACTGGCCCCTATTTTATTGACCAAAATAGCTTTGCTTACATCAATCCTCTGGCTCGTACCCGCGAGATTATTGATAGAGACGAAACAATTAGTTTCTTTGGAAGTCTACGAACAGAATACGAAATCATTGAAGGGCTTACCGCTACTGCCTTTGGTACTTGGCGGCGTACAAGTCGCGAGTATGAGCAATATGTATCCCCACTTACCACTCGGGAGGATGCACGTAATATTGGTGCCACAGATCTAGACGGAATTGCTACCCGCCAAACTAATACCTCCGATGAGAAATTACTTAACCTAATTCTTAACTACAAGAAACAATTAGGAGATCATAGCTTTGATATCATTGGTGTATATGAATGGCAAAAACAGATTTTCGAGAACTACGGCGCTACCGCCCGTGGCTTCTTGACGGATACTCCTGATAATCTCAATGCCCTTGACGCTGCTAACGCTGACCTTTCTCGTCAAGGAGATGTTTTCTCTGGAGGAAGTGATCGTACGCTGGTTTCTTTTTTGGGAAGAGTGAATTATGGCTTCAAAGATAGATATCTATTGACCCTGAGCTATCGTAGAGATGGAGCCTCGGTTTTTGGAGATAATAACGAATGGGGAAATTTTTATGCTGCCTCGGCTGCTTGGCGTATCTCGGATGAGGCTTTTATGTCTAACGTCAGCTTCATTGATGAGTTAAAACTACGGGTAGGTTATGGCGAAACAGGTAGTCAAGATGCTCTAGGGCCATTGAATTCAGTAAGGTTGGCCGACCCTAGCGGAACGACTTTCTTTGGTGGTGAACTAATCCCTAACGTAGCCATTACACAGAATGCAAATCCTGATTTGCAATGGGAAGTGAGAAGAATGTTTAATGTTGGAGTGGACTTTGGCGTCCTGAATGATCGCCTGTATGGTAGTGTAGATTATTACTATGGTATTACGAGTGAGCTTCTATTTCAATATGATGTACCTCAGCCGCCTTATCCTTTCCCTACTATCTTTGCAAATGTGGGAGAGTTATTAAACCAAGGAGTGGAGGTTTCTCTCAATTACGAAGCAGTGAGGACAAATGATTTTACAGTAACCCTCAGCGGAAATCTAACTGCTAACCAGACCGAAGTCCGAGAGCTAAATGGTACCCTCGATGGCGTACCCTTAGAGACTAATTATGTAATATGGGGAGCAGGAGGTACTACTGGCGTAGCTTCCACTAATAATGCCATTAATCACCTGATTATCGGTCAACCTGTGGGAACGTTCTATCTCTTCCGCCACGCAGGTGTAGACGATACAGGGACACAAATTATTGATGATTTGGATGGAGATGGCGTGGTGGAAGATGGAAATAGAGAAAATGATGATCGCTACATTGCTGGACAAGCACTTCCCAAAGTAACTTGGGCCTTTACACCAAGCTTCACTTACAAAAACTTTGATCTAGGACTAGTATTAAGAGGTGCTCATGGGCATAAAATTTACAATGCCCGCCGTGCTACGCTCAGTGCCTTGGGTACACTCGGACAAGGAAATGTTCTCCAAAGTGCGCTAGGGATAGGTATCAATAATATCACTTATGCCTCTGATCTATGGCTAGAAGATGGTGATTTTGTACGTTTAGAAAATATATCACTAGGTTATAATTTCAATACCAGTAACTGGGGAGTAGTGAAATCGTTCCGTTTATCATTTACCGCTAACAACTTATTCGTCATCACCGACTACTCAGGTATTGATCCAGAGCTAAACATCAGTGGTGGTGGTGGCTCTGGGATTGATAATGGAATTTACCCTCGTATACAGAGCTACGCTTTGGGACTTAATGTAAGTTTTCAATAATTCAATCAAAATAAAACAGTTAAAGTAAACATAAAGACCTAATTCAAAATGAAAAAGTTAATTTATATATTGTCCTTATTTCTCTCTGTCGCCTTCGTAGGTTGTACAGATTTAGAAGAAGGTACTTTCGGTAGAACACCAGCCGATCAGTTCTACGCTACGGAAACAGGCGTGAATGCTGCACTAGCGGCTATTTACAATGAAGTCCGAGGTGACTTTAATGGTAAAGGAGTTGCAGGTGGAGACCGAGGCTGGTTTGACTTGAATGAAACATCCACCGATGAAATGCTTATTCCTACCCGTTCGGATGGAGCTTGGGATGATAATGGTATCTGGAGACAAATGTACACGCATACCTGGACGGGTTCTCAAGAATTTATGAATAATACTTGGGAGTGGCTCTACCGAGGCGTATTTAGCTCCAATCTAGCGGTGGAGCTATTAACTGATGCTGGAGCCAGTCAAGCTCGTATCGCCGAGGCCAAAGTACTACGTGCCTACTTCTATTATATGCTCTTGGACGGCTGGGGTGATGTGCCTTTCTACACAGAAAATAACGTAACCGTTGACCAAATCCCACAGACACCTCGTGCCGAAATCTTTCAATTTGTCATCGATGAACTTGAAGCGAATGCAGATTTACTGTCAGCAACCAAAGGCGGGGAGTTTTATGGACGATTCAATAGATGGGCTGCCTACGCGCTCTTAGCAAAAGTAAACCTGAATGCAGAAGTTTACACAGGCACACCTCGTTGGGCCGAAACCATCGCCGCTTGTGATAAAATTATCAATGAAGGGGGTTTCTCATTGGTTCCTACTCTTTACGATAATGCAGGAAATGAAGCGATTTTTGGAGATGTGCTCCCTGACCAAGAAGTAATTCTTTCGGTTTTCGTAGATGGTAATAATGCCCCCCGCAATATTATCGGTATCCGCTCTTTGCACGGTCCTCACGGCAATGCCCTCTTTGGTTTTAGCACTTGGAACGGAGCCACTGCTCACCAAGACTTTATCAATACTTATGACGACACAGATAAGCGCAAAGCACAGTGGCTCTTGGGCGATCAACCGGGTGGTGTCTCTTATCGCTTAGAAATTTCTTCGCTGACGAGTGCTGGGATTACCGACGGAGCCAGAAGTTCTAAATATCTACCCGTGCCTCCCTATGACGGTGGCACAGCCTCCAATGATTTCCCCGTGTTCCGCTATGCCGATGTGCTCTTGACCAAAGCAGAAGCCTTGCTTCGCAATGGTGGCTCTGAGGCCGAAGCACGTGCCTTAGTAGATCAAGTACGCAATCGCGCTGGTCTAGATAGTTTTAATGGGACAATGACTCTGGAGGAAATTTATGATGAGCGTGGAAGAGAATTATGCTGGGAAGGCCATCGCCGACAGGACATGATTCGCTTTGGCACTTTCACGCAGGCGCGTGCCTTCAAGCCTGTAAGTAGTGATATTTACAAGCTTTTCCCAATTCCATCAGAAGCTATTTCTGATAACCCCACTTTAACCCAAAACGAAGGCTATTAATCTGTCAACTTCTTATAATAAAAACAAAACCAACGATGAAAAAGACAAGAATCCTAATTCAATTATTTACTTTCTGCTTGGCTTCGCTCTTGTTGTGGAGCTGTCAGGAAGATGAAGTATCTCCCTTTGTAGAGGGATTTGAAATCGAAGACAATGACCTCTTGCAGGTCACGGATGCCAACCCGAATATTACCGTTTCTTTTACGGCTAGTTCTAGCAATATGAACCGTGTAGATTTGAATATCATCTCCACAGAGTCAGCTGATAATGTGTATTCTAGTACTTTGAGCAATATTTCTGCAAACACTCTGAATCGTGTTGATCTCAGTGTGCCTTTCCCCACGCCCGATATAGCACCTTCTGGTGAATACAAGGTACAAATCGCTATCAATGGACAAACCAGTGGCAGTAATTTTATCGAGTACAACATCAATGTACTCAACAATCGTGAGGTTCAGTACTGTGAATTCCCGGATGTACCTAGTGGCAAAGTAGGGCTTTTCGTCTCTATCCCCGGGGGTGAGGCCATCACGGAGGCCGGTATGGACGTGTTTATTGTGGGAGATTTTATGGAGAAAAATGGTGCAGATGGCAACTGGAATCCCGGTAACCCTGACTTCAAATTGACTAAACTCAGCGACCAATGCTATTATATCTTCCTTGACCAATTTGATAGCGGGGATAACTTTAAATTCACCTTAGGCGATTGGCCTATGGAGTTTTTAGGGCCTAATGGAGAAGCACTGCCTAACCAAATACACGCAGGTGGAAATCTTAACACCATCGTGTATAACTTCAAAACCCTTCCTGTGGTAGAATACGAAGTGCCCGAAGTATTACCTAGTAACGTAGTAGAAACAGGTAAAATCACGGTGGTTGCCGAGGTAGGTAGTGATGAAAACGCTCCGACTTATTTCTTAGTAGAAAAAGGAGCTACCACCCTAGATGGAGCCATCGAGATGACTACCCTAGACAGCAACCCCAACAAAGTAGCCGCAGCTGTGCCCAAAACTGGCGCTGAATACATCGTGATCAAGGATTCATTAGATAATCCAGGCGTGAATGGTTTTGGCTTCCCTACTTCCATCAATGTTGATCTAAGCGAAAACCCCGTTCGTGCTACCATCGGAACGTTCAAACAACAAGCACCTAATATCGAGAATCTTTTCTTGGTAGGAGGAGCAACCCCTGGCGGCTGGAACAATCCCGTACCTGTGCCCGATCAACAATTGACCGAGATAGAAGAAGGAAAATACGAAATTACGATCGAGCTAGCCGCTTCTGATGGTTACTTATTACTCCCCGTTAATGGAAGCTGGGATACCAAAGTAGGCGTAGGCGGACAAAACACCCCATTAGAAGGAGATTTGGCTTTCCAAGGGGGCGACTTTGTTTCTCCTGAAGAAGCTGGTACTTACAAAATGGAAGTAGACCTAGTAAATGGTCGCTATAAGCTAACTAAACAATAAAAACCTCTTTTTCTCCACCCAAAAGGCTGTCTCCTCCCAAGGAGGGATGGCCTTTTTTAATGCAAAATTTAAAATCAAAGCCCATTTATCCTAAAAAGCGATTTTATGAAATTATATCTAAAATACATAAGTGCCTGTTTATTCTATTTGCTATGGTTTGGTCACACGCAAGCCCAAGTAAGCACCGATCCAGCTTTTCCAAATGGAGATCAAACCATCACCATCTTCATCGATGCCAAACTAGCCCAAGATTCCAGAGCCACTGGTCTGCTCGGCCTCACCGAAGATGTGTTTCTCTGGTCAGGTGCCGGCTCCTCAGACGAGGGAGATGCTTTTGAATTTGGCCCTCCCGATCAGGATAATTTCAATGAACCCTACGAGCCGGGCCGCATGACCTTTGAGGGCAATGACGTATGGAGTATCACGCTCACGCCCCGTAGCTACTACAATGTACCCGAAGGAACCCCCATTGAGCAACTAGGCGTACTCCTCAAAAACGGGGATGGCTCCGCCCAAACCGAAGATTTTTTTATAGACCTGTTTAGTGAAGGACTCAATATCGCCCTTCAACAACCCACTAGTGAAGAATTTTTAGCCAATTCCGGAGAAGAAATAGCGATTGAGGCCACAACCTCTCTTCCAGCTAACATTTCTCTGCTGGTGGATGGAAACCTTGAAACCCAAGTCAGCAATGCTAGTGATTTTAATTATACCCTGACCGTGAGCGGCTCAGGACGCCAAAGGGCGGAGCTGATTGCTGAGAATGGATCGGAAAGCGATACGGTAGCCTTTGAGTTTATTGTTACTCAGGCTCCAAGCGTGCAGGCATTACCCCAGGGAGTGGTAGACGGTATCAACTATGTAGATGATAACACAGTCATCCTTTCTTTATTCGCTCCTAACAAAAGCTTTGTTTTCTTGATCGGAGATTTCAACAATTGGACTCTAAATACAGATGACCTCATGAATGTAACGCCCGCCGGTGACCGCTTTTGGCTACAAATTGATAATCTGGATGCGGGTGAAGAATATGCCTTCCAGTATGTAGTCTTTGCTGATAAAAATAATTCTGTCAAAATTGCCGACCCCTTCGCTGATAAGATTCTTTTTAGTTCGGATAGCAACCCGCGTGTCACCGACAACTACGCCAATCTAAAGCCTTACCCCACTGGCTTAACCGACGGGCCTGTCTCTGTATTACAAACAGCTCAAACGCCCTACGTGTGGCAGACCACAGATTTCCGAAGACCTGCTCAGGAAGACCTCGTCATCTACGAATTATTAGTGCGTGATTTTGATACACCCAGAAATTATCAAGCAGTGATCGATCGCTTGGATTATTTGCAGGATTTGGGGGTGAATGCCATCGAGTTGATGCCGATTATGGAATTTTCAGGCAATAGTAGTTGGGGTTATAATCCAATCTTTTTCTTCGCTCCCGACAAAGCTTATGGCACCAAAAACCAACTCAAAGCCCTCATTGACAGTGTACACGCCCGAGGCATGGCGGTGATTTTGGATATGGTGCTCAATCACGCGGATTTTGAATTCCCCTACGTAAAAATGTACTTTGAGAACGGACAACCTACGAATAATCCTTTTTTCAATCCACAAGCCACCCATCCTTTTAGCGTGTTCTATGATTTCAACCACGAATCCGTGTTGACTCAGGCATTAGCCGATACGATCAATGCCTATTGGCTCCGAGAATATCGCTTTGATGGCTATCGTTTTGACCTCTCCAAAGGGCTGACCCAAACCCAAAGTGGTGAGGACGTAGGACTCTGGAGCTCTCGCGATGAATCACGAATTGTGTTACTTAAGAGAATGGCGGACAAGCTCTGGGAAGTAGATTCCACAGCCTATGTCATTCTCGAGCATTTTGCTGATAACAGTGAGGAAAGAGAATTGGCTGAATACCGGGCCGATGAGGGCAAGGGCATGATGCTCTGGGGGAATATGCACGGGAGCTTTAAGCAAAATGCCATTGGCTTTGCCAATAATTCTGACATTCGGGGCACTTATGCCCAAACCCTGAGCAATGGTGGCGGTCGTGGCTGGGAAGTTTCTCATCTGATTGCCTACATGGAAAGTCACGATGAAGAAAGGCTCATGCGAGACGCGCTAGATTTTGGAGCTTCTTCGGGTAGTTATAATATCAGGGACTTGAATACCGCACTAGATCGCATCAAAGCCGCCGCCGCTTTCTTGTACAGTATTCCCGGACCAAAACTTTTTTGGCAGTTTGGCGAATTGGGCTACGAGGTATCCATCAATGAAAACGGGCGCACGGGCGAAAAACCCATTCGCTGGGAATATTTGGATAATACCGAACGTGTCAAGCTCAATCAAACCATGAGCGAATTGATTAACCTCAGAAATACATACCAAGTCTTCAAGACAGAGGACGTACAAATCATTGGTCAAAATACTTCTCTAAAGCAAATCATCCTGAGGCCAGAAAATGCCACAAGTAGCCCTAACAGTGGAGATGAGATGTCAGTTTATTTGATAGGAAACTTTGACGTAAGTACTAGAGAGCTTAACGCTAATTTTCCGCATACTGGAGAATGGTACGACTATTTCAAGGGAAGTGAGAACGCTCCTTTCAGCGTATTTGATGCTAATATGAGTTTAAGCCTAGCTCCCGGGGAGTTCCGGTTGTATACCAATTTCCCTTTACCGGCTCCCCCTGCTGATTTGCTGAGCTTTCCTGACGCCACTCCTCTTTCCGTGGAAGATCAAGCTCTCTCCAGAGCCATTCAGGTCTTCCCGAATCCAGGTAATGGAAAATTCAAAATTGCCATTAAACAGCAAAATATATCCCAGCTAAATGTAGAGGTAATTGATCAACAAGGAAATGTCATTTCTGTAATTGACTTAGACCGAAAGCAACAAGTTGATGCCCTCGAGCTCCAGTTAGATCGCTTACCCACGGGGCAATATACTTTACGGTTTATGGGTAAAAATGGCTTCGCTACCAAGCGCATCATTAAAGAATAGACCCGCTTTCAAAAACACAATCGAGATGAGTTATATTGCTGATATTTCGGAATTATTCTGAAATATCAGCATTTTTTTTACATCTCTCATCTATTAAATCTTTATTTTTACGTTTTAACAACTTGATTATCAATAGATTGAAAGAAAGAAAATTTACTGGCACTGGATTTGGAATATAAATAGTGAAATTTAACTAAGTATCACGAAATACAGGGAAGCATCGGCGGTCAAGCTTTCATAAGAAACGCTCCACCGAACACCCATTACGTACAAAAAACTTATTACCACTATCTCATGCTACAAATCACGAAATATCACTTTTTGAAAAATCATCCTCTCTTAGCCAATCTCAACAATAAACAAACGCAGGATTTACAAAGTATCAGCCGCATCAAAGAGCTGAGAAAAAACGAGGGGCTTAAACTCAACAAAGCCGAAATTTACCTGCTCATCGAGGGTAAGGTCAAAAATTCACAAATTGACCGAGATGGCAATGAGATCATCAAAGAGGTCATTTCTGAGGGAGGTATCTTTGGCGAAATCGCTCTCCATCCTAGCCCACATACGGAATTTGTGGAAGCCTTAACCTATCGTGTGCTGATTTGCGTGATACGCACGCGTGATTTTGAAGGTTTTTTGGAGCGCAATCCAAGTTTAGCGGTTAATTTTAGCAAAACCGTTTGGGCTAAACTCCGACAAACCGAAGACAAATATACAAGTCTTGTCTTGAAAGACGCTAAAACTCGCCTCTTGCACTTTTTCCAGGATTGGGCCTTGCGTGAAGGAGAACGTGATGGAAATCGTGTACTACTCAAAAATTATCTCACCCACGAGGAAATCGCCAGCCTGATTTGTGCCACCCGTGTTACCGTTACTTCTATCCTGAATAAGCTAAAAGCCGCTGGCTACATACGCTATTCTAAGAAAATGATCGAGATTCCTGATATCAATGCGCTGGCTTAGTTTCGGGCTAGTTTTCTGCTGACCAAGAGAAGTTTTTTTGATAAATGCCGAAGCTTTCTATTTATTTGTATTGATTATGGAATTATGTTAGGAGGATAAAATGAAGATTTCAGGGAGATTATTCGCTTTGCTGCTATTGCTTTGGATGAGCGGAGAAGGAATTGCGCAGCATTCATCTCCCACTTCATTGTCTGCATTAAAAGAACAGCTTCGTAGCACCACCAAGGATACACAAAGAGTAGCTATTCTTCTCCAAATTTCTGATTATTATCGTGCCGAAGCCCCCCGTGAGGGTCTTGCCTATGCACAGCAAGCCTATGACTTATCTTGTGAGTTAGGTTATGTTCAGGGTCGAGGACGTGCTCTTTATCATCTCGGTATTCACGAGTTTTTACAGGGGAAATACCAGACCGCACTCAACCATCTCAATCAAGCCCAGAAAGTATATGAAAACACCCAAGACCTTCAAGGAAAATCGGAGGTCTACACTGCTCTGGGCTCTACTTATCACTCGCTGGGCGATTATGGAAAGGCCGTGGAGTACTATTTCCAAGCACTTCGTCTGGCCGAGCAATTGGCCAAACCTTATCATATCTTGTCTGCCCTCGGCAATATTGGCCTTCTCTATTGGAATGAAGGCAAATCAGATCAAGCCTTGACCTATTTAATTAGATCACTCAAAATCGCTCAAGACAATCAAATTGATACCGCCATACCCACGCTGCTCAATAGCACCGCTTTAGCTTATATTCAAAAAGAAGAATGGGCTTCTGCCCAAAAGTATTTGCTCCAGGCTAAAAATATACTCGAGCAACAACCCGAGTTGAATATAAACCTGATGGCGAGTGTACTTTCTAATCTAGGCACGACCTACCGCTACGAAGGCACTTATGATGATGCCATCATGTGTTTGCATAAGGCACTAGAAATCAAAAAAAAACTCGGCTCACTCGGGCAGACAGCCAGCATTCATCGTGAATTGGGAAAAACCCACATGCAACTCGAGCGATACGACTCAGCCAAGTATCATCTAGAAAAATCTATCGAGATTGCACAGCAAATTCAAGCCAAGGATACGCGCCTAGAAAGTTATCAAGATTTGGTAACCCTCGAGAGCCAGCAAGGTAATTTTGAAGAGGCTTTCCAATGGATTAGAAAATACTATGACTTAAAAGACAGTCTCTACAATCTCAAGAAAGCCGAGCAAATGGAAGAAATCAGGGCAAAATATGAGGCAGACCAAAAAGAAAAGGAAAACCAATTGCTCCGTCGCAAAAATGAATTGATCGCGGCTGAGATTCTCAATCAAAAATTGCGTGAAGAGCAATTACTGATGGAAAAAATGCAACAACAGCAACAAAACGAGTTGCTCAGAGCTGAAAATATGCTCAAGCAGTCTACCATCGAGAAGCAAAAAATGAAAGCTGATCAGGCAGCTTTGGAAAAAGAAAGACAGGAAAAACAAAACGAAATCCTGCGCCAGAAACAAGCCCTCAAAGATCAGCAGATTACTCAGCAAAAATATATACAAGCCTTTCTAGTGGTCGTGCTCTTGTTACTGGTCGCTTTGTTGTTTATCATTCTGAGAGGGAGAAAGATGACGAAGCGTGCTTATCAAGTACAATCTGCACAAAAAGAAGAAATCTCTCGCACGAATAAACAACTCTATCAAACCTTAGAAGAGCTGAAGAGCATGCAAAACCAGCTCATTCAGTCTGAAAAATTAGCTTCTTTAGGCCAATTGACCGCTGGGGTAGCTCATGAAATCAATACCCCCATCGGTGCCATCAAAGCCTCTATTGGTAACATTAGTAATTCCGTGGAAAAATCTATAGAAACCTTACCGCTGATTTGGCAAAAGCTAAGCCCGCAAGAGCAGGACTTATTTGTCCAGACTATGCAACAAATCAGTCAAACGTCTCCGGTACAGAGCCTAAGAGAGCAAAGAAAATCAAGAATAGCTCTCACCAAAACCTTAGAATCTGCGGATATGCCCCACGCTTCTCATTTGGCAGAAATTTTAGTGGAATTGGACATACACTCGGAGTGGCCAAATTATCAAAGTCTACTCCGCCATCCCCAAGCACTGCTCATTTTTGAGACACTTTATCACCTGAAAGCACAGCAAGTCAATAGCCAAAATATTCAGGAAGCTTTACAGAAAGTATCTAAAATTGTGTACGCACTCAAATCCTACTCACATACGCAGAGTTATGCTAGCACTACCCTTTGCGATATAAGAGAGACGGTCGAGAGTGTGATACATCTCTACAGCAATCAAATCAAACATGATATTGATTTGCAACAGGATTTTCAAGAAATTCCTAAGATTTATGCCTATCCAGATGAACTAAGCCAAGTGTGGACGAATCTCCTCCAGAATGCTGTTCATGCCATGCCACACGGAGGCATAATTCGTATCCGAGTTTTCCAAGAAGACAAATATATACTCACGGAGATTCAAGATAGTGGTCAGGGTATCCCTCACGAAATTCAAGATCGCATTTTTGAACCCTTTTTTACCAGTAAACCACGCGGAGAAGGCACCGGCTTGGGCTTGGATATTACCCGCAAAATTGTGGAGAAGCATCAAGGAAAAATAGACTTCGAGAGTCTGCCCGGTCAAGGTAGTACTTTTCGCGTATATTTGCCTGTAAATACCCAAGACTGATCTAGCCTCTTCTCAAACAAGCTCATTTATGAAGTTTATCATCCTAGATCTAGAGGCCACCTGTTGGGCCGAGCGCCGCCAACAACCGAATGAAATTATTGAGATCGGCGCCCTCTGTGTAGATGGACAAGCGCAAATTTTGGGGGAATTTGATGTTTTCGTAAAACCTCAAATTCATCCTCAACTCTCAGATTTTTGCACAGCACTTACTTCTATTACCCAAACGATGGTAGACCAAGCGTCCCCTTTTCCCGAGGCTCTCGAACAATTTCGGGCATGGATCAAAAGTTTTGAAGATCAGTACCTGCTCTGTTCTTGGGGCTACTATGACCGCAAGCAATTGCAGCAAGATTGCGAACTGCACGGACTTTCCACGGATTGGCTCCAACCGCACATCAGCCTCAAACATCAGTACGCCAAAATCAAAGGGCAAAAACCAATGGACATGAAAAAAGCCCTCCAACAAGAAGGGCTTACCCTCGAGGGAACCCACCACCGAGGGATCGATGACGTCCGAAATATCAGCAAAATTTTTCTAAAGTATTTCGAGTGTTGGGATTGGGCTTAAAATCCTAGCTCGGGTTCTCCCTTTTCAAGCAAAAAATCATTTCTTAATCCTATTTTTGGTAGGATTTAAAAAAAAACACTACAGGAAGAATCCACCCCAGAAAACTACTTAGGAGATAAACTATCCTTGATTCTTACCCATGCGAGTTAATACCCTGTTAACGTATTTCCTAGAAAAACCCCGCTTTCCTCGCTTCGTAATTTATAATATCTTCTTACCGTACTAAAACTTTTATAGACCATGAAACTGAATATTTATCATTACTTTTTGCTGTTTTCAACGAATATTATTTTGATTCAAGCCTGCACTTCGGGAAAGCAAGCTTTGCAAAGAGGTAGCTACGACGAAGCTGTCTATAAAGCTGTCAGCCGATTACGTTCCAACCCCGGGCACGACAAAGCGCAAGAAGCTTTAAGAACGGCATATCCGCTGGCTCTCCAAACCATCGAGATGGATATCGAGAATACTTTACGCACGAATTACCCCTTTAAATGGGCAAAAGTTGTCAATTATTACGAACAAATTAACCGGATGTATGAAGAAATTCGTCGTGCCCCAGGAGCCTTACAGGTCATTCCTAATCCCGTGGGGAAGTACCAAGAGTTAAGTCGTGCTCGTGAAAAAGCGGCGGCCGAGTACTATCAAGCCGGAGAATTGGCTTTGGGTCAGGGGCTGCGTGCTAAGGCCAAAGAAGCTTATTTTCATTTTGTAAAAAGTCAGCGATATGTTCCAAATTTTCGTGAAGTCAATGAAAAAATAGAAACTGCCAAACGAGCCGCTACCCTCAAAGTGGTCTATGAACCTTTCGTGCTTCCTTCACGCTTTTATAATTTGAATGCAGAAGCTTTCCAAAATGATATTATCCAGTATCTAAAACAAAGAAATATAGATGAATTCGTGGAGTTTTACACAGCAGGAGAAGCCGAAGCTGAGCGTGTTTATCCCGACCATATTGTACAGGTACAGTTTGAAGATTTTCAAGTAGGAGAAAGCCATATCTACGAAAAAGAGGAAACCATCCGCAAGGATAGCGTCAAAACGGGCACAGTGGAAGTGGAAGGCGAAGAAAAACCCGTTTATGGAACCGTAGAAGCCAAATTACGCACTTTTAATAAAAAGCTCATTTCCAAAGGCCGCGTTACCGCGCTGGTTTATGATGCTACCACCGAGAATCTACTCCGCAATGAAAGTTTTGAGGGACAGGATATTTGGCAATATAGCTGGGCCACTTACCAAGGCGACCGCCGAGCTTTGAGCGACGAGCAATACGGCCTCTGCCGCAGAAAGGAGATCAATCCTCCTGAAAAACAGAAGCTTTTCGAGGGCTTCACCCAACCCATCTATAGTGACTTGACACGATGGCTCCGAGATTATTATAAAAATTTTTAGCCCCGCTTATCAATCTGCTAGGTTTTTGAAATCTAGCAGATTTGAAGATTCAAGAGGTTATTTTTGATTCAAATTCTTCATCCACTGGACATAAAAACGGATTACTTGTCGGTAATTTTCCTTGGAAATACGCTCATTAATCCCGTGAAAACCATCTAATTCGTCCTGACTCAGATGGATGGGGCTGAAGCGGTAAATATTTTGGGTGAGCTTTTGAAAATGCTTAGAGTCGGTTCCCGCGATCATCAAAGCGGGTGCCACGAGTACTTCTGGGAAAATCTCCTTCACGGTGCGGTGCAAAGTCTGAAAGCTCTCAGACGATAAATCAGATAGCGGCAAAGGGTCATTCCCGTCAAAACCTCGGCTCATCGCTTCGGCTTGAATGCGCTCATCGTTCAATACGGCTTTGACTTCAGCCAAGACACTTTCTACGGTTTCTCCTGGCTTAATTCTGAAATTAATCACGGCTTTGGCTTCCGTGGGCAATACATTGGCCTTGGGGCTGCCTTCCAACATCGTGGGGGCAATGGTTGTGCGGATGGTAGCATTGGTAGAGGTATTTTGCCCCATCAAATAGAGCAAGAAAGGATTCAGAAGCCAACGATTCGCGAAAATAATCCGTGTTCCCCAATCCATTTCAGGACTTAGGTAATCTAAGGTAGCCTCGGTTGCTCCCGAAATACTGCCCGAAAAGCGATGGTCTTCCAAGCGGGCAATTCCTTTGCTCAAAATTCCGATGGCCGTTTCGCGGGGCGGTCGGGAAGAATGCCCGCCACTGGAAGCAACACGCAATTTTATATTGACAAATCCCTTCTCGGCTACACCAATGTAGGCCACAGGTTGTTGAATGCCAGGCATCATTCCATCCAAGATAAAAAGCCCTTCGTCTAAGACACAGGCTAATCGCGTGTTTTTCTCCGCTAGGTATCGTGCAATTTGGGCTGCGCCTTCACTGCCCCCGATTTCTTCGTCGTGCCCGAAGGCTAGGTATATGGTTCTGGAGGGTTGGAAACCGGTTTCAAGGAGCATTTCTACGGCTTCCAGCATTCCAAAAACGTTCATTTTATCATCCAGCGAACCCCTTCCCCAGATATAATCTTTGGTGATCTGGCCAGAGAAAGGAGGGTACTTCCAAACCTCGCGCGAATGTCCCACGGCTTGTATATTTTCTTGTTCCTCAGGTTCTTTTTCTGCCACAGGTACAACATCCAAATGTGCCAGCATCGCCACGGGTGGCTCATCAGCGTTTTGGCCTCGCCAGGTGTAGAGCAAACTATATTGAGCAATCACTTTTTTCTCCAAAAGAGAATCTACCAGTGGATATTGGTCTTGGATATAATTCTGAATAGAATCAAAAGCGGTGTAATCAATCTGCTCCCGATCGTCATAAGAAATCGTGGGAATCTGAATGGCTCGTGATAATCTAGCAAAGACTCCTTCTGGCACTTCTAGCTCCTTTGCGGGAGTTACCTCCATCTGAAGAGAAGAAAGGGTGGTGGCCTTGTAAAAAACAATACCCGTCAACACCAAGAGCGAAGCCAAAACCAAAAGTAAAATTTTTTTAAACATCCCTGTGTGCTTTTTTGTCTAAATTGGATAAAATGTAGGAGAAAGCCAAGTTACGAATTTTGGCTAGGTAAAATTCTCTCTTGTAAGCTTTTTTCTAAAAAGCCTTTCCTTTTTTTTTCATAGCTTTAGGCACTTTTTAAAATGAGAAAGCAATCATCTTCCCATGACCCAAGCACCCAGACAACTTCACAAAATTAATAAGCTCCTCGTCGCCAATCGAGGCGAGATCGCCATTCGTGTACTCAGAGCCGCCTCCGAACTTAAGATTCGAACCGTGGCTATTTTTACCTTTGAAGATCGCTATTCACTGCACCGTTACAAAGCAGACGAAGCCTACAAAATCGGGCGCAATGATGATCCGCTTAAGCCTTATCTGGATATAGAAGAAATTCTGAATCTCGCCAAAATAAGAGAAGTAGATGCCATCCATCCGGGCTATGGTTTTCTTTCTGAGAATGTTCATTTTGCTCGTCGTTGTCAGGAGGAAGGCATTATTTTTATCGGCCCTGACCCCGAGGTGATGGAGCAATTGGGTGATAAAGTAGCTGCCAAAAAAGTAGCTCGAGAAGCCCGCGTTCCGGTCATTGAAGATAGTCAAGAGAATTTATCTTCCTTCAAAATTGCCAAACAGGAGGCCGAGCGCATCGGCTATCCCGTCATTGTCAAAGCGGCTGCGGGGGGAGGAGGCCGCGGTATGCGGGTCGTGCGTGACGAAAAACAACTCAAGAACGCTTTTACCGAGGCCAAACAAGAAGCTGGAAAAGCCTTTGGGGATGACACGATTTTTTTAGAAAAGTTTATTGAGGAACCCAAGCACATCGAGGTGCAAATCATGGCCGATAATTATGGTAACATGGTTCACCTCTTCGAGCGCGATTGTTCGGTGCAAAGACGCTTCCAGAAAGTAGTCGAGATCGCTCCTAGCCCTGTTCTTCCCAAAGAAACCAAGCAAAAGGTTTATGATTATGCCTTAGCTATTTGCAAACAAGTGAACTTCACCAAAGTAGGCACGGTAGAGTTTTTGGTCAATTCAGATCATGAAGCCTTTTTTATAGAAGTAAATCCTCGTGTCCAGGTAGAGCATACCATCACCGAAGAGATTACGGGCATTGATATTGTTCGCTCGCAAATTTTGATTGCACAAGGCCATAAGCTTTCGGATAAGGAAATTTTTATCCGCTGGCAAGGCGATGTTACGTGTAGTGGCTATGCAATCCAGTGTCGCATTACCACCGAAGACCCCGAAAATAATTTCAAGCCCGACTACGGAACCATCGTTGCTTACCGAAATGGAGCTGGCTTTGGGATTCGCCTAGACGCAGGAAGTGCCTACGCTGGGATGAAGGTTTCGCCCTTCTTTGATTCGCTTCTGGTCAAAGTCTCCGCCTGGGGTCGGACGCTCTGGGGAGCCGGCGAACGACTATCCCGCGCCCTAGAAGAGTTTCGGATTCGTGGAGTCAAGACCAACATTGGTTTTTTGATGAATGTGATCGCCCATCCCGTGTTTATTTCTGGAAAAGCCACGGTCAGTTTTATTGAACAGTACCCCGAATTGTTCAATATGCCCCGCCGCCTCAATCGAGCAACCCGAACCTTGCATTACCTTGCTGATGTGATCGTGAATGGGCATCCTGATGTGCGCTACAATGACCCTAGGGTTACTTTTCGACACGCCGAAGTGCCAAAGTTCAGTCGTTATGAGGGTTTTCCTCCCGGCACCAAAGACAAGCTCACCGAGCTAGGTCGGGATAAATTCATAGATTGGCTCAAAAACGAAAAAACGATTCAATACACCGATACTACTTTCCGAGATGCTCATCAATCTTTGTTAGCTACCCGAGTACGCAGTATTGACTTGTTGCGGGTGGCGCGTAGCTATGCCCAGAATCACCCACAAATCTTCTCGATGGAAGTCTGGGGCGGGGCTACCTTTGATGTCTGTTTGCGATTTTTGAAAGAAAACCCTTGGGGGCGCTTGCAAGCTCTCCGAGAAAGAATGCCTAATATTTTGCTCCAAATGCTCCTCCGTGGCTCCAACGCCGTGGGCTACAAGGCTTATCCTGATAATCTGATCGAGAAATTCATTGAAAAATCATGGGAAAATGGCATTGACATCTTCCGTATTTTCGACTCGCTTAATTGGGTAGAAAATATGAAAGTCAGCATCCGTACCGTCCGAGAGCGTACCGAAGCCTTGGCGGAAGCAGCCATCAGCTACACGGGCGATATTCTCAATCCTCGAAATAACAAATATACGCTTCAATACTATCTGGATTTGGCTCGCCAACTGGAAGATGAAGGGGCGCATCTACTGGCTATTAAAGATATGGCGGGTTTGTTGAAGCCTTATTCTGCGGAGATGTTGATTCAAGAATTGAAAAAAGCCATTCACATTCCCATTCACCTCCATACCCACGATACCTCTTCTATCCAATCGGCCACTTATATCAAAGCCATCGAGGCTGGAGTAGACATTATAGATGTGGCGCTAAGCTCTATGTCGGGATTGACTTCTCAACCCAACTTTAATTCTATCGTGGCGATGATGCAAGGACAGGAGCGAGAAAATCCGATGAATTTAAGTTCTCTCAATGATTTTGCGCAATTCTGGGAAATCGTGCGAGAATATTATTATCCCTTCGAGTCGGGCTTGAAGGCGGGAACGGCCGAAGTGTATGAACACGAAATTCCCGGGGGGCAATACTCAAACTTACGCCCTCAGGCCGAGGCATTGGGCTTGCTAGACAAATTCGAGCAAGTCAAAAAGAACTACATCACCGCCAACCGGATGTTTGGCGATATTGTAAAGGTAACGCCCAGCTCGAAAGTAGTGGGTGATTTTGCCATGTTTATGACTTCTAATGATCTGACCGAAGAGGATATTCTGGCTCGAGGGCAAGCGCTTTCTTTTCCTGAATCAGTCATTAATTTTTTTAAAGGAAATCTAGGCCAGCCCTTCGGTGGCTTTCCAGAAGCCTTGCAAAAGATTGTACTCAAAGACGAAAAACCCATTGAAGGCCGAGCCAATCAGCACTTGAAGCCCATTGATTTTGAGCAGGGCTTGGCTGATTTTCAGGAAAAATTTGGGAAGTACTATGCTTTTGAAGATTTCTTATCTTATGAGCTTTACCCCAAAGTTTTCGAGCAGTATCATCAATTCTTACAGGATTTTGGCGATGTTTCTTATATTCCAACCACGGCTTTTTTCTTTGGTTTGAAAGAAGGAGAAGAAATCTTTATCCGTTTGGATGAGGGCAAAACTCTGATTATCAGACTTCAATATGTACTAGACCCCGACGAAAAGGGCATGCGTACCGTGGCCTTCGAACTCAATGGGCAAACCCGTCAAGTCTCTATTCAAGATAAAAGTGCCGTGGTAAAAACCATCAAAAATACCAAGGTCAAATCTGACGACGATAGTCAAGTGGGTGCGCCTTTGCAAGGAAAACTCGCCGAAGTTTTGGTCAAAAAAGGTCAAAAAGTCAAGGAAAATACGCCTCTCTTCGTGATTGAAGCCATGAAAATGGAAACCACCATCTCTGCTCCCAAGGCTGGTGTAGTCAAGCATATCACCTTAGAAGGTGGCAGTATGGTGGAGCAAGATGATTTGGTGCTAGAGCTGGAGTAGTGGCGGGTCAATTCTCCTTATGAAATTATAATTATTTAGTCAAAATGGTCTTGTTGTATGCACCGCTTTGAAGCTTCTATAGGTTTTGCCCTCTTAGTTTCTGGAATAGCACTGCTTGTTCTGTTAATATTCCTTGTGCTGTCCTTTTGGCGTCGCCAGTGGTTTGCGTCTCCTCTTTTGGTTGGTTTTCTGGTATTAATCTATCCTTTTTTCCTGTGGCTGGCGGTGTTATTTTATTATATAGGAGACCACTGGAATGAAAGTAAACGCACCCAAAGCTTGCAAGCTTTTCCGGCACCAATCACCTTCGCTTCCGCTCAACTTAGACCTTTACCGGCAGAAACCGCTTATGCCCAAAAACGGGGTTTTGGCGATTTTAATGGAGATGGATTAGAAGATATGATTGAAATTCGTGATGAGGTCTGGTGGGGTCAGGATTACCAGAGCTACATCTTTTACGGAAAAAAAAGTGCAGAAGGCAAGTTGATCTTTGAAGAAAAAGCGCGAAAAATAAAGCTCCCTACCACCTTGGCGTGGTTTAGCTCTCAGACCAAGCTAGATGTGGCGGATGTGAATGGCGATGGGTTTAGCGACGTTATTTTCTCTCAATACACAGAAGGTTATTGGAAGAGTGATCTCAAGTTTGCCTTTGCCCTCAATAATCACCACCGCCAATTTATTCTCTGCGAATCTAAAATGCTTTACTCAGAAAATAGCTTCGCGCAAGCTGTACGGCTGATTGCCCTAAAAATGCTTTCAGCCAGTCAGGAAGATGATAACCTAGACGATTACCTCAAAATGGACTGGGCTGACATCAATGGCGATGGCACCGATGACTTGGTGATGATGTGGTTGGGAGGAGAACTGGAAGTGATTTACACGGCCAAATCCGACCTCAGTACTGTTATTTTTGATAAAGAAAACCATTTTAGCATCCCCGAATGGCTCCATCTGAGAGACATTCGCCATTTTGACACCGAAGATTTTGACGGCGATGGGCGGGCTGACCTCTTCATTCGCGCGGGTTTGAAACAAGTGTCTCTGGGCATAGCCCTCAACCGAGGAGACCACTTCGAGCCTCACCAAGATTTCAAAACAGAGGTTCCTTGGGTTGATTATTTTGGCTTCTCCAAGTTTGATACTTTTGATACCAACCTCGACGGTCGGGCCGACTTAGTAAAGGTAGGCCGACAAGGCAGCAGGCCGGTGATGTATTGCTTGGAAGTACAACCTTGATCTAATTCAACAGCAGTGCGAGATAGTTGACAAGAGCGGTGTGTTCGCTCCTAATCGGGCTCATTTTGATAATTTCCCCTTGAATTAGCTCGATGCCTTTTTCTTCCAAAATACCCACTTAGGTCATTCTGTGGTATTCTGCTACCTGAATTGATCTTCGATTTAGCAATAAAGACATGGTTTGATAGATTATTTTTGGTTATAATCTCAACCCAACGTCATCTCATGCTTCATAATGGTTTGAGTACGATCCGGCCCAATAGAAACGAGCGTGATTGGCACATGGACTTCTTCTTCGATAAAAGCTATGTAGTCTGACAGTTCTCTGGGCATCTCATCAAATTCACGAATTCCTGCCAAAGAGCAGTTCCAGCCTTTCAGGTCTTTGTAAATGGGTTCTACTTGTACTTCATTAAGGCAGTAGGGCAGTTGGTCGGTGAGGCTCCCGTCGGGCATCCGGTAATGCGTGCAAACCCGAATGGTTTCAAAGCCATTGAGCACATCGGCTTTCATCATCAGGAGTTGGGTGGTGCCATTGAGCATGCAAGCGTACTTGAGAGCGGGTAGATCCAGCCAACCACAGCGGCGTGGTCGCCCCGTAGTAGCTCCAAATTCATTCCCAATTTTGCGCAGTTCTTCTCCCTCGGCACCCTCCAGTTCAGTAGGAAAAGGGCCACTCCCCACCCGGGTACAATAGGCTTTAAAAATACCAAAGACTTCACCGATGTGTTGTGGGGCAATGCCTAAACCTGTCAGAGCTCCCGCCACGATCGTATTGGAGCTGGTCACATAAGGATAAGAGCCAAAATCAATATCCAATAAAGACCCCTGTGCGCCTTCGGCTAGTACGTTTTCTTTATTTTGTAGGGCTTGATTGATCATATATTCCGAATCTACCAAGTTCAGTTCTTTGATAAAAGCCACTGCTTCTAAGAATTCTTGTTCTGCCTCTTCGGAATCGTATTGATAATCTAGATGTGCTAATAACTGCTTGTGTTTACTGCTCAATTCATCGTACTTTTCTTGAAAATGAGGACTAGGAATATCACCAATCCGCAAGCCCACCCGTGCAATTTTGCTCTGGTAGGTGGGGCCAATGCCTCGCAGGGTAGAACCTATTTTTTTGTCTCCTTTGAGCTGTTCGTAAGCGGCATCCAAGAATTTATGCGTCGGTAGAATGAGATGTGCTTTTTTGGAGATAAAGAGATTTTGAGCTAAATCTAAGTCAAACTTTTGTAGAGACTCTATTTCCTTTCGGAATACCACGGGGTCAATGACTAAGCCATTGCCCACGATGTTTTTGATCCCTTGGTGAAAAATGCCTGAAGGAATTTGGTGCAACACGTGCTTGATCCCGTCAAATTCTAGCGTATGTCCTGCGTTAGGACCTCCCTGAAAACGAGCCACCACCTGATATTTGGGGGCCAGAAAATCAACGACTTTTCCTTTGCCTTCGTCGCCCCACTGTAATCCAAGCAATACATTAACACGCATAAATCTGTATGTTTAATTTAAATAAAGATGAAGATTTGTTTTTTATGGACAGGAATTAAGAACAGGAGCCTAAGCTTCGGTTTCTTTGAGCCATTGGATGGCTTCCTTCTGATCTTGTGCAATATTGAAGATAGCAATTAATTTGGTAATGATGAGCAACTTCCGTATATTTTCAGAGGGCTGGATGAGTGCCATTTCACCCCCATTGTAGCGAAATTTAGTAAGCATTCGGATCAGAATAGACATACCCGCGCTATTAATATGTTTCACCTCCGCTAGGTCAACCGCGCAGAGCAGGATTTGATCCGCAATACTTTCCTCTATAACATAACGAAGACGCGGGTCTATATCTGACTCGATCAAGCTCTCCTCAATACGAATGATTAACACGCCTTCCTGATGCTGGTGAGTAAATTTCATAGATTTCGGTTTTCACAGCGCTCTTTTTGGCACTCTCCATAAAAAATCAGAGAATGATGGACAATATTAAACTTCAGTAAATCGCCCACCATAGACTGAATATTCTGAATACGTGGATCACAAAACTCAATTACCTTATGACATTCGGTACAGATCAAATGATCGTGCTGCTTATAACCATAAGCTTTTTCGTATTGTGCTAAGTTTTTCCCGAATTGATGTTTGACCACCAGATCACAATCCACCAAAATATCCAAGGTATTATAAACCGTAGCTCGGCTTACCCGATAATTCTTATTTTTCATACTGATGTAGAGCGATTCTACATCAAAATGCCCTCCTCGAGTGTAGATTTCCTCCAAAATCGCAAATCGCTCGGGGGTTTTGCGCAAGGCTTTCCTCTCTAGATAGGCGATGAATATTTTCTTAACTTCTTCTAATGTATTAACTTCTACTGACATATCTTTCATTTTTACAAATATAGGATATTTCCACTTATTTAAAAGGTTTGAATCAAGCTAGACCTGCTCGTGTAATGACTCAATCATTATGGTCGAAGCGATTGACTGACTCAACCCCTTCTATGCTATTCAACTTATCCATTAAGGTTTCCAGGTGATCTTTATTACGTACGTAGAGTTTGATGGAGCCTTCAAAGATTCCTTCATCGGTGATTCCTACGTCAATGGCATTGATATTTACTTTCATATCACTAGAAATCACTTGCGTAACGTCGCGCACCAAGCCAATCCGGTCAGTTCCGATGATCTTCAGCTCAACCTGAAAGAGCAGTTCCCGCTGTGACTTCCAAACGGTCTTGATGACCCGATAACCATAATTCGACATGAGTTCCACCGCGTTGGGGCAATCCGTGCGATGTACCTTAATACCGTCGTTCACGGTAATAAAGCCAAATACGTCATTTCCTGGAATGGGATTACAGCAATTAGCCAGCGAATATTGCATATTGCTTTCGTCGCCAATGACCAGCGTATCAGATTTAGAAAAGTGGTGATGCGTCTGGGTTTTGACCGTGCTGCCATTGCTATGGTTTTGATTTGCTTTCTTCTCGAGTGCTACCTTGCGTTTGTTTTTCCAAGCAATATACTTGTTAATTTGCTTGGTATTGATGTAACCTCGGCCAATGTCATAAAAGAGGTCTGACAGGCTTTTAAACCCAAGGAACTGCCTCAGTTCGTTTTGATTCTGGTCATTAAATTCAAAATCAGCTCTTTTGAATTTGGTTTGAACCAACTCTTTACCTTTGACAATAAACTGTTTGCGCTCGTGGCGAATGTAGTCTTTGATCTTAGTTTTGGCACGCGCCGTTACCACGAAGCGAAGCCAATCTGCATTGGGCTTGGCTTGCTTAGAAGTGATAATCTCGATTTGATCCCCATTGCGAAGCTTATGACTCAGCGGGACTAGTTTTTGGTTAACTTTTGCCCCCAGACAACTGGTTCCAATTTCGGTGTGAATTTCAAAGGCAAAATCCAATACTGTAGCCCCATTCGGCAAACTTTTGAGATCACCTTTGGGGGTAAAGACAAAAACCTCTTCACTAAAAAAATTAGAGCGGAAGTTGCTAATGAACTCAGTAGCACTCAGGTCTTTGTTTTGCTCACGCAGTTCGCGGATGGTTCGTACCCAAGTGTCTAAGCCAGATTCCTTGGTCGTTTGATTCTTGCCCTGCTCCTTGTATTTCCAATGAGCAGCATAACCTTTTTCGGCAATTTCATCCATACGTGCGGTGCGGATTTGCACCTCTACCCACTTGCCTTCTGGCCCCATGACCGTGGTGTGGAGCGACTCGTAGCCATTGGCTTTGGGGTTGCTGATCCAGTCTCGCAGACGGTCTGGGTTGGGTTTATAAAAATCCGTCACGAGTGAGTAGACCCGCCAACAGTCTGGTTTTTCGTGGATTCCCTCTGAATCAATCACGATGCGGATGGCAAATAGATCGTAAATGCGCTCGAAAGGGATATTCTGCTTTTGCATTTTATTCCAAATCGAATAGATGGATTTAGGGCGACCAAAAATACGAGCTTCAAAGCCAGCCTTTTCCACGGCCTCATGCAGAGGGGTAATAAACTCTTGAATAAAACGACTTCTTTGTTCTTTGGTTTTGTTGAGCTTTTCGGCAATCTCTCGGTAGACCTCCGTTCGGCTGTACTTGAGATGTAAATCTTCTAGCTCAGTTTTAATTTTGTAGAGTCCTAAGCGGTGCGCCAGCGGGGCGTAGATATAAATTGTCTCCGAGGCGATTTTGAGCTGTTTGTTACGCTCCATACTGCCCAGCGTACGCATATTGTGCAAGCGGTCGGCCAACTTAATGAGGATCACTCTTACGTCATCAGAGAGCGTGAGAATCATCTTGCGAAAATTCTCAGCCTGTTGTGACACTCCTAAATTGAGTTCAAACTTATTAGAGGATTGTATTTTGGTAACGCCATCTACAATTTTGGCGATTTTAGTACCAAATTCACGCTCAATATCCTCGAGTGTCCATTCTGTATCTTCTACCACATCGTGTAGCAGGGCAGCAGCCACCGCGGTAGGGCCTAGATTGATTTCATCCAATACGATTTGAGCCACGGCAATGGGATGTAGGATGTAGGGTTCACCACTTTTGCGACGCATCTCCCTATGCCCTTCCAGTGCTACGGAAAAAGCTTTACGAATTAATTCGGCATCTCCCACTTTGAGATAGGGTTGGACGCTGCGTCTGAGTTTTCGGTATTGTCTAAGGATTTCTTTCTTTTCTTCTTCCAAGTCCAGTGCTTGCATAGCGTTGTGGTTTTTTAGCATTTTTACTTTTTGAAGCGCTCCATCGGTTAAGGCAGAGCTTCGTCAGGATGATGATGATGGAAGGGGTTTGATGTGATCTATGAATGATTTACTTATGAAATTATAATCTCTTCAAAAATAAAATGAAAATAGTATTGCGGATGAAAAATTACTTACTAAATTTGCACTCCAATTGTGATAAGCGGATGTGGCGGAATTGGTAGACGCACTAGACTTAGGATCTAGCGCCGCAAGGCGTGGGGGTTCGACTCCCTCCATCCGCACCACTCTTTGGCCTCTCTCTCCATTTTTAGAGGCTAACTGCATCATTCCAACTTAAATTCTTTGAACACCTTGAACATTGATCTAGATCAACAAAGCCCAACCAACGCTCTGATTAAAATTAAGCTAAATGAAGCAGATTATCAACCAGAGGTTGAAAAAAAAATCAAAGCTTACAGCAAGCAAATTCAACTCAAAGGCTTTCGACCTGGCAAAGTACCTCCTGCGATTGTGAAGCGAATGTACGGGAAAAGTATCCTTTTGGAAGAAATTAACCAGATTCTCTCCAAATCGCTCTATGAGTATCTCCGAGAAAAGGAGTTGAAAGTAGTGGGTGAACCTCTGCCCGTGATGGATGACCTCCCCCAAGTTGATTTTGGACAGGAGTTCGAGTTTTCTTACAGGATTGGCATCGTACCCGAGTTTAATTATGACTTAGAGCAGTTGGAGGTCACCAATTATCAAATCACCCAAGATGAAAGTCAGGTGCAGGAGATTATCGAGAATATTCGCAGACAATACGGCGACACCAGCGAGGTAGAAACGAGTGAAGCAGGCGATTTCGTGAAAGGAGACCTCAAAAAAGTGGAAGCCACCTCGTCTGAAACCTCAGCAACAGCAGAAGAAACCCCAGAAACAGAGGAGCCACAAGAGCCTTCTTTCCATCATAATATACTTCTGCCACTCAATCAACTAAATGAAGAAGTAGTAGATCAATTTATTGGTTTCAAAGCCGGAGATACGATTCCTATTGATAATATCCAAAATCTCTTCAAGACTGGAGCTAAAGGAATCAGTCTAGCCACGGGTATCAGCCAAGAAGAAGCCGAAGCCTTAGAAGGTGATTTTGAATTTACTATCGAGAGCATTAGCCATACGGAACTAGCCGAGCTGAATGAGGAATTTTTCCAAAAAGTCTTCCCCGATGATGAAATCGCGACCGAAGAACAGTTTTTAGAAAAAGTTAATAATACCATTGCTGAAAATTACAAGCGTGAGGCAGAAAGCTATGTCTATCAGCAAATTCAAAAGCAAATTCTGGAAAAAACCGAGATAACACTTCCCGATGAGTTTCTTAAAGACTGGCTAGTGCAAGCTAATGAAGGAAAATTTGAGCGCGAAGAGATAGAAGAAGAATACGATGAGTTTGCCAAAGGACTGCGCTGGGATTTGATTAAAGAAAAAATCGTGAAAGAAGCTGAGATCAAGGTCGAGCAAGCCGAAGTAGAACAGAAAGCCCGCCAAATGATCCTCAGCCAGTTCGGTGGTTACTTACCTCAAAGCCCTGAAATGCAACAGTATATGGATACGATGGTGCAAAACTACCTGCAAAGTGAAGATGGCAAAAACGCGCAACAGTTGATCAATCAGGTTCTCCAAGACAAAGTGATGGATCATCTTAGAAATCAAGTGGACGCAACCGAGGCCGAGATCAGCCGTGAAGAATTCGAAAAACTATTTGCCTAATCCCAATGTTATCAAAGCATTATGTAAAAGTCCTTTGCTACAAAGGGCTTTTTTTTTACTTTTGTAGAAATAAATTGTATAATTATGAGCAATCATCAAGGATTTAATAAATATAACATCACCAGCCTCCATCAAGATTCTATCAAGAGCGAACTACAAACGAAAGAATTCCGTGACTACGCAGTAAAAGGAAAGGGAATCAACGGATTACGTGTAGATAAATATATAGATCAGGTAGAAAACATGACCCGCTCTGTGATTGAAGAGCGTCAAATGCGCTTTGCAGAGGTAGATGTGTTTTCGCGTTTGATGGCCGACCGTATCATTTTCCTCGGTTTGCCGATTAATGATGAGTTTGCCAATATCATTGTTGCCCAAATGCTCTTTCTAGAATCCTTAGACCCCAAGAAAGATGTCCTCCTTTACATCAATTGTCCCGGAGGATCGGTTTATGCTGGGCTTAGTATCTACGATACCATGCAATACATCAAGCCAGATGTGGCAACTATCTGCACAGGTTTGGCCGCTTCTATGGGAGCCATTTTGCTAGCCGGTGGAACTCCTGAGAAACGATCAGCCTTAGAGCACGCACGCGTGATGATTCACCAACCCATGGGAGGAGCAGGTGGCCAAGCTTCTGATATTGAAATCTCAGCCAATTTACTTCTAAGCATCCGTAATGAACTTTACGATATTCTTGCTCGTCATAGTGGTAAAAACGTCGAGGAAGTAGAGCAAGATTCAGATAGAGATTATTGGATGACAGCCAAAAATGCCAAAGCATACGGTCTTATCGATGAAGTGTTGATGAGAGAATAGAAAGCTATTCTTCCCTGTCTTTCCCTGACCAAGAGTCCATTACAATGAGCGTATGAGACGTTCATTGTATTTATACCAAAACCATATCCTCATACACTTAGTAATATTATGCCTCAAATTGTTTGTTCCTTCTGTGGAAAGAAAAAGAATGAAGTCCTCATTATGGTATCAGGACTGAATGGTCATATCTGCGATGAATGTATCTTCCAGGCCCATCAAATTGTCTTGGAAGAAATGAAGGTAAAGTCCGATGGCCCCCCTCCCAAGTTTAACCTGATTAAGCCCGCCGAAATGAAAACCCACCTGGACCAATACGTAGTGGGGCAGGACGACGCGAAAAAGGTGCTGACCGTGGCCGTGTACAATCATTACAAGCGATTGATGCAAAAGGACGATGAGGATGATATTATTATCGAGAAGTCCAATATCGTGATGGTCGGAGAAACAGGAACCGGCAAGACTTATCTGGCCAAAACCCTAGCCAAGATTCTCCAAGTGCCTTTTTGTATTGCCGATGCCACCGTGCTGACGGAAGCAGGCTACGTGGGCGAAGATGTAGAAAACGTATTAACCCATCTTTTACAAGCGGCTGATTATGATGTAGAAGCCGCCGAGCGTGGTATTGTTTATATTGATGAAATTGATAAAATCGCTCGCAAATCTGATAATCCTTCCATTACGCGCGATGTGAGCGGTGAGGGCGTCCAGCAAGCCTTACTCAAAATGCTGGAAGGCTCTAATGTAAACGTGCCCCCACAAGGTGGCCGCAAACATCCTGAGCAAAAGTTGGTACAAATCAACACGGATAATATCTTGTTTATCTGTGGTGGTGCTTTTGATGGTATTCAGCGGTTGATTGGAAGCCGTATCAAGACTCGCCCCGTGGGTTTTGCTAATGAGGAAGAAGGCCCAGAGATTGATACCGAAAATCTGCTTCAATACGTAACCTCGCAAGACCTCAAATCCTTTGGTTTGATTCCCGAATTAGTAGGTCGAATTCCTGTGATTACTTATTTGCAGCCATTAAGCCAAGAAACCATTCGCAAGATTTTGACAGAGCCCAAAAATGCTTTGATCAAGCAGTACAAAAAGCTATTTGCCTTGGAAGGAGTAGAACTTTCTTTTGAAGACGCGGCCTTAGATTATATCGTAGAAAAAGCTATGGATTCTAAGCTAGGAGCCAGAGGCTTACGCTCTGTCTGTGAGGCCATTATGAACGATGCCATGTTTGATGTACCTTCTATGAAAGATGTCAAAAACTTTGTTATTACCCTTGACTACGCCCGCGAGAGATTTGAAAAGTCAAAGCTAAGTCATCTGAAGGCGGCTTAAGTGAGGAGTGTTTATAGAGGATTAAGCTAATCTCCAGTTTCTTTCACACGTATCTATCTTGGTTTGCATAGGT
Organism: uncultured Cytophagaceae bacterium; assembly: GCA_964551015.1. Lineage (GTDB taxonomy): Bacteria > Bacteroidota > Bacteroidia > Cytophagales > Microscillaceae > CAZKBP01. The sequence continues at coordinate 2,681 of CAZKBP010000015.1, read as the reverse complement.
GGTTCTTCTCCGCCAATCAAACTCGGGGAAAACTTTGCTAAAAGCCAAAATCCAAATTACATATTCGGCCACGTTGATATAAAAACTCCCCGTGAATTGATAGATGAATACGTGTGAAAACATCAGCAACTGGTAATGGTTTTGCCAAACGCTACACCTGAAGAATAAGACCAACACTGCTACCAATCTTAATAACAAACCCAAAATACCAAACACCGCCAGGGTCTCGGCCAAGGTGTTAGGCAAGGCAATCACACCTACGCCCGGCGGATATTGATAAAATTCTCTAATCAAACCCTCCCCAAGTATTTTTACCTGCCCAAAACCAATCCCAAACCAAATGCTCTTCTGTGCTATGATCTGGTAAGACAAATCAAAAGCATAGATGGTACGTGCCTTCCCCGACAAATCTTCTCCCTGAAACACATCCGCGATCCTGAGGTAAAGTGGATTATTAGGATAAATAACTAATAAAATGATGGCCGCTAAGGTAATGGCAAAGCTCAGGATCAGAAAGGATTGCAAAATGTTCTTGTCCACAAAACGCCTGAGCAAAACTGACAGGAAAAAAATACCCGTTGCCACTGCCAAGCTCGCTATTACCCCCAAAGAAAAAGACAAAAACATGGGTAAAATAGAGAACATCACCATCAACCAAGCCCGCCATTGCAGAGGTTGTGCTAATAATCTTAAGATATAGAATCCCGTCAAAGGTACGAGGAGTGTTGCGTAGTAAGAAGGTTCGTAGGTGAGCATTGCCAGACGATAGCGCAGTTGATTACTAGGTGAATCTCGCCAGTAATCCCAAAAAATATCCCAAAAAGGAGTAAAAAGGATCACCAATGCCAGCAAGGTCAGTGCAAAATTGCTCCAAACAATCGCGGAAAATAAAAACCCAAAGTGTCTATAAAAACGAGTCATGTACCAAAAAGCATAGCAGAAAATATAAAACGTAAAAAACAAAATGTATGACCGAAAATAATAATACACTTCCACCCCCAGCCAAAGATGAATCAACACAAAAGGCAAAGTAGCCACTAAGAACTTAAAAATAACCAGTTTGGCTCCTCTGCGAATCATCCACAGATAAAAAAAGGGAGTGAGCAAAGTCGTGTACAATAAGCCCTGAGGAAGCGCAAAACCGTTTAAGAAGAAATAGATAAAGCCTAGTAATAAAAACACATTTATGCGCATGGTCAACCCGCGTTTGATTGTCTCACAAGTAAAAATGAATCATCACGGGTTTTCCCGTATTCTGATGAATGCCTTTTATAAAATAGCGATACTCTGGCACATAGCTCAGCACAAGCTCAATCATATCCTTGGCTATGTTCTCCGTATGATAGCTAGTAATGGCAATTTTGGGTTTGTTTCGCTGAATAGTTTCTTTCGCTCCCGTGAGCATCTGCCATTCATAGCCTTCTATGTCGGCTTTGAGGTAAGTGATTTTTTCTTCGGAAGTAATGAGGCTATCTACTTTCCTCACTTGGATTTTTTGCCCAGCTTCTCCTTTTTCTCGTAGTTGACCCGCTAAATCTCCCTCCGACATGTACATATCCCGGTCGCGATCTCCCAAGGCACTCTGTATGATTTTTACTTTTTCGGAAAAGGGACGAAAAGTTTTTTCCAAGGCTTCCACGAAATCAGGGTTTGGCTCTACTAAAATAAGTCGCTCGCAGCGCTCTGCTACTGTGAGCGAAAATAAACCCTCAGCTGTGCCAATATCTAGTAATTGCTCTCCTTTTTCAATCTGTGTTCCTTTTTTCTGGTAATAATGCCAGTCATCTTGATCAAAAGTCTCAGAAGTCACTTGATAAACCCCTTCAATTGGAAAACGCTTCGGCCAATAGAGCGGATGAGGAATCGTAGAGAAATGGATTTGATAAGCCTCTTGTAGTTCAATATTGTCAATGTATCGTTTGGCGATTTGATCTACGGTAGGCTTGAACAAGAAACTAATAAGTTCTGTCCATTTTACGTTATTTTTAGATTTGAACAACCAAAAAAATAAAATCCTGATTCTTCGCATAATTCTCACTTTTATATCTTTGTTTTTCCGCCTGCCAAAAAATGCCCCATAGCCTTCAGAATGGCTCGTGTATGTGTCCACCGCCCCAACCAGAGCCTTTTGATGATTCTTAAAATATTAAAACCTAAAATCGAGACGATGTACCAGGGCTTGTATTTATGAGCAAAACGAAGCGCGTTCAGGCTATAATAATACTCTGCCAAGAATCCTCTTCCGATGGAGGTTCCTACTTTATCGTAGCAAATGGCTTCTTGACAAACTTTTAGCTCAATTCCTTGCCTCTTCGCCCGATAACACCAATCTGTTTCTTCCCAGTAAAGAAAATAATCTTCCGGCAGAAGCCCTACTTCGCGAAAATTGGAAACGTGGGTAAAAAAAGCTCCCCCGTGAATATAATCCAAATCAGCAAGCTCCTCGAGCTTGGTAATGAGTGAAACGGTTCCCGAGACAAAATGTACCCGACATCCCCCCCATAGCAAAACTTTTTCTCGCTCCTGATAATCTTTGAGACAACATCCCCAAACCTTGGCCCGGCCCGCCCCCTGACTAAATCATACCAATTAGCGCAGGGAAAACTGCGCCAAAGTTGAATCGGGAATGAGCAACCAAAGGTAGGCATCTTCTTGCAAAATTTGCTTCAAAAAGACATTAT
>CAZKBP010000014.1:0-122981 GCA_964551015.1 uncultured Cytophagaceae bacterium | reverse complement strand
CCCCCCCTACCTCAAACACAGAATAGGGGGGTACAAAAGGTGCGCATGGGGGGTACAAAAGGTGCGCTTGGGGAGTAGCAGAGGTAGGGGGAGGGGGTAGCAAAGACAGAATAGGGGTCTTCCAAGAGAGGCTAGGGGGGTACAAAAGGCGCGTCGTCCGAGTTCGGAGATAGGCCAGCCGAGCTTGGAGATAGGCCGTCCGAGTTCAGAGATAGGCCAGCCGAGTTCTGAGATAGGCCGTCCGAGTTCAGAGATAGGCCGTCCGAGTTCGGAGATAGGCCAGCCGAGCTTTTGGGGTGGGTCAGTTGGTCTTAGAAGAGGGGCAATGGAGCTTGGAGATAGGGTAACCGAGCTACAGAGGTGGCTCAGGCTAGCTGGGAAGGGGGAGAACCCTACTAACTGACCGTTCATTGACCAAAAAAAACAGGAACCCCTTCGCTGAGAAAGGATTCCTGCACCTTTGAGGAAATAATTAATAGTGTGTGTTGTGTAATCGGAACTTCGGGCGTTGAGCTAAGTTCCCGAAAAAGTTTGTGTATTTTTATGATGCCACGCTAGAGTTTTCGAGTATATCTTTTACTGAAAACCGAAAATTACGCTTAGTGTACTAGATTTCTGTGTCTCATGTATTTCTGGAATTCATCTTGATCTTTTTTGAGCTTTCCGATCTTAGAGGAAAACTCCTTGGAGATGTCTTCTAGTTTTTGAAACTGCTCTCTAATTTCGCTGATTTTAAGGTCGGTTTTGGGTGTCTTTTTCATGATGCGTTGAGTTAATTTTTGGTGTCTTTTTTTCTAATCTTGGGTGTCATTGTTTACTGTCTTATAGGCCAAAGCTGTGCCATCGAAAATTAAGACTGATAATCAAGCATTTACAAAATACTAATATGAAATCTTATCCCAAAAAGGGAATTAGTATCTCAAAAACAACTCTCGGTTTCAAATTGAGATGTAAGCTTTGCCTCTAAAAGAAACCCGAGCAGGTATAATTCTCAGGTCCTGCCTCAAAAACGAGGCATTTTTTTGTATTTTTGCAGCATCATTTCAAAAAAGATTTTATATCTATTAGGAAAGTCAGAAACCAATTCAGAGTTTACTGTCTTTTTTTTATCATCCAAATCATATTCATTAATCCAATGAGCCAAAAACCATCTAATTCCAACTCCGACAAAAAAAACTCTAAAAGGAAGCGCAATACCCATCCTCGCAATCGCCCAGCTTCTAGCCAGAATAAGCCCAATTCGGAGCAAAAAGGAAAACCCAGGAGAAAAAAGAAAGACCAAACGGATACCAAGCAAAAATCTTTTAGCCAAAACACCCCGAAAAACCGCAATAACCGCCGGAAAAAAACCAACGAGGCCAACAAAAATCCTCGCCAAAACAACCAAACCCGTCGCCAAAACCCACGAGCCAAGGTCAAAGAGGAGCGTTCCCAAAAAGACACACTGATTCGCCTCAATAAATACATCGCCGACGCAGGCATCTGTTCGCGCCGAGAAGCCGACGAGCTAATCTCCGCGGGCAAAATCACGGTCAATGGCAAAGTCATCACCGAGCTAGGTTATAAAATCAAGGCCTCCGACTCGGTCAAATACGGCAAGGCCGAATTGCGACAGGAAAAACCCGTTTACATTCTGCTCAATAAACCCAAAGATTATATTACCACCACCGACGACCCTCAGGAACGAAAGATCGTGATGGACCTCGTACGAAATGCTTGTGAGGAACGCATTTACCCCGTGGGGCGTTTAGACCGTGACACCACCGGGCTTCTGCTCTTTACCAACGACGGAGAGCTTGCCCAAAAACTTTCTCATCCCTCTTACGAGGTCAGCAAAATTTATCAGGTAGATTTAAACAAACCTATCCAGGAAGAGGACTACCAAAAGCTCGTAGAAGGCGTACTGTTATCAGACGGGATTGCTCTGCTGGACAAAGTAGCCATTCTCAATCCCGAAAAAACTTCTATCGGGGTAGAGTTGCACTTGGGTCGTAATCGTATTATACGACGAATCTTCGAGCATCTGGGCTATGAAGTCATCAAGCTAGATCGTACCATGTACGCGGGCCTGACGAAGAAGGACTTATCTCGAGGAAAATGGAGAACTTTAACCGATAAGGAGATTATAAGAATCAAATATTTTGCTTAATTTTATAGGAAGTTGTGAACAGAACAGACGAAATCAGCCAAGCTTGGGTCTCAATCCGTCCGCCTTGCTTCGTCTCTCTGATTCAATAGATTTATTAAAAACCAAAAACGCGAAACCCATGCACAGCCTAAGACTGATACAAGCAGCCGTATTTTTATGCTTTTGCGGCTGTTTTTTGAGCTGTTCCACCCCTTTCAAAAAAGGTAAGAAAAGCTTTGATCTGGCCGAATACAGTAAGTCTATCAAATATTTCGAGGAAGCCCAGAAAAAAGGAGGGAACAAGGCCGAAATCAATACCTACATCGCCGAGGCTTACCGCAAATCCAACCGCCTCCAAGAAGCCGAGCCTTTTTACAAAGCGGCCTTGGATGCTGGCTCCAGCGACGACGATGTGCGCTTCTATTATGCCCTCGCCCTCAAGGCCAATGGCCAATACGAAGAGGCCAAAAAACGTCTTGAACTCTACGCCCAAAGCGGAGGGAGCACCGACCATATTCGCCGCGCCAAAGATGAATTAGAAAGCTTCGAGAAGATCAAAAAGATATTAGAAACCAAAACTTATTACGAAGTAGAAGCCTGCTCTGGACTCAACACCGAAGAGGCTGAGTTTGCACCCGTGCTTTACAATGGGCAATTGCTTTTTACCTCCACGCGCAAAAGCGGCACCTATCTCGGTACGGGAGGTGCTTTCTCTGGTATCTATGCCTTTGACTTTACAGACAAAGAAGACTGCCGAGGAGACGCTCGTCTCTTCGAACCTAATCTAACCATGTCAGACGTGAATGAGGGAACTCCCGCCTTTGCCCACGACGGCAGCTTCGTGATCTTTGCCCGTAGTGGTACTGGCGAAAAGGGCGACACCGACGAAGTACAACTCTATATCTCCCGCAAAACCGAAGATGGTTGGTCAGAAGCTGAAATCATTCCTTATCCGGTCAATGTCAGTGAAAACCTCTATGAAATCTCTGGTTTGGACGAAATGAAAGGCAGCCGAGGCGAGTATTGGTCTTCTACGCCCACTATTACGCCCGATGGTCGCCGAATGTACTTTGCTTCTAATCGCCCCGGGGGCCAAGGTGGCTTGGACATCTGGCGTGCCGAGGTCGGAACGGGAGGACGTCTTTATAATGTACGAAACGCAGGAGCCGCCGTGAACACCCCGGGCAACGAGATGTTCCCTTATGTAACCAACGACGGTCGCTTGTTTTTTGCCTCCGACGGCCACCCTGGCATTGGTTCGCTAGACCTTTTCGTGGCCGAACGCAGAGATGGAAAAACGACCATCAAGAATTTAGGCGTACCAATGAACTCCAAGGGCGATGACTTTGCCCTCGTCTTTGACACGGATTCCACGGGTTATTTTAGCTCCAACCGAGAAGGAGGAAAAGGCAATGACGATATTTATAAATTCAGGGACGTAACGCCCGACCGCAAGACCATCAATTACTTCCTTGTGGTGAATGTGTTGGGCAAAGACCCTTCGCAACCTCAGCTAGGAGAGTATCCGCTTGCCAAAGCAGAAGTAGAAATCTTTGAAGGCAGTATTGCTGAGCACAACAAGCAAGATGAAGACCTTTTCACCAACGACCAAGGTAAAACCAAGGCCGTTCCACTCAGTACCAGCATAGATTATGTACTCGTAGGAGACGCAGGTGATGAGTACTACAAAGAAGAACTTCCCTACACCCTCGCGGGGCAATTAGTAACTCAGGCCGCCGTAAAAGACGACCCTCGGGTGGTGATTGATACTACTTACGAGGTAGATTTGGTTTTGGAGAAAATTATTATCCAAGACGAAGAGTACGATCCGAGCGATACCCTGATTACAAAAAGATTAGATATTTTCTTCGATTTTGACAAAGCTGAGATTAAAGCGGAGGCGGCCGCCGTACTGGATAGTTTCGTGGTATTTTTGAAAGACAACCCTCGACTTGAAGTGGAACTAAGCTCCCACACGGATGCCGTGGGTACGGATGCCAAAAACCTAAACTTGTCCCAAAGAAGAGCAGAATCTACGGTGAATTACTTGGTGGAAAAAGGAATTGACTCAGATCGCTTGAAGGCCAGAGGTTATGGAGAAAAATATTTGAGAGTAGATACCCAAGAAGCCGAAGTACGCAACCGTCGTACTGAAATGCGTGTCATCGGCATTCGTCCTAAAAAGGAATAAACTCTGAAAGATTTTTCTAAAAATTAAAAACCCTGCCTCATCTTGAAGATGGAGCAGGGTTTGTTTTTTATTTAGAAACGGTTTGAGTTTTATACCAGTCCCTCTCTGTAATGAACTTAAATGAGAGTGGATTTCCCGCTGGAATACCCCAAAACCCCTCTGTGTCTCTGTGTTTGGATAAGCTATTCAGATGTACAGAGCAAAAGGATTCGTATTATTTGAGCTCAAAAGAGCTCTCCAATACGTCCTGAGAGTTAGTGCCTACCATCACATCAAACTCGCCCGGTTCTACCAAATACTCTCCTTTTGTATCGTAGAAGCCTAGTTCTTCGGAAGTAAGGGTAAACTCCACAGTTTTAGAAGCATTGGGCTCAAGGCGGAATTTTTGGAAACCCTTGAGTTCTTTGACAGGTCGGACAATGCTGGCCACTCGATCGTGAATGTACAACTGCGCCACCTCTTCACCAGCCACGGAACCCGTATTTTTCACGGTCGCTTTTACTCGAATGGCTTCCGGATTGCTGTCATCAACCTGAAGATCACTGTACTCGAAGGTGGTATAGCTCAAACCAAAGCCAAAGGGATACAAGGGAGCATTGCTTTGATCTATATAATGCGACCAAAACACATCGGGCTTCGGCCCGGGTCTACCCGTACTAAAATGATTGTAATAGATTGGTACTTGCCCCACGTGGCGAGGGAAACTCATGGGCAATTTCCCACTAGGATTGTATTTTCCATAAATCACTTCCGCGACAGCATTACCCGTTTGGGTGCCGAGTTGCCAAGCTTCTACAATGGCGGGAATATTCTCAGCAGCCCAAGGCAAAGCCAAGGGTCTTCCGTTCATCAGTACTAAAATTATATTTTGATTGACTGCGTAGACAGCCTCCAGTAAAGCTTGTTGCACTCCGGGTAGGCCAATTTCGGTACGGCTGCGGCCTTCTCCACTTTGGAAGCCGTGTTCACCCAAGACCATGATGACAACCTCAGAGTTAGAAGCCAACTCAATTGCTTCTTTAAAACCGCTTTGATCGGTTTCATTAATTTTGACTTCTTCAGTAAAAGAAGTCTCCGCCATCGCTACGTTCGCCCCTTTGGCATAGCGCACGTTTTGAGCGTTCACGGCTTGCAAACCTTCAAGTACGGAAATGGCGGTGCTATCGTCAGAGCCAATGCGCCAGCTTCCCAAGGGACTATTTTTGTCATTGGCTAAGGCTCCAATCACGGCGATTTTATTTTGCTCAGGAGAAAGTGGCAGCAGTTGATTTTCATTTTTTAAGAGTACAATGGATTTCTTGGCCATGTCCAAAGCAGCAGCCTGATGGTCGGGATGGTAAATGAGTTTTTCTTCTCTTTCCGGATCACAATAACGATAAGGATCATCAAATAAACCTAATTTGAATTTTACCCGAAGAATACGACGCACGGCATCGTCTACTACGTCCATTTCTACTTGCCCATCTTCTACCAGTGATTTCAAATGTTTGACATAGGCATAAGATTCCATGTCCATATCCGAACCCGCCTTGGCCGATAGTTCGGCTACTTGTGCCAGATCACGAGCGAAGCCGTGCGCCATCATCTCCGCGCCTGAGCCCCAGTCCGAGATAACAAAGCCCTCAAAGCCCCAGCTTCCCTTGAGAATATCTCTTAGCAGAAAATGATTGGCCGTAGCGGGTACGCCATTGAGAATATTGAAGGCATTCATCACCGTTTGTACCCCTGCATCGATGGCGGCTTTAAAAGGCGGTAGAATCACATTGTAGAGAGTGGCGGTTCCTACGTCTACGGTGTTGTAATCTCGTCCGGCTTCGGCAAAGCCATAACCAGCCAAGTGCTTGGCACAGGCGGCGATGGTATTGGGTTCGGAGAGGTCTTGCCCTTGAAACCCTTGGACGCGGGCAATGGCAATTTTACTTCCTAGATAAGGGTCTTCGCCTGCCCCTTCCATGACACGCCCCCAACGAGCATCGCGGGCAATATCTACCATGGGAGCAAAAGTCCAATTTACCCCCAAGGCCGAGGCTTCGATGGCAGCGACTCGAGCCGATTTTTCAATGGCTTCCAAATCCCAGCTAGCCGCTTCGGCCAGAGGAATGGGTGAGAGTGTTTTGTGTCCGTGGATAATATCGTAGCCAAAGAGCAGCGGAATACCCAGTCTGGACTCTTCCACCACGATTTTTTGCATGGCTTTTACATTTTCTACTCCTCTCACGTTTAGTACTGAGCCGACCCACCCTTTTTTGAGGTGCTCATATTTTGCCTTGGCGTCTCCTTCGGCGGGGGCAGGGCCTGTGATTTCCCAGAAGCCATTGTATTGGTTCATTTGACCGACCTTTTCGTCGAGGGTCATTTTTTGAAGCAATGCTTCAACTTGTTGTTCCATATTTTCTTCTTGTGCCATTAGATAAGTGGAATTTAGGATAAGGATAAGCAAGCAAAGTAGGCCACTATATCGAAAGTATTTCATACAAATTTAGGGTTTGGGTTCTCGAAAGATAGGTTTTATGGATGCAAATGGCTTTATTTTCAATTTTAAGATAATTATCAATAAAAGTATAAATTATCTCAGATTTATTTCTGCTCTTTGCTATATTTCCTAGTTTCGCAGGGACGAAGGATTTGGCTTTTCTTTGTTAAAAAAATCTTAAAGTTAAATTACGCTGGAATTTATTGCTGGGAGAAGGACTTTTTTGTAAAAATTTAATCCATTTTTCTTATGCTAAAAATAAATACATTCGTGCAATCTATGATACTGATAGGGGCTGGCCTCAGTTTGTGGGCTTGCACTAGTTCAGATTCTTCCAATGTGAGTTCCGAACAAGTGATAGAAGATTCCTCTAATCTAGTAGCTACTTCTACCGAGGCAAAACCCCGCAATCAAGCTGAAAAACGCATAGACCAAGCCATCGAGACACACGGGGGAGCAAGGTATCAAAGCGCAGAGATCGAGTTTGATTTCAGAGGACGGCACTATGTAGCTTACCAAAACGGAGGCACTTATCGCTACGAGCGTCATTTTGAAGATAGTACCGGCCAAGAAGTACACGATGTGCTTTCTAATGAGGGATTTACGCGCACTGTAGCCGGTCAGGAAGTAAGTTTGACTGAAGAATGGCAAGATCGTTACGGTAATTCTATCAATTCTGTGATTTATTTCACGCTATTGCCTTTTAAGCTGAATGACTCGGCGGTACAAGCGCGTTATCTAGGCCAAGATACCATCAAGGGAGAGCCTTACCACGAGATTGAGGTTACTTTCCGCCCAGAAGGAGGAGGCAAGGATCACGAAGATGTTTACCTCTATTGGATTCACCAACAAAAAAATACGATGGATTACCTGGCTTACAGCTTTGATGTAAATGAAGGGGGTACTCGTTTTCGGGAGGCGATCAATCGTAGAGAAGTAGAAGGCATTGTCTTCCAAGATTATAATAATTATAAAGGCGAAAAAGAAACGCCCTTGGCCGAGATGGATCAAATGCTTGAAGATGGCACCTTAGAAAAACTTTCCGAAATCATCAATGAAAATATCGAGGTGAAGCTATTGAGCAATTAATTTATTGCTCTAGGTCGGCAGGAGGAGTCATCCCTTCTTTTAGAAAGACTTGCAGACTTTGCATCAAATGCTCTAAATCCTTATCAGAAGCTTGATGGCCAAATTGTAATAATAGATAATCTCTCAGTCCGCTTCCAATCTGTACCAAGAGGTAGGACAGAAAATCTAGGGGAATATCTTCTCGAAGTTTCCCTTGGGCTTGCGCTCTGGTGAGAAGTTTTTGGAAATAGGCCATAGATTGCTTGCGGATGATCTGTTGCAAATTTCCTAGTTCTTGGTTGTGGCGTTCTTGGGCAACATTGGCTAAGAAAGCACTCAGAAGCGGATGTTTCAGATCAAATTGCAAGCTAGCTTGGTGCATTTGCGCATAGGTCTTGGTAAAATCTTCAAATTCTTGCTGAAAGAGATTGCCCATGGCTTTTTGCTTTTGCTGATTGCAATATTCATTCAGGTAAAGATACAAGTCTTTTTTATCCTCAAAATACTGGTAGAAACTGCCCTTGGCAATCCCCATCTTTTCTACGATGCGCGAGATGGAGGCATTTTCATAGTAATGATTCGCGAATTCTTCCAGGGCAACCTGAATGAAGCGTTCCCTTTTTTCGTCTTTTAATTTATGAAAAGTCTTTTTGGGCATAGATTCGGTGATTGCATGGTTAAGTTGCTGTATGGCTGGCAGTTAAAGTCATCGGCATTTACCTGCTCATACCCTCTGTTACGCTGAAAGGGTCTTGTTAGGATTTTTTTTTGATACATAAAAAACAATTCAACAATTTATTTAAAACGGCATTCTGGGCAAAGGGCTGGCCAATTGATCGGTAAAATCACCTGCTTGATATTTGTAATAAGCGGCCATGGCAATCATGGCGGCATTGTCGGTACAGTATTCAAAAGCAGGGATGTAAGTGTGCCAATCTCGCTGTGCTCCTTCACTCAGCAATCGTTTTCTCAGGGCAGAGTTGGCCGAAACGCCACCCGCGATGGCAATTTCTCGGATGTCCGTTTCTTGGCTAGCCTTGATTAATTTGACAAAAAGCATTTCTACCAAATGCGCTTGAATACTAGCACAAAGATCGGCTAAGTTTTCTTCCACAAAATTTGGATTTTCCTGCGTCTGATCTCTGAGGAAATAAAGAACGGCAGTTTTGATTCCACTAAAAGAGTAATCTAAATTTGGCATATCCGTCAGGGGAAAGCGAAAAGCCTTGGGGTTTCCCGCCTGAGCGTGTCGGTCAATGAGTGGCCCTCCGGGGTAAGGCAAGCCCAGCATCTTGGCACTCTTGTCAAAAGCTTCACCCACGGCATCGTCCTTGGTTTCGCCAATAATTTCCATCTCTACGTAATCTTTTACCAAGACAATTTGCGTATGCCCTCCACTCACGGTCAGACAGAGAAAGGGAAAGCTGGGTTTGGGGTCTTCTATAAAATGCGCCAGAACGTGGGCTTGCATATGCTGTATCTCAATCAGTGGCAGGTCTAAACCCAGAGCCATGGCTTTGGCAAAAGAAGAACCTACCAGCAAAGAACCCAACAGCCCCGGCCCCCGCGTGAAAGCAATTGCTTGCAAATCTTGCTTGCTAATGCCTGCCTCATCTAAGGCTTGATGCACCACGGGAAGAATATTTTTTTGGTGTTCTCGAGAGGCTAATTCTGGTACAACGCCACCGTACTGCTCGTGTACGGATTGGTTGGCGATAATATTAGAAGCAATTTGTCCGTTTTTGAGAACAGCGGCGGAGGTTTCATCACAAGAAGACTCGATGGCCAGCAAGACCACCTCAGCATCACGAATTTCCAGAGGCATAGGGCTAAACTTAAATGAATAATACTTGTTTTTCAAAAATAAACGATTTCTTGCAAAGACGCCTTACCTCATCAAGATAGGCATTCGTTTTGAACCTGGTCTTATGAGGAAATAAGAGCGAGGTTATATTGCTTTGAGGTAGAAAATCCTCAGGAATTATTTTTCTGAGCAAATCGTATTAACTTTACCCGAGCTTTTACGAATTTAATAAAGGGGAAACACTTTTTCTTCGCTTTTCACTTAAAAAGGTAGAAACCGAACACCATTCGGTAATTAGTTTAATTATATGTCCGACACGCCAACAAATCAGGTTTCTCCTTCTTCTGAAAACAGGAGAAAGCCGTGGTGGAAGCTTCCATTACGTTGGCTCGGTCGTCTGCTTACCTTGGTTTTGAGTTTAGTGTTGGTGCTGGCTCTCGCTCTGGTGATTCTTTTACAGTCTTCTACCTTCCAAACTTACCTGATCAAACAAGCTTTTCAGTTTATCAGCCAAAAACTGGAATATCGCACGGAAATCTCCTCTGCTTACATTGATCTCTGGAATAGTCGGGCTTATTTTGAAAATTTGAGTATTCGCGATCTGCAAGATGAGCAAATGGTTTTTGCTCGCAATTTAGAGGTGGATTTTACTTACCAGCAGTTGCTCCAAAATGGAGATATTTTTTTAGATGAGGTTATTTTAGATCACGCCACGGTTAATTTAATTATTGACCAAGAGACAGAATTGTTAAATATTGATGACTTTATTTATCGCATTGATTCTTTGACTGCACCTGAGGTCAGAAACCCAGACGCACCGCCTACCCGATTTGGCATCCATAAGGCGGAAATTATTAATTCTTATTTTGGCTACAACGACGATCGACAGGAGGCTGTTTATGGGGAAGGAATTGACTTCACACATTTTGGCATTGACGAGCTAAACGCCGAGTTGGAAGATTTTTCTATCGCTGGAGATTCTATCGAGAGTCAAATTTATCGGCTTAGAGGTTATGAGCCGAATGTAAATTTCCGCATAGATAGTTTGACTACTTTTTTTAGGATGACCAATAAAGGCATGGGCTTCGAGGGCTTGCTTTGCAGAGCGCAGAATTCTATTATTCGCGATAATCTTTTCTTTCATTACACTGATACTCAGGATTTGGGAGAGTTTGTAGATGAAGTTAATATCATCGCCCACTTGGACAGTACGATTATAGATACGGATGATTTGGCTTTTTTTGCGCCAGCCGTGGGTTCTTTCCACGATACTTGGCTCATTTCGGGTACTTTTCGGGGCAAAGTGAGCAATTTTAATGTAAAAGACCTGGACTTACATTTCGGGCAAGTCAGTCAAATCCAAGGAGAGATTGAGTTTTCGGGTTTACCTGATTTCAACAATACCTTCGTGCAGTTGGACTTCCGTCCTTCTTACATCACGGCTCAGGATCTCCGCCATTATATTCCCCAAGATGATATTTACGAGGTATTTCAAAGACTGGGGGCACTTAATTTTCAGGCTTCTTTTACTGGCTTTCCAAATGACTTCGTAGCGGATGGGAATTTTCGTACCAGCATCGGCAATTTCCAGTCAGATATTAACTTAAAACTCAAAGAAGACCGCTCAAAATCTTACTACAAAGGCACTTTGGCGACTCAAGGTCTAGATTTGGGTAGGTTGCTCAATTTGCCCATGTTACAAACGGTAGACATGGACGGAGAGGTAGAAGGAAACGGTTTTGAGCCCTCCGAGGCACAACTGGTCATAGATGCGCATATCCAAAAACTGGGCTTTAAGAATTATAATTATCAAGATATTCGAGTGGATGGCGAGCTCAGCAGACTCCGCTTTGAAGGAGAACTCCTTGCTAATGATCCCAATTTTAATCTCAATGTCAATGGGATCGTAGATTTTAACAAAGACCCTGAACGTCCTGATTTGCCCGCTGGACGCTTTGATCTCCAAACCGAAATCGTGAGAGTAAGTCTGCGAGATTTGAACCTAGCGGATGATGAGATTATCATCGAGGGGCTACTTGACTTAGATACCCACGGCCTCACTTTGGATAGCCTGACGGGTGAGGCCGAACTCACACAGGCGTCTTTTATCTACAAAGAAAAGGGCTTAAATGTCAAATCAGCAGATTTACTTTCATTCAGAACACAAGAAGGGGGGCGTTTCTTTGAGTTTACTTCCGAGTTTTTGGATTTTCGAGCCGATGGTAATTTCGTGTTCTCGCGAGTGGGCCGAGATTTGGGAGAGTTGGTACAGGAATATATCATGACTTTCCAGAATACACAATCCGAGCTAGAAGATTATTATGATGCCAAACGAGCCCGGCTGAAAGACCAAATGCTGGATAGCTATCAGGTGAACTTTTTCGTAGACTTCAAGAATATCAACCCTGTGCTCTCCCTTTTCCAACCAGATGAAGACACCAGAGAGCTTTATGTTTCCAAAGATGCCGTGCTGACAGGTAAATTTGCTTATGACAAAGCCGTGATTTTTACGCTTTATAGCCAGAATAATATCGATTCTGTATTTTATGATGGGCAAGAATTCTATGATATCAAGATAGACCTGAATACCACCAAAATTCTCACGAAAAGCACCATCTTGGCAGAAGGCGTGGTACAATCAGGCCGACAAAATCTTCAAAATACCCAATTTGAAAACCTCAGTCTGGATGCTTTTTGGGGAGAAAATCTAATCAACTTTGCTTTCAAAGTAGAGCAAGCTGGAAATGATAATCATGCTGATCTCTTGGGTACTGTACAATTTTCTCAAGACACTACGCTGGTCACCTTCAAACCGTCTGGCTTTCAATTTCTGAATGAAAATTGGAAGATTTCCGAAGACAATCGCATCGTTTTGACGAAGCTAGGAATCGCATTTGATCGTTTGCGCTTCTCTAGCGATCAATCCCCCAACTCGCTGATCTCGGTCAATGGCTATATCTCGGATACCATCCCCGAACCTTTGACCATTGATATCAAAGATCTTGAAATTTTACCCTTTGCTTCTTTCCTGGGAAGAGACATAAGAGGGGTGCTGAATTCTTCTATCAAGCTAGAGCAACTTTACCAAAACCCGCTCATAGAAGGTAATCTTGGCCTAGAAAATCTACTGATCGATAAAGTACTAATTGGAGATTTGGATGGACAGGCGCAATGGAATAACGAAACCCAACGCTTGAATTTAGACCTGAGTGTGTATCGTCGGAACCGCTACATCTTACAGCTAGGAGGTTTTTATGCCCCGAAAGATGAGAAAAGCCCCCTGAATCTCAAAGCTGAATTTTCGCGCACGGATTTAGAAATTGTAGAGCCTTTTGCCCAAGAGATCGTTTCTAATCTGAGAGGAACCCTCGATGGCTTACTACGCATCAACGGCACGCTGGAGAATCCTATTGCCAGAGGAGAGCTGGAGCTGAAAAATGGGCAACTTAGGCTCAATTACCTCAACACGACCTATGATATCGAGGGGGATATCTCCGTCCAACCTAGCCAAATTAGTACCACCGGAGCACTCGTATTTGACGAAAGAAATAACCCCGCAACCCTGAATGCCACTTTTTATCACGATGCTTTTAGCGATTTTTACCTAGACCTTCGTTCTAATTTCTATGATTTTCAGGTTTTGAATACACAATTGGAGGACAATAGCATTTTTTATGGCCAAGCCTATGCCACTGGTGATGTAATGATTCAAGGCTTTCTCAATCAATTGGATATGAAGGTTAACGCGCTCAGCAAAAAAGGCACAAAAATCTATCTCCCACTCGATGGCTACGATGAAGTATCACAGAAAGATTATATTCAATTCCTGAGAGCAGATAGCCTGAATATTGACAGTACCTTGATTGGTAAAATAGATTTAGGTGGCCTCAAGCTAGACCTGAATTTGGATGTAACTCCCGAGGCTGAATTTGAGATTATTTTTGACCAGAAGGCAGGCGATATCATCCGAGGGAGTGGTCAGGGTAATGTAGATATTTTGATTGATACAGAAGGAGATTTTAATATCTTTGGCTACTATGTTATTGAGAAAGGAAGATACAATTTTACGTTTGCTAATTTGGTCAATAAAGGGTTTGTCATCCAGCCCGGAGGAAGAATAACCTTCAACGGGGATGTTTATGATAGCCAGATGGATATCGACGCGATTTACAATCGCTATGTTTCTCTCCAACCCTTAGTAACTTCCGAATCAGAGTCAGACTTGGATAATCCTGAATATCGCCGCCCTTACCCCGTATCGGCAGTGTTGGAGTTGGAAGGCAATTTCCTCGCGCCTGAAATCAATCTCAACCTAGACCTAGAAGAGGCCAAGAAAACGCCCAATAATCTACTCAGAACGGCTGTATTCCAGCTAGACAATCAAATCCGAACGGATGAGCAGGAGCGAAACCGACAAGTATTTAGTTTGTTAATTCTCAATCGCCTCTCTCCACCCAATTCTTTCCAAGGGGTAGGAGGTGCCGCCGGAAGCAGTCTGAGTGAGTTGCTTTCTAACCAGTTTAGCAACTGGATTTCACAGGTAGATGAGAATCTGGAGCTGAGCTTCGATGTGGATGCCAATGACATCAATACTTTTCAGTTGAGAGTGTCTTACAGCTTATTGGATGGACGCTTGCGCATCTCCAGAGATGGCGGCTTTACCAATACGCAAAACCGAGCCGACTTTGCCAGTGTCATTGGCGATTGGACGGTGGAGTACCTCCTGAGTCCAGGTGGTAAATACCGAATCAAAATGTACAATCGCACCAACCAGAACGTAGTCAACAGCGTCAATTTGAACAGTTCTACCACGACGGCGGGGATTAGTTTATTGCACACGGCCAGTTTCAACAATTTCAAAGAAATTTTCAAAACGAATAAAAAGAAAGAGCAGAAAGAAATCGAGCAAATACAACAAAATCAAAATTCAGCCGAAGCTGAACCCAACGTTATCGCTCGCTCTGAAAATATATTAGATTCTTTAAACCAAAATGGCAACTACGAGGTATTGCTGCCCAAGGAGAACCAAATCCGCCTCAAGCACCGCTACGATGAATTGGAGCCTGGTGCAATACCCAACACGTCTTCTTCCAACGCTACTCCGATTGCTCAAGATTCTCTAGTTAATCCAAATTACGACGAGGAAGATTTGCAAAGGCAATACCTAGAAGGAGACGAAGATAATGACCCGATTCCTCCACAATACCTGAACAATACCTCAGACACTCAGAACGCCAACACGCCTGCCAAAGAAGCCCCCGTGCCTAACTCCAAAGTATCTGATCCAGCCCTAATGTTTCCCTTACCTCATCGCTATGATGACAATTGGCAGGGTAAGTCTCAAATCAGTCCTTCCACTTCCTCCCGATCCATTTTTGAAAGGGAGAAATAATCCTAAACTAATCCTTAGCCGAGAAACTAAGTAAGAAACTCAGCTTACCAGAGTCGGCCTTTCTCTTGCATTATCCCTATTCACCGTACATACATCTAAATGGCTTATTCAAACACAGAGACACGGAGACACAGAGGGGTTCCAGGGTATTCCAGATGCCGTGGACCGTCGACTGTGGACTGTGGACTGTGGACTAGCGTGTAAGCATCCGAAGGATGGATTGGTATTATCTCCCTTTTATCCATTAATTTTGTAAAAAATTTGAACGATATCATTCACTCTATTAGCACCTATGAAAAAAGCATATATATTTCCAGGACAGGGGGCTCAATTTGTGGGCATGGGCAAAGAACTGTACGAATCCTTAGCCAAAGCCAAGGAGCTTTTTGAGCAAGCCAACGAAATTTTAGGCTTCAGAATCACCGACTTGATGTTTGCAGGTACAGATGAAGATCTTAAGCAAACCCAAGTAACTCAACCGGCTATCTTTTTGCATTCCGTAATTACGGCCATGACCGCCGATGAATTTCAGCCCGACATGGTAGCGGGGCACTCTCTGGGCGAGTTTTCTGCCTTAGTGGCTAATCAATGCTTGTCCTTCGAGGATGGACTGACCTTAGTAGCCAAAAGAGCCGAAGCCATGCAAAAAGCCTGTGAAGCAGAGCCTTCTACCATGGCCGCTGTTTTGGGTCTGGAAGATGAAGTCGTCGAAAAAGTTTGCGCTGAAATTGACGAGATTGTGGTTCCAGCCAACTATAATTGCCCCGGGCAGTTAGTTATCTCGGGCAGTATTGCTGGGGTAGAAAAGGCGATGGCGCAACTCAAAGAGGCAGGAGCAAAGCGGGTCATTGCTTTGCCTGTGGGTGGTGCCTTTCACTCTCCCCTCATGGAGCCAGCCCGTGCGGAGTTAGCAGAAGCCATTGCGCAAACGACCTTTCATCAGCCCACAGCGCCCGTTTATCAAAATGTCAACGCGCTTCCTGCTACCGATGTAGATCAAATTCAGCAAAATCTGAACGCTCAGCTCACCGGAGCCGTTCGTTGGACACAGAGTGTACAAAAAATGCTAGAAGATCAGGCCACTTCTTTCATCGAGGTAGGCCCTGGTAAAGTACTACAAGGACTTGTCAAAAAAATTGATAGAAAGGCAGAAACCTCTGCGCTGTAAATGCTAGGTTAGTTGTTTATGCATAAGGAGTTATGGCTTGACGACCATTCAAAAATGCTTGCTCACCATCCATAAGCAACTCACCTTAATCTAGTCTTGATTAATGACCCGCTTTACTTCTAAGGGGTCAGGACAAAGCTCGAGTAGTTCTAAACTTGTCTTTTTCAAGATGGGATGCGTAAAGTTGGGGGCAATTTCTACCAAGGGCACAAGTGTAAATCGGCGATTCTGGATTTCAGGATGGGGAACGCTTAGCTGAGCCGTGTCTATGATCTGATTTCCATAATAAAGAATATCTATATCTATGATGCGTTCTTGCCATTTTTGCTTGCGGACACGGCCTAGTTTTTCTTCAATTTGCAAGGCGGTCAGCATTAAGTGCTCCGGCGTAAGATCGGTCATCAGGTAAAGTATTTGATTATAAAAAGGAGGTTGCTCCTCTTTTCCCCAAGGCATCGTCTCATACACAGAAGATTGTTGTACTATATCTCCCACGAAGTGGCTCAACAACTCGGAGGCATAATCAAGGTTGGTTTGTCTTTCTCCTAAGTTGCTGCCCAGCAAAATATAAATAGCTTCTTGCATCAATATTCTGTTAACAAATTTAAAACAAATTATTTTGTAATATTGCGGACGATCTTGAGACTAATGCTATAAACTCGAACAAAGAATGCGTTATTTTATTGGAAATAATTCATAATTCTATTAAAAAAACCTTAGAATCACAACGGTTTTTTTGTCCTGCTTGGTTATAAATCCGTTAAAAATTTTCATAATCCATGCTCCAGTTTCTAAAATTTGTACTAGCCACGGTGGTCGGAATCGTTCTGACCTTTTTTCTAATAATAGGGTTGATTTTTCTTTTTATCCCCGACGATACCGTTACCATTGACTCTAAGTCTGTGCTTCGCCTCCAATTAAATCAGCCCATACTCGAGCGTAGCATAGATAATCCTTTGGATGATGTAGCCACCCCTTTCACCTCGTCGGTAGGCGGCCTTGGCTTGGTAGAAATCAAAGAACTCATCGACAAGGCTCAAAAAGATGACAATATCAAGGGTATCTTGTTGCAGCTGAGCTTTACGCAAGCTGGCTTTGCCTCTTTGGAAGAAATCAGAAACGCGCTGATTGATTTCAAAAAATCTGGCAAATTTATTTATGCTTACGGAGAAATATTCAGCGAGGGTGCTTATTATTTAGCTTCTGTGGCTGACAAAATCTATCTTAATCCCGCCGGAGGGATGGAACTCAATGGCCTCACGGCTCAGATTCAATTTTATAAAGGCACCCTAGACAAACTAGATGTAAAACCACTCGTATTCCGCGTGGGGGACTTCAAAAGTGCCGTAGAACCATACATCCGAGAAAATATGAGCGAGGAAAGCCGTACCCAGCTTACCTCCTACCTCAATTCTATCTATGATTTTTATTTAAAAAATGTAGCCGAATCTCGAAAAATTAAATTTGAGCAACTAAAGAACATCTCAGAAAACGCCTTGGTGCAGACCTCCGAAGATGCACTCCAATACAAACTAGTCACGGATGTGGCTTACTACCCAGAGGTGGAAAAAGCGATCAAAGCAAAATTAGATTTAAAAGAAGATCAATCCGTCAGTTTTACTGACCGCTCCGAATACAGCAAAGTAGCCAGTTCTGGAAAAACGAATACTTCCCGTAATCGCATTGCGGTGATTGTGGCTGCGGGCGAAATTTATTCTGGCTCAGGCGACGAAACTGTCATCGGCTCAGAAACTATTGCCAAGGAAATCCGCAAAGCCCGCCAAGACGACCGCGTAAAAGCCATTGTGCTCAGGATTAACTCGCCCGGCGGTAGTGCCTTGGCTTCGGATGTGATGTGGAGAGAAATTCAATTAGCAAAGCAAGAAAAACCCGTCATTGCTTCTATGTCGGATGTGGCTGCCTCAGGAGGGTATTACATCGCCATGGGCTGTGATCAAATTTTGGCCCATCCCAATACCATCACGGGCTCTATTGGTGTGTTTGGTGTACTCTTTAATGTACAAGGGCTTTATGCCGAAAAGCTTGGCATTACCTCAGACCGAGTGAGCACTGGCAAATTTCCTGATATTCGAAGTATCCTTTTAGAAAGGGAACTTAGCGAAGAAGAGCAAAAAATGATTCAGTCCTCTATCAATCAAGTCTACGAGGATTTTACTTCCAAAGCGGCCAAAGGAAGAAATATGAGCCAAGAAGAAATTAAAAAAATTGCTTCAGGAAGAGTCTGGAGTGGAGCGCAGGCCAAGCAAAATGGCCTGATTGACGAATTTGGTGGCTTGGAAGCAGCCATCAAGCTTGCCGCCAAAGAAGCGGAGCTCGAGAAAGATGATTACCGTGTGCGCTATTATCCTGCCCAAAAAAGCTTTGTGGACAAGCTCTTGGATTCCTTTAATACCCAAGTCAAAATCCCAGAACAAATCTTCAAAGAGAAATTGGGCGAATTCTACCCTTACTATCAATTGTTAGAGCGTATCAAGCGCCAAGATCGCATTCAAGCACGGCTTCCCTTTGATTTTTCTGTGGAATAAACCTTGAATTCGCGTAAGCACTCATCTCTAAAAGGCAAAAAGCCCAATTGGAAAAATCAAAATATGCTTTTGGCAAAACTTCATTTTTCAAATTTGAACGCGCTCTTAAACCAAAAATATATTCATATCTTAATCTCATTTTCTCTATGATTACCCCTCGAAACGACTGGACACTGGAAGAAATTAGTCAAATTTACCACACCCCCGTCTTAGACTTGGTGTATCAAGCGGCTACCGTACACCGCACCTTCCACGAACCTCAGGAAGTGCAGGTTTGCACGCTACTCTCTATCAAGACGGGCGGTTGTCCCGAGGATTGTGCCTACTGTCCGCAGGCTGCCCGCTATCATACTGGTGTGGATGTACATAAGCTCCTCCCCGTAGAAGAAGTCCTACAACAAGCTAGCCACGCCAAAGCCAACGGGAGTACACGCTTCTGTATGGGAGCCGCTTGGCGTGAAGTGCGGGATAATCGAGATTTTGATCAGGTGCTGGAGATGGTCAAAGGCGTGAGCCAAATGGGTCTGGAAGTGTGCTGTACCCTGGGCATGCTGACCGAAAGCCAGGCTGAAAAATTAAAAGAAGCTGGATTGTATGCCTATAATCACAATCTGGACACAAGCGAAGATTACTACGACCAGATTATCACCACACGTACCTACGACGACCGCCTAGACACCTTGAAACACGTGCGGAAATCTGGTATTTCCGTTTGTTCGGGAGGAATTATTGGTATGGGCGAAAGCGATGAAGATCGGATTGGCATGCTTTACACTTTGGCTACTCTGCCCGAGCACCCCGAGTCGGTTCCCGTCAATGCGCTGGTGGCGGTTCCAGGAACGCCTTTGGCCGAGCAGGAGCGGGTTTCGGTGTGGGAGATGTTGCGCGTGATTGCTACCGCCCGGATTACGATGCCCAAAGCCATGGTGAGACTTTCTGCGGGACGCTTGGAAATGACAACTGAAGAGCAAGCACTTTGTTTTTTGGCGGGTGCAAACTCTATTTTCGCTGGAGATAAGTTATTAACCACGCCCAATCCGGAGGTAGATCAAGATCAGTCCATGTTCCAAGTGCTCAATCTCATTCCCAGACCAGCCTACAAAGATAAAATCTCCGCGCAGGATTAGTTTTTGGGGCGATTTTTGGTTTATTTTCGTAAAATTTCATGATTTACTGACCAAACTCCATAATTTATGAAACGAGGGAATTTTCTTAGAAGATGGCTTTTGCTGGCCACGTTTTTTTCTATCACGATCTTAAGCACGGGGGTGCAGGCACAAGATGAGATCACGGAGCAGGATAAGGAAGAGCAGGAGCTAGTTCTCAAAGAAGACCCTAAAAACTTCGCTGCTCATTATATCGTGGGTGCTTACTACTATAACCTGGCCGTAGAGCCACATTTGGCGACTACCCGTATGAATCTGAACGATTATTTGCGAGAAGGTAAAACTTTGGAAGAGCAAAAAACTGGTTTTTTAAAACAAGCCTTGCCTTACTTTGAGAATGCTTACAGTATCAAACCAGATCATGCTGAGGTCAAGGAAATTCTTAAGAATATCTATCAACAGGTCGGAGAGGTTCCTCTTAACAAAACGAATGAGCAAGAAGTCGAGGCCAAATTTCAAGAAAAATTAAATCAAATAGAATTCAAAACCATTGCGGTAGAATAAAATATTAGCTAAAAATGCACCTGCTTGGCTCATAGCAAAGCAGGTGTTTTTTTTGATTACCAACTTCCGCTGGCACCGCCTCCGCCAAAGCTCCCCCCTCCAAAGCTGCTCCCACTGCTCCAAGAGGAAGACGAACTGCTACTCCACGAGGAGGAAGACGAGCTACTCCACGAAGAACTACTACTCCAGCTAGAGCCACTGCTGCTGTAAGTGCCTCCTCCGCCACCACCACCCGAGGAAAAGATATAAATAAACATGATAAGCAAGAGAATTATCATCACCCAA
This sequence comes from uncultured Cytophagaceae bacterium, assembly GCA_964551015.1. Classification (GTDB taxonomy): domain Bacteria; phylum Bacteroidota; class Bacteroidia; order Cytophagales; family Microscillaceae; genus CAZKBP01. Next base: position 102,256 of record CAZKBP010000014.1, on the reverse strand, counting down.
ACCATAACCGTGGATATGATATCCCAAACTAGCTCTCCAAATTCTTTCCATGAGCGTTTCTTTTTCGCGTACTTTGCTTTTCCTACATCGCCGGGCTTAAACTCTCCCGAAAGTAATTTGATGATCACATCTGTGGCTTCTTCCAGCCCTTGATAATAATTCCCTGCTTTAAAATTTGGCACCAGATAGTTATCAATAATTTTCTTGGCCGTCAGATCAGGAATGGCACCTTCTAAGCCGTAGCCCACTTCTATCCGCATCTGACGATCTTCTTTGGATACCAAGATCAGTAGGCCATTGTCTTTCCCTTTTTGGCCAATCCCTAATTGCTGAGCCAAGGAAACAGCATATTCTTCAATAGAGGCTCCCTCGAGGGAGTTGACGATCCGAACCGCTAACTGCGTGGAGGTAGAATCGTTGTAATTTTTGAGTTTAAGCTCGAGGCGATCATTTTGGTCGGTAGCCAGCAGGCCAGCATAATCTTTTACATAAAGGTAATCTCCTACGTGTACTCCTGATGCAGGAGTCAAGTCATAGCCCTTGCAATTTTCCAAAAGACGATCGCGCGCGCCTTTATATCCTAATCTTTGTGCTTCTAGCCAAGCCTCACAAGCAGCCTCTTTTTGTCCTAGTTCGTTATAGGCATAGCCCACATTATACGGGTAAACCCCGTAAGTAGTGTCTAGTTTGGAGGCTTTTAGAAAATCTTGCAGAGCCGTTTCTACGTCGTCAAGGGCTAGATGTGTCAGCCCTCGGTAATTATGTGCCCAAGCACGATTAAAACTTCCCGTTCGGGTTAAGACTTGGTTGTAATCCTCGAGGGCACCCTGATAATCTTTGCTTTCATACTTAGCCTGCGCTCGATTGCTGAGGGCAATCGGGAAATCTGGTTGAATGCTTAGTGCTTGGTTATAGTCTTGAATGGCTTTTTGGTGATTGCCTAACTGGTCTTGAGTTAGTGCCCGATTGTTATAAGCCGTGGCGTTGGTGGGTTCTAAGGCGATGACTTGGGTATAATCGGATAAGGCTCCCTTGTAATCTTTCAGATGATTGTAGCGTGTGTAGGCTCGCTCGAAGAAAGCATCAGCCTCTCTGGGATTTAGAGAGATCGCATTGCTGTAATCCCGAATAGCTCCTTTATAATCTTCCAGGTAATATTTGGCCAGACCACGCTCATAATAAAGACGCGCCATTCGGGGGCTGAGTAAAATCGCTTGATTATAATCTTTGAGTGCGCCTTCGTAATCTTGTTCACTATATTTTTCCCTGCCCGATTGGATATAAGGCATGGCATCTTGGGCAAATGCAGGTAAAGCAATGATGAACAGCCAGAAAGCACCTGACAAAATGAAGTATTTTTTCATGGCTTAAATTAGTTTTAATCTTTCGTGTTTGATCGATGGGGATAAAACTCACTTGCTGGTGCTATTTGGCGACATTTTCCCACTGGATTTTCTAGCAATCAAATACTCAGCATTCATCACATTTAATCCCCTGTGGAAATATCATCAGAAATTTCATTTTGGTCGTCAGACTGGTAGGGAAAGTGCGCTTGCAGTTGCTCTCCAATCATCCGAATTCCCTCGGAAAGCCCTTCGGTAAAATGCTTTTTTTTAAACTGTTGATGCATCTGGTCTTTGATTTGATCCCAGAAGTGTTCGGGCACGACCTCATTGATTCCTTCATCCGCCACGATCGCAAATTGGTGATCTTTGGTGGCCAAGTAGATGAGAACGCCGTTCCGTTGTTGGGTTTGGTGCATGTTCAATTCCTCAAAAACAGCCAATGCTCTCTGGAAGACTTCTTGTTTGGCTCTGCTTTCTACGTGTACTTTAATTTCGCCTGAAGTGTTGCGTTCGGCCATCTGAATGGTTTCTACAATTCTTGCTTCCTGCGTTTTGTTAAAAAAACGCTTCGGGGGAAAAATCTGCATAATATTTCTAGGGTTTAATCAAAATCGAGAGCAGGTGCGCGATCAGCTCCTTTTCGCATTTGGAAATAAGCCTTGGGTTCAAAGCCCAGCAAATTATTGGGAAATCGTTTGATATAGGCATTGTATTCAGCCACGGCGTCGTTAAAGCGCTTTCTTTCCACAGAAATACGATTTTCGGAGCCTTCAATGACCACTTGCAAATCTCGATAAGCACGGCTAGAGCTTACATCTTGATTACCGCGGATTTCTTGGCGTAAGGCTTGTAAAGCTTCTCCGAGCGCATTTTGCCTCTGCTCATATCTGGCTAGAGTCCCACTGTTCAGTTCTTCTACGTTGATCGAGAGGGCTTGCGCTTTTTCGTAGGCAGCAATGAGTTGGCTTAAATTTTCTTGTTCAATTTGAGTTTGAGATTTCACGGTTTCCACCAATTGAGGAACCACATCTGCTCTTCTTTGATAGACATTTTCTACTTGCGCCCATTTTTTAGCTACTACTTCTTCTTTGGAAATGACGCCATTGTAAGCAGTGTAATAGAAGATTCCCACGATCAAGAGGAGCAAACCAGCCAGCCCTGCCAGTAAAACCTGCTTGCGTTTTTTTCCGGCTCGCTGAGAAACTGCCTTCGCGCGAAGTTTGCTCATCAGACGTAAGGTTGGATTATAGCCTGGCTTCAATTGCAAAGCTCGATCGGCGTATTTTTCGGCGGCGACTTGATATTTCTCCTCCCGATCTTGCGCCCACAAGCCGTAATAAGCAGTGGCTAGGGCATGATTACTAGCCACGTGGTTAGGACGAAGCGCTACCGCCTGCTCTAGTTCTTGCACGGCATCTTCCCAGTTTCGGTACTTCAGATGCCCTTCCCCTTCTTCGTAATAATCTTGGGCTTGTTGTTGCGAAGCTTGCCATGCTTGTTCACTCATCCCCATATCTAGGGCAATCTCTTTGAGTTCGGCATCGCTGAACGGTTTGTCTCTTTGCTCACCTTGAAGGGTCAAGAGCTTATTGATAAATGCCTGCAGTGTTTCGTCTGAATTGGTCATATGCTTGTAAATTACAAATTATGGATTGCAAACTACAGATTCTTCTCTTAGTCAATTGCTACCAAGAAAAGACATACATTTCTTGGCTGAATAGCTTGTGAGCACTCGAGTTAGCCTCAGCTAATTTTGCAACTTTTGATCTACCATTCGCAATTCACTTTATTAGACGGAAAAATCCTAGGGCTTGGTTTCTATTCGTTGTACAAATTCATCAATTCTTGATAAACCTCCAGGATTTCTCCGTCTTTGGCGGCATTATACGCATTTTGTTTGAGATATACCGGAAAGAAGACTGGATACATCAGGCGATAGTTCCATGAGTCTTGATTACGTGCGAGGCGTTTCACGTGTCTTTCTCGCTCGTAAGTTTTCCATTTTTTCATGAAGGTGTGGACGGTATCATCGGTACTCCGGTTGCTGTCATTATTGAGTTGGAAGACGATTCGCGCTGGGAATTTTTCGGCAGTATCTTTAATATCATCTTTGAGCTTGAGATCAATCTCCATTCCGTCGTGGTAGGCAACAAAATCACCGCTTTTGAGCAAGTCCTTATCCAGATCATTCCCCCCGATGAGTTGGTCGTGTTGACGGGCAAAATTGATGGCGGCTTCCACCACTTTTCCTGAGGCTTTGTATTGATCTTCGCTAAAGTCTAAGTACCAAATATCAATATCAAATTGATCGTGAATAGCTTGCATCCGGGCAATGATGTCTTCGGGTTGTTTGTACTGATTAGGATTAATCATCACGTCAAATTGGCAATCTGCACGACTGGCTCTTACGATTTTTTGTATTTGAGAATACGCTTGCATCTGCTTCTCGGTAATGGTACTGCGCTCATTAAAATAGATCAATCCAGATACATACGTAGGCTTAAATTGCGCTAGGGTTTTGCCTATGGATTTAGGGGTTTCTTCGCTCAGCGTCCAATTTTTATTGTAAAAAGCCTGTGCCATCACGATTCGCTTGAGCACGGTATCGATGGGAGGCCTTCCCTCGTTCTTCACCTTGGCCCTGAGGGCTGGTGCGAAGGCACAGGTCATCAGTAGTATCAGTGAGATATTTTTTTTGAGGTAAGTTCGCATATTTGGTTTATTTTGATTCAGGAATTTTCTTGTTCGGCTTTGAGTTCTTCTTTGAGCTTCTTGGGCAATTTAGAAACAACCAATTCGTAGGAGTGGTTGATCCAATGCCGGATTTGGTCATCGTTCAGTTCTCCATCTATTTGGATGGTATTCCAATGCTTTTTATTCATATGGTAGCCGGGTTGCACGGCTTGGTATTTTTCTCTAAGCTCGAGGGCTTTTTCGGGATCACATTTCAAGTTAATGCTTTCAAAAGTATCGATATTCGTCAGGGCAAATATTTTACCCTTCACTTTGAAGACCAGCGTTTGATTATCAAAGGGAAGTTCTTCGCTAGTTCCTGGCTTGCTTATACAATATTCACGAAAATCTTCAATATTCATTTTAGCAAGTGATGATTTATAAATTGCTCACGATTTTTGATCTTCGGGGCAAGAACTGGAGGCAGAAGGCTCGTGGTGCTTGCTCAAAACACAACCCGCTCGAAACGCCCTGTGCGAATGGTACTTTGCCCATTTTGCCCACAAATGACCGACTCGAAAGTCCCCGAAACATCAAACTCGGAGATAAAAGTCACGTTAATGCTTCCATCCGTAGAGGGGCAGGCCACGCCGTCCTGTGAATTCGCCGTAAACTGGCCGTCTGGTGAATAAATAACATTATTCTGCTGCCCTTTATTGATGAAAAATACGCCCGTGCCAGAAGAGTTCGTATCAAAGACATTGATCTCGACGCGCTCTCCTGCCTCGTTCTGTGCGATGATATTCAGGCTAAAAACGCTCCCTGACGAGATAAGTGTAGCCGAAGCGGTGGTAGATTCCCAAAGTTCTCCATCTATCTCAAAGGAGACAGAATTAAGGGGACCCGCACCGTCATCGGTACAAGCGGTCAGGCCACTCAGGAAAATTACGAAACACATAACCAATGTTTTTCTCAGCATGGTATCCTAGTTTGTTTTAATAACACTCTTGATTTTTTGTAAAAATAATTCAAAATCCTAGCAAAATAACTCAAGCCTTCTCAATGGCTTCTAACAATGTCTGACAAGCTTCTTCAATTTGCGGTTCTTCTATAATCAGTGGGGGCGAAATCCGCATGGCATTATCACAATACAAAAACCAATCGGTCAATAAGCCTAAATCAATCGCTTGATCGATGATCCGTTTTAGTTCATCAAAAGAGCCAAATTCTACGGCCATCATGAGTCCTCGGTTGCGAATTTGCCGAATACGAGGATGCTTAAGGTATTTTTTGAACAAAGAAGCTTTGCGTTCGGCCTGCTCATAGAGCTTTTCTTCTAAAATGATTTCCAAAGAAGCCAGCGCCGCCACGCAGCTGACCGGATGCCCCCCAAAAGTGGTGATATGCCCTAGAATAGGATTATTTTTGAAAACAGACATAATCTCTCGAGAGCTCACGAAAGCACCAATGGGCATTCCTCCTCCCATTCCCTTGGCAAGCAATAAAATATCAGGCACGATATCAAGATGCTCAAAAGCCCACAGCTTGCCCGTGCGCCCGAAGCCACATTGGATTTCATCTAAAATTAATAAAGTCCCGGTGGCTTTGCATCGCTGCTGGAGGGCTTGAAAATATGCTTGACAGGCAACGATTACCCCAGCTTCTCCTTGCACCGTCTCGATGATGACGGCGGCGGTACGCTCGCTTATCTTCTCAAGGTCGCTAAAGCTTCCGTAATGAATCTTTTTGATGTCGGGTAAAAGCGGACGATACGCTCTTTTGAAAGCCTCATCTCCTAGCGACAAGGCTCCCTGCGAAGAGCCGTGATAAGCTTTGTGGCAAGCAATCACTTCGGGGCGGCCTGTGTAGCGTTTTGCCAATTTCATTGCTCCCTCGGTGGCTTCTGTGCCTGAGTTGACCAAGTAGACGTGATTGAGAGGGCTGGGCAAATTTTCGGTCAGCTTGGCCGCGAGCTGATTTTGAGGCCCTTGCACCAGTTCGCCATAAACCATCACGTGCATATAGCGATCTAGCTGCGCTTTGACGGCTTCTACCACTCTCGGATGACGATGCCCGACATTACTCACGGCGATGCCTGAAATCAAATCTGTGTAACGTTGTCCGGTAGGGCTGTAAAAATAAATCCCTTCTGCTCTTTCCACCTCAATCATCAGGGGGAAATCGCTAGTTTGGGCGAGGTTATCGAGGAAAAGTTGGCGAGGAGAAAACATAAGGAAGAATATCTCTGAGTTGCGCTTGCGTCTTGTTTATAGTTATTTGATAAACTAAATGGTCGCCGAAGAAATTCCCCAATAGCTTTCTAATTCCTGTTGTTGTTTTAGATGATGCCTCAGGTGCATGGGAATCATTTGATACCATTCTAGGGCATTGAGCATACCACAGGCGGCGTGGCGGGTCTTGTATTTACCTTCATCTTGAGCCACCCGAGCGCGAATCATTTTCCATTTGCTTAGCTCCACCTCGTACAGGTTGGGATATTTATCAATTTCTCTGGCAATTGGTTCGGGACCTTGCCAAGCTTCTGGGATTTTAATTTTGATGGGGGGGAAGCTTCCGTGTTGGTACATATTGGTGCCAGCCTCGGTTTTTTCACCTCCAAGTTCTCCCTTGATTCGATCCAAGCAGGCTTGCACTTGATCTAGAAAAAAGCGATTACTTTTGAGGAGATGTTCGTAGATTTGTCCCATAGACCAGACCTCCGCACGGGGCTTTCTTTTGAAATCTTCTATGGTGTATCTTTCCAATGATTGAATGTAGTGATTCGTGAGCACCTCCATTTCCTGATAGAGGTCATTGGTATCTATCTTGAGCATAGTCATTTAAAGATTTGTGTAAAACGAAGAAATTCATACCTCCAAAAGAGTCAGCATAATTCGTCCTTGAATTTTTCACTCTATTTTCTTAGCTTCTAAAATAGTTGAAAATTCATGAATTAGAGAATCTGTACTCCAAGGAATTCATTTTCTCCACGTACTAATACCAATTAAACAGAGATAGGGAAGCAGTCTGAGGTCGGTTTTCGCGTGGCAAAAGATCCTCTTCCGGAACCTGAAGAAACCGAAATTGAGCTTTTTTGCTTGCAAATTAACGCCTGTGGGCGAGTTCTCAGGTATATTTCTTGAAGGAAAAAGAAAACCTATTGATTATACATTTATTTTTTTACATTTACTGGTGTAAAAGTTCTCTCGCGATCGCGAAACCTATTGACATAAACGAAAGCGACCTTCTGGTAAGACTCCTATCCTTTGTAGATTAGTTTGATCCAAGAGGTTCAGATACCCTGAGGAGCGGGGTATTTTTTCAGGCGACCATTTTTACTCATCGCCTGTCCCTGTCCTTAGGTTTCGTTGATCGCCCTCAACTCCAAAAAGACACTTCCAAACTCCAAAAAGACACTTCCAAACTCCGAAAAGGGACTTCACAACTAGTAAATGGATATAAAACAAAAAACCCAGCCGAGGCCGGGTTTTTTGCTGTCTATGATTTATGACAGATGATTACTGCTTCACGATGGTAATCGTCTGTGCTTTCATCTGGTCGCCTTTTACTCTGAGGTAATAGGTTCCCTGACGTAGAGCACTTGATTGGAAATCCAATGCAAGCTCAGAACTTTCCTGATCTAGGTTGATCGTACCAGCATTCACGATTCTACCAGAGGCATCTAATAAAGTGTAAGCTACTTCTCCGCTTAATTCCTCAGAAAGCTGTACGTTGAGCTTGTTTTGAGGCATCGGGTTCGGATAAGCATTCAAGACACTTACATCAGCCAATGGATTCTCTTCTTCACCAACACCCGCCGAAGCTTCTGGGCTTACACGGCTCAGTATTGCATTCACAGTGAAGTTGATCGTTACGGTATTACCAACACTACCACCACCGAAATTAGCACTAAAAGGTGTTAGCGTGAGGGTATAGTTACCAGCCGGGAAGCTTTGACCCGTGTACGAACCGTTGTTGTCTCCGAATACCGTGTAAGGAGCAACACTCTCTAAGCTTCCGCCCGAGATAGGACCATCTAAGTCCATGGCTACACTCTCTACATCATTACTCACGAAGACTTCAATGGCAAACTCGCCACTAGGTGGCAAGGTGTAAGTACCACCATTATCCAAGTCAAAAAGCTTAAAGCCGCTGGTGGTTACAATATCGGCAGAGAGAATCTGTAGATTGTTACCACCTGTTTGCTCGGTGATGCTTACGGTTACATTATCGGTATCCGTGGCTCCGCTTTCGTCGGTTACGGTCAAGGTGAAGACGTACGTACCTGCATCACGAGTAAGCGTGATGCTCTGTCCGTTTCCTACGAAGCCAGATCCTTGCTGAGACCAGTCGTAGTCTAGGTCATCTCCATCATTATCAAAGGAGCCTCCACCATTCAGTGTGAAAGTTTGCGTTCCACCCTGTGCTACGGTAAAGCTCTGGTTGTTACCAGCATTGGCTACCGGAGCAGTATTGGAAGGTGCTTCCTCGTTGATAGTAATAGTTACATTGTCGGTATCGGTAGCACCGTCGTCATCGGTTACGGTGAGCGTAAAGACATAAGTGCCTACATCCCGCGTCAAGTTGATAGACTGTCCGTTACCCACGAAACCTTGTCCTTGCTGCGACCAGCTATAGCTTACGATGTTTCCATCAGAATCACTTCCAGAACCATTCAAGGTGAAGTTTTGCGTTTCACCCTGGGGCACAGTAAAGCTTTGATTCACGCCTGCGTTGGCCGTTGGTGCTTGATTGCTTGGTCCGCCACCGCCATTGCCATCCAGTGTCAATGTAGGCGCGTTGTCGGTCTCATCCGAGGCAAAAGCCACGTCGTTACCACTCGCGTGAACCACGACCAAGGTAAGTTGTCCATTAATTACCGCGTTGGCTAGTGCATTGGCGTTCAGATTCCAAGTTTTGGTCTGACCGACAGAATGCGTACCGCCGATACTACCTAGCAGCGCACCTTGGCTTGGTGCATTGCCACCATTTAGTCCAGTTTCGCTCCAGCCCGTGCCGTTTCCGGCGAATACCTGAATCGTACCGTTACCAGGGTCGCTAGTAACGATCATTTCCAGTTGTGCACTCGTGAGGTTACTTGCATTCTCTACATCAAATAATAGATAAGTAACGCGGTTACCATTCTCTACTCGGAGAAGATTTCCGTTCGGATCAGGGTTGCCATTACCTTGCAAGAAGGTCGCGTGGATCAAGTCTGCACTAGCAGCGCCGCCCGTTTGACCGGGTTGTACCGTGATGCTTACTTGGTCGGTAGCGGTTGCTCCCTCATTGTCAGTTACCGTTAGGGTAACGAGGGTAATTCCGACTGGGAAGTTGGCCGTTGGTGTAGCTCCATTGGGGATTGTAACACCAGAAGCGCTCCAAGCGTAGCTCACGATGCTACCGTCTGCATCAGAAGAACCTAATCCATTCAAAGTAACACTTTGAGAACCGTTGTTATCGGTATCGGTTACCGTTTGGTCAGGACCGGCGTTGGCCGTTGGAGGCAAGTTACCCGTAACTTGATCTACCACGGTGAAATTGATCGTCTCGGTAGCGATTACGTTACCATTTCCACCACTTGCACTGTATAGAGTAGCGGTGATGGTATAGCTACCATTGTCAAAGCCAAAGGGCGTGTAGTTTCCGCCTTGATCGCCATTTAAGGCATATGGAGCAACGCTCTCAGTCTGTGCTTGGGGAGAAGGCCCAGTTAAGTTGAAGACCACACTTCCAACCGATTGCGCAGGCTCATAGATGATACTTAATGATGCGGGGTCAATGGATTTGTTGATAACTTCTCCATCTACCATGTTACGAATATCCGTATCACTCGCAGCATTTACTAACACGAAGTTAGATTCTTCACCACCCGTTTGGCCAGGCTGTACTGTGATGCTTACTTGGTCGGTAGCGGTTGCTCCCTCATTGTCAGTTACCGTTAGGGTAACGAGGGTAATTCCGACTGGGAAGTTGGCCGTTGGTGTAGCTCCATTGGGGATTGTAACACCAGAAGCGCTCCAAGCGTAGCTCACGATGCTACCGTCTGCATCAGAAGAACCTAATCCATTCAAAGTAACACTTTGAGAACCGTTGTTATCGGTATCGGTTACCGTTTGGTCGGCACCTGCATTTGCTAGGGGAGCTTGGTTAGCAAGACCGTTCACCGTAATGGTTACCTGTGCGGTGGCTACCTCGTTTGGTGTGCCATCATCGGTTACCGTCAAGGTAATGACATTTTCACCCAATGGCAGTGTTACTTCCGGATTTACACCCGTAGCAATCTGATTTCCATTTAGGCTCCAAGCATAGGTCAGGTTATCACCATCTGGATCAGAAGAACCAGAACCATCCAAGTCAACGGTTTCAGTGCCGTTTCCATCTTGGTCGGTTACGATTTGGTCATCCCCTGCATTGGCGATGGGTGCTTGATTCACTGCATTAACTGTAACTAAGACCTCATCGGTCGCGCTTGCGCCTTCGTTGTCGGTTACGGTCAGGGTGATGTTGTTTGCACCAAGTGGTAAGTTCTCCACCTGAGGAGTGGCTCCAGTTGCAATTTGATTGCCATTCAGAGTCCAGGCAAAGCTCACGATCGTACCGTCCGCGTCAGAAGAAGCAGAACCGTCTAGGGCTACTGTCTCACCCTCAAATACCGTTTGGTCGGCACCCGCATTCGCGATCGGTGGTACATTCACTGTAGCGTCATTTACTACTGTGAAGTTGATGGTTTCAACACCTGCGTTCGTCGTCGCCGTCAAGGTATGCTGACCGATGTTGAAGGCAAACGCGTTGTAGTTTCCACCAGCATCACCATTCAAGGCATAAGGAGCGATTCCTTCCGTTTGACTCTTGGTGGTAGCTCCTGATAAATTGAAAGCCACGTTTGGTACAGACTGCGTAGGCACGTAGATAATGCTCAAATCAGTAGGTAGCGTAGACAAGTTGATAATGTCGCCATCTACTAGATTACGGATATCTGTGTTGTTATCAGCATTGACCAGTACAAAGTTAGACTCTTCGCCCGTTTGCGGTGCCTGTACTGTGACCGTTACTTGGTCGGTATCGGCCGCTCCGTCGTTGTCGGTTACCGTCAGTGTGATGGTATAAGTTCCAATGGGTAGCGTTACCTGAGGCTGCGCTACACTTGGGATATTGAATCCATTCAAGCTCCACTGGTAGCTGGCGATGCTTCCATCGTCATCCGTAGAACCTGTACCGTCAAGCGTTACGACTTCGGAGCCGTTTTCATCGTTGTCAACTACGATTTGGGTATTACCCGCGTCGGCAGTGGGCGCTTGGTTTTGCACGGGGGCATCTCCTACGTTCCAAGTGAAGGTTTCAGAATCACTCAGGGCAGGACTGCCGTTGTCCGTGGCGGTTACGGTTACGCTGTAAGTCTCGTTGACAGCCACGGAACCGTTCGCGCGAGGAGACTCGGGCAAGTTGAGGTTTTGCAGCTGTCCATTATTGATACTCGTAAGTCCCATCACCATTCTATCAATCGCGTGCGAATTAGAACGTGCAGAGATCTGGATGTTGTAGATCCCAGGCTGATCGAACTCAGCAAAGATGGCGTGGGCATCATTGTCGCTAGTAAAGGTACTCCAGCTCCAGTTGTTGGCACCTCCTGAGTAAATCTTGAACCAGCCATTACCGCTTGCACCATTAGGACTAGTACCTCCATTGGGACAAGTGCTACCGTTGGCTCCGTTGGGGCAGACAATGCTGGCACCACCATTCTTAGAACCGTAGAATTGGTCGGCTTCAATCTTCAACCAAGTGTCATTGTGCTCGGTTGTGTTTGTACCGTTACCAACTTGGTTACGCCAGAAGAACTTATAAGTACCAGGCGTATTGATCTGTACTGGATAAGTAATCAGGCCATTATCACCGGCGTTACCTCCACCTAGGAATTGACCTGCCTGCCAGATGATGAAATTACCACCTACGGCACCGCTAGGATTATTCACATTGGGCGAGAAGCTAGTACTGTAAGAGTTGATATCTTCCCAGCTACCCGTGAGTTCACCAGACTCCATTTCAATGACGACGATACCGTCCTCTTCGATGAAGGCACCGTTTCCACCGTTGTTTTCACCCGTGATGGTTCCCGAGATCAGACCCGTGTTAGGATTGATGCTCAACCCAGGAGGTAAACCTTGAGCCTCGTAAGTCAGTTGATCATCATTCTGATCCGTAGCGACGATTTGCAGGCTCACTGGGTCTCCTACTTGGTTATTCTGGGTACCAGGGTTCACCACTACGGGAGAGACATTGGCCTCTTGCTCACCCAATTGGAGTACAATCACGTTGGAAGCCATTCCAATTTGGCCATCGGCGCCGATCGTAGCGGCGATGAAGTGGTTAAGACCACCGTCAGGGCCCGCGTTTCCATCGGTAGGGCTTGCTGTCGCCAAGAGCGTTACGGGGACACTGGCATTACCAGAGCCATCCAGGGTTACATTGAATAGTTGCTTCGCGATGATTTCATTGGCTTCAAACGCATCAATGTCATATCCAGCATCTTGCTGACCACCGTCAATTTGTAGACGACCATCGGCTTGTAGCAAGATGACCGTTGCGCCAGCAGGCCCAGAAATGTTGATCGTTTGGTTAGCATTAGTCACCGCAGCGGGGGTTACAGGAACTCCAGCTACAGAAATAACTGGGGTTGCGGGTGCATTTGGAGCAATTACCGCCTTGGCACCACCTAGACTCGCAGTACCTTCGTCAAAAAGAGCACCTGTTAAAATAGTTCCATCCGCAAACTCGATGGTTACCTTAGAACCAATCAGCTCAAAACCTGAGACAGAACCCGCATTACCCGCGGTGTTGTCATTCTTGATGCTGGTAGGATCAATATCTACCCCAAAAGCAAAGCTTTCATCGGGATTGAAATCCGTGAAGCTGAGATTTAATTGGTCATATCCTTCATCATTGTCAATACCATTGTTCGGTGCTGAGAAAGAGTCTAGACAGTCGGGGTCAGTTGAGTTAGCAGGGAGGTTATTACCAGAAGGGCCATTGGCGGGCACCGTCAGACCTACTTGCGCAACCGTGTTCCCCGCGTTGCCGGCAGTTAAACATTTTGCGGTAGCGTCTCCAGCTGTTCCCACGGGATCAAATACGATATCCATCAAGATGCCTGACTCGGTGTTGATGCTCACGCTCGTGATATCTTGGTCACCTGTATTGTTAATCAGGAAAGAGTTATTACCAAAAGTACTGGAGAAAGCTCCCGAACCAGCAGTAACCGTGATTTCTGCACTAGGATTGCTAGTAATAACACCATTCACCACCAAGCTTACGGTAGCCGTGGCATTTTCGTATCCATTTGCCGAAGCCGTGAGGGTGGCGGTGTATGTATCAGGGTCTAAACCAGCCGTGTTGATGTCAAATCCAGTCGTTCCGTTGACGGTCAACCAGTCAGCATCATCCGTAATGACTACTCCGCTCGGCGTGCTGGCATCGCTGGTACCCAAGGTGAGGGTTCCGTTAGCGATTTCGTCCGCGATGAGCGTGAAAGCACTAGGCTCAGCAGCAAGGGTCAAGGCAGGTGTCGTTAGATTTTCTACCCTTACTCTTAGCGGAGCAGAAGTGTTACTGGTAGGCTGATCCACCACATAAGCACTGTTAGTAGATACGGCCATCAAGTAGTTCAATTCAAAATCACCCGCGTCGTTAGAAGCAGGGCCGAAGAGGCTTAGTGCTACAGTCGCGTTTCCGTTTCCGTCTAACTGACCGCTGTAAAGCGTTTTGGCATCAGCTAAGTTATTGTAAAAATCAGGCTGACCCGTTAGGGGCGAACCATTCGGAATGGGGAAAGTAGCCGGCGTGCGATCCGTTCCAACTTGTAGTACAGAGAAGAAAGCATTGGCATCACCCGTAACTAGCAAGTTTTGGCTAGTTTCTCCAACTAACACATTTTGACCAGGATTGTCTTGAATGGCGATCGTAGGTGCACTAGGCTGAGTCGTTTCGGTCAGCAGCACTTGTCCACCACCATTACTACCATCTTCATAAAGACTTCCCATCAGGACACTTCCATCACTGAAGGTAACCATCACGGTCGCACCGCTTAATTCCAAACCAGAAACAGCACCTGAGCCACCAGCACCGGGAATACCTTTGATGCTATTTGGATCAACATCAATTCCACCGATTAGTTGCTCGTTGGGATCAAAGTCTGTAAAGCTTAATGTTACTACGTCAAAACCGCCATTGCGCTCCATAGAGAATGGCGTAGAACAATCAGGGTCAGCAATACCATTACCACCATTACCGGGAACAGTCAAACCAAGGTTGGTAGCACTCGTACTACTATTGTTCAGGTTTAGACACTGAGCAGTGGCATCACCACCTTCTCCGATAGGATCCCAAACGTTATCTGGGAAGAGTCCAGTACTAAGGTCAATTTTCACCTCAGTGATTTGCAAACCTTCACTAGATTGGTTACTAATTTGGATCGTGTTTGTGCCGAAGGTAGTTGCTCCAAAGCTACCGTTTGGTGTAATTTCTACCAGAACTTGAGGCATTGCAGGACTGGTTACCGTGAGGCTTACCGTGGCGGTGGCACTTACATATCCATCAGCCGAAGCCGTGAGGGTAGCGGTGTAAGGACCAGGTGATAAGCCAGCTGTGTTGATGCTGAATCCAGTCGTTCCGTTTACGGTCAACCAGTCCGCGTCATCGCTGATCACGACATTGCCGGGCGTACTGGCATCCGTGGTGCCTACACTTAAAGTACCTGTGCTTGTCAGGTCTGGCTCTAGTTCAAAAGCATTGGGACTAGCTACTAATGTCAAAGCAGGCTCAAACAACAAGGTAGCCACGTTAGAGGTCGTACTGGTTTGCTGATCCACGGCATAAGGTGTGCTAGAAGTAACCGCGATGAATTGGTTCAAGCCACCATCGGGTGTATTCGTGGCACCAGGCGTTACCAATAAAGTAACCGGGATATTGAGCATTCCATTGTCGGGAATCTGTCCCGTGTACACGGTCTTACCGGACATTGCCTCGTTGGCATAGAAAGTTTCATCAGGCACGTTGAACGGAGGATCACCAGAGGCAATGAACAAGCGAGAGTCCATTTGCAATAAGGCCACATAATCTCCGGGCGTACCCGTTACTATTATCGTTTGGTTCAGGTTATCTACCGTTGCGGGTAGTGATGGCACGTTTACAACTGCGATGCTAGGCGCGGCAGGGGCGTTGTTGGCTACGATGGCCTGCGCACCTCCCAGGTTGCCCATTTCAAATAAGCTAGAAACCAAGGTAGAACCATCACTGAAGGTAACCGTTACAGTAGCACCAACTACCTCGTATCCTGAAACCGCACCCGCGTTCCCCGCACCTGGCACATCTTTAATGCTGTTGGGGTCAATGTCCAAGTTAAAGAAAACAGACTCTCCCGGCTCGAAGTCATTGAAACCCAAAGTAAGCACATCAAAGCCACCATTGCGAGGGGCACTGAAAGGCGTTGAGCAATCAGGATCAGACACATTATTTCCGTTGTTTCCAGGGATGGTCAAGCCTACACTTCCATCGCCTCCGTTTTGGCTCTGTACATCCACGCACTTGGCAGATTCATCTCCACCGTCTCCAAGAGGATCAAAGACCATATCGGGTAGGATACCTGTACTCAGATCAATGGAAACTTGGGTAATCTGTACGCCTGTGGATTGGTTGGTAATTTGAAAGCCATTTCCACTAAAGGTAGAAGCGCCTAAGTTACCATTTGGTGTGATCTCCACCAAAGCCACTGGATTAGTGGTGACGTCATTAATAATAATGGTGAAGCTTTCAGTAACTGCGTCGTTTACCCCGTCATTGGCGGTAACGGTGGCCGTGTAGGCACCCGCGTCGTTGAAATCAGTAAGCCAGCTAAAGCTTGCTGTACCGTCGCCATTGTCGGTGAAAGTATATTCAGAAGCATTTAGTCCATCTACTTCAATACTTAAAGTAATGTCATCTTCAAAATCATCCGTGTCAGTAGCACTCACACTTACACTTACCGTGGCCCCTTCATCTTCGCTTACATCCGCGATAGAAGCGATGACGGGAGGGTTGTTCACGGCGGCGGCTTCCACGGTGATAGTCTGGGTAGCCGTACCCACTGCGCCATCATCGTCGGTAACGGTGAGGGTTGCCGTGTAGGTACCCGCCGTAGTATAAACATTACTGGCGGTGTCGGCTTGAAGCGTAACGGTATTACCATCGCCAAAGTCCCAAGCGTAGCTAGCAATCGTGCCATCTTCATCTGAGGAGGCCGAGGCATCAAAGCTCACGCCCAAAGGAGCCGTACCGCTGGTAGGGTTGGCCGTGAAAGCAGCAATTGGAGCTACGTTTACAGGAGCCTCCACGGGAGTAATATCAAAGTAGTCGATGTTGAAGAGGAAGCCAGTGGCATTACTTTCTACATCGAGTCTTAGCGTCTGAGGGCCAGCGTTAAGGGTTAATTCCGCGTTGTAGCTCGTGGTGTCATACGTTTGCCAAGCGCCCGTGCCATCATTGATAGCAATGGTAGCAGCCCCGTTGTTGATTACTAAATTTCCATCGATTCCGTTATTCTTAGCAATCGCGAACTCAAACAAATAAGTACCTGCTTGGGTCACGTTGATTTCATATTCAATGAAATCACCATTGTTCGTAAAACCAATATTAGTAACTCCAGGATCATTAACCTCTACTCCGATTCCGTTGTTACCAGATCCGTTATTGGCAGGTCCTTGATTATCAAAAGACTCCGCTTCAACACGGGTCGTTCCGCTGGCGGCAATGGGCTGCGGCACATCGCTGACCGTTAGATCAAAGGTTTCGGTAATGGTATTTCCATCCTGATCTTCTACCTGCACAGTGATCGTGTAAGAACCACTTCCATCACCATCGGCTCCGCCACCATCTCCGAAAATAGGGGTAAAGACTAGGTTGGAGCTGTAAGAACCAGGGGTTTCATTGATATTTTCCTCATTGAGGAAACCGCTCGCATCCGTAGGAAAGGGGTCAACCTGATTATTATTATTATTAGGAGCCGTGGATTGAAGTAATTGCGGCTCGTTAGAAACCGAGGTAATGGTTACGGTTAGGTCATCACCGTCGGCATCCAGGATGCTTAGGGGAACAGTCAGGGTTTCTCCCTCGGCCAGCGGCGTGAGCGCGAAATCAGCGATTACCGGAACCGTTTCTACCGGAGAATCAAAATCTTCAAAAACGTTGATCTGGAAAGTCTCGGTAGCCGGAGCATTCGTATTATCCGAAGCCGTAATGGTTGCCGTATAGACGCCCGGATCAAAATTGGCGGTATTCCAGTTAAAAGCAGCAGTATTATCTCCATTATCGGTAAAGAAAGCAGATACATCTACCAAAGAATTGTTAGGATCTATTAACTCAAAGGTAATGGTGGTGTTATCATCATCCGTTACCAAAAAGTCAAGCAACAGGAAATTACCTAATTCAACTTCCTGATCCGTTACCTCAGTTATACTAGGAGGATCATTCACCACGACGACTGGCTCGGTGATGGTTAGATTGAAAGACTGAGCTGCCGATCCACCTTGGCCATTAAACACAGAAGCCGTTACGATATACTCTCCCACATTGCCTCCGTTGGGGTTAATGACGAGTTGAGAGCCATTTAGAGACACGAAATTTTGATCGCCCTGAACTACTCCGCTCGTATTGGTCACGATAAAAGCAAATCCATCTTGATCATTCGCGCTGAGATCGATGGTTTCTGTCTCGTTTGCGGTGATGTTTACATCACTAATAGCCGCTAGGGTAGGAAAAGTAATACCTGCCTGATTTCCAGGGCGAATCGCGATGGCGTTGACCTTAGGATTCTCGGCTCCCTGATCTAGGAAGGCAATGTTCAGCGTTCCGTCCGTCACTTCCACGGGAAAGCTCAGGATGGCGGGATTAGCGGGTCCGAAGCGAGCAAAGAGGTCTAGGTCATCTTCTACCAAGCTTCCCTCGATCTCGATATCAAATATACGAGCCCCGGCAATGGCATTATTTTGAGCATTATTACTACCGGAGACCCCCAAGAAGGCCTCGGCCAGATAAATATCTACCGTGTAAGTACCATTCGTAATCTCTGCCGCAAAGAGCAAATCACTCTCGCCCTGCGCGAAGAATTCTTGTTGGAAGATATCTTCAAAAGCACCAATCAAGCCGTTGATGTCGGCAGCATTGTTACTGTTATTGTTTGTCGTTCCAAAGGAGTTTGCATTGGTAAAGAAAGCGGCTCCGGGTTGGAAGCTTACAAGATCTCCGGCTACATTGGGTGCATTGTTGACCGTGCTGCCAGCATTATTACCCCCGGCATTGATATACAGCTCCGTGAGCGGTATGGTGGTGGTGCCCACCGTTACGCTGCCGTCTACGGCTTCGTTTAATACGTTTCCAGCACTTCCTCCCGAAGCCTCTTGTCCAGTTACAATCGTAGCACGAGGGAAAACATCCTGAAAAGCTAAACTCGTATTTCCATCAGCCAGTGCCTGAAACTCAATGGTAAGCAGGTCAAAAGTCCCACTTGGGAAAATAGCCGGTTGTCCTGGAATTGGCAGAGTTACATTGCCAGCGTAATCAATCGTTCCAAGATCATTACTCGATGCTGGTCCGATTAGATTTTGCAAGGTATTTCCAGGGGTCAGGCTGACAACTTGTAACACGTCTTTATCAAAGTTGACGTGAATCTGAGCCAAATCAACGAGCTGATCTCCTGCCTGTACTTCAATGGTAACATTGAATACATCCCCTGCTTCTACTATCGAGTTAGAGGGGTTGAAAACTAAATCAACGGTACCCTGCCCGTGCGTGAGCATCGGAAGGAGTACCATCAGAAAGACCAGGGGCCAGAGGTATCGCCGGAATCGGCTATACCACCCATCGCTGGTCTGGTGTTTGGTTAAGTTAAACATAATTTGTTTGTTTGGTTAATTGAAAATTAAGAGTGTATGGATTTAAGGTTGGGTTGAAAGAGATGTACTTGCCCCAAGAGGGCAAGTACACGGCTCTCTTCCCGTATTTATTCTTGTGCTTGAGGTTCTTCTCCAGCCGTATTGAAACTAGAGACCAGCAAAGAGAAGTCAAGGGCAGTAACGAAGCCGTCTCCATCAAAGTCAGCTCCCACGTTGTAGTTCGTATCTGATGCTTGCGTATTAAAAGCAGCTACTAAAACAGAGAAATCAAGGGCGGTAACAAAGTTATCCCCGTCTGCATCTCCGGCTTTTAGCTCTCCAAAAGTGGCGGTATTATTCCCGTCAATCATCGTGATGGTTTGTACCACTTGCAGGTAGTTGGCGTGCTTCACGGCTACCTGATAAGTCCCGGGAACTACACCCGTGATGGTGAATTGCCCTCCGGCGGTTCCCGTGGGGGTGAATTCATAAGCAGGTGTGGCTGTTTCTCCCACCGGGTAGAGCTTTACGCTTAGTGGCACGTCGTACTGGTCACGTCCTTGGAGTGTAAAGTTCCCAGTAAGGCTAGCTTCGGTGGGAGTAGTGCTTCCGGCAATAATCTCAATTCCTTTGATATTGGGATTTTCTACTCCTTTGATAAAGTCAATGTCTATGTTCCCGTCCGTTACGGTTACATTGAAGCTCTCCACGGCGGCCGTGTTAAACCCGTAGTCTGTTTCTTGGTTCAGATCATCAATTACTAATTGACCTTCTATCTCCACGTCAAAGATTCTGGGGCCTCCGCTTGAGATGTTTGGCCATACCTCGGCGAAAAGCAGATTTACAGTGTACTCTCCGTTGGGTACCGGGAAGTCCCATTGCATACCCGGCTGATTAGGATTAGCGGTATTGGGGAAGTTACTGTAACGCTCCGTGGCGAAGATGGCATTCGGA
This sequence comes from uncultured Cytophagaceae bacterium, assembly GCA_964551015.1. Classification (GTDB taxonomy): domain Bacteria; phylum Bacteroidota; class Bacteroidia; order Cytophagales; family Microscillaceae; genus CAZKBP01. Next base: position 82,383 of record CAZKBP010000014.1, on the reverse strand, counting down.
TAGCCTGTATTGTTGATAAGACCATTCAGGTTGACCCCGAAAGTTATATCGTTGACATCACTATTCACGAAGGGGGAAGGAATCCCTGGGTCGGCTTGCCCGTTGGCGTTACCACCCGTGGCAGCCTGATCTGCTTCCCAACTTGTGGGGTTATCAGTGATAAGCGATCCACCGGCATTGACCCGATAGATGATATCACCCGGGTTAGGATTGATAGTGACCGCGTCATTGACTGTCCACTGGAAGTTGAAAGTTTCTACATCGTTAGGGTTCTGATCCGAGTCGTCCACGGTAATGGTAACCTGATAGGGGCTATTGGTTGCCGCGTTGCCGTCGATGGTTCCGAAGATGAAACCCAAGGTAGGCTCGATGTCCAATCCAGGAGGTAATCCCGTGGCCTCGTAGTCCAAGTTACCGTCTCCACCACTGGCGGTGATCTGTACGTCGGCGATCTCTTCTCCCTCGGTATTGGTTTGGTTGGTCAGCGGGGTTACGGAGATCGGGGTTTCTGGGGTTCCTCCTCCACTAACAAGGAATACTTCAATTCCAGACACTTTGGGTTGATTGGTCGAGGCCGTTCCGACGAGCGTCAAGAGGCCATCATTTACCTGCACATTGCCCATCTCAATAATGGCGGTAGCAGGAGCACCCGCTTCAACGATGATATCGTAGTTTGCTACGAGTGGGCTTCCCTCGGCGGTAATCGTGAAAACACGAGCCCCGGGGTTTCCGTTGTTAGTTCCGCTTCCGTGCACCCCGAAGAAAATCTCTGCGAAGTGTAGGTTAACCTGATAAGTTCCAGCTTCGGGTACAGGGATATTGTAGATCCAACCGTTAGATCCACTACGCTCAGTTTTGTAGATTTCATCATCCTGCGTGTTGAGGATATCCGTATTCTGAATTGTACCATTCGTATAAGCATTGGAATTAATGCTTCCATCCAAGAAGGGCGTGTCAGCCACCCAAGAGTTCCCAGCTACATCCGTGTAGGCACTACCGCCCGAATTGATCCGAACCACCACGTCTGGCTCATCGCTCACGCTTACTTGGAAGCTTTGGCTCACGCTGGCGGTTCCGGCGTCAGTAGCCGTTACCGTGATGGTGGCGTTATCAGGAGTACTAGGATAATTGATGGTGAGAATATTGTCATTCACGCTAACCGTGATATCAGGATCACTAGAGCTTGCCTCGTAAGTGAGGTTGTTGGCTCCCTCGTCATCACCAAAGAACTGATCCAGATCGATTTGGTCGCTATTGGCATCAACGGACTTTTGTAGATCAGGCAACTCTTGACTCACGAAGGGATTACTATCAAAAACATTAATGAAATCGTAATTCACGACAAATTGATCATTGGGGTCGCTGTCATTGGCGATGATCCCTATGATCAGGGGCTTGTTAGCATTCTGGATACACTGCAATAGTGAACCCGAAACCGAAATAGGACCGCCCACGTTAGTTCGCGGCGTGTTCTCGGTCGAGTATTGTGCTTGCACCGTACCGTTGATGGGATTAACCACGAAGTAGAGATTGGTTCCACCCGGTAGATTTCCCGCGTTTACACTGGGTAGATTATTAATGGCAATTCCAGCGTTTTCTCCCTGCACGGCAATCGTGTTACCGTTCGTTCTTACTATTTTGAGATAATTATCTTGAAAACCATCGCCGATAAAAATACCAAAAGATTGCTGGGCATTAGGAACGTCCGTAGTGGATATGGCACCTTCCACGGTGAAAACACCTGTACTGGTAGAGGCATTTACGCCAAATTGATAACCTTGCTGCTGATTATTGGTCAAAGCATCACCCGGGGCTACCGGATCAAAAGTATAAATACCCGAGGTACCTCCTGGTATATCCGAGGCGGGGAGGACAGCCCTCCAGTCTTGGCTACCATTGGTGCCAGGTATGGCTACCCCGTTGTTCATCACCCCGGTCATTCCTGTACTTTGAAGCCCGGCAAAAGGAGCTTCGTCGGAGCGAAAGCCATTGAACACTGGAATATCATAGGGTTCTCCGATTTGGAGCGGGTCATTCACATCGAGAATACCGTCGTTGTCGTCATCATTATCGTTCAGGTCAGATACTTTATTGGCTCCTTCTTGATCGCTATCAAAATTCACGGGAGCCAAGGCCCCGTTGCAGGGGTCAGTTCCGTTATCTTCTTCGTCTTGGTTGGTATAACCATCATTATCATAATCGGCCAAGGGGTCGTAGCCTTCTTCACCCGGCTCGATACAGCCACTGACATCGTCTGGTACTAGGATGATGATGTCATTCTGATTAAAATTCGCGATCCAAATGGTACCGGGGAAAATATCGTTATCTCCCTGACAGGTAAGCCCGAGTGGATTTCCCGAAATACCTGAAGATAGAGTGGAATACTTATTATCAGGATCATTGGGGTTAGGAGCAATGGCATCGCCTGTGCTTGGGTCAATATCTACACGCCAAATATTACCCCCGTTCTGCCCGGCGATCAAGTCTCCTTGCAATCCCCCGTCGAAGTTAGAAGCCGTGTACTCGGCAATGGCATTGGTATTCTTGTTCCATTCTACAATGATAATGTCTTGGGTTCCATCAGGATTACCAGAAGGTAGTCCCGTACTGTTATTCAATTCAGGACTTCTATAATCAGCATTATCCACGTTAATCAAGGAAGGATCAACGGGAGGCCAGTCGACGGGTAATGCACGGGTGGAATCAGCCGCCTCGGGATCGCTCGAGTTGGGATCGTATATTTTGGTACGGAAATAACCACCAGCGACGGTGTGATCCCCGATAGTGTAAAGTCCCGCATTTGCATTGGCTCGGATGGGACAGGGATGCCCGCCGTACACGCTGTTGAATGTGTAATTTTGGATATTGGTAGTAACCAGGTTCAAATGGTCTTGATTATTGACCTTTGGTTCATCGCCATCATCATTATCGCTTCCTGGCTCGCCCGGGCGGAAGTTATTGTTGACCTGAGGAGTGCCTTCGTTTTCTGGGAAACCTCCCCAACCACCGTTGGCTCCGTTGTCCGTCACGTACACGGCTCCACTTTGCGTAACCACTAGATCATAAGTATTGCGGTAGCCTGGGGAGAACATCTTCACGGGGGAATCAACTACTAATTTAGATTGATTCAGGCCGTCGTTTCCGCCCCAGGGATCATTCTCATCAATAGGAGAGTAGTCGGGGTCATTTGGATCTTCGGAGGCTGGGAATCCTTCCGCATCCACATTGCGGCGAGTGGGGTCATCCAAAGTAGGCATATCGTAAATGTATTGACGACCAGAATTTGGGTCGGTCTTCACGCCCAGAGCATTTAGTTCATTTAAGTTGACAGCCAAAACGGCTCCCGAGAGCGCATATTCTGTAATAAAGGCAAAGTTATTAGAGGGAGAACCCGCGTTGGTAAATCCTCCACTACATACAATCAGGTAATCATCGCCGCCGATATTCACGAATTCCAACCCGTTGGTAGCATGGTTTTCTTCGGAGCGAGGCAAGCCACGTACAATGTCTACTACCTCCCAAGAACTACCGTTCCAGGTCAGGCGTGTAATCACACCCGAGTTGGTATCCAAGTTAATATCTCCGTTGTTGTTCCCTGCTCCTACACGGAAGTCGCTGGAAGAAACATAAACCACGGGGTTAGCGGCTGTGCCTACTACTTTAATTCCCGTTACCTGACGAGAATCACAGCCTCCTGTATTTCCAATAGTTCCGCAGGGGCTTCCGTCGTCATCATGGTTAGGAATGGTCTTGACAAAGTTCAAGGTTTCCGTATCTGTAACAAAATACGTGGTGTCAGAGCTGTTGAGTGCTATCGTGAAAATCTTGATGGCTCCGCTACGCTCGGCCACGTACAAGCGTCCGTCAGGGCCGAACTGTAGAGCCGTTCCACTATTGACCACATTGCTGATTTGTCTCTCCTTAAAGGGAAAGGACTGTGCCTCTACACGTTGGCTTAAGCTAAACAAGGTCAGTATCCAGCAGATACTGACTACTCGCCCCAGCCAAGCATAGAGCCAGAGCGGGCTACTCGGAGTCTTCCGAATTTTGGTGGTATTTGATCTTTTCATTGAAGGGTTTGATTAAGTTAAATACAGTACAATGATTCACATAGCATCATAGCTCCTCGGAGGCTAAATCTCTGAGGAATGTGCTAAAAGGAGGTTTATCTTCTATTTGCAATCGGTAAGACATAGCTCTCCTGTCGGGACTTATTTGTCTCGTTGAAATTAGATAGATCGCCAGATAAGACGATAAACCGCCGTCAATTGTGTTTTTCGGATTTTAAATGAGGGTCGAAGATGTCACTTCTGTTTAATAAAGAGTAGTTCACTCTATCGCTTAACGCAATTTACTTGATGAGTAAGGTCGAAGGAAGATGGTTGATGATTTAAGACTAAACTAACATTTTTGCCATTTTCTTGATAAGTGTAGCTTTTTACACTTAAGGCAATATTGTCTATGTTTTGCTATCTTTTCGCAAGCTATAATAAATTAAGTTACATTGCAATAATTTTGTAATTTTTTACTCATTTATCAATATTATAATATTTTTTATAGGTTTTTCACTTTTTGAAGTACCATTAGTCATATTCAACTACGAGTTTTATTATCAAAAGTTAGAATATATGAGTAATTTTTACAGGAGTATGTTTTTCGTTATTTTATACTTTTTAACTAGTTTTTCTATCTTTTATGTTTGGCTGTTCTTGCCTTCACATAAGCAATTATTCACAATATCACTAGAAACAGTAAATCTAGGATGCCTGATACAGATACATATTTTTGAAGTAATGTCTTTAAAACATGAATCTCCTTATGTCAAAATGTTCAAGGGAAGAGGAGCGTTTATATCGCTAGGCTAGAGCCTTTACTTACTTGATCTCCTGTACTTAATCAGGAATGAAAAAGCATACACAATCTACCCGAAATGGCAAGTAGAGGCTTTGAAAATAAACGTATAAGTTAAATTATGATGCTGATATACTCTGATCGTCCACTCAATTCCCAAGTGTTTTTTCATTAGAGCGTTTATCCATCAACACGACGCATGTAATTGGTTGTTACTCAAGTAATATTTTCCAACTCCTATCTCTTGTTAAGATCACAGATTTATCTCGCTCAGTCGTATTGACAGAGAACTAGGGAAAACCTATGATAAGAGATGTGGAATATGAAATTTAACGCAGGGGGTTGAAGCCTTTTTGCACTTGCAATGTAATAATTTTTGGACTGTTAGACAAACATTTATTATTTTTTTTTGCTAGAAGAGTCTTCTGAGTGGATAAAATGCCCTTTTACTTCTTTAAATACACTTTTTTTATTGTGTAAGCGTGTTACGTTAGTATTTTGGGCTTGTACCATTTATACTTAGTTCTTAGTATAAATACACATTTTTTTGAGAGTGCACTTATTTCTTTACAAACTTATAAGCATTTTTCTATAGTAAAACTTACCCTTCTTAGGTCAATGAGCCAGACTTTGATGCTACCTATAATTCTTCCAAAAAGAGGATTTTTCTTTGAGCATCATTCGTTTTGTGCTAAGGTTCTCTAAATTTAGACTATTATTAAAAAGTCTTTGATTTTAGCTCAAAATAAAAATTATGCGCATAGAAAGTGATATCAAATTAGGCTTTAAGGATGTGATGATTCGTCCCAAACGCTCCACCCTCAAATCACGGGCAGATGTAACGCTTCACCGAAAGTTCAAATTCCTTCACACGGCTACGGAATGGGATGGAGTCCCCATCATGGCCGCTAATATGGATACGGTAGGCAATTTTGCGATGGCACGCGTGCTAGCGGAGCACGATTTATTCACCGCCATTCATAAGCATTACTCTCTAAAAGACTGGCAAGGCTTTATGGATAGTACGCCTCCACAGATTATCGAGCGGGTTGCGGTTAGCACTGGAACTGGCGCCAGCGACGCGCAAAAGTTAGATCAAATCTTTGAGCAGCATCCCAATCTAAGATTTATTTGTATTGATGTAGCCAATGGCTACTCGGAGCATTTCGTGAGCTTTGTAAAGCGCACCCGCGAAAAATATCCTCAAAAAGTCATCATGGCGGGTAATGTCGTGACAGGCGAAATGGTGGAAGAGTTACTGCTGGCGGGAGCAGATTTGATCAAGGTCGGCATCGGTTCGGGTTCGGTTTGCACTACTCGCGTGAAAACAGGCGTGGGTTACCCTCAGCTTTCAGCCATCATTGAATGCGCTGATGCCGCCCACGGATTGGGAGGGCAGATCATTTCAGATGGTGGCTGCGCGATCCCCGGAGATGTGGCTAAGGCTTTTGGAGGGGGTGCAGACTTCGTGATGCTCGGCGGTATGTTCGCCGGACACGATGAAGGAAGTGGAGAAGTGGTGGAAGAAAATGGTAAAAAATACAAAATCTTCTACGGAATGAGTTCGGAAACAGCCATGGATAAGTACGCCGGAGGGGTGGCCGATTATCGTGCTTCGGAGGGCAAAACCGTGAAAGTGGCTTACAAAGGCTCCTTAGAAGATACCGTTCAGGATATTCTGGGTAGTATCCGCTCTACTTGTACCTACGTGGGCGCAAGCCGCTTGAAGGAATTAACCAAGCGTACGACTTTTATTCGGGTACAAGAACAGCATAATACGGTGTTTGGGCAATAACAGCTTTTGCCCAAAGCTCTCAATTGGAGTTTTGGGCTTTCTCTGCATTTCCCAATAGGGAAAGTAGTAGATATAAAACAATCACCAGCGGTACGGCCAGAAATTGCAGGAAAATCAACAGAACCAAACTCACCAACAAAAAAATGTAACGAACCTCATTGCCGACCCAATCATAATGTTTGAACTTGAGCGAAAAGAGCCGAAGGGGTGAAACCAGTAGAAAGGAAATAAAAATTGTAAATCCAATCCAAAACCAAGGATTAAGTAGCAGGAACGCTTGCAGAGAATCCGAATATTGCTCCAAGCTCAAAGGGAAGGAAGCAATCAACAAAGCACTCGCGGGCGTGGGAAGTCCCGTGAAAGTATGCGTCTGCTCCTGATCGATATTAAACTTGGCTAACCTGATCGCTGAAAAAACCGGAACCAAGAAGGCGATATAGGGCAAATAATCGTGGGCAGAAGGCACGCCGAGAGCTTCAGGTCCGATTAATACCGCCAGAGAGGCAAGTGATGATTTGAAATTAAGCAAATGATAGACAATCATTCCCGGTAGCACTCCAAAGGTCACTAAATCAGCCAAAGAGTCTAGCTGCTTTCCCAATTCAGATTGCGCTTTTAAAGCACGGGCAGTCAAGCCGTCGGCAAAATCAAAAACCAAGCCCACCAGAATCATCCAAGCCATCAACACTACATCCAGAGAGGCCAAGCCCAGACACCCACAAAACAAGTTGCAGAGCGTGAGGAAATTAGGAATTTGTTTCTGGATGTTCATTTGGCTTGGGCACTAAAATCGCTCTCAAAATCAAGATAAAAATCAAAGGCCCTACCCCAAAGAGCAAAATCATAGCAGGCGGGAACCAAAGCTCGCGCTCGCTCTCCAAAACGGCGTTCTCGGGAGCTTCGGGATAATAAAGCACCTTGACTTTACTCCCCGTTTTGACCAGCATGGTGTCTTCAGAACCCATCACGGTAGTAAAAGTAACCGAATCACCCTCCGCCGTTCGGAAGGTGATAACCGGTTTGAATACTTTTCTTTGTTTTTCAAAACCTACAATCGTTCCTTTGGCTCGCTCCGCCTGGGCTACAAAAGTACTCAGGTTGTAAAAGGCATAAATAGCCACCGCCACGGAAAAAATCGCCACTACCGAAAGTATGCGAATGGTATTGCGAAAAGGTGCTTTTTTTGGTTTACTCACGGGGCTAAAAGCTTAATTTAAAAAAGGATTATTGGCTTTTTCAAAGCCAATCTGGGTGCTCGGGCCGTGCCCAGGATAGATTTCAAAGTCATCGCCCAGTTGGAGTAATTTTTCCCGAATACTTTTCATCAGATCATCATAATTACAGCCAGGCAAATCATAACGACCAATGCCCATTTGAAAAAGTACATCCCCACTGATGGCGAATTTTTGCGCTTGACTCACAAAGGCAATATGCCCGGGCGCGTGCCCCGGCACAAAAATCACCTCCAGTTCAGAATCTCCGAAGCTTACCTGGTCGCCTTCTTCCAAAAAATGATCGGCTTCTGATGCCACAAAGGGCTTCACTCCGTACATTTGCGCAGCCATCTTGGCAGATTGGAGGATGGGCAAATCCTTCTCATGGATATATAAATCCACGCCATAAGTATCTTTCACGAATTGATTCCCAAAGACGTGATCCAAATGACAATGGGTATTGAGCAGCTTGACTACCTTGAGCTGGTTTTCTTCAATAAAATCGGTCAGGGTTTGATGTTCTTGGGGAGAATTGCAGCCAGGATCAATGATGACGGCTTCTTGGGTATCATCGTAAAGAACATACGTGTTCTCAGCAAAGGGGCTAAAAACAAAAGATTGAATTTGTATCATAGGCGATGTTTTTACAAAACTAGCCATATCTAATACATTATCCAATCTCTCGGGTTGGGTCTGATGGGATGATTAAATTTTAGCCATCATTACCCGCCTCTAATTTGAGTGGAAGCTCTAAAACGTGTGTTTTATTTTGCTTCAATTTCTTCTTCATACCATTGAGGCTCTCGATGTCCTCGAAGCAGCCTGCTTCTTGTACTTTGACGATATTAAACTGACGATACTCACTACGCAGGAGAGAAGATAATTGCTGGGTGGCTTGCTCTCGCAGTTGCAAATGACTGGGAATATCCTCTGAACAGCTATCAGAAAATCCTTTTTGCACGAAGAAAAAGGATTTTCCATCGCATTTCAGCCAACCGTAAAAAAAAGAAATATGAGTATCCTTCTTCGGTGAAACCAAGGTAGCCTGTGCCGTATTTGCTTTGACAAAATGGAGGGAATATTCACTCACAAAGGCAGACACACTTAGTAGGATGACGAATAAGAGCATAGTAAAAAAAGCTTTCATGGGCTTTGAGGTTAAATGGTTAAAGATCTTGGTGATGATGTACAAATGAGGATACTTGCAACGAAGAATCCAATTGCAGTTTGTGTGTTCCTTCCCACAGATAGTCAATACTACATGTGTGATTCTGTTAGAATGTACGCATTTTTTTTGAAAAAAGTAGTCGAGATTTTACTGTTTTATCTAAAAATATTAAAAAATTTCACTAAAAATCTTCTATATACTTTATTCCAAGGAATCTATCCTCATACTTTCTAAGTACATTATAAAAACCCAGTAGGCAGGTATTTTTGTTTCATCTTTGACAGCAATGAACGAGATTTCTTGAAATATTCTTTTTTACTTAACACGCACCACTTAGCCTCTCGGGCAGCTTGTTATTAGCATGAACAAAGTTTAAATATTTCTTCTGAAAATATAATTCCAGCAAGAGACATTTAGCCAAGAGAAAAATAATCAGGCTTAGATTGGTAATTTAAGTGCTAATTTTCTACCATTGTACAGTGAGTTCTACTGCTAACATATTATTCAATATTTCACTTCCGGTACGTCGCCGTCCACGCCCTCTCAGGGCGTAAAGAACTCATATTGTCCCCGAGGGACTGTTTCCCTCCTCCAACCTTCAAGGTCTACCTCAATTTAATTTCTATTTTCTATTGATTCATCCTGAAACCTATGTACAAAGTAGATATTCTAGTGGCGCACGAAGGTCACTCCAACTACGTTGAGCGCATTTGTGATATGATCGAGTCTGCCGCTAAGATTCGCGGCACAGGTATTGCCAAACGCTCACACGAATATATTCGAAACAAAATGCGGGAAGGGAAGGCCATTATCGCCCTTTCGGGTGAGGAATTAGCTGGCTTTTGCTACATCGAGACTTGGAGCCACGGCAAATACGTGGCGCATTCTGGCCTCATTGTCAATCCCGACTTCAGAGGCTCTGGCTTGGCCAAGAGCATCAAAAAGAAAGCCTTTGAGCTTTCTCAAAAGCTTTTCCCCGAAGCCAAAATTTTCGGCCTCACCACCAGCCTCCCCGTCATGAAAATCAACTCTGAGCTGGGCTACAAGCCCGTTACTTTCTCGGAGCTTACCCAGGATGATGAATTTTGGAAAGGCTGCCAGAGTTGTGTAAATTACGACGTACTCACCCGCACCCAACGCAAACACTGCCTCTGCACGGGCATGATGTATGACCCTCAGAAAAAGCCCCAGCACAAAAAATGGCAACACTCCTTCAAAGTCTACGAGCGTTGGTTGGCCTTCAAGCGACACATCTTGCTCCAATGGAAAGAACAACGCGACCGAAGAAACGAAAGCAAAAAATCAAGAAAACTCATCAAATCATCTGGAAAATGGCAACTGCAAAAGATCAAGTGGTATTAGCTTTTAGTGGTGGGCTAGATACTTCTTATTGTGTGAAATATCTCTCCGAAGCAAAAGGTTTGAAAGTCTACTCGGCCATCGTCAACACGGGGGGCTTCTCTGAAGAAGAACTTCAAAACATCGAGAAAAAAGCCTACCAACTCGGGGTCGAGAAGCACGTAACCCTAGACGAAACCGAAAACTATTACCAAAAATGTATTCGCTATCTTGTCTATGGCAATATTCTCCGTAATCATACCTATCCGCTCTCGGTCAGCTCCGAGCGTATCTTTCAGGCCATCGCCATTATCCAATACGCTCAAGAAATCGGTGCCCACTATGTGGCCCATGGCAGCACAGGCGCAGGTAATGATCAAGTCCGTTTTGATTTGGCTTTTCAAGTCTTAGCGCCTGAAATTGAAATCATTACCCCCATTCGCGATCAGCAACTCTCGCGTGAAGAAGAAATTAAATACCTCCAAAATAAAGGCGTGGAAGCCGATTGGACAAAGTCAGTTTACTCTATCAACAAAGGACTCTGGGGCACCAGTGTGGGCGGCAAAGAAACACTGACTTCCGACCAAACTCTGCCCGAAGAGGCTTACCCAAGCCCTTTAGAAACAGAAAAACCACAAGAAATCAGCTTGCATTTTGAAAAAGGTGAATTAAAAGGGTTAAACGACCGCAGCTTCGAGAATCCCGTAGCGGCCATTCAAAAATTAGAGGAAATCGCCTCCGCCTATGCCATCGGGCGAGATATTCACGTAGGCGATACCATCATCGGGATCAAAGGTCGGGTGGGCTTTGAGGCTGCCGCCGCTCTCATCACCATCAAGGCGCATCAGTTGCTGGAAAAACACGTATTGACCAAATGGCAAATTCACTGGAAAGAGCAACTGGCTAATTGGTACGGCATGCTCCTCCACGAAGCACAGTACCTTGACCCCGTGATGCGCAATATTGAAACCTTCTTGGAAGATACACAAAAACACGTAACGGGTGAGGTCAAAGTAAAGCTTTTGCCTTATCGCTTTGAATTGGTGGGAATTAAATCGGACTATGATCTGATGCAAGCCAAATTTGGTCAATACGGAGAGATGAACAATGCCTGGACAGGCGATGATGTGAAAGGCTTTACCAAGGTGATGTCTAACGCTCTGAAAATATTTTATGCTGTAAGTAAAGATGTATAAGCATTGTTCATGTATTCTATTTTATAACTCTTACATCATACATTTTATATCACATTATGATGAAAATCGGTATCGTAGGAGGCGCGGGCTATACAGCCGGAGAGTTGATGCGTCTGTTGATTCACCACCCCCGAGTAGAAATTGCTTGGGTGCATAGCAAGAGCCAAGCTTCTAAGGCTATTCACGAAGTACACAAAGATTTATTAGGTGAAACCAAACTTTATTTCACGGATCAATTGGCTTGGAATCAGATTGATCTCTTGTTTCTGTGCGTGGGGCACGGAGAAGCCAAGGTCTTTTTGGAAGCGAATCAACTGCCTCACGGTCTAAGCATCATTGATTTGAGCCAGGACTTTCGTTTGGAAGCCCAACACGATTTTATTTATGGATTGCCCGAGTTACAAAGAGAGCGCATCCGTGGGGCAAACTTTATCGCCAATCCGGGCTGCTTTGCCACTTGTATTCAATTGGCCTTATTGCCACTAGCTTACGAGCAAAAGCTAAATTCAGAAATTCATATGCATGCCATCACGGGTTCCACTGGTGCCGGACAAGCACCCAAGGAGACGACCCATTATAGCTGGCGCAATAATAATGTATCTATCTACAAGGCTTTTAATCATCAGCATTTGGGGGAAATTGGGCAGAGTCTGAGGCAATTACAATCTAATTTCAGCCAAGCTATCAATTTTATCCCGATGCGGGGGAATTTTACCCGAGGCATTCTGGCGAGTGTGTATTTGGATTGGAAAGGGGATTTGGCTGAGGCAAAAGCTATTTACGAAACATATTATCAAGACCATCCTTTCGTGTGGCTAAGTGAGCAGAACCCTGATTTGAAACAGGTAGTCAATACGAATAAAGCCATTTTGTATCTGCAACAGCACGAGAATAAGCTTCATATCATCAGTTTGATTGACAATTTGCTGAAAGGAGCCTCAGGACAAGCCGTGCAAAATATGAACCTGATGCAAGGCTGGGACGAACGCACGGGATTAGGTTTGAAGGCGAGCTATTTTTAAATACTGCTTCGGAACCTCAAACAAATCTTGCTAGCATTTTCTTGTAAAGATGTTTGCAAGATCAGTCAATTTGTATCCATTCAAAAAAAAGATCAATCATGGAAGCGAGTATTTGCTACAAAACCCATTTCAACGCGGCCTTTAGACATTATAACCCACACTGGAGCAAAGAAAAAAATCTAGAAATATTTGGCTCCAGCTCTCTGGAAAGACCTAATTTTCAGGGGCATAATTATAATCTGGAAGTTTTTCTAAAGGGAGCAGTGGACGAAACCTCAGGGAATGTTTATGATCGTCAGCGTCTGGCGCAAATGGTCAAAAGAGAGATTGAAGAGCGTTATGACCACAAGAATCTCTATGAAGATGTAGAAGATTTTAAACATACCGTGCCTACGCCCGAAATGATGGCCTTCCGTATCTGGCAGATATTGAGAGAGCAAGTGGATCAAGACTTAGAGTTAAAGGTCGTGGTTCATCAAGACCATAAGCATTCGGCCATTTACGAGGGTCAGTAAGTGCTGGGCAGAAACGGGTCTTGTCAGTGCTTCGTTCAGGCATTTTGCTCAGGCTCGGCGGAGGCTTCGGGCAGATTGAAGTACACTTCAGTGCCTTCTCCCACGGTGCTCTGCACTTGCAAAGTGCCTTGATTATTTTCTATGAAATTTTTGCACATTAATAAGCCAAAGCCCGTTCCCTTTTCTTCGGATGTTCCCAAGGTGGTCTGGCGTTTTTCTTCTTTGAGCAATTTATCCACAAATGCTTGGCTCATGCCCACCCCTTGGTCTTTGACAGCTATTTTTATTTCGCTTTCTACCTTTTCTGCCTTTATTTGCACTTCTGAACCCTTTTGAGAAAATTTAATTGCATTAGAGGTTAGATTTCTTAGCACAAAATCAAGCATGTTGGCGTCTGTCCACACGAAAAGATCATCTGGAATATCCATACTCAGGCGAATGTCTTTTTCTCGTGCGGTTTCCTTGTAGAGTGCTATATTTTCCCTGACCACCGAGTTTAAATGCAAACGAGTCGGTTCTATTTTCATTTCCCCGGTTTGGGAGAGGGACCAATTGAGCAAATTTTCTAATAATCGGAGAACACGCTCAAGAGACCGTTGGGTATCAATGGCATATTTTTGAATCTCTTCGGGGCTAAACTCCTGATAATCTTCTTCCATCACCTTTAGGTAGGCTAGTAGAGAACGCAGTGGCCCTCGGAGGTCATGCGAAATGATGGAAAAAAACCGATCTTTGACCGAATGGAGTTGGTTCAGGCGTTGTTCTGATTGCTTGAGGTGGAGATTGACCGCATTCAATTCTTCATTTTGTTGCGCCAGCTCGTCATTTTTCTCCTGAATATCCAAGAGTTTGACTTGAATCTCTTGTAGCATCAGCTCAAAGTTTTGACCAAGCTCTCCGATTTCGTCTTCGGAACTAGATACTAAAAATGAGCTTTTATTCTGAAAACCTGCATCCACGGTTTCTCGGATACGTTGCGTAAGTTGCCGAACGGGGCTAGTAACCCGAACTGCCAGCCAGTAGCTCAAAAAAAGACTGACCACCATACTTCCCAGAATAATGGAGATAAAAACTTGAAATTGACGCGTTTTCAGGTTATCTACGCCAAGGCTTACTCTCTTGAGCAGTTCTTCCATGAGCGAGGCTACTTGGTCGGCGTGTTGTCTCATTTTTCCTTGCATCCCGAGGATATTATTACCAATGGCCAACTCTATCCTCTCCAGTTGCTGAAAATACCTGAGATAATCACGGAGAAAGGTAATGACCCGAACGCGCTGCTCTGTGGTCAAGTTGGGCTGATTATTTAATTTGTTTAATAGTACTTGCCCGACCTTCCTGAGCTTACGGGCATAGTTCAAATCTTTACGGAGTAGAAAGTCCTTTTCGTGACGACGGAGCGTGAGTATATCTTCTAGCGTAAGACCATAATCCAGATCTTCCAGTTCGTGGATATTGGCTCGCATTTGTCCCACGATGCCATCATCCTTAAATCCTCGTTGCTTGGTCAGTTCAACCAGCTCTTTGAAGCTAGTTTGATATTGCTCCAAAGCATAAATAATCTCTTTGATATCTTTTTTCAAAAAGACCCCTTCTACGTTCAGATTTCTGGTTCTCTTTTGCTGGAGTAAGACATAGAGTTCTTGACGAATCTTTTGGATCAGGTTTTCGTGTCGTTTGAGGTATTCGCTTTTTTCTGTTTGAAAAAAACTAGGATTGATCGCTTCGTAATTGAAAAAATCCTGCTCTTCTTTGATAACCCGAAGAATATCAATGAGGACATCCTCAATATGAATGGAAATAGAAGACAACTCACTCGCTCTCTGATAAAACCAAAAGCTAGAAATAGCGACAAAGAGCGTAATGGATGTAAATAACAGAAATGTGAAGAAGAAGCGGCTTTTGAGTGACTTAAACTTAAGAAGTTTCATCTCATTAGATTCTAGACTCAGTTAAAAGCAGTATTTTTTGGATTTAAGAAGAGGCACACTATGTTTTTAAGATACGTACTACACAGCAAGTTTTATGATAATCGTGCCCTTCTCTTACTAAAGATAACAATTTATTAATAACGAACCGAGAAGCAGATTATTCGGAACGCACGTTAAGAACTGGAACCTCCTTCATCGGGAAAAAGTACCTCTATTTTCTCCGCGTAAATCTGGTAATTATCCTCATCGAAACAAACAAAGAAGATTTTATCAATAGGATTATCTTCCTCCAAAAACTTCTTAACCGTCTGGAGAGCAATCTCTGCTGCGGCCTCCTTGGGGTAGCGATAAATTCCGGTGCTGATATTAGGAAAAGCCAAGGTACGTATTTGGTTTTCTATAGCCAATTGCAAAGTATTACGATAAGCGTTGGTCAAAAGAGTCGGTTCTTCGTTCGTGCCTCCATTCCAGCGTGGGCCAACGGTATGAATCACATAAGAAGCGGGCAGCTTCCCAGCCGTGGTAATGACTGCTTCACCCACGGGGCAACCTCCTTGTCGATCACGAATTTGCATACATTCTTTTAGGATTGCCTGTCCTCCGGCGCGGTGGATGGCTCCGTCTACGCCCCCGCCACCGAGTAGGGAAGTGTTGGCGGCATTGACAATCGCATCTACTTTTAGCTGAGTAATGTCACCTTGTATCAATTCTATTTTTTCTTTCATGGGGTCTAATTTACACATATTGAGTGGGCTACCCCAAAATTTCAGGCGTTTTGAAGTATTTTTCGAGCCAAAGGTAGGAGTTTGGTTTCTAATTCTAAATCAAATTTGCTCAGGCGAAGCTTTTCTCCATTTTCGAGCGTGAAGGTTATTTGGTATAAATTCTCTCGCTTCGCTTGCACTTGTAGCGTATCCACAGGCATTTCTATCTGCATTTCTTGAAAGGAGGCCAAGGGTTGATGATCTTCCAAAAAGGCTTCTTCTTTTTGTTTTTTTTCTCCCAAAAGAGATAGTTTGCTTGCTTTTAATGGGGTTGGTGGCCACTCTTCTTGATCGATAAGAGATAAGGCTTGGGTTTGTTCTTGTGGAAGTTGCCAATGCAAATTTCCTCCTGCTTTTTTGGTGCATTTCCACCATCCTTTTTGCCATTGTTCATCTGTGTAAAAATTGGCCGGTTGTGCCTCTACCAAGATCAGATCATAATAACCCAGTTGACAGGCAACGGGTTTTTGGTCGAGCTTGGAGCCAAATTTTTGCCTCAGCGTGAGAGGGAGTCGCTCATCTTGTGCTGCTTGGAAGCCCTGTTGCTTCTGATCTTTTATGAGGAGTTGGGTGCGCTGAATTGCTTTGCGATTGGAGGGAAATGTCTGTGTATGCAAATGACCGTGGCTTCCCACGGTTCCTTGGTTAATCGTGATTTCTTGATTTTTGGATGAGATTTCCCAAAATTCATTTCCCCTTTCCAAATAAGTATGTAATTCCTCGTCGGTATCTGGTCCGAAACGGTAAATCCGATAACGATTGTTTTGTTGATATTCCCATTGCTCTTGCTGGGCGAGCGCATCCATCAAATGAGAAACCTCTGCCTGAAAAGCCTGATAACCCGCGGTACGCAGGCGGTTTTTTACATCCAGAGTGGTCGTGGAGCCATATTTTTCTATTAGAAATTCGGCGGCTTGTTGTACAGCTGCTTGGGTCAGTGTTTTCATAAAAGGAGAACGAATGAAATTTTAGATTTAAACGCCATTTATCCGACTTCTACCAGATACTTTACGGTGCACTGTGCTTGATTATAGATAATATACTCGTTGTTGATCAGGTCTGCCCCTCCTTGGGCGAATAAGGAGTTATACTTTTTCCCTTTCTTTTTAAGATTTTCTTCATTGAGTTCGTAGCACCAGTTTTGGTGTTTTTTGATCTTCAACTGCTTACCCACGTGTACATCGTAGAGCGCCAAGAATCCTTTGTGGTCATTACCACCTGTCCAGTAAGAGCCTCTTAGGGAAGTATAATTAAGAGATTTTTTGAATTTATCGGCAAAATAAAGTCCATAGCCGAACATTTTACCGGTAATCACGGCATTGGCCGGGCGCAAAACTAAACCTGTTTCTAGAATAGACATCCAGTTTTCGTTGCGGCTGCCGTGCCAGAAAAGCGCTACTTTTTTGTCAGAAGATTGCGTCAGCCACTGTTCAAAAGCCTGTTGGGTACGGAGGTTATTGACCTGATAAGCTCTCACGAATTTATCAGCTTCCGTTTGCATGAGCTTTTTAATTTTTTGAATCACTTCTTCGTCCGTTTCTTCTTTGATTTCCAGCCCCATGGCTTCCAAGAGGGTTACGGCTTCTTTTTTCTCTTCGAAGCTTTCTTTTTTCTTCTCATTGACGGCCACCTGCCCCCGCATAACATCGAGGGTGGCCTGCTCTTCTGATAGCTTATTCTCGATATTGGCTATTTCTTCTGGAGTATTGGCTTGTTGAATCAGATGATCTCCCACTCGGCTCATGCGTCGAGGAATCACTTGGTAGAGATTCAGTAAGATTTGATTGAAATGCTTCAAGTCCATCCCAGACTTGGTTTGAGCCACCAAGCGATCTAATAGCTGCTGTGCTTCTTCGACCTGTCGGCGGGTCACTTGCTCCGCACTTACATTATAATTATGACTGATGGATTTGTTGGCATAGCGCATCAGTTCGTTAATTAATTGCTGTACAGCGACCTCTTCTACATCACTAAAAGACAGTTCATCATCGGTTTCTACGAAGAGGTGCGTTTGATCCTTATAACCTTTTCGGACTTTTTCATTATATTTCTTATCCCATTGGGCAAGGGGATAAGTACGAGTAGTAGAAGAACCTCCCACGCGCCCATAGCGAACGGTGAAAGTACCATTTTCGTTTTCTTTCATCTCATAATACTTATTGTTGTTATGAGAAGTGACCATTATGAGTTTGGCGGTTTTGAGGGAAGTGCTGATTTCTGTCATTTTTATCAGGATTTGTTTGAAATCTTCTCGGTAAAAATACGAATTTTGCTCAAAAATTTACCTTTTTTATTTAAAAATTTAGCAAAACATTTAATATTTTAGCAAATGCTTGGAGCAATCGCAGGTGATATCATTGGTTCAGTTTATGAGCGAAAGGGGATTAAGACCACGGAGTTTCCACTCTATCGTACGAATTTCTCTGTCGAGTATGATCTTTACAAGCGGGTGAAGCAGCCAGATGGTATCAATATCTTTACGGATGATACCGTGCTAACGTTGGCGGTAGCCGAAGCAATTTTAGAACAAAAACCTTATGGTGAGTGCATTCGTGCCTACGGGCGAAGGTATCCTCGCAGAGGCTACGGGGGCATGTTTAAAGAATGGCTGACACACGATTTTGATGAACCTTATCACAGCTATGGAAATGGTTCGGCGATGCGGGTGAGTCCTGTAGGTTTTGCTTTTGATGATTTGGAGCAGGTTTTGGAGGAAGCACGCAAGAGTGCCGAGGTTACACACAACCACCCGGCGGGGATTGCCGGAGCGCAGGCCGTGGCTTCGGCGATTTTCTTAGCTAGGCAGGGAGAAAGCAAGGATCATATCCGGCGATATATTGAAGATACGTTTGATTATGATTTACAAAGAAGCATCGAGCAGATTCGGCCTGACTATAAATTTGATGTCACTTGTCAGGGTTCCGTTCCCGAAGCCATCCTTGCTTTTTTAGAGGCAGCAGATTATGAACAGGCAATTCGCTTGGCCATTTCTTTGGGAGGGGATGCCGATACGCAAGCGGCGATCGCGGGAGGAATTGCCCAAGCTTTCTTCCAGAAAATCCCAGATAAAATCGTGAGCAATACACAGAGAATCTTATACGAAAACCTCTGGGCATTGGTAGAGCGATTTCACCAGATTTATGCTATTTCTTATTAGGTGAAGATGAAAAGCATTTGCATTCAATAAATCATGAAAAGATTCGTCTTCTCATTCTATACGAGGCTATTTAATTGCAATTCTCTTCGTAATAATGTTTAATTTGTGGAATTAAATTTAATCGCTCATTTAATCATCAATTAGATTATGTCTGTCTCACTAGATCAACTCATACAAAAGAATCAGGCATGGGTTCAAGCCAAAACCCAACAAAAGCCTGATTACTTCCAAAAAATGGCTAAGGGGCAACAACCACATACGCTCTGGGTGGGTTGTGCCGATAGCCGCGTTCCTCCCAACGAAATCACACAAACCGAACCTGGTGAATTGTTTGTGCATCGAAATGTGGCTAATCTGATCGTAACCACAGATCTAAATTTCCTGAGTGTTTTACAGTATTCAGTAGAAGTATTAAAAGTGCAGCGTGTAGTGGTGTGTGGGCATTACGGCTGTGGTGGGGTCAAAGCCTCCATGGGGCCAGCCAAAAACGGGATGATCGACAATTGGCTGCACCAAATCAGAGATACCCAAAGAATATACGGCCAGGCACTCAAGGGCTTATCAGAAGAGGATCAATTCCACAAATTAGTAGAGTTTAATGTAAGACAGCAGGTAATCAATGTGTGTAATACGGCCATTATTCAGCAAGCTTGGGAAACAGGTGAGCAACCACAAGTACATGGTCTAGTCTATGACTTGGGTACGGGGGTGCTTCATTCGCTCACGTCTGAGATCAAAAACAATCAAGACCTAAGCCAAGTTTTTAACTTTGTCTAGTTAGCTCAAGAGCTACTCTATTCAGCATCCCAGAAAGTATAAGCCTATGTACGTAAGAAAATATGTATCTCCCCGAATCATCTTAAAGTTTTCTTGGCGAGAATTGATTCTCTTCTCAGTCCTGTCTACGGCGGTTTATTTGGCTTACTGGCACTACAACATCCAGGAAGTGTCGCTTCCCTTTTTACCGATTGGCACACTGGGGACTGCTATCGCGATTTTATTAGGATTTAGAAATAATTCTGCTTATGATCGCTTCTGGGAAGCACGCAAAATTTGGGGAGGCGTGGTCAACTATAGCCGTACTTTTGCCCGGCAGATTACTACGCTGGTAACTCCGCATTTTACCCAAGGAATGGTCAGCCCGGATGAGATCAAAGCCTATCGTCAAGAGATGATTTATCGCCACATCGCTTGGGTGAATGCCCTTCGCTTGCATCTGCGGCAAGAGGACTTAAAAGACCCGGGCTGTTGGTGGGAATTGGCTCCCTTTTTAGATGAAGACGAGTTGCTTTGGGTGAATCAGGTCGTGAACAAACCGACTCAATTAGTCCAAAGACAGGGAGAGAGGCTCCGAGATGCGCACGAAAAGGGGATGGTAGATGACTTCCGCCACATGCAAATAGATGTCACCCTGACGGAACTCTACAATCTACAGGGAAAATGCGAGCGTATCAAAAATACTCCTCTGCCCCGACAGTATGCCTTTTTTACACAGCTTTTCACTTGGATTTTCAATCTATTGCTTCCCTTCGGCTTTGTAAAAGAACTCGGCATTATGACCATCCCGCTTACTATCCTGATTTCTTGGATTTTTTATACTATCGAGAAAGTGGGCAATTATACAGAAGATCCTTTTGATAACGTGATCAATGATGTACCCATGACGGCTCTCAGTCGTACCATTGAGATTGACCTCAGACAACAACTGGGAGAAGATGACCTTCCCAAAAAGTTGGAACCACAGAAAGGAGTATTGATGTAATGCCAAAGGAAAAAGAATACGCAGATATGGATCAATAAATTATGCAACTCAATATCAACATCTCGCAAGGAAGCCAGTGGACACAAGAGCTAGCAAAAGAGCTAAAACTAGACTTAAAGGACAATGCCTTTGTGCTACCTGAGGAGCTTGGGCAGGGCATGGTTCGAGAAACCCACGTGGCCGAAGGGATTTATATCACCACTAAGGATGTGCTTCTCAAAAAACCTTGGCAAATCATTAAAAAGGTCAAAAACAAAGAAGAGTTCTATCCTATTATTTTTCATTATTCTGAGAGTGGAATCAGCCAAGAAGTAAATGGTGAAACGCGGCAGCTAGGGAGGGATACGCCCAACGGGGTGATCTTCCCTTCTATTCATATTGATACAAAAATTTATTTTCCCGCCCACGTGAAAATAGCCGTACTGGCTATCGTGATTCATAAAGAATGGCTAGATACCTACACCCGAGAAGAGGCCCAGTATCGTCAGAAGATGCGATACCTCCGGGAATTATTTCTACAGGAGCGCCCTTTTTTTATTTACGAAACCATGACCCCACAGATGGCGCAAATCACCGAGACGATTCTGCAAGATCAGTTTTCCCCAGCCTTGTCTCGTATTTACCTGCAAGCAAAAGTACTCGAGCTACTCGCCTTGTTTTTTGACCAATTACTCAAACGCGAGTTTAGTGCTCAGCCCGAAAATTTGAATACACAAGATGTAGAAAAGCTTTTTGAGGTACAAAAGCTCCTTCTCGATAGCGTAGAAGATCCTCCTACCATCCACGCCATCTCCCGAGAAATTGGGATGAGTGAGAGCAAACTCAAAAAAACTTTTAAACAAGTTTTTGGTCATAGCATTTATCAATATATTCTGTTGAACCGTATGCAAAAAGCCAAGCACTTGCTAGATACTCGCCAGTATAATGTAACGGAGGTTGGCTCACGCTTGGGTTACTCTAATTTGGCGCATTTTGCCCGTGCTTTTAAGAAGCAATTTCACGTAAGCCCCAGTGATTATTTGGCTTCTTTGCGTTAATTACTTAATTTCCACTCCTGCTTCACGTTAAACCAATCCTCAAAACAATTTCACCATGAGCACCGAGCAAATATTAGCCAAGTTAGTTTCTTTTCCAGTATTAGGAGGCGAAAGTAACCTGAGCATTATCCACTGGATCAAAGAATATATAGAACAATTTGATATAAAAACCACCCTTGTCCCCAACGCCGAGGGCAATAAGGCTTCTTTGCACTGCCGAATTGGCCCCGCCACCGAGGGTGGTATGATTCTCTCTGGGCACACGGACGTGGTTCCCACTGAAGGGCAAGCTTGGAAAACCAACCCTTTTGTCTTGACCGACGGAGGCGATGGTAAACTGTACGGGCGAGGCTCCTGCGATATGAAGGGTTTCCTTGCCTGCTGTTTGGCCATTTTGCCAGAGATGGCGCAAGCCCAGTTAAAAAAGCCTTTCTATTTTGCCTTCTCCTATGATGAGGAAATTGGATGCCTGGCCGCCCCCGATCTGGTGAAGCATTTGCAGGCTACCTACATCGAAAAGCCCAAATACGCTCTGATTGGCGAGCCTTCTCTGTTGCAACCCGTGGTAGGTCAAAAAGGCATTTACATTATAGAGGTGCGTGTAAATGGCTCAGCAGGGCACAGTAGTAGGATTCGGCAAGAGGTCAGTGCGATCCACGAAGTAGCCCGCCTTATTCTCTGGCTGGAAGATAAAATGAATCACCTAGTAGCATCTGGCCATCTAGACCAACGCTTTGACCCGCCTCATACCTCTCTACACGTGGGCAAGGTAGAGGGGGGCATTGCCCCCAATGTGATTGCCGACCGAGCTTCTTTTTTCTGTGATCTGAGAACCATTCCTCAGGACCATGTCCAAGCCATCGTGAAGGAGTTTGAGCAATACTGCCGACAGCAAGAGGGTCGCTTACAAAGCATCTTTCCTGACTTTGCCATTGAAATCCACGCACACCATCCGCCAGTTCCTCCACTCGATACCAGAGCGGATCAAGAAATTGTCCATCTATTACAACAAGCTACTGGAAACAAGGAGTTGGGAGCTGTTTCTTACGCAGCCGAAGCTGGGCAATTTGCTGAGGGAGGCTATCAAAGTATCATCTGTGGCCCGGGCTCGATTGAACAAGCACACCGTGCTAATGAATTCATCGCTAAATCCGAACTAGTAAAAGGGGTAGAAATGCTCAGAAAGTTGATCAAGACGATGGAAAAGAAGGGATAGATTATTCGTGATTGTTTTTTTGTGAAGCTGGCTGAAGTTTTGCTGGTCAGTGTTTGAGTGCAAGAAAACTTGCTTAATTCTTTCCCATGAGGTTTTTGGTATGAATCTGCACGCCCAGTTTGTGCGCAAGCTTGACCACTTGGGCTACAAATTGGCTCAGATGTTCGGGCATAGATACCTGCGAAGCTAAAAGCACCTCACCCGTAGAAGGAAGCACCACGTACAGCTTACTTTCAGAATGGAGTACCAAGCGTTCGGGCATCAAACTGGAAAAATAAGGTTCTTTGATAATTTTGCAGATTGCTTGCGGGGAATAAGCATCTTCTATGTCTCTCACGATATCCAAAACCTCTTTCAACCAAGCTTGATTGAGAAGCGAGGCTTTGGAAATAATGGGCAGATAGATGAAGGCGTTTTCTGCAAAAAAATGGTTCTTTATCTGCTGTTTGAGCGTATCCTTACTGATAAACCGACTATCTATTCCTTTCTGAATGTAGAGGGCTTGCTTGAGGTTTTCCTGGAATAATTCTATCCAACCTTGCTGAGTATTTTCTGTGAGATGGTTATCGCTGGCGACAAAATCTAGGCAAATGTTTAAAGATTCCACGGGATGAGCTTTTTAGTAAAGACTACTTTGATAGTAAAATCAGTGCTTATTTATCTGATTTAACCAGAAGATTCACCTCAAATTTTGACGTGCGTCTTCTTGCCATTTACTTATACGCTCATACTTGGACTGGTGTTTCTGATTGTAGACGAAAACTAGATAAAATAAAACTTATGCAATTTTTCTAAGTGCCCAATTATACCCATCCATCCTTTAGATGCTTACTCGCTAGTCCGCAGTCCATAGACGACCGTCCACGGGATAGGCTATCTTGCCTTTGAATAAAGACTCATCGTATTCAGGATATGGATTGGAATTAGACTTGGGTAAGTTGAAAATCTTCCATAAATCTTCGTAGATATTTCCTGCGAATGAGATAAATCACACAATCTGTTTCTGCCAGCAACTTGATGCCCGTCTTTTGAGCCATCGTCGCGTCCAGATGGTCTAGCCAAGCCCCTTCTTGAAAAACCACAAAACTCCTTTTGTCTGCCATCAGGCGCACTTGGCCGCTGTATACAATCACGCCGTCTAGTTCAGAGACATCGTTGTACATAGCGATGCGGTCACCTTGTTGGTACTGCTTCACCTGTGTACAGCGCGCAATCTCCAAGAGCTTGAGTACATTGAGTGACTTAAAAACCGCCCGTTGCCTCAGATAACGCACAATTTCATACAGTGAAGTATCAAAGTGTAGTTTTAAAATGGCTAAGGGTAATTGGTCATAAAAAGATAGCAATTGGTTAAAACGCTCCTTCTCGATCCGATACAGCAGACAATGGCTGTGTGCCACGAGTTTCACGTCCTGCATATCCTGGTCCATGAATTGAAAATGATGTAAGAAAGCGTGCTTGTTTAGAATCACTTCTTCTGTTTTTTCATTTTTGTGATATTGCAGGGAAAGTTTGCCCTCCACCACTAAGAGATAATCTATATCCGCTACTTGTGGATAAAAAGCAATCTGTTCTTCCTCTCGGTACTTCTGCTGATGCGTGCGTTTAGCAATCTCGAGTAAGGTTAAGTCATTCACTCCCCGAAAGTCTGCCACTTTTCTAAAAAACAGCACTTTTTCTAGATGTTTATTGAGTTCTGCGAGTGGGTCAGAGGCAATCTGGTGAAATAAACCAGCACTTTTGGCTACAAGCTCAATGGGCACATCTGCCTCCAGATTTAGCTGGGGTGGATATACAAAACCCGGAGGGTCTACTCGGTGTACCTCTCGCTGATTTACTCTAATGGCTAATTGTCCACTATGAACTGCGAAGAAATCCATTTCGGCTTTGTTTTTAAAGGAAGCCAAGTGCCCTTCTTCGGTTGGTCGCAGAATCTGTGCGATTTTGCTAATCTCTGACAACATGAGTGCATTATTAACCTTGATTTGCTGATGTTGATGCAAGTTAAGTAAAATATCTCCCAGCAAACGCTTGTACCTGAGGATAGAAAGGGGAATTTCATCGTGAAAAGACATCAAAGCGTTGAACTTTTCTCTGGGGATTTTATAGACAACCGTGGGTTTCTCTGCCCAAAGACTTACTTGTGGAATCGCTTGATTAACAAAAGAAAAGTGATTGATAAAACCTCCTTCTTCGTAGCGTTGAATCTTGATCTGGTTGCTGGTGAGCAGTACCGACCCATTGTGTACCAAATAATAATCTATCTCCTCGATTTGATCATAAGTCGCGATCTCTGTCTGGGCGGAATATTCTTCAATTTCTGTTATTTTGGCCATTTCTGCCAAAGTCAAACCCGGCACAGCTTCAAACTCTGGAATCGTTCCTAAGAAACCCGCAATATCAAACTTCATACTAAAAAAGTGATGCCCCTGTCCATTGCCTGAATGCTGTAAATGCTGGTTTAAGTTTTGGATATGTGTTTGCCCGTTGTAATGGACAAGGCGGTGAATATCTTTTGGGTTGTGATCTCTATCTGCTTCGTAGAGTGATTTGTAAGCAATCTCACTCATAATGACATCAGGGTTGACAATATTGGCTTCATAGACTTGGTTATCTTTGAAATGGCTCAGTTGAGAAAGTTCAGATAGCGCACAGGCTTTTGTCCAACGGTTGATCCATTTATAATCTCGCTGAATCAAACTGACCAAGAGCTGCTCGTGGCTCAGGTGCTCAATCTGTTCATTAAGGACTACTGCTCTGAGTTGCTTCACCTTCTCCGCATAACTCGTATAAGTATTCAGGAGAGGCAGTAAAGTAGGTTTGATGGTTTCGCTCAGTAAGACGTCGAGCAGTTCAATGGCAAATTCTGCTTTCTCGGGATTGCCACTGTAAAGATTGGTTTTTACCAAATCCACAGAATTGGGGTTGTAGAGAAGCCCCATGAGGCTAAATATTTTATCGTAATTGTGTTTGATTTCTGTTTGCAGTGCCTCGGTCAGTAATTTTCCAGTATTATATTTCTTGAGCATCAAGCTGACGTGCATGTTCCAGACCAGAATATCGCAGACTTCTCGTAGTTCGGCATTGATGGTACGAACCTTATCTTCTCCCATTTTGTGCCCACACTCGCTCAGCATGTCCAAGGCCAAAGAACCTACATTCTGATTAGAATAATTCAATTTGCTCAATAGCAACTCGACGGCTTTGGGTGTGCCTACTCGTCCATAGATTTGTACGATCCGCAACTGAATACTTTCTTTCTGGCCCGTGAGATAGAAAGCACTTTCTAGAGTAGTGAAAATTCTCTCACCAATATTGACAATGGCAGCAAAAGCGGCATTGCTGTAAAGCGGATCATCCAGTCTATCGATGAGGTTGTAATAGAGCAGGGGGCTTTCAGAAGTAGAAGCAGCCACCAAGGCTTGATAACGTACTGGATAAGCATCATCTTGAAATAGGGTGTGTAGCAAATCTGTTTTAAACTTTTCGTCGGCATAGGTACTCAACAAAGCCCCAAATACCCGCTCTTCATTTCGCTTAGATAGCGTAAGTTGCTTGATATATTTTAGCCTTTCTAGGCGAAACTCTGCCCCTCTGAGTTTTTGAAACACCTCCTGAATCAGCCCCCGATTTTCCAGCATCGGGTAATACTTGGAATGGATAATCACATCTAAAATGGGGATAGCCTCCAGAATACAAAGGCGAGCAGCTTGCTCCAGAGCAATTCTTTGTACTTCTTCATCTATATTGAGAGCCAATTTCCGATTTTCTTCTCTGAGCTCCTGACTGATGCTCTTTAGTTGTTCTAGAAGTTGGGTGGCCGTGGCTTGTATGGCTTCTCCTTGCTCGTAGTGCCGGCCTTTTTGTTCTAAGCGGTGGGTAATTTCTTTTATTTTTTCCTCGAGGGGAATTCTCAGGGGGGCTTCTTGGAGTATTTCTTTCAAAAAATCAGCCTCAAAGTAGTGTTCCATCATCCTAGAATCCAAGGCACGTAGTAGCTTTTTTAAGTTTTGATCATAGCGTTGCAGGCTAGATTGAATGGGCTCTCCTTTGGCATCTACCAGTTTAAGAATCGCCAGCCGATAAGTCACAGGATTTAATACTTGTAAAATATTCAAGTAAATCGCAATCTGCGTGGCAGGAATCTCGTGTATCTCTGCCAAAATTTTTTGTGCGAGGCTCTGTTTGCGAAAAACCTCAGGGTCTATTTTCTCGGATTGTTTTTCCCTGAGAGTACTTTCCAGCGTTTGTTTATATTCTTGATAAAGCAGGATAATAATGTAAATCAAGGTCAAGATCAGCCCCGTCGTTAGGATGATTACTTGAACTGTATTTAGTGCTATCGTCACAAAAAGTATCAACAGCACGCCCCCCAGCCAGAAAGCAATTTGCCAGATAATTCCCTCCAGCTTCACTTGGATATCCAGACGCAAGTTGATATCAATCGGAAGCAGATAGAGCCGAAAAACAGGCATCTCCAGTGCTTCTCCCAAAGCGTCTTTGATGAGTTTACAAATGGCAATCATCACAAAAAAAAGCACGAAGCCTTCGGGGGGGTTCTCAAGGCCATTGATCCCTCCCACTAAGCCAATCACCAGTGATGCGATCAAAAAAACCAGCAAAATCAACGGTTGAATCAATAAGCCCACCCTCAAATCATAGCGAGCAACTACGTGGCGATATACGAAAGTTCTAATCAGGAAGCTGATCGTCAAGATGACCGCCGAAAAAGTGGCTAAAAATTGAATCAAGTTGCTTTCTTGTTGTTTCAATACCTGATCTGTGTTGAAGGCAAACTTGACCTCAAGTGTCAATAAAAATAAATACTCCGTGAACAGACTAATCAAGCCCACTAAGAGTATGAAAATAGCAAGCCTGAGAATATAACGCTGATCAAGTAGCTGAAAAAAGCTATTCTTAGCACGGATCTCCTTGATGTCTTCTTGTATGGTACTGAGTACTTGTGCCTTGAAGGCAATAAACCCAAACACCACCAAGGAGAGAAATAAGGCAGATGCACTCAGAAAGAGCAGCCCTTCGGTAGGAAAATGAAGCCAAGGAATCAGGTATAAAGTCAAAATACCTGAAAAAGTGATCCCTATGCTGGCTTTATCGGTTAGTTGCTTGGTTTGCTGCACATCAAAGAGGCGTCCAAATAAACCCTCGAAAAGAAGCATCACCATATTCTGTAGAGGAAATGTCGCCACGAAAGCCCAGAAAATAATTTCCCTATGGATGCTTTCGGCAGCTTTATAGGATTGAACTCCCAAGTATATTCCCAAAACTACCATCGCGAGCAGGCATAAAACTCCAGTTGCCAAACGCGCGTAGGGAATATATTTCTGCAAATAGGTAAAAAGTATCGTACTGAGTATTCCCAAAAAACCAGAGATCAAGAAAGCATGGGGAATTTCTTCGGCTTGGTATACTTCTAAAAACAAAACCACGGAAGGAATATGAAATAAGGCCAAGGCAGCCCCCAACAATGCCCCCCAAACCCATAAGTAGCTCAGAAAATTACGATTACGAGTGACTAAATAGTCTCGACTAATATAGGGTGCTTGCATAGGGTTTGTGTTTACACATGGATTTGCTAATTTTTTAGCTTGTATTTCTCCTCTTCAAGAATAGCCTTGATTTCTAGCAAAGTTTGACGGATTTCTTGCTCCAAACGTTTTTTCTCTTCTGCTCTAGCCGCCACTTGTGAAGCGTTCGTATCGGAAGTTTCTTGTAGGTCTTTCTCGAGTTGTTCTCTTTTCCTGAGCAGAGAATCCTTACGATGATACAAGCTTTCCAAAATCGTGGAGCCTAGCTGGGCACTGGATTTTGCCCCACTCCTATTTTCGCTCACGACTTCCTGGGAGAGTTTATCGTCAAGTAATTGCTGAATCTGACCGTAGATAGCTTCCAGTGCTTGATTCGCCTCAAATTTTTGCCTAGCTAATGAATCCTTCTGATCCTTGCGATTCGCCTGTTCTATTTGATCTTCAAGCAAGAGTGTAAAGTTTCTGAGGGAGTCTTTTCTTTGGTAAAGCCAGCGGAGGGAATCTTCTCGAGAATAAGTAGGTTGGCTGGTCAGCAAAACTTCTGGTGAGCTAAGGACAGAAGTTTCCTCTTCTGGTTTTGCCAGTTCCACCCTAGCCACCAGATTTGGCTTTTGGTGTAGGTTACTGCTGAGGAGCATCCACCAAGTTTCTTGATTCGTGGAGTCGGTGATAGCAAGGCTCGGCGGGGGCAGATTGTTACTTTGCTTGGCCAGATAGCTCGAGTCCTGCATTTGATTTTCTTCGGGCAAAAAATCCGTCTTGCTCGGTGCTTTACGGGCAGAATCTTGGGCTTTGAGTTGAGCAATTTCTTCCTGAACCGCCTCGAGTTGTGTTTGTACTTCTTCCAGCGACTTTTTTTGTTCCTCCAGCGTCTTCTTCTGCTTTTCTACGAGGGCTTGTTTTTCTTCTATCTGGGTTTTGAGGTCTTTGATTTTGTCCAGTCCCATTAGTTTCTCGAAAGGCCAGGCCAGTGCGTCCCCTATTTTTGCGAGTGCGCCCAGCTTGGCTTTTCCCTCCTCGAAACGCTCCATAGCTTTATAAAAACTCTTGCCCGTGCGGTTCAATTCATAATGCAGTTGCAAAGGTATCCCACAGATTTCTTTCACCTCACCTTCACGATTTAGCTCCAAGTGCCCTTCTTCAATCATTTTACAGAGATTGCTATTATAGAAAAAAGAAGTTTCAGCGAGCGTATCTACTTGCTGCGCTTTGATATACGAATAGAAACTCACACTGTCCACGACCAGTACAATCCATTCTTTTTTGTAGTGAATCGCGTAGATTTGATAGGCATTTCCAGCTTGGGTGGTATCTGAGTAGCTAGGAGCTAGCGTACGAATCGTGGTTTGGCAATGAGCAATGAGTGAAGAGTCACGGCTATTCAGGCCACTTTGAGCAGACAAGCCCAAGGGAAGGCATATCCAAAGTAGGCCCCATCCGCGTGTACCTTGTGGTTTTAATAAGCTGAGAAGAAGTTTGCGCATCTATTTTTTTATTTTGTACTAAAAATTCCAATAAACCCACTCCAAAAAGGCGGTTTGAGGTATCAACTTAGAGATGGCAAGATTTTAGTTAGATGATTTATAGGGATATCGGGGCAAAATCAAAGCCAAACCAATATCTCTATGGATCAAGACCCTATGCACCAAATTACTTTTGGTAATCTACGCTAAAGTCAGCCGCAAAACTGTTGCCATAATTATTGAAATAAACGACTGAGTACTGCTTATTCTCGACCATTTGATCTACAGGCCATGCAATTATTCAAAAAAACAAGTCTCCTTCTTCCCCTCCTTTTTTTCTCCCTCGTACAGCTTAGTTTTGGGCAGATGGATAAGATTATCAAACAGGTAGACAAGAATAATGAACTCGCTAAGGAGAAAAAAAACCAGAAAAAAATCCTAAGAAAAGATAATGTAGGCAATCAAGCGCAAGAGTTCTCCAATGACCCTGAGCGTGGCCGAGCTATTCTGGCTACTGACCCTGACTTGTTTGATCCTTCCTTACCGAGCATCGGTGGGGCACCCAAAGCATCGGATGAGCCCGAGCTTCCCGAGGAAAGAATTTTTATTGATACAACTGATTTCAAGTCGCGTATTTTTTCGGTGAAAAGAAGGGATATGCTCGCTTACCGCAATGGTCTAAGTTCTCGCGCTCCCATCATCAATCACGAACCTTATCAAAAAGAACACGAACTGAAGCCAGAGGTCAAAGTCTTTGGTTGGCATCCTTACTGGATGAAAGATGCTTACCAAAGCTACAACTTTTCGCTGCTTTCTGTGGTCGCTTATTTTTCTTATGAAGTCAATCCCAGAGATGGTTCTTATCTCAATATTCACGATTGGGCCACCACTCCTCTCGTAGAGGAAGCACAGGCTCAGGGATGCCGAGTGCTATTGAGTGTGAGTAATTTTGGTGAGCAAAATAATCAGCTTTTCCTCTCCAATATCGGAGCGCAACGCAAGTGCATCGAGCAAGCCATTCGCTTAGTTGAGGCGCGTTCAGCTGATGGCATTCATTTAGACTTTGAAGAAATTCCAGTTGAGCAAAAGCAAGCCTTTACTAATTTCGTACTCGACTTTGCTTCCCAACTAAAACGCTCCCTTCCAGATGCTTGGCTGACGCTCTCCTTGCCAACCTTAGATTTTGAGCGAGTATATGATTTGAAGCAACTCGAGCATCAGGTGGATTTGTTTGTCATGATGGGTTATGAGTTTTATGGCAGTAATACCGACCAGGCTGGTCCCATCGCTCCCATTCACAGTGGAAGCTTGTGGTGGGAATTGGATTTGGAAACAGCCGTAGACGACTACTTAGCCACCGGGATTGACCCTTCCAAGCTGCTCTTGACCTTTCCTTATTATGGAGCCGAATGGGTTACAGAAGGCTTACAAGTTCCCTCGCAAAAGCGCAAATTCCTCAGCTATCAGATGTACCGAGATATTCGCAAAAAACGCCTCAGCCCTAATGAAGAGCCCGAGAGTTTTAGTACTTATACCACTTACCGAGATTCCGAAAATAATTACCGGCAAATCTGGTACGAAGACACGCTTTCTCTCGCCAAAAAATACGACTGGCTTCTTCAGAAAAAAATCGGTGGAGCCGCCATTTGGGCCCTGGGCTATGATAATGGCTACCAAGATTTATGGAAAGTCTTGGCACTCAAGTTTGCGCAGCCCGAAGCCACACCAAACACGAAGCAAAGCTGGAGCTTTTGGCGCAGAATCCTGATGAGAGGAAGCTACATTGCTCGCAATCCCTCGGTTTTGGTAAAAAATCCTCGTTATTTATTTTCTATTTTTGGCATCTTAACCGGCACGAGCATGTTGGGCTTTTTCACGCTCTATCGTTACGGCTGTCGTTTCAAGCGGTCTTTTAATCTGGCTTTGAAAGGAAGCGTGGCTTTTATCCTGTTCATCATGCTGGCCTTGCTCTTTGTAGTGGTGAGCAACTTTAATAGTACTTACATGACCGCCGCGGCTTTCTTAGTAGGAGGTTTTATTATCGGTGCCATTGTTTTTCTCTTTATCAGCCGACGCTTCTTGTCAGAAAAAGAATTACCCTAACCCCTAATTAGGTTCTTTTTGAACTAAAACTATCACAGGTCATCCACAGCTTCCTGAGTCAGTTCTTTTTTCATTTGGCTGACCAAGCGGTAGTCTTGAAAGCCCAGAATGGTTTCTGGTTTTTCTTCTTCTCCCTTCCGAACCACCAGGCTGCAGAGCAATAGCATAGATTCTCCTATCCACCCGCAGTTCATTCGCTTGGTGAGCTCCGTTTCCAACAGAGCACAAGGTTCTTCTCCCTGATTGGGTTCGCCATAGGCTTGGGTGAGGATGGTCTTCATTTCTTCAAAACTCTCAGCTGCTAAGCTGACTCTAATCTCGTATATCTTCCCCTCGTAGGCCATCAAAAAAAGCTGTTGGATGGGAATATGTCCGATTTGGCGATACTGCTTTATATCCAGCGTATCGGTGGGGCGAAGTTGGTAAATCTGATAACCATTGGGGGCAGTGCCTTTCCACTCAAAATAGTCGGCATACTTGAATACTTTCTCGCCGATTTTTAGGTTTTTGAAACCCCTTTTACGATCAAGGTTCTTGATATTTTGAGCGGGTAGCGTAGTTGTGAACCAGCTAATCAGGAATAGGCTGATGATTTTGATGCAACTCATAGTTAGAAGCAGTTTCCAGTATAACTACTAAATATAGCAAATATCCTACGTGATAAAGGAGTGAGTGGATATATTTCCAAAATCAACCATAAAAAAGCTAACAGTTCTTGACTGCTCTCTCCAAAGAATCTCTGGAAAAAAGTGGTTCGCAGAACTGCCAGCTTCGTTTGGCAATGCCCTTAGCTTGGACATCTGAATTTAGTTATGGAAAAGGTTCACAGCCCAAGCATAGTGGCAAGAATGAGTTGCCTGTTTCAGTCGTAACTGACTATTATCAAAACGAACGTTTGCGCTCTTTCTTGATTTTATTTCCTAGCCGAAAGTTACAGTGTAGGAAGAGCATAATAAATTACAGATTGAAGATAGCAAATGAAAGTCTTTGATCGGTATTCTAGGCTCAAAATCAGACTTAATTACCTGCAAGTTAGCCATTTACATTCACAGGAACTTGACCCAAAACTGAATCAATTAGATTGTATTTTTTCAATGCGTTGGAAGATATAATGCGCCACATCTTGAACATGGCTGTACTGGCTGGGGCCTTTGGCTTGTAAGCTTTCGAAGTCAGTAATGGCGTAATGGCTGAAAGCCCAAGGTGCTTGCTGGAAATGTTTGGAGATAAAATAATCTTCTTCCATCGCGTTGATCGTGATCTCGATACTTAGAAAAGGCATTCCTGATATCTCGCGAATTTTTTTACCCAGAAAGACATAGCTGATCCCTAAGCGATCCATGGCCTGTCTAATTTCTTTTTCGAATTCTAATACTTCGGGAGAGAGTAAATCCATATTCAATTATAAGCATTATTCCATTAGATTAGAAATTAGCTTTGACTTTCTAAATATTTCTTAACTTTCACGTATATATATTGAAGTTGTCTTAGAAAATCAAAATCAATTTCCTTATGAGAAATCAAAACGCCTTCCTCATCATTGATTCACAATATGACTTTTGCCATCCACAAGGAGCACTCTTCGTACCCGGAGCCGAAGAAGATATGCAACGCCTCAGCCAAATCATTCGGGAGCAAGGGGATAAAATAGATCATATTTGCGTAACCCTCGATTCCCATCCCGTCAATGATATTTCTCACCCCTCGTTTTGGCAGGATCAAGCGGGTAATTCGCCAGCTCCTTTTACCCAGATTACTCTACAAGAGGTAAAAGATGGCAAATGGACGCCGCGTTTTGCGCCCGATCAAGCCCTGCAATATCTGGAAAGTCTGGAAGCCCAGCAGGAATTCACGCACTTTATCTGGCCAGAACACTGCCTAATAGGCTCCCAAGGAAATGCCCTGTACGAGGAGTTGATGGACGCACTCGTACAGTGGACCAGGCAAGGAAAAGATTATCAGGCCGTAGCCAAAGGGACTTATCCACTGACTGAGCACTTCGGAATTTTTATGGCACAAATCCCCGTGCCCAACCGCCCTGAAACGCAATTGAATCAGGACTTGATTAAAACACTAGAAAATTATCAACATGTCTTCGTAGCCGGAGAAGCTAAATCGCACTGCGTGGCCACGAGCATCAAGCAAGCCATGCGGTATGCCCCTGAATTGGCTCAAAAAATGGTCATCATTGAGGATTGTATGTCAGACGTGCCTAATATGGGGCATTTGGCCGAGCCGATTTACCAAGAAGCCAAAGAGAAAGGACTCCGCTTTGTAAAAGCTCACGATTTGACCTTAGACTAAGCACGGGTCTTTATGAATTTGATGCGATGAAAAAATACGAACATATTTTCTTTGATCTCGATCATACCCTTTGGGATTGTGATCGGAATTGTGCCGAAACCTTGGGAGAGCTTTATCAGGCGCATCGTCTGCAAGCAACAGGCATTGCGCTGGAAGTACTGATCGAGGAATTTGATAAGGCCAATCACCTGCTTTGGCTCCAATTCGAGGCAGGTGAAATCTCCAAACAGGCCGTGGTGGAAGGGCGTTTTCCGCTGATTTGTGAAAATCTAGGTTTAGCAAAAGGGATTTTTCCCACTTCTATTGGCCAAGAATATGCCGATCTAAGTCCGCAGAAGCAATACTTAGTACCCTACGCCCGCGAATTGCTGGAGCATATCCAAGCACAGGGCTATCGTATCCATTTGATTACCAATGGTGGTTCCGAGCAATTTATCAAGTTGAGAGAATGCCAGATTGAAGACTATTTCGAGCGCATTTTTACCTCTCACCTTACCAAAGCTCGCAAGCCCGACCCACTGATTTTCAATGAAGCCTTATTCCAGACACAAGCCCTGATTCGAGAATCGCTCATGGTGGGCGACAGCTTGCGAACCGATGTGAGGGGTGCAGAAACCATCGGCATGGATGTGGTCTTTTTCAATGCCAAAGGTAAAGTACACGAGCAATCGCCTACTTATGAAATCAGTTGCCTGAGCGAATTGCTCTCTATTTTGTAGCCCAAGCCTAGTCCTCCTGTTCCCCGTTCTGAATCTCGGTGAGGTTACGCAGGATATTTTTGACATAATGGCGGTTGCGACGATTTTTCTTGGCCTTGCTACGTTTGCCATAGCGTTTGTCCACGACGGCTCGCTCGAGGTCGTCTGCTTGTTTGATATGGTCTACTTTATCCACGTGGGTTCTTTTCATAGTTTCTGATTTTTTTGAAAGTAGACGATTTGTTGAAGCCGAGGGTTTTGAGTAGCCCCGAAACTGGGGTTTCTGGGCTAGGGGAAAAGTGAGAATAATTTTTTATTTTAGTGAAATTACTGAATTTTAAAATCTTCCGAGAAGAAACAACCTTTCACTTGTCTAAGTTTAGTGAATCTGCTAACTGAGATCAGGAGGCTTTGAAGTTTGCGATTTTCAGGGAGTACATCTGGGTGAGTTTTGGTTTGATGGAAGTCAGGTCAAGGAACCCGATAGTAGTGGAAAGCACGATATACTGGTTAGATAAATCCATCCTCACCCAAAAAACTTTAACATCCCCTTAACAGCCCTCTGCCTGTGAATCTTTTAGCTTTGTTGCAAACATTGATCCCTAAAACGCTCAAAAATCTATCCTATGAAACGAATCTACCTTATTTTTAGCTTAATTGCACTGGCTTGTACCTTTGCTTTTCATACACAGGCACAAACTTTACAACTACCGCAGCCTAGCCCTGATGCGAGTGTGATGCAGAAAGTCGGCGTTACCGAAATCAAAATTACTTACTCCGCTCCCGGGGTCAAAGGCCGTAAAATTTGGGGCGAACTCTTACCTTATGATTCACTATGGAGAGCAGGCGCCAATGCTCCTACCAAAATCTCCTTTAGCACCGAGGTAGAAATTGCGGGCAAGAAGATAGAAGCCGGTGAATACACCCTGATTGCTATTCCCAAGCAAGGAAAAGAATGGACTTTCATCCTGAATACAGACTCGGGTGGAAACGGGGTATTTACCTACAAAAAAGAAGATGATGTGTTGCGCTTTCCCGTGGCCGTGGAGATGCTAGACGAATCTAAAGAAAGATTGGCCTACTACATTAACCCTGACCAAGACGAAGAAGGCACAGTTACTTTGCGCTGGGAAAAAGCCAAGGCTTCTTTCAAAGTAGGCACTTCGCCCATGCCCGGCCTCAAGGCGAGCGTAAATAGCTTCATGGGTCAATGGTTTAGCGTGGCCAATGCCGCCGAGTACATGGTCAAAAATGACGGCGATCTAAAGGTTGCCACCAAACTCACCGAAACCTCCATCGCCATGGCGGGTGAAAATTTGTACAATGTCTGGGTCAAGGCCCAAGTAATGGCCGCTCAGGGTGATCTGAAAGAAGCCACTTCTCTGGCCCAAAAAGCCAAGGAAATGGGCGAAAAAAGCACCGGAGGCTTCCAAAACTTTTATAACAATACCGTAAAAGCTCCCCTCGAGGCCAGCTTAGAGAAGTGGAGTAATTAATAATCATAGGTTGCCAGTTGTGGTACAATATGCTACCCATAAATCTACAATTGGCAACCTATATCCTAACCTTCATACTGCCTGAGTACAAAACGGATCGATTCATAGCTATCTTCTGTTGCTTTTTTGGCTTGTCCCAAACTCATCCATTGCACGTCAGTGATGTCTTCCGCTTTTTGAGGGCGCATGTTGCTGTCGTCTTTACAATCCATGAGATACCACTTGGTTTGTTTGAGCACGTGATCTTGGTTTTGCTGATAATGATGCCAAGTAGTACAGATTTTTTCTATGAGTTTTACTTCCACTTTACATTCTTCTTCTACTTCTCGGACGGCGGTTTGTCGGAATTTTTCCCCTTCGTCCATTTTACCTTTGGGTAAATCCCATTTACCTAAGCGATGAATCAATAAGAGTTGATTTCCCTTCCGCACCAGCCCTCCACCTGCTTTGATGATTTTAAAATCTTTTTTGAGGTGTTTCTTCAGGTCTTTGAGTTCTTGATTAAGAAGTACACTGATCAACCGCTTTGCTTGATTGTTTTTATGAATTAGCTGATGAAGAAGGCTTTTCATTTGCGAAAGCGATACTTCTTTGAGCAGCAGTTTCTCGGGTGTCTCTTTGAGCTCAAGTTCTTCTTGGGCCAAATTCTGCACTCGATCATAATCGGTTTCTGGTTGATCTTTGTGTGGAGGGCGGATTTGGATATGGGTTTCGTTAATAAATATATTCATCGTCGTTTTTTTTGCTAAAGAATAGGCAAAGACTTAGAATAAAAAGTTTATTTTTGAAACAAATTTGTCAATAGCAAGCCAAGCCTTTTTCGGATTGAATTCAATACGTTTTATGAGAGAATACGCACACATTGCAGAAAAAGTAGCTAAGATGCTACTAAGTGTAGATGCCGTACAGTTTAGCTTTGACCATCCTTTCAAATGGAGTTCTGGCTGGAATTCACCTATCTATTGTGATAGCCGCCTTACGCTGTCTTATCCTGAAATTCGGACTTTTATCAAGGAAAGTTTTGTTGAACTTGCCCAGAAATACTATGCTCATACCGAAGCAGTGGCAGGTGTAGCCACGGCGGGAATACCACAGGGTGCCTTGCTGGCAGAATCCTTAAACCTGCCTTTTCTTTATGTTCGCGCCAAACCCAAAGGACATGGCAAGGAAAACCTCATCGAGGGCAAGGTCATCGCTGGTCAAAAAGTCCTTTTGGTAGAGGATATCGTATCCACGGGCAGAAGCGTGATTGAAGCCGCGCAGGCACTCCGAGCCAGAGAACTGGAGGTAGTCGGGGTCTTGGCGATTTTTACTTACGGGTTTGACTTCGCGATGCAAAATTTTAAAGAAGAGCAATTGCCGCTCTATTGTCTGAGTGACTATACGCATTTGCTGGTAGAGGTATTCAAAAAAGAAGGCGTCAGCGAAAAAACCATGGCTTCTCTCCACGAGTGGCGAAAGCAACCAGATACTTGGGCTCCTTGATGCTGCTTAGAGACTTGTCTTAGAAAATTCTAGCTGATATTTCACCAGATATTCGTGCATCAACTCCCCTGCTCGGCGAGAAGCCCCCGGCTCTCCCACGAGTTCTTGGAGCTTTTGGTAATCATTGAGTACAGTTTGTCTTTTCTTGCCTCCGGGCAAAATTGCTCTCAATTCTTCTTCCAATTCTTGTGGATTGAAATGATTTTGAATGAGTTCTCGTACTGCTTCTTTACCCAAAATCAAATTGACCAGCGAAATATAATCTATTTTCAAAAAAAGAAGTGCTAACCAATAAGTCACAAAGCTAGTCTTATAAACCACTACCTCTGGCACGCCCAAAAGAGCTGTCTCCAAGGTAGCCGTACCCGAGGTTACTACCGCTGCCGTGGCTACGTGCAAGAGGTCGTAAGTTTGATCATAAATTACTTTCACATTTTCTTGTTTTTCAAATCCAGCATAAAGCTCCTGGGGCAGCGTGCCTACCCCCGCGATCACAAACTGATAATCCGCAAAAGACTCCCTAACTTCCAGCATAAGGTCGAGTGCTTTGATCACTTCCTGTTTTCTACTGCCAGGGAGCAAAGCAATGATTGGCTCTTCACCGAGCTGATTTTCTGTCAGAAAATTTGGGTTAGGCTCAAAATCTGCGATGGCATCCAGCAGCGGATTGCCCACATAATCTACTTCATAATCGAAGCCTTTATAAAAATCTACTTCAAATGGAAAAATCACAAACATTTGATCTATCCGCGCTTTTACCTTGAGGGCACGCTTGGTATTCCAAGCCCAAGCTTTGGGAGAAATGTAATAGTGAATCGGCAGGCTTGGCTTTTCTTTTTTGATGAGCTTGGCCACTCGGAGGTTAAATCCAGAATAATCTACCAAAATCAGCAAATCAGGCTGATAAGCCAATATATCCTGCTGGCATTCCTTGATGAAGCGAGAAATGGCACGCAAATTCTTCACCACCTCCAACACTCCCATGAAAGCCGTTTCACGGTAATGCTTGACCATTTTTCCTCCTACGGCTTGCATAGCCTCCCCTCCCCAAAAACGAAATTCAGCCCCTGGGTCGGCTTCTTGCAGGGCTTTCATCAGGTTGGAGGCGTGTAAATCCCCAGATTTTTCTCCGGCTATTAAATAGTATTTCATGTTTTTACAAATTGCAGATGCAAATTCAGGAATGAAAAATCTCTCATACGAATCTTTCCATTCTTTCTCTGCTTTTGCAAAAATAGGCTTTCCTGTTTTTTTTGGTATTTTTGTGGCGAAAAATTAAAACTATGCTGACCAAACGCATTGTCCCCTGTTTAGACATTAAAGATGGAAAAACGGTCAAGGGAGTAAACTTTGAGAATTTACGCGACGCCGGCGACCCCGTGGAGCTAGCCAGCCTCTACACTGAACAAGGTGCGGATGAGTTGGTTTTTTTGGATATTACCGCTACCGTGGAGAAGCGTAAAACCTTGGCGGCTCTCGTGATGCGCATTGCCAAAGAAATTAATATTCCTTTTACCGTGGGAGGAGGGATTGGCAGTGTCGAGGATGTAGGGCTGCTCTTGGAATCAGGGGCAGATAAAATCTCGATCAATTCGGCCGCGGTACGTCGCCCCGACCTAATTGATGAGCTATCCAGAGAGTTTGGCAGCCAATGTGTCGTGGTGGCCGTAGATACCAACCTGATAGAAAACATCTGGCACGTTTTCGTGCGGGGAGGACGTACCCCGACCGATATTCAGACTTTACCTTGGATCAAAGAAGTAGAAAATCGAGGAGCAGGTGAAATTCTCTTGACCTCGATGGCACACGATGGCACCAAGCAAGGCTTTGCCAACAAACTCACCGCCCAAGTCTCAGAAATGGTACAAATCCCCATCATTGCCTCGGGTGGAGCTGGAAACATGGAGCATTTTGCTGAGGTTTTTAAAGAAGGAAAAGCCGACGCGGCCTTGGCAGCCAGTGTCTTTCACTTTCGTGAAATTGCCATCCACGACCTGAAACAATATTTACAAACACAAGACATCCCGATGAGGCTCTAAATTAGCCTTCATTCAAATTCGCTTTTTAAGCCAACAGATTTTATGAATTTAGATTTTTCCAAGTTAGATGGCCTCGTCCCTGCTATTATCCAAGATGCGCAAACACAGAAAGTACTCATGCTAGGTTTCATGAACGAAGAAGCGCTTGCAAAAACGCAGACGGAGAAAATTGTTACCTTTTATAGCCGAAGCCGACAAACGCTGTGGACCAAGGGTGAGACTTCTGGCAACTGCCTGGATGTGGTCGAGATTACTCCCGATTGTGATGCCGATACACTCTTGATCAAAGTAAACCCCCGTGGCCCCGTATGCCATACGGGAGCAGATACTTGTTTTGAAGAAGAGAATGAGGCTCCTTTTCTACCCAAGCTAGAAAAAATCATTGCCGACTATAAAGCCTCTCCTCAAGCAGGCTCCTACACGAGCAAGCTTTTCCAAAAAGGCATTAACAAAATAGCCCAAAAAGTAGGAGAAGAGGCCGTAGAATTGGTCATCGAGGCCAAAGATGAAAATGATGATCTCTTCAAAAATGAAGCCGCCGATTTGCTTTATCATTTGCTGATTTTGCTTCGAGAAAAAGGCTTCCAATTTCAAGATGTGGTAGATGTACTTGCCGAACGCCATCGTGCCAAAATGAGCCAGAAATAATGCTAGTCGTTCCTGAACGCTTATTTCAAGAAAAGTTTATCCAGCTTTTTCATCACAGTCCGCGCTTGACGATGCTCCGCAAAGAACTGAATCAATCGCTCTACGAAAGGCAGAGCTATGTAGCCAAGCACGCCATTTCTCTCATACTAGAAGGCACCCAAGATATTCATCAGCCAGAAGGGTCGCACCTTTCCATTGCCCAAAAGGAGCTGGGCTTTGTCAAAAAAGGGATTTACACCGTGAATGATTTATTACCGGAGCAAGGTCATTTCCAGTCTTATCATTTTTATTTTGATGATATTTTTTTAGAAAAATTTCTCGCCCAATACCCTTTTGCCCCGCCCAAAGGCGATCACCAAGCTTTTTTTAAACTGAAAATGCCCAAGTTGATTCCTACTTTTTTGGAATCTTTAGAGCAGATTCATCAATCATTTGGTCAAAATAATGCTCAGATTTACCAGATCAAGCTCAGCGAATTTCTCACCATCCTGATTGCTGAAAATTCCCATTTACTTGCTTACTTACAAAATTTACAACAAAAAGAAACCAAAAGCTTGCGAGGTTTTATGCAGAGTCATTTTGATAAACCTTTTAGCATTGAAGATTATGCTTATCTGACGGGGCGGAGTGTTTCTACTTTTCGGAGGGAGTTTAAAGAAAAATTTGGCGAATCGCCCCGTCGCTGGATTATCCGTCAGCGATTGGAAAAAGCGCACCAAATGCTGGCTCAAGGCCAATACGGCATTCAAGAAGTGGCTTATGAAGTAGGCTATGAGAACGCCTCGCATTTTATCAAAGAATTCAAAAAAGCATACGGTTTTACGCCCGGTCAAAAGCCCAAGCTTGGTCAGGCGCGTCTCTCCTGAGGTTTTTCTGACCGAAAATCACCATTCTGCTCGTTTTCTGATATTCTCCTAATTTAATTAACTTTAGCTTTGTTAAAAGTTGAATTTTAATTAAACACAAAAAGATATGAAAGTTACCTTGATTGGATTGGGCATTATGGGAAGTCGCATGGCGCAAAATCTCCTCAAAAACCAAGTAGACCTGACTGTATACAATCGCTCTCCCGAACCTGCGGAAGCACTGGCCAAGCAAGGAGCCAAATCTGCTTCCTCTTATCAAGAAGCTGTGGCCGAAGCCGACCTCGTCATCACGATGCTAGCCAAACCCGAAGCCGTAGAGACCGTGATGCTGAACGAAAACGGAGCTCTGCACGCTATGCAAGAAAATGCCATCTGGATGGACTGCTCTACCGTGAATCCTTCTTTTTCGCTAAGTGCCAAAGCCATGGCCGATGCCAAAAATATTCGCTTCCTAGATGCTCCCGTAGCGGGCACGAAACCACAGGCGCAAAATGCCGAACTGGTCTTTTTTGTAGGAGGTGAAGCATCTGATTTAGAGAAGGTTAAGACATTCTTAGAGCATATGGGACAAAAAGTCCTACACATTGGCGAGCACGGCAAAGGCTCCTCTTTCAAGATGTTGGTCAATGCTTTATTAGCACAATCCATGATTGTCTTTTCTGAAACGCTTTTATTGGGTGAAAAAATGGGCTTGGACAAGGAATTTCTTTTGAATACTTTACCCAATCTGGCAGTATCTCCTCCTTTTACCAAAGCCAAAGCCGAGATGATTCGAGCCAATGATTATGAAGTACAGTTTCCCTTGGAATTGATGTACAAGGATTTGCACCTAGCCAGCCTCACCGCTTACGAACAGGGTCAGTCGCTTTACTTGGCCAATCTCGCCAAAGAAATCTACGGCCACGCCCAACAGCAAGGCTTGGGTCGGGCGGATTTTGCGGCGGTACATCAGTTTTTGGAGGGGAAGAAATAACAAGATTACATACTAGCCCTGCTAAGATTCCTATCTTAGCAGGGAGTTTGATCAAGATTCCTACTAGATGGCAAATAAGCTTGTCCATTACCAAAGCTTCTTTTTTATTCTTTAATTTGCAGATAAAAAAAGGAAGCTTTATGAAAAAATACCTACTCTTTATCCCGTTCATCTGTTTTTGTAATTCATTATTAGCACAAAATGAAATGCCCGTTATCTTGCCCATCAAGGAAAGGGCGGCGGTCATTGATCGTTGGCTAGAAGTTCGTGCTGAGAAAGTACTTCCCGCTTTGATGGAGCGCGAGCAAATTGACATGTGGATTCTTATTTCCAGAGAATACAACGAAGACCCCGTCCTAGAAACCATGCTCCCTGCCAAGTGGCATTCGGCTCGTCGTCGCACAATCTTGGTGGTTTATCATCCCTCTCAGGCTGATACCGTAGAAACTTTGGCGATTGCGCGTTATAGTGTGGGAACCGTCTTCAAGAAAGCTTGGAATCCCGAAGAGCAACCTGACCAGTGGCAGTGCTTGGCCGAAGTCATCGCGGCACGTGATCCGCAGAAAATCGCCCTTAATTATTCCCAGAATTTCGGCCTGGCCGATGGCATTAATCACACGGAATATCAGCTTTTTCAAGAAAAAATTCCTGCCAAATACGTAAAAAGAGTGGTTTCGGGTGAGGGCTTGTCTTTGGGTTGGCTCGAGACACGTACCGAGGAGGAAATGGCCGTTTACCCGCAGATCATGCGCATTGCTCACCAAATTATTCGGGAAGGTTTTTCCGAAAAAGTCATTCAACCGGGCGTAACCAGCACCAGAGATGTGGAGTGGTGGTACTTGGAGCGCATTGCTGAGTTGAAGTTGGATGCTTGGTTTCACCCGACGGTTTCCCTACAAAGAAATGACTCGGAACGGGCGGATCATCTGCGCTCTTTTTCTGCTAAGCCAGATGCCGAAATCATCATGCCCGGTGATTTGATTCACGTAGACTTTGGCATTACTTACTTACGCCTCAATACGGATACACAGCAACACGCTTACATCCTCAAACCGGGCGAAACCCAAGCCCCCGAAGATTTACAGCGTGCTTTTAGCAAAGGAAATCGCTTGCAAGATATTCTCACGGAGCAATACGTGGAGGGCAGAACGGGTAATGAAATATTATTAGGAGCCTTGGATCAAGCCAAGCAGGAAGGCATCGAGGCAACGATTTACACGCACCCCATTGGTTTTCACGGGCACGGCGCGGGGCCTACCGTCGGGCTATGGGATCAGCAGGGAGGCGTGCCGGGCAAAGGAGACTATCCGCTTTTCTACAACACCGCTTATTCTATTGAATTGAATGCCGCCGTAGAAATTCCCGTCTGGGGTGGCAAAAAAATTAAAATTATGCTCGAGGAAGATGGCTACTTTGATCGCGAAGGCTTCCGCTACATTGACGGGCGACAAAAAGAATTGCTACTGATTCCCAGAGATTTAGCGAAAGTGGAGTAAGCCAAAAAGGGGAGATTGTGATGCATAATAGCACATAGAATATACATGAAAAAGCTCATTTTCTTTTTATTATTTCTTTCATCAAACCTCTTTGCTCAGGATAGAAAACGTATCGACAGTCTTTTCTTATCTAAAATTCCTTACGATGCAGAAAGAGCCGAGAGAGATATTGAGAATGGAGAAATTCGAGTCATTCAGCTTCTTTCGCTCTACACCATTGAAGACTATTTCAGTGAACCATACGAAATAGAATATGTAGAAAAAAAGTACGGTTTTCGTTTCCACTATGAACAACTCGATATATTTCAGAATTATCTAGACATTAAGCAAAGAGCATATAATCAGGTCGTGTATACTTACTTAGATGAGCAATGTAATTGTGATAGTAAAAGCCAAATCTTCGGAGACTTGCGAAAAATGGCAGTGGAGCGATGGATGAAAAATAGGCGCAAAAACAAAAAGAAACTCAAGAAACAAGAGAATAATTGAGTTTTTATTGTTCTACTTTGGTTCGTGTTTCTACTTCAAGTATGTAACCAAACCCGAGATAGGTTTTACTAGTCTTATCTTTACCGCCTCTGTGTTTTATAGTAAATTCGTTGAGTGCCTCAAAGATTAGTCTTTTAGATACGTCCGGTGCTTCTTAATGAGATCTA
The DNA here is from genome assembly GCA_964551015.1 of uncultured Cytophagaceae bacterium. Lineage (GTDB taxonomy): Bacteria > Bacteroidota > Bacteroidia > Cytophagales > Microscillaceae > CAZKBP01. The sequence continues at coordinate 37,647 of CAZKBP010000014.1, read as the reverse complement.
TAATAAAGGGACAAAGTGTGTAAATACTTAAAGTATTCTCACGAACCAAGTAAATTTGCCTCTTAAATCAACTCAAATTGCTTAAAATGATGGCGCAAGTGCCTGTAATGAAACCTTTCCAGCTCTTCTTTGCTCAGTGCGCCAAAAAAATCGTTGTAAGGCTTGGCCTCAGGATTTTCTTCAAAGAACTGATAAAAGCGGTTGATGGCCGAAGATAAGTCCTTTCTGGCTTCTTCCAAATTTTCAAATTTCAAATCATTAAGTTTGGCTTTGGCTGGGTCGCCGAGCTTAAAGGGCGCATCACTGAAGATAAACTTCTTGAATTGCGCTTGTTTATCTACCAACTCTTCATTGGGTTCACCATAATTCTTGATAGAAAATTTGAAGGTTTGGCTCAGATGCTCTACCATGTGCTGTGGGGTCATAATGCCGAAGCTAGGCTTTTTGTCGACCTCTAATTTGGCGATGATTTGGTCGGCCTCTTTCTGCAAATACTCCGTGTAGTTTTGAGTTTGTTCGCTCATAAAAAATCTATTTAGGTTCTATAATGCTTTTTTTTATCGCTTGAATTCTAGCGTTTTATCTACATTATCCATGATTCCCTGCTGTCTGAGCCAATCGCGCAGGGCATCTCCGGTGGCATAAGGCCAGGGGATGACTTTATCTTTGGGAATTTTTTTATAATCGGCAATTTCGTAGCCGAGTTGAATTTCGCCCGTGGCTTTGACGTGGTAAGCCATGATGATTTCATTCCTGACAAAGAAAGGATAAATGCCCACCAAGCCAGCCACTTCTCCGTCTAAGCCTAGTTCTTCTTTCATTTCTCGGAGCACTCCGTCTTCGGGCGTTTCATTCTTCTCCAAAAAACCCGTGACCAAGGCATACCAAGTTGGGGGCCACTTGACATTACGAGCCAGCAGTACCTCTCCTTCGTATTCTATGATGGCCGCGACTACGGGTTTGGGATTATCATAATGGATAAAGTGTCGAGGTTCTAAGGTGCAGGCCAGCCGGATTTCGCCATGAAAATTCTGCTCTGCTAAATCACTCTGACAGATGGGGCAGTATCTAAAATCTTTGGACATGTAAATTTTTTATCGCTTGAACTTAAATTTAGGAATTAAAGCGGAAAGTCCTAAACTTGTGCGACTTTTTCGAGTCTTAGCTTAAATGAAGTCCTGCATGAGCTTTTGGAATTTCTCTTTTTCTTCTAGCTCCGGAAAATGACCTGCTTCTTCAAATTCCGCCCATTCGTATTTTTGCAAATAATTTTGAATAGAAGTTTTATCCGTTTGGGCATGGCTGCGATCTTTCATGCCCCACAGTACCAGCGTTGCGTGCTCCACGGATGAAAAAATTGGAGCGGGGGCGTGCACCATCGCTTGAAGACCCGAAGCCAGGCAATAACAAGCTCCTTGCTCAAAAGCAGCCTGAGAAGTCTGTTGAAAGTCGCTCCTCAGATGCTGCTGAGCCACGGCAAATTGATACCACTGATTGGCTACCATTTGCTGATTGGCCTCCAGAAAGGCTTGCCCAGTATGAGGTTGCGTGATAACGCCCTGAGGGTCTAGTACTTTAACCCATTTGAGTTCTTCTTCCCAACTGGGAGCTTGAATCAAAACCAATTTATGAATCAAATCGGGGTGCATTTCGGCTACCTTCAGTGCCGAAAAGACAGACACACAGCTAAAACAGAGCGTATAATTTGGAAGATCAAGTTGCTCCAATAGTTCTGCCGCAACCTTAGCATTGGATTCTACCCTGAAGTCAAAATCTATTTGGGTCGGAAGCGAAAAACCAAAGCCCGGCCACTCGAAAATGACCACCCTGTATTGCGAGGCAAGCATCTGCGCTAGTGCTTCATAATGCTCGATTACATTGGGTGGGTCAGGGCAAAAGACCAGCGTATGCTCCCCTTGGCCGAGCACTCGATAACGTACCCTACTTTGATGTAAAGAAGCATAAGCCGTTTTGACTTGAAAAGTATCTTGCAAACCTTGAAATTGAGCAGCCAAGGGAATCAATTTCTTGACTTCATTTTTGATCGCGTCCATGGGATGATAAGATAGGTGATGAAAATTTATGAATTTATTTGTTTGGCTGAGCGCGCTTTCTCCAGCCAGCTGAGCGTGATTGGCCAGAGTGAGTCTCTAAACTTCTTTCTAAAAAAACCAAAATGCCCAATTTGCTTCACGGGAATATCCTCAGGGCTAATTTGCCGCTGACTCAATGATACAGAAGGGTAATGGCTCAGGAGTGCTTCCACGGCGGGCAAAGGGGCATAAATGTCATCCTTCGTATAGATGGCTAACATAGGAAAGCGCAAATTTTGATAGCGTTTCTGCTCCTCCTCGTTCAAAAAGTCGAATAAATAATTGGGGCTTTTGCACCAATCACACCATTCTAGGATGACCTGTTTAGGCACTTGCTCTCCCATGGCAAAAGCGGGTAAATAACCATAGAGTCTGGACAAGACCGGCAGTACCAAATGCCAGTTCAGGTAAAATTTGAGCCAATTCTTCTTCCATAAACGCCAGTAGCCACTCTGTGAGTTGATGACTATGGCATAATCAATTTTCGTAGCGGCTGGACTCATCCCAATGATTTGCCCCCCTAGACTATGGCCAATCAATACGAGTGAAGTCTTTGGATGCTGATTTTGCACATACTCCAACATCGCGGTTTGATCTAGGATGGCCCAATCGCGGGTCGAGGCTTGGGGGGCGTCTTTGAGTCCTTTGCCTATTCCACGATAATCATACGTATAGACGGTATAGCCATTTTCTGCTAAAAAATGAGCAAACTTGTGATAGTAAGTCTGAGGAATTGCCATCCCCCCGTTGATCAGAACCGTGTGTTCGTTGGGGGTTTGAGGAACAAACCGATGCGCTCGAAGCTTGCTTTGATCTGAGGTAAGTAATTGAATTGCTTCCATAAGAAATTATTGAATGCTTGTTAAAAAATTGCCGTAATTTTCAAGCTTGAGAAGCATAATTCCAACCCAAGTTCCGCAGTGCCTGAGGGTTCTCAAAGATATGGCTATATTCTTTTTGCAAAGAAGAGATATAGAGCTCGAAAGGCATATCCGCAAAGCGTCCGTAGTCATGCAGATACTCCATATGTTGTTGTCCACCCCTGTCATATTCTTGAAAGATAGAATCTTCTTTTCCATCAAACTCGAGAGGAGCTACCTTCAAACGCTCACACAATTCCTCGTTGAAAGCGGGGGTCGCTTTGACCCATTTATCTTGGAGGTACAGCTCCGTGTAACCGTGGAAAACCATCACATTGGTTTTAAGGAGTCGTTCAAGTTTTTCGGTCGCAATATGATTGCGCACATTAGCAAAGCCTAAACGACTCGGGATGCCTACTACTCGTGCGCAGGCGGCCAGGAGAATGGCTTTCTCGATACAATAGCCGTGATCTCTACTCACTAAGTGGCTGGCTTTCAAGGCTTCTCTACTTAGTTCCACGTTGTAAGCATCATAACGGAAGTCATCGCGTACTTGATAGTAGAGAGTGATAGCCTGTTGTATAGGATCGTTTTCAGGAACATTTTTGAGTGCTTTGCGAGTATACTCGATGACAGCAGGATGGTCGCTATCTATATAAAAAGTAGGTTCTAGGTATTCTTGCATGATTGTAGAGTTTATGGTTTTGATTATTTTCAGATTTATTGAATAGTCATTCAAATTTAATTGAGAACTTTTGCAGATCGCTCCAAGGCTCTTAAAAAATAGCCTTCATCTTGATAAAGTCGCATCAGCATGATCCCTCCTTCTATATCTTGGACACACTGCTCTGCTTTCTCTCGGGCGACTTTGGGGACATATTTTTCTTCTAAGATGAAGGCAGAAGCTTGGATATAATCCTCAAAAAATGCTTTAAGAATGGGTATAAAGCTTAGCTCAGGGGCAGGTTTATTTCCAGCACTTTGTTCATTATCTAGCTGATATTGAGATATTTCTAAGACAGTATTAGCCATAATGCAGCCCCCTTCGTGCTTCAAGAATACCTTTCTGGTAATGTCTGTCATCTGTGCGAGGCGTTCCTCCACAGGGATGTCTCTCTGGTAAGCAATGCTAAATACATTCTTCTTAAAGAATTGATGTACGGTCCTGAGTCCTTCTTCCAAAATTTTGACCTTACCTCCCTTGAAATAGTAATAAAATAGCGAACTAGGAATCTCACAAGCAGTTGCTAAATCGCTCATGCTGGTCTGTGTGTAGCCTTTTTTGCGAAAAAGAAGCAAGGCTTTGGCTAGTATTTCTTCTTTGTCGGTCTTCACTTTGGCCATATTTTTTTGTGTTTATCCAAATATATTGAACGTTCATTAAAAAACGATGCACAATTAGATTTTTTTTCTGATCAAACATATTTTGCTTAGCTTGGAAACGGTTCGAGTTTTTAGCTTGGAAAACGATTACGGGTTATTTTCCAGCAGATAAAATTCCTCGCGTATAAAATACCCAGCGGTATGACGCGAAAACTCCCTAAAAATATGCTGGGCAGAGAGGCATCATAAAAATCTGAAAATGAAATTTGAACTGCCTCTTAGGATGTCCAAAAAATAATTTTTATTTTGATTTGTCTAAAGTTTAGATTCACTGATAAAAAATCAATTTTCAAAACAAGCACTTGTAAATCAAGGGCAGACTCTAGACAATCTTTACTTCTAAATCTTTATCTCCTATGCACGAGGATGCGGCTCGGCGAGAGTTGACGGAAAAATTTGGCAATCGCTTACGTCTCAGAGTCAGCGGTATCTGCCTGAATGAAGGCAAGGTTCTGATGGTGAAGCACCGCATGATCGGCCAAGGAAAGTATTTATGGGCACCTCCGGGTGGAGGATTAGATTATCACGAGTCGGCTCGTGAAACCTTGGTGCGTGAATTTGAGGAAGAAACCGGACTTACGATCACCCCCGGAGAATTTTTGTTCGTGAATGAATTTCACACGGATCCTTTACACGCGATTGAGCTTTTTTTTCGGGTAGAAATTACGGGAGGGCAGCTCCAACGAGGAGCAGACCCAGAAATGTCGGAGGAACACCAGATCATCACGGAAGTGGCTTTTTTGGATGAATCTATGCTTAAAAAAGAAAATCCCTTGCAAATACACAGTGTTTTTCGGAATATTGAAAAAATTTCAGAACTGATCACAAAACGAGGATATTTCTACTCCCAAAGTTAGCTAGACTGAATTGCTTACTTTATATCAACATACTACATTGTACCATCAAAAAAATTAATTATAATGAAATCGAATATTCTTAATACTGTTTTAAGCATTGTTTTTCTGGTTATCGCCCTCATCTTGGCGGGCTTCCTCTACCAAGGAGTGCGAGGCCCTATTCAGCAAAAACAAGAAATCGCGGCCATAGAAAAAGCCATCATCGAGAAACTCAAACTGATCCGAGAATTGGAGATTGCTTACCAGAGCCAAAATGGTAAATATGCCGGACGCTGGGAAGAATTAGTTAGTTTTGCTCAGAGTGGCGATATTCTCAATATCCAGAAAATCGAGAAAGCCGTGCTCGAAGATGGCGACGGACAAGAGAAAATCGAGATCGTATACGATACTTTAGGGACGATCCCGGTACGTGATTCCATCCTACCCGAAAATTACGACGCCAGTCGCCTACCTTATATCCCCGGTACTGATGGTAAAAAATTTACGCTTTATGCCAGTGAAATTAATAATGGAGGAGTTGACATCAATGTATTTGAAGTAAGAGATGAATATCCTGTCAACCCCGCACGAGGAGGCGAGCTCAAAGAAAATGGCGAGCCTTATTCGGTCACCAGATTGATTACTTACTTCCAAGACAAGTTGAAAACCAAAAGAGAAGAGGCGGTGGAAATTCAGAAAAAAATTCGAGATGCCGCTAGTGAAGCTGACAAAGAGAAATTTCAGGAAGAACTAGATGATTTAAGTAAATTTATCAATCTCTACGAAAAACGTATCGAGCAACTCCAAACCAAACCGCTCAAGGTCGGCTCACGAGACGAAGCGACCACGGCTGGTAACTGGGAGTAAAGTTCATCATGCCCCTCTATGAGCAGTGAATTGCTTCTCGCTGCTAACTCAAGGACATCCCGCTTATTTTCTTGGAGAAATAAGCAGGATGTTTTTTATTTTGTCAAGGATTCTTGTAATTTTGGCACGTTTATCTCAGCTTTAAAGAGCATAAGTATTAGTTTACTTAGAAACTATGCTTTCTTATCTTAAAAATTTCCTCGATCAATTAAGTATTCTCCTATGGCCGAAGTTTTCAGACAGGAATTGAGCATCAAAGACGACAACTTTGATATTGATGACATGAGCTATTACAGCCTGTATCTTTCCTTAGGTGCAGATAGTCTTAAGTTCTGCGTGGTTAATTCGCTTGAAAATCGATGCATGCTACTTTCTGATTATCAATTTTTTAGCCCTATGGGGAGCGATGAATTGGTTTCTTCACTCAATTTTATTTACGATAGCGACCTCTTTCTAAAAGCTAACTTCTGGCAAAGGGTAAGCATTATCCTGAGGGGTAAAAGTTTTACCCTGGTTCCTGAGGAATTTTTTGACGAATCTTCGCCTGAGAAATATTTGAAATTTTCGGAAAATAAAACGGACGACTCTCTGATCATCGTGCACAAAATGCAAAGCATGGACGCCGTAGACATTTTTATGGCAGACAAGAAATTGGTCAACTGGTTTCACAAAACCTACCCGACGCGGGTCATAGATTTTGTCCATCATACCGTCCCTTTTGTAGAAGGAATTAAGAAAGTACACGAAGACTCAGGGCAAAATGCACTGCATCTATTGATTGATAAAAACTATATCATCGCGGGCTTTTTCCGTGGATACCAACTCGAGCTTTGCAACTTGTATCCTTATCAAGAGGCCAATGATATTGTTTATTTCGTGTTGTTTATTCTAGACGAACTGAGGGCGGATCGAGAGAGAGTTTCCGTTTATCTGTATGGACAAGTTGTGAGCAATTCGCAGATTTTCCAAACCATCAAAAGATATGTGCAACAAGTGCAGGTAGTGGCTCAGGCTCCTGCTTGGCTCAGTTTTGGCTACCAATTTGAGGAGGCACGTCAGCATCAGTACTTTGATCTTTACGCGATGCATCTTTGCTCGCATTCCTGAGGGCGTCATGATTTTTTGTTGAATGATTCTTTTGAGGCATTCACAAAAAAATCGGAGTCCATCCTCGTGTGAACCCCGAACTAAAACAAACTTCTAAGCTGTAAATTGCCGTTTTTACTGCATCAAGCTTCCCAAAATATTGGTCAGGGGACTGGCATTGCCTCCTTTTTTCTTACCTCCTCCGACAATTTCCATCAGATTTCCTAGACCCTTTCCTTTGGAAGCCGAATTCATCACCGTGCTTAGAATGTTACCCAGTGCGCCTGCATTTCCTTGGGTTTGTCCTTGCTTCTGGCTCTGATTGGCAAAAAAACCAGAAACTAGCCCTCCTAATCCGCTCATCGCATTTCCGCTTTGCCCCGAAGACTGACCCGAGCCAGACATAGCAGCTCCGAGCAGGCTTCCCAAGGTTCCAGTCAAACCCCCGCCTCCAGACTGCTGGCTGGTCTGGGTATTCTTTTGAGAACCAGACATATAGCTTTGTACCAAGTAAAAAGCAGCACTGGTCAAAGCCGTGGTAATGGTCGAGCCAGATTTAAAGTTTTTGGTAGGAATGTTCAGCTTCTGAAACGTATTTTCTAAGCCCGTGCTGGACAAAAAATTATTTCTTTCTGCTTTCGGATTTCCATCTTTATCAACTTCGGGGGTGCCCTCTTCTTCGGCGGCTAGCTTGTTAGCCTCTTGTACGTATTTGACGAGTGCTTCGTATTGTTCATCACTAATCTCCAAAATTTGATTGACTTGCTTGATCTGGTTTACCTCCTCGGCCTCGAGTTCGCCATCAGAATAGGAGAGGTTGAGCATGTCGGTTACAAGGGCAAATTTCAGATCATTACCCTTAAAATTCACGAGTTTAGCTTGAAGATCGAGCCCACTTGGGTTTTTCATGGCCTCTTTTACTTCCTCGACTGAGCTTTCAGAAAGACCCGCCACGCTTGCCATTTGCTCCATGAAGGCAATTTCTTCTTCGGAATTGTCGTGGTCGGCTGATGAAAGTGCCGCCATAATGGCCAAATAAGCCGTGCGCACTTCTTCAGTTTGGCTTAAGAATTCTTGTTGATCCATTTGAGTGAGTTTTTGTGGAGAAAAAGATTGTAGATCAGATAAAACTTAGGTTTTATCCGGCAGGATTGTTTTGAAAATATGCTCCAAATAAAAATTGGAGATAAGCTGACTCCTCATCCATGACGAGGACAGCGTGGCCTAAGCTTCCTTGGGCGGAATGACTAACTTCCAATTGGGATAAATGATGTTAGGATCGTCATTGTGATCTTTCCAAACTTCTTTGTTGGCTTCAAAAATTCTCGTGTACTTGCTTCCGTCTCCGTAGAATTTTTCTGAAATTCCCCAGAGTGTATCCCCAGACTTAACCGTGTAAACAGTTTCACCCTCTTCGGTTACTTCGGAACCTTCTACCTTGGGCATTACTTTAATATCATCCTCTACCCCTTTTACTCCTTCAATTCCTTTGATCAACTCAATGGCTTTTTGGTGCATTTTCTCACTGTTGGCCGTTCCAGACACCGCTACTTTTTGATCTTTCACTTCTACTTTAAGCTGTGCAATATCTAGCCCTTTGTCTTGGAGCATTTTAGTGATTTTCTCGCCTAGTTCTTTGGAGGCACCTTCTTTGGCAAAGTCAAAAATTCCCATGATTTTAAATATTTAAGTTGTTGATGAGCACAAAGCTAAAAATATTTTTCATCTATTACTAGGCATCTATCAGAAGTTCTGTGATTGGGATCAAATCCAGCGAAATCTTATTTATACCTTTCTGTCTACGGAATCTAGCTCTTGAATCCGCTTCTCGATGACGAGGCTGACATCCTGAATCAGAGTAATAAAGATGCGAAAGCTATCATCTGCTTGTAGGCGGTCTTTGACCAATTGCCCGAAAGCTTTTTGGCGGATTTGATCTAGCTCTTCTAGGATTTCATGAAGTCTCCGCGGGTCGGGGCTCTGCTTGGCTTGATTCTCTAACTGAATCACCTGCATATAGTAGCGATCAATGCGATCCTTTTTCCGGCGTTTATTCCAACGCCAAAAAGTAGACATACCTCCCACCGAGACGGTAACTAGCGTAATCAGGAGTGCCAACAACTCGGCGTAGCGCTCGTAGAAGGTGGGCTTATTCCGATTGAGATAATTCTTGACCCCAGGGTGCAGCGAAAACTGCAAAGATTTCGTATCAAATTGGTCATCAATAAATCTAAAAAGCACATCTTCGTTGGCCAGCACCTCCCGCTTCTCAAAAATAGTATTGACCAGGTCGTAAATCACTTGCTCATCTACTGATTCGTGTGCTAAGAGAAGGTTATCCAAGGCAATGGTCAAAACGGCTTCTGCGGGGTCATTTTGGTAGGTATTACGTGGAATGACAAAAGGGCGAGCATAGGGATATTGCAAACAAAAGCCTTCCACGGAGGAGCCCTGCCCTAATTTTGTGGGATCGTCTAAGCTCCAAATACGGCCTCCCTTATCAAGGAGCATCTCCTCAATGCGTTTATTGTTGTAGCCCGTCAGTGAAATGCTCACAGCAATAGAATCTGAGATCGTATTCTCATCATAATGACTGTATACAAACTCGTATTCGGTGGTATCAATCCCGTGCAAGCTCAAAAAATTACGCGTAAAAGGAGCTGTCCCGCCCGTACGAGGCCCAATGGCGATCTTGCGCCCCACGATCAAATCCCCGAGAGATTGAGGCTGTAGGCTATCCGCGTAAATGATAAAAAGCAATTGTGGATAAAGTGGCAAGACTGTCCTGAGTTTCCCTTGATGCTGGGGCAGAGGCACGTCGTTTTGCGCCAGTGCAAACTGCGTCCGCCCCTCTAATATTTGATTGCAGTTATGGATGCTCCCTTCGCCGAGCGTATCGGGTTTTAAGCGGTAGCTCGACTCCCGATTGATAATATCAGCCAAGTGCCGCCCAATCCGATAATGCCGACTATATTTAGCTCCGGTGGCGATTAGATATGGGTTCTCTTCGGGCCGGCAGGAAAAGCAGACCAAGAGTGCTATTCCTGGTAAGAGGTATTTGTAGGGCATTTTTGCGGTCTTCTTTTTTCTTAACAAAAATAGCCAAAATTGTAGAAAGCACGGGCTTTGCCACTTGAAAATTCCGTTCTAAACCAAGACGAGATCACGCTACGCTCTATCCTAATTGGGATTAAATCTGCGGCTGCCTCGTGGGTATATTTCAGGCAAGAAAGTTTATGAAATCTCAAAAATTTTAGCCATATTCCCTTATGAAATCTTGGATTTTAGAAAAAGCAAAACGCATCCGCGCCTTGGCACAAGCAGGGCTTCATTATTCAGAAAGTAATTATGATTTAGAAAGATTCGAGGAGCTGGAGATGATCAGCACGGAAATGATTGCCGAGCTAGCCAGTCTGGATGTAGACCAAATTGAAACTTTTTTGCCCCGGGCGGCGGGTTATCCTAACCCCAAAGTAGATGTAAGAGCCGTGGTATTCCAAGAAAAACGAATTCTGATGGTGCAAGAAAAAACGGATCAACTTTGGGCCTTACCGGGGGGTTGGGCAGACATTGGCCATAGTGCGGGAGAAGTCGCAACCAAGGAGGTAGCCGAAGAGGCAGGCATGGAAGTAAAATCGCGAAGATTATTGGCCTTGCTTGATAATCGTTTTCACGGACATCCGCCGGCACTCGATCACGTTTATAAGATTTTCGTCGGTTGTGAAATCGTGTCGGGTACGCCTCGAGCTGGTGCCGACACTTTGGATGCAAGGTTTTTCTCAGAGGAGAGTCTACCGCCACTTTCTCAGGGGAGAAATACCGAAGAAGAGGTTCGAGAAATGTTTCGCTACCTCGAGCAACCTGATAGAATGACCTGGTATGACTAGAGCTTGAAATATCTATCCCTGTTTACCATAAAAATACCTTTAACTGATCTTTTTTGCTACTACTATGAGCTATTATAAAATTATTGATGGTCAAAAATATGATCGGCAACTGCTAGAAGCTGCCGAGGAATTTGTTACCGGAAAAGGAGACGGACGGATCTCTTACGATGATGCGCTGACCCTTTTCAAAATGGCACAAGATCGAGGTGTCATCACTCGTATTGAGAAAAATACGCTGGCCTACATCCGTGATCACTTTGCTTGGACTAGCAAAGCGCAGGATTGGTTCCAAGAACAAGTAGAAAAAGAGCTTTCTGTGGATGAATTGGTGGAAAAAATCGTCCGTGATGAGTTCCAATTTGCTGAGATGCAACTATTTATCGATGAGGAAGAGGTGAGAAGGCAAATCGAGGCCTTTCCAACCAAAATTGACTTGGGAATGGCTTTGCGCACGGCTCTCAATAGTTTCTTCCGAGATGACCGTAGCCCCGAATCTCCTTGGAAACTCATCCAAGAGGTAGAAGGCATCTACGAAAAAGAGGACATTCCAGCCAGTAAGCTCGAGGAGGTAGAAGCCAAACGACAAGCCTTCTTTAATACCGGCGTACTTCGTTTGATTCCCATTTATAACCCTGATAGCGACGAGGATTTGGATTTTAACCCACCCGAAGGAGGTGAACCCATTGCTGAGAATTGGGTCTTTAGCCTCTACTTACCCGAACTTTCTGACCACGTTTACTGGGCAATTGTAGACCGCCAGGGCAAGAAAGAGGTTTACAATTATGGATTTAATTAAAAAAAATAACCCGCCTTTCTGGATCAAGCGTCTTTTGCTTGATTCAGAAAGGCACTAACTGTCATAGCCCTTCGGGACACGTCCCAAACGTATAGCAGACACGTCCCAAACGTATCCAGACACGTCCCAAACGTATCCAGACACGTCCCAGACGTATCCAGACACGTCCCAAACGTATCCAGACACGTCCTTCATTTAAAATAAGAAATGCTTTATTAATGTAGCTGACACCCGATGACCAAGACATCGTCGGTCTGGGGGTAATCTGCTTTCCAAGCCCAAAAAGCTTTTTCCAGCTTTGGTTGCTGTTGCTTCATGGGTAAGTGGCTGATGTGCCTGAGCAAATTGCAAAACCTTCTTTTGAGAAATTTACTGTTGTTCGGCCCTCCGAATTGATCTTGAAAACCATCTGAGCACAGGTAGATCTGATCTCCGGGTTGGTAAGTAATTGTCTGGGATTTGAAGACTTTCGGTACTTTATACTGGAAGCTACCCACTGGGAACTTGGCTCCTTGGTAGCGTTCTAGTTGATTTTCGTGTGCCAGATAGATGGATTGCTTTGCCCCAGCAAACATAATTTCCTGTCGCTCTGGATAAATACAAACCACGGCCATGTCCATGCCGTCATCCAGCCCCTCGTCTGCATTCAGTTCGCTTCGGAATTTGGTTTTTAATTGCTCATCCAAATGATAAAGAATTTGGTCTGGTAGCGTGATTTGATCTCCTTTTACGATATCATTCAAGAGGGCATCTCCCAAGATGGTCATAAAGGCTCCGGGTACTCCGTGCCCTGTACAATCGGCCAAGATCAGTATTTTGCAAGCTCCTATTTCGGCAAACCAATAGAAATCACCACTGACAATATCACGCGGTTGATAGAACACGAAACTCTCTTCAAAATGCATATGGAGTTGCTCAGTACGAGGCAGGATCGCCATTTGGATCCGCTGGGCATAGCGGATACTCTGGGTAATCTGCTCATTGCGAATACTGATTTCTTGGTTTTTCGTGTCTAATAGTTGTTTTTGTTGATAAATCTCTTCAAAGTTTTTAGAGATTTGATCCATAGAGTTGAGTACGGTTCGATTGAGTTCTTCGGTTTTATGTTTTTCTTCTCGGAGCTTTTGGGTAAACTCCATTTGCTGGGTGATATCCGATTGAATGGCAATGAAGCGATCTATTTGTCCATTTTTATCTAAAATGGGGGTAATATTCATTTTGATCCAATAGGCTTCTCCGGTTTTTTTATAGTTGAGAATATCCTCAGAAAAAGGGCATTTGCTTTGTAGCTTATGGGTTATTCTCTGGATAGACTCCACTTTGGTAGCTGGCCCTTGGAGAATGTGTCCGGGTTTTTTCCCCAGCATTTCTTTGAGCGTGTAGCCCGTCAAATTGGTAAAGCCTTGATTGACCCATTCGGTATAACCGTCTTTGTCCGTAATGACGACTGACTCCTGAGTATTGCTTGCTACCAGAGCTAATTTGTCTAAGTCAGAGGGTATTTTGAGCGTAGATTGTGGGCTAAAAATTTCTACCTGATAAAAGGGCTGCCCCTGCTTGCCTTGGATTAGATACCAAGAAGCACTCACGGTGAGATAGCCCTGCTGCTTGGTTTGATAGCGAAGTTTTTGATAGGCGAGATGGGCAGGAGGGTTGAGCCAGTTGATATTCTCGGTATTTTTCACCTTGATTAAATCTAAATCCTGAGGGTGAACAAAGCTCGAGAGGGCTTGTCCTAATTGCTCTTTTTCAGAATAGCCAAATAACTGACAGGCTTTTCGGTTCACAAATACGATTTTCCCCTGTGCATCACACACACGAATTCCCACGTCTACTTTTTGGAATAAGCGGTGAAACAGCTCTTTGATTTTATCTAGGAAGGGCTGTACCTGTTTGAGGGTGGCCTGAGCGTAAGTAGAGATCAGGTAGACGGGTACAGAAAAGTCAGAAGACAACTGTGTTTTGGTCACCTTCAACTGGACTTGATGCCAGACTTGGTCTTTTAGAAAGTCTAATTTTAGAATCTGCTCTGTGTCCTTCTCAAAAGAAAGTGAATTCAAATCAAAGCCTTGAAAAAGCGTACAGATATCTTTTCCTTTTACATTTTGCGGTGCTAAACCCAATATTTCACTGAAAGGCGCATTGACTTCCAGTACTTTACCTTGCTCACTCAGCAGGCAAAGTCCATCTTGGGCTTGGTTAATCATGTGTTTTAGAAGCGTCATCGAGTATTTCTTTCCAAAGAGCCGTGCCAGGGCTAAATTTTTTAAATGGGGTAATCTGAACGAAGTCTGGCTGATGTAAGAAAAGAGATCAAAGAGATTGCCATACCAGCGCATGTTATGGAGAAAATGGCTATCTTAATTGTACTTTACTACTTTCTTCCGCCCGCTTATGGGTGTTTTCTGTAAAAATTTCAAGGATTTACACGAAAAATAGGGTTTTTACTTATTCATAGAGGAATATATAATAGCTAGGTTTGGGTGCATATTGTCGCACCATTTATGGAAAAATTATACCAAAACCCCTCTATCCAAATAGATTATAATCGAGCAGAAGACATCCTAGAAATCCTTTGGACACAACCTAGCTCGAGTGATGAATTTCGTGCAGCAGGTAACTTCCTGAGTAGCATTGCTCCTGAGAAGCAATTCAAAAAATGGCTACTCAATCAAGAGAAGATGATGATTTTTCCACAGGACTTCTTTTGGGCACAGCAGCAGCTATATCCTCAGTTAGCTGAGTTAGTAGATCATTCGGGGAAGGTCGCCATAGTACTTTCTCAAAACTTGTTCAGTTCTGTTTTCATCAAAAAAACGCTGCTGGATACTTTTCCCAAGGGAAACTACTACGTATTTTACTTTCCAGAACCCAGCTCTGCCCGCGCATGGTTACGAGAAGTAGATTATTTCCGACACGATAACGCTATTTAGTGAACGTTTTTATACAGGTATAAATTTACTTAAGCCTCCTTGAGCCATGATTAAGTTATTTTTGATTGAAGACCATCGTTTGTTTAGAGCGAGTATTCAGCAGCTTATTTCCCGTGAAGAAGATGTAGAAATCGTAGCCGAGTCTTCGGGCAAGAACTTCAGCCTAGAAGAACTCCAAAAACATCAGCCCGATCTTGTGATCTGCGATCTGGAACTACCCGAAACCGAAACGCAGGGGCTAGATCTCTGCCGCCAGATCAAGGAAAAGTGTCCAACCATTAAGATCATCATTCTCACCCAATACTTAGAGAAGAGCTATATCCGAGAGGCCATCAAACTAGAAATTGAAGGCTATATCCACAAAAATGTGGCTTTACAGGAATTTTTAAGTGCCCTCACTCTCGTTCATCAAGGGGAAAAATACTACCCCTCTGATGTACTCAACGTGGTACTCAACGACTCACCTACGCTGGAAGATTTTCATCTGAGCGAGAGAGAATTAGAAATTCTCAGGATGATCAGTGATGGCCGAAAAAGCAGAGAAATTGCCGAAGAATTAAATATTTCTATCAAAACCGTGGGAAAACACCGCGCCAATATCCTAGCCAAGTTGGAGGTCAAGAATACGGCAGAGTTGGTCAGTTTTGTCCTCAAAAATAAGCTGATCTAAGCCTCTTCTACACTGTGCATCTAACTTTTGAAAACCCCGAGAAGCCGTGAAAAATCTTTTTAATATCTGCCCTCCTTGTGGCTTTTCTTTAATCAATTTGCTGGCCGTGGGAACCTGTGCCGTTTGGGTTGTTTTTTTCCCAACCACCCCGTGGCTATTGATCCCATTAGGATTGAGCCTCCTTGTTATCGTCTGGCAAGGGCATTGGATCAGAACTATCTGTGAAAATGAAAAAAGAAAAAATGCCATCCTTGATCTTCACGCTAGTCTGATCTGTCGTGCCCAGCCAGATACGACCCTTACCTATGTCAATGCCGCTTATTGTCAATATTTTGGAAAATCTAAAAAGGAGCTACTCGGCCAGAGGTTTATCGGTTTCCTCCCGCCAGAAGAACAAGATAGGCTTTATCAACACCTCGAGGAGATCAAAAGAACGCGAAGCTCAGTGATCTACGAGAATTTTTTGATCGGCTCAGAAGGCAAACGCTGGTTTCGTTGGGTAAGTCATCCCATCTACGACTCAAAGGGACAACTGACCGAGATACAGGGCATTGGCACCGATATTACCGAAGAGAAAGAAGCCAAAGCACGTCTGGAAGAAAGCGAGGCCAATATGAGGGATGCCATAGAAATCGCCAAACTCGGCACTTGGCGCTACGACCTGACCAACGACCAGATGCACTGGGATGAAAGACAGCGTGAGATCTTTGGCCTAAGTCCAGAAGACTCCTCTCCTCGGTCCTTTGAAGAATTTATGGAGTATGTCCAGCCTGAAAATCAAGCAGATTTTTTCGAGGAATACCACTGCATACGCACATCAACGATGCCTAGCGCGCAAATGTCCAAGGAGAGGACCTTTAAAATCAAATGTAAGAACGATCATCAAGTGAAGCATCTAATGGGTCGTCAAAGAGTGATTATCAAAAAAGGAAAACCCCTTGGCCTGCAAGGCATCAATCTGGATATTAGCCATCTCAAAAAAGTAGAAGAAGAACTAACCGAACAAAAGCATTTCTTAGAAAGTATCATACAAGCTTTGCCGGGAAATGTTTTTTTGTTCAATTTTCACGATTTTACCCTCTCCTATCTCAATGGGAAAGGCACGAAAGGATTATTTTACTCGCTAGAAGAATTAGAAAACATGGGTAGGGAAGGATATTTAGCCCTCATCCATCCTAAGGACCTCCAGTCGTTTAGAGATTATGAGGAAAGCTTGCGTCACCATCCCTCAAAGATAAATGAAATTACTTACCGCATCAAAAACAAAGAGGGGGAATACCGTTGGATACAAAACTTCGTGCGCCTCTATCCCAGAAGCCCCGGCCAAAAAGCCAAGGAAATCATCGGTTTTAATCTAGATGTAACCAAGCAAAAACGGCTCTCCGAAGAACTACTACAAAAAAAGCAACTGCTCGAGTCGCTTTTTGACCATCTTCCCATTGGTTTGCAAATCTTTGACCGAGATGGCTTTTCCCTCAAAATGAATAAAGCACAAGCTCATCTCTTGGGCGTTTCTTCTACCGAGTACGGAGTGGGTCAATATAATGTGCTTACTGACCCCTATCCAGTAGCTACTAAGAAAAACTTAGACTATCATAAAGCCTACCGAGGAGAAACTGTATTCCTGAAAAGGGTTCCTGTCCAGTTGAGCGATCCTCACAATCAATGGCATACGCGCCAAGATAAGTTAGTTCTGAATACCACCATCTACCCGATCCCCAATCAAGAAGGTGAAGTGGAGATGGTCGTAGCGGTTCATCAAGACGTAAGTGATGAGTATTATCAGCAACAAGAACTAAAAGCCAAAAATAAAGCCCTATTAAAAGCTCGCAAGGAAGCCGAAGAAGCCCTGAGGGTTAAGGATGAGTTTTTGGCAGACATGAGCCACGAGATTCGCAACCCCCTCAACAATATCGTGGGGCTGACTCATATCCTCTCCGAAGAAGAGCTTCCACGTCACTTAGAGGCATATTTGGAAGCACTCAACGTATCATCTCATCATCTGCTAGAATTGCTTAATCGTATTTTAGATTATGCTAAAATCAAATCTGGCGAGATCAAAATCAAACCAGAAGCCTTTCTCGTCCAAGAACTCTGTCGGCAAGTACTCAACAGTTTCCAAAAATCGGCTCATCAAAAAGGAATTGCGCTCAGCCTCGAGCTAGAGCCAAGTTTGAAGGTTCAAGCCTTCCAGAGCGACCAGATGATGCTCTATCAAGTACTTAGCAATTTGATGAGCAATGCCATCAAATTTACTTCATCTGGCACGGTCAGGTTAGCGGTTTTGCTGGTTTCTGAAAATGAAACAACGACCTCACTTCGCTTTGAAGTCAGCGATACCGGGCAAGGGATTCCCGAAGAAAAGCTCACTTACATTTTCGAACGATTTGCACAGGTCAGGGCAGTAAACCTAGCCAAGCCCGAAGGGACGGGACTCGGGCTGGCGATCTGCAACGAGTTGCTAAGGTTACTAGACTCGAGGCTGGAGGTAAAGAGTGTCTACGGGAAAGGCTCTACTTTTGCTTTTACGCTCCATCTCAAAAAAGTATCCAATCTATCTAAAAACAAGCCCCAGCTACAAATACCGCGTCCTTCGGAGCTGAGAACGATTCTAATTGTAGAAGACAATCAGATCAACCGACAAGTATTACAAAAATTACTTCAAGATTGGGGTTACCAAGTTTTGCTCGCTCAACACGGAAAGGAAGGGCTCGAGCAGCTCCAGGCAAACCCAGTAGATTTGGTTTTGATAGATTTGCAAATGCCCGAATTAGATGGCCTACAAACGATTCGTCGGATCAAGGCACAGCCCTCTATCTGGCTTATTCCTATCATTGTCATGACGGCTCACGTGCACCCCCAGGAAGAAGAAGCCCTCAGAAAACTAGGCATTCAACTCCTATTACAAAAACCTTTATCGCCCAAGGTTCTTCAAAAAAAGCTTCATGAAATACTTTTTTCTTCTCAAAAATCTTCATCGTACCCTTCTGAAAAGCAAAGTATCATTGAAATGCTAGCCCAGGGGGATGAAAAATTTAGCAAGCGTATGAAAAAGATGTTTCTAAACGAGACGCACGACTTCTTGCGTGATTATGAAATCTATCTCAAAACGAAGGATCTCCAGAATCTAAAACGGCTGATTCACAACTACAAAACCTCCTTGGCTATTTTTGAGATAGAAGAGCCCAAACCCTTGATCGAGGAGGGAAAGAAGCTATTAGAACAAGAAGCAAACTTAGAAGCAATCGAGCATCATATCCATCTCCTCAAGGCTTCACTGCTCAAAATGCTAGAAACTTTCAGAGATATGGAAGAGAATTAGGTTTTGTTGATGCTAAATGCCAAGCCAATTCCAGTTTAAGAAAATGGTCGCTACAATCGTCAGAATGATGAAGTAAGGCAGTGCCATCACCACCATTCTCATGTAAGAAAGCTTGATACGAGCCGCGATGGCATTAGTCAATAAAAATAAAAAGGCCGCTTGCCCATTGGGCGTGGCAATGGAGGGAACATTTGTACCCACGTTAATAGCAATGGCCACGTTGCGTGCCTGCTCGGAGTCAATGCCCAGGGCCAGTTTAGCTTCTTTGATATAAATAGTTCCGACGAATACATTATCGCTAATCGCTGAGAGCAAACCTGAGAAGAAAAAGAACATGTAAGGCTGCACATCCCCTTTGGCTTTGAGTGCCAAATCAATCACGGGTTTGAACAGATGAATATGCTCGATCATTCCTACAATCACAAAAAACACAACCAGCAGGGAGGTAAAAGGCGTGGCTTCTTCAAAAGCATAACCAATCGTGTTTTCGTCAATTTTACCCAGCATGGCCGTCAGGAAGATAATCACCGAAAGTCCAATTAGTCCTACTTCTGCTAAGTGCAAGGCTAAGGCAACGATGAGCCAAATCCCTCCGATGGCTTGCACCACCAAAGTCCATCTTTTTTTGGTGTCCATCTCGGCTTCCATCTTTTGGGCACTTTTTACGAGGATTTTGCGGACATTTTCGGGTATTTGGTAGCCATAGCCCGCGATTTTGAAGTGTTCTACGAGTGCCGTGGTAATGAGCCCAAAAAACAGGACGGGAATAGAAACCCGGGCCATTTGTAAGTAGAATTCAATAAAAGTCCACTCCATAGTAGAAGCAATAATCAAGTTTTGTGGCTCCCCTACCTGAGTGGCCACCCCTCCCAGGGCAGTACCCACGACCCCGTGCATCAATAGATTGCGCAAAAATCCACTAAAGTCTTCAAAGTCCTGACGCGCTAAATTTTTCCGATCATCCTCGTCTAGCTCCGTTTGGGGCGCACGTTCGTCTAGTGAAGCACTCGTGTAAACATTATAAAAAGCAATGGCTACCGCGATCATCACCGCCGTTACGGTCAGCGCGTCCAGCCAAGCTGAGAGAAAAGCTCCCACGAAGGCGAAAGTCAAGGAGAGTAAAATCTTAGAGCGAATCCCAGCGATGATCTTGGTAAAAATCCAAGACAACAAATCCTTCATGAAGTGAATTCCTGCTACCATGAAAAGTAAGAGCAGAATCACTTCTAGATTAGCTTCTACTTCGTGATAAATCCCTTCGGGCGTTACCATTCCCAAGACCGTCGCCTCAATGGCAATTAAGCCCCCCGGAATAAGCGGGTAACAGCGCAAAGCCAGTGCTAAGGTGGCAATAAATTCAGCCAAAATGACCCACCCCGTTACGATTGGGCCCGTGGTCGCCCACAAAATAGGGTTAATAATGAGGCTAAGGATGACAGCTTGTTTATACCATACAGGGCTATTGCCCATGAAAGATTTGAAAGCTGTCTGAGAAAGCGAAGATTCGGCCATTTTGTTTTTTGATTTACTTGGTATGACAGACTGCGCAAATTTAGAAAAATTTGTATACTTTGGTATTTTAGTGTATGAAATTTGCGCAGATAAACAATAAATAAACGAAGCATCTAGCTATTCGTAGATTAACTATCAGCTTTTATTGAGAACTAGCTGTTGATAAATCGAGTTTTAGCAAAATGCTTTTCCTCCATTATTCCATCCCTCGTGTTTACCCAATCTTGAGTTGCTAGAGGCAGAAGTCAAGCCGTACTAGATTTCTCGATTCATATCAAAACTCTCCAAATAATCTGCTACTTTCCGGGCAAAAGAGCCCCCCAGTGCTCCGTCAATCACGCGGTGGTCGTAGGCATGCGAAATAAACATCATATGTCGGATCGCGATCACATCACCCGTTGGAGTCTCTATGACCGCGGGTTTCTTCTTGATGGTTCCAAAAGCCATAATCGCGACTTGGGGTTGCACGATGATGGGCGTACCCATCTCGTTTCCAAAAGAGCCGATGTTAGACATGGTGTAGGTTCCACCGGATAATTCATCTGGTTTGAGTTGATTGTTCCGAGCACGACTGGCTAGATCATTGACTTGCTTGGTCAAGCCTAATAAACTCAGATGATCTGCATTTTTAATCACGGGTACAATCAGGTTCCCCGTGGGTAGGGCAGCGGCCATTCCCATATTGATTTCTTTTTTGCGAATGATCTTATCCCCGTCTACGGAAATATTGACCATCGGGAAATCACGCAAGGTTTTGGCCAGGGCTTCTATGAAAATGGGCGTGAAGGTGATATTTTCTCCTTCTCTCTTTTTGAAATCACCCTTGATGCGATTGCGCCAGAGCACAATATTGGTCACATCTACCTCCACGAAGGTGGTCACGTGAGGAGATATTTGTTTGGATTCTACCATGCGCTGGGCAATCATCTTCCGCATGCGATCCATCTCGATGATTTCCGAGCTTCCGTTCATGGAAGTAGATTTGCTAATCTGCTGCGACTCTTGCAGCAGGGCAGGAGAAGGCTCCGAGGGGGGCGGCACGGTTTCTGGTTGTGGAGTTGTTTTTTGGGTAGGGCTTACTGGCTGAGAAGAGGGCTGTCCTTCTTTTTTCTTTTGTTCAATGTAATGGAGAATATCTTTCTTGGTGACACGATTATCCATTCCGCTGCCCGGAACTCGAGCCAGCTCCGACATGCTGATATTCTCTTCTTTGGCGATATTGAGCACTAGGGGAGAATAAAAACGATTTTCATCGGGCTTCTCTGATTGTGCAGTATGATCTGCTAGCTCTTGAGCTTGATTGACAGTATTTTGAATGTTATTGACAGCCTCTTCCAGAGCAGGTTCAGGCTGAGTTGCTTCGGAACTAGATTCGTCTGTCTCTGTGGTAGGTGATGATGCTTCGCCCTCCGTGCTGATGACGGCAATGGCTTTACCTACTTCTACGGTTTCTCCTTCTTCGGCTAGTATTTCCTGAAGTATCCCAGCGTGGGTAGCGGGGATTTCGGTGTCTACTTTATCGGTGGCTACCTCGAGCACAGGTTCGTCCTGCTCGATGGGATCACCTACTTCTTTCAACCATTTAAGAATTGTTCCTTCCATGACACTTTCGCCCATTTTGGGCATGACCATTTCTACAGAAGCCATAAATATTTTCTAGTCTAGATTAAAAAAATTTGACTGAGGAGTCTAGATTTTAAATAGTTTCTCGTGGTGGATTATCAGCTATGTATTTCTTTTTCAAGGCTTTACCAATGGTTTTTCCCAAGACTTTTATATCCGACTATTTAAAATCTATGAATAAAAATCAGGGTTACCTGAGATTCCTTCCGCTGCAAATATATTCATTTTGAAGAAATATTTGCATTAATCAAGGACGAACCTCCAACCTGTACCAGAGTCATAACTCGGATTACTCAACGATAGTTAGCAAAAGAGAAAATTTATTTATAATCAGATGGATTGATCAAAAAACAACTTGTAAAACTTATTGCCAATTGTTCATCTGTTTGATTTCTGCCCAAAAAGGGCTCTGGGCCAGCTTTCCCTTAAAATCTGCCAAGAAAGCGTCTTTACCCTCAATTTTCTCGTACCAAGCCTGATCTAGAAATTTCCACGCCAAATCAGCCTGACCAGCATAGATGAAGGTAAGCATGGTTCCCCAAAGTTTGGGAGAAATAAATCCCCAACGCTGGCTTTTGCTCCCCCCCAGAATTTCTACCTTGTAAGGATAAGTACTTTTGCTTTTTTCGTAAAAGGCTTGCATCCCTTGACGAATTTCGGTGGCTAGTGCCTCTGGGTATTTTATTTCATCCTGCTGCATAAAATTGAGGGCAGGGCGATATTTCCCGTCTTGAAGGCGCAAAATCACCTGCACATAGGGCGAATCTAGGAAAGAGGCGTTCCAATAAGCAAAGGTGTAGTCTTTGACAATAATCTCATAGACGCCATCGTAGCCAATATCACTGAGCCAAGGCGTGGAATAAAGCGAAGGTACTTTATCGATCACCTTGAACTCGTGGCGATCCAAGGATAAAATGTACCAAATGAAAGCATCATTATCTGCTGAGACATATTCTTGAAAAACAAAATTGTAGATACTATCCCCCGTGATATCGTAAGTATATTTATCATTAATCGCTACAAATTGCAGGTGGCTCGCCTTCTCTGCCTTCCATTCGTAGAGTTTGGCTTTTTCGTTGTAGATTTCTGCTTTGAAAATATTTTGTTCGTAGTCTTTATACTTCTTGATGGTATAGTTTCGGAAAAGAATTTTCAAAGTATCTCCTCCTGGGATTTGCGCCCGAAGAAAGGGAGTCCACAGGATCAGCAAAAAAGCCAGAAGGAGGTAGAGATGTTTTTTCATGAAAAATAGAAATGTGTTCTACTTTAGAGACGAAGGTAAGCCACCGAGCGTTTACTCAATCCAAAAGTGCTAGGATAGATTCTCCGGCATATACCTGCTCCCCAAGTTTTACTTGAATGTCCGCGTGCAAGGGTAAAAACAAATCAACTCTCGAGCCAAATTTGATGAATCCCATTTCTTCTCCTTTGGTCACGAAGTCTTGTTTTTTTACATAACAACGAATGCGACGCGCCATGGCTCCGGCAATTTGGCGCATCAAAATTTCTGATCCATTTTCTGTGCGGATGGCTAAGGTATGGCGTTCGTTCTCGGTGCTGGACTTAGGATGCCAAGCCACCAGATAACGCCCGGTATGATATTGGGCGTAGCTCACCTGTCCACTTACGGGGTTGCGATTCACGTGCACATCCAGGGGAGACATGAAAATGGAAATTTGAATGCGATTTTCCTGTAAATATTCCTGCTCCTTAGTTTCTTCAATCACCACTACCTTGCCGTCGGCAGGTGCGATAATCACTCCCTCTCGTGTGGGAGGCGTACGGACTGGATCGCGAAAGAATTGCAAGACAAATAAAAAGAGTATTCCCAGTCCTACATAAATAATTATTCTCAGCCACGCATAGGGGATGAACCAAAAAGCAACCCAAACTAGTGATCCGCAAAGAATCACAGTCAATAGCAAGATAAGATAGCCCTCACGATGGATTTTCATCATGAGGGCTAAATTAAATTACAAATTGCAAATTGCCAATTGGGAGATTGAAGCATTACAAAATAGCTACTATCTCTCAAGCTTTTCATTGAGAATTTTAATAACCCCCACGAAATTCATAGGTCTTGGCTACCTTGTCAATGGCGACGATGTAGGCAGCGATTCGCATGGGTACTTTGTACTGTAGAGAAGCTTGGTAGACCCGCTCGAAGGCTTCTTTCATGATTCGGTCGCTACGTCGGTGAATACGCTCTTGGGTCCATTTGTAGCCCAAGCGATTTTGTACCCACTCGAAGTAAGAGACACTTACCCCACCCGCATTGGCCAAAATATCTGGTACGGCCAGAATTCCTTTCTCATTGATTAGCTTATCTGCTTGGGCGGCCGTAGGGCCATTGGCACCCTCTACGATGAGTTTGGCTTTCACTTGATTTGCATTTTCTAGTACGATTACATCTTCCTTGGCCGCGGGCACGAGAATGTCTACCTCTAAGGTCAGCAGTTCGCCAGGAGGGATGGATTCTGCTCCATCGAAGCCAACGAGGGAGCGATTGTTATTTTGTACATACTCGATGGCCTTATCGATATCAATTCCTTTTTCGTTGTAATAGGCGCCTGACAAATCACTAATGGCAACTACGTTCACCCCTCTTTCGTGGAGGAGTTTGGCAGCGTGCGAACCTACGTTTCCGAAGCCTTGTACGGCACAAGTTGCCTTGTAAGGATTGATGCGTAGCTTCTCCATCCCAGCTAGGGCGCAGACCATTACTCCCCTGCCGGTCGCCTCTACGCGCCCTAGCGAACCTCCGAGTACCAAGGGCTTGCCGGTTACGACGGCATTTACGGTCATCCCGTTGGCCTTCGAGTATTCATCCATGAGCCAAGCCATTTCACGAGGACCCGTCCCCATATCTGGGGCGGGAATATCCCGATCTACCCCAAAGACGTCTAACATCGAGTTGGTGTATCGACGCACCAGTCGTTCTAGCTCGCCTGCGGACATTTCGCGGGGATTGCAAGTGATTCCTCCTTTGGCTCCCCCGTAAGGGATATCTACCACGGCACATTTCCAAGTCATCCAGGCCGCTAATGCCTGTACTTCGTTGAGGTTGACATCTGGGTCAAAACGGATCCCTCCTTTGGAAGGCCCTAAAATATTTGAATGTACGACCCGATAACCTTGAAAGACCTTGACTTTGCCATTGTCCATGGTAATAGGCAGGCCCACGATTACTTGTTTGACAGGAGTTTTAAGAATGTTGTACATCTCCTCGCTAATGCCCAAAATACTGGCCGCTACATCAAAGCGAGACATCATGGATTCTAATGGTTTTTCTCTGTCTTTAATGGGAGCAGGTTCTAAATATGCCATATACTTTTGTATTAAGATACGATTCTAGATTATATTTATAACAAAAACTAAATGAGCTTCACTCGGAGGCTACTTTCATTTATACGCCAAAATTATCATTTTTATAATTATTTATATAAATTTTTCTAGAATATTTTCAAAAAAAGTGCAATGAAGGGTGCTGACATGAGCAGGTTATCAAACCTATCCAGAAAACCACCGTGCCCGGGCAAAGCACGGCTGGAGTCTTTCACCTGTATACTTCTTTTGAGCATAGACTCGATGAGATCACCGTGTGTACCCACTATCACGATGATGGCTGCTACTCCGCCCCATTCTAAATAGCTCAGATAAGGTAAATAATAACCCAAGAGCATCACCATCAAGGCGGCCAAGATGGCTCCTCCCAGGCTCCCTTCCCAAGACTTATTAGGAGATATCCGTGGGAAAAGCTGGCGTTTGCCATAACGATAGCCAATAAAATAAGCTCCGATGTCGTGTATCCAAAGTAAAAAGAAAATACCGATGGTTACCTCATAGTGATAGGCTCCCTCTGATACTACGGCCCAGTGGAGCGCACCGAAAGGGAAGCCTACG
Source organism: uncultured Cytophagaceae bacterium (assembly GCA_964551015.1). Lineage (GTDB taxonomy): Bacteria > Bacteroidota > Bacteroidia > Cytophagales > Microscillaceae > CAZKBP01. Next base: position 11,876 of record CAZKBP010000014.1, on the reverse strand, counting down.
TAGACTATGCCCAACAGCGTCAGACCTACATTTTCAAAGGGATTTTGCTCTTTGGAATCATAAAGCTTGATGATAAATACAAGGGAAAAGAGTGGATAAACCCACAAGTAAAAAATAGCTGGCAGTATCTCCATACTGGCTAGAAAGCTCAGGGTATAAAACCCCAGAGTGATGCCTATCCCGTATCTTCTCAAAGGAGCTTTGCCTACATTGAGCCAGAGATCATAAAACTCGTAGATACATACCGCACAAATCACAAAGAACACGAAAAAGTAAGACCAGGCATTCCAAAGAATCCCTCCCATCATCAAAAAGAAACCAGAGAAGCCAAAGATGAGGCGATTTCTAAGATTATCTTTCTTTTTCGTATGGGCACTAATCGAATCGGATTTCATCATAGATAATATTCACAGCTTGCACAGCTTCTTCTAATGGTACATATACCTCCATCTGACCCGAAAAGGCTCCGCTGTAGGAAGAATCCTGCTTGTTAATGATTACCGCGGATAAACCGCGATCTACTAAAACGGCTTTAACAATTTCTGCCTGATATGCCTGATCGGTGTTAAATACTTTTTCCCAATTATTCATAAACTTATGCTTTATAGATTGGAATGCTTTGGCTCGAGCTTAAAAAAACGATACCGAAAATAATACAATAGAGTTCCAGTCATCAGCAAGGACAATGAGGCATAGAGCCACGAGCTAGCTCCACTTTCGGCAAGATTGAAGGAAACCACCCCTTGATGGTAAAGATAAATCATGATAAGCGTAAAGGCATTATTCACGAAATGCCCTAGCATCGGAATGTATAAATTTCCTGACCAATAATACAGATAACCAAACAGTGCACCCAATAGCATTCTCGGAAAAAAACCATAAAACTGCAGATGAATGGCACTAAATACGATAGCCGACAGCCAAATCGCCACGTGTATGTTTAGTAGCTCCCCTATGCTTCTTTGCAAAATCCCTCGAAAGAATAATTCTTCTCCCACCGCTGGGATCAAAGCCATCACAATCAATCCTATGATTACCTCCTCGAGATGGGTAAAATCGGTCAAAAACTGTGTAAAAGCCTGTAAAGACTGTTCTTTTTCCCAAGCCCATTGCTCAAAACCTTCCATAAAGCTAGGAAAATGAATTCCCATATTCCACTCAATCACCAGTGAGGTAAGGGGCATGACCAATAAAGTGATCAGAACCACTAAGACCCAAGCCATCCAGGCCACTTTGGTCTTCCGATGCAAGTCCTTGAAATGCTTCCGCTCGATCAGCCTCAGGTAAACCCAAGAACTCAAAAAAAACCCTCCCAAAGCCGACAGTCCCTGATAAAAAAATAGAATCATCTTGCCGTCTGACCGCCTACGCAAGCTATCCAAATTTAGAAAAGATCCGATCTGATCTGCGGGAACACCGTACCAACTCGATAGAGCAAATACAGCCACAGAGGAACCCAAAAATATTCCTAAAAACAACAGCCCAGTCGCGATAAGTATTCCAGAAAAACTATTTGTGATTTTTTCTGGTTGAGATAATTGATTCATATGCTTAAGGTAGAAAGACAAAATTACACGATAAATCTAGAATTTATAAAATCTTCGCATAAAGCACCATAACCAGCCGTGTAACTCAGAGGTTTTCTTGTAATTTTGTACCTGAAAACAGATATCAGCAAAAATTTAAAGCCATTGGTTAAGATAGGAAATATTGAACTAGGAGAATTCCCACTTTTATTAGCGCCCATGGAAGATGTGAGCGACCCTCCCTTTCGTGCGGTTTGCAAAGAACAAGGTGCCGATATGATGTATACCGAGTTCATCGCCGCCGAGGGGCTCATTCGCGATGCCCAGAAGAGTGTGGAAAAATTGGATATTTATGATTATGAGCGTCCCATTGGCATTCAAATCTTTGGGGCAGAAATAGAATCTATGCGTCGGGCAGCCGCCATTGCCGAAACCGCTCAGCCGGAGGTACTCGATATTAATTATGGCTGCCCAGTCAAAAAAGTAGCTTGTAAAGGTGCTGGTGCAGGCATTTTACAAGACCTCCCCAAGATGCAAAAAATGACCGAGGAAATCGTCAAACAGGTCAACCTCCCGGTAACGGTCAAGACCCGGCTAGGCTGGGACGAAAAGAGCATCAAAATCGTGGAAGTTGCACAACGCTTGCAAGACGTGGGTATTCAAGCACTGACCATCCACGGGCGTACCCGTAAGCAAATGTACAAAGGTGAAGCCGACTGGACGCACATTGCTGAGGTCAAAAACCACCCTGATATTCATATTCCTATCTTTGGCAATGGCGATATTGATTCTCCCGAAAAAGCTTGGGAATATCGACATAAATACGGTGTGGATGGAATCATGATTGGCCGCGCCTCGATTGGCTATCCTTGGATTTTTAATGAAATCAAGCATTATTTCCAGACCAAAACCCACCTGCCTGCACCTGATCTCGAGCAGCGCATTGCTGTTTGTCAACAACATTTCTTGCATTCCCTAGAGTGGAAGGGCGAGAAAAGAGGTATCTACGAAATGCGCCGCCATTATACCAACTACTTCAAAGGCTTTCCTAATTTTAAGCCTTACCGTACGCGCTTAGTCAGTGCCGAATCTCCTGAGGAAGTGCTAGACACCTTGGCGGAAGTAAGAGAATATTATGAAGTAGTGGTGTGATTAGTGGCTAGTTAATAGTTGCTAAGGCGTTGACGCAGAGAGTCGTAGAGTGCTGTGCTTTGCGTTCTGGTTTGTAATCTTTAGTTCTTAAAACCTATGCGAATCAAAAAGCTCGAACTCACAAATTTTAAAAGATTTACTCAACTCACAATCGATCTGAGTAACTTGACCCACCCCCCTAAGCTTGTCCTTTTGATTGGAACCAATGGTAGCGGGAAATCGGGTGTTTTTGATGCTTTTGAAGCCCTAGGTAGTTGGAGAAAAGATAGCCCATACAACCAAGAGGCTATTTATTATCGAAAAAAAAGAGATGAGACATTTCTTTTGAGAATAGAAGATTTCCAAGGAAATTGGTTGCAAGCAAAAAGTGGCAGCCTTGATAAATCGTCCGAGTTTACTGATTCAAAAAGCTTCTACGGTAGAAGTAGCTTACGTCAGGTACCTTTTTTAGATAGAAAAACCATTGGCCAACAAGCATATCTAGATTTTGAAAAAGATACTGATCGTCCCCGCCGCTACATAGATCGCGACGAACGCTTTGAGAATGATCTGGAGAAAATAACCGAACTCATTCTCAAGGAAATTTATCGCTCTGATGCTGAGCAAAAAACCTCAGATATCAAAGCTCGCTACGTTGAGCCTATCAATCAAGCTTTTGGAAATATATTCGGAGCTGACAGCCCCACGCGTCTGCGCTTGATAGAACTAACCCCACCGCTGGAAGGAAAAGTGGCTCAGGTCATCTTCCAGAAAGGAGAGGCAGAGATCCACTATGACTTGCTAAGTAGCGGGGAAAAAGAGGTCTTTAATGTTTTGATTAACTTACTGAGCAGAAGGCATCTTTATCAGGATACTATTTATTTTTTTGATGAACTGGATTTGCATTTGAATACGAAACTGCAGTTTGGTTTACTCAAAGAGATCGTTGAAAATTGGATTCCTGAAAATTGCCAACTCTGGACGGCTAGTCATTCGCTTGGCTTCATCGATTATGCCAATCAAAGCGACCAAGCAGTCATCATTGATTTTGATGATCTGAACTTTGACCTACCACAAACCTTGAAGCCGAGTGAAAAAAATAATTTTGACGTGTTTGAGATTGCCGTGAGCAAAGAGTTTCTGGCAGATATTTTCAAAGGGAAGCAACTCTTTTTTGCAGAAAATAAGGACACTGAGTTGTATAACAATCTTCGTCTGAGAGATACCATTTTTATCCGAGCTGATAACAAGAATGATGTTTTCTACAAAGCAAAAAATCCGAGTTATAAGGGCTTAATGGATCGCGACTTTTTGACGGATGAAGAGATCAAAATCATACAAAAAAAATTCCCTGATCTCTATGTACTTTCTTATTATAGCATAGAAAACTATCTTTTTCATCCAGAAAACTTAGCAGAATATCACAGAAACCAAGGAAGGAATTTTAGTCTTATGGAATACACTCAAAAAATAGTCGACACTAAAAATAAGTACCTCCTCAAGCTGGTGGCTACCCTTCAGACTTCAAGAAATACTTATGCTTTTCTGAGAGTCCCTGAATTTAAAGACAAGGAAAAAAAAGCCTTTAAAAGTGGTTACGAAGAAGTAATCAGTATGCTGGAGAGCAACGAATTTGAAACTTTTTATAAAGTTTTTCCTATGAAGGATTATGCTACTCAAATTCCTGAGAGACAAAATCTTCGCAAAACTGATCTAGCGCTTACCGCTTGGTTCAAGACACAGATTAATAGCCTACTGTCGCTTTAATGGATTGATGTATGATCTCTCAGCCTTCTAATTAATTTGCAACCTGAAATTTATAATTTATCATGGCACTTACACCTACTAAACCAATTCCCTTGGGCTTTCCTGCTCCTGATTTTACTCTACCCGACACGATCACAGGAGAAGAAAAAAGTCTGCAAGAACTGAAATCCGATAAAGCCACTGTGGTCATGTTTATTTGTAATCATTGTCCCTACGTGAAGCACGTTATTCATGGAATTATTGATTTAGCCAATGATTACATTCCCAAGGACGTGAGCTTTGTGGCCATTAGCTCCAATGATGTGGAAAACTATCCCGCTGATTCTCCCGAAAATATGGAAGCTTGGGCCAAAGAATTAAACTTTCCTTTTCCTTATCTTTTTGATGAAACTCAGGAAGTAGCCAAAGCTTACAGCGCAGCTTGTACGCCTGATTTTAGCATTTTTGATGGCGCGATGAAATGCGTTTATCGTGGTCAATTGGATGAGTCTCGTCCGGGTAATCACTTCCCAGTCACAGGTGAGGACATTCGTCAGGCTTTGAATGCTATCTTGGCAGGAAAACCAGTCAGTCAAGAGCAAAAACCGAGCGTGGGCTGCAATATCAAATGGAAATCTTAGCTTTTAGCGGCTGACCGTTCGTTTTTAATCATTCAAAACCAAGTATTTAAAATCGTATAGCCATCAACGCTAACTGGCCATGTGCTCACTACTACATGGCCTCTGGGGTTTGCACGGCAGGTTGGCTAGCCTTCTGGATTTCGTCAATTTGATTTTTAATCAGATAAAAATTAGGATATAGCACCAGTACTGCAAGTATGCACGTGAGCGCACCCAAGGTGGTGGCAGAAGCTACTCCCAAGTAATCTGCGAGGATACCCATGAGCAAGTTTCCTATCGTTTTGCTTCCCATAAAAATCATAATGTAAAGGCTGAGCACCCTTCCGCGTTTGTCATCTTCGGCAATACTTTGCAATAGCGTGTTATTCGCCGTGAAAACCAATACTCGCCCTGTACCCGCGACGAATAAGATAAAAAGTGCTATTCCCAGTTGCGTAATTTGAGAAAAAAGAAGAATACATAGGCCAAAAATAGCGACTCCTACCCCTAAGATTTTTTCCATCCCTGACAAGTTTTTTCGGCTGGCAATAAAAACCGCCCCGACAATAGAGCCTGCCCCAATGGCACTCGTCATATACCCAAACACCGTAGAATTGGCATTGAAAACACGATCCGCAAAGATTGGCAAGAGTACTTCATAAGATAGCCCAAAGCAAGTAACCACCGAAACGAGTATCAAAATCAAACGAATAGGCTTGGATTGATAGGCGTATTTTATGCCTTCGCCCATTTCTTGGTAAAAACGCTTACGAACACGAGTAACCTGGCGAGGGCTGTAATCTATAAAATTGAAAATAAGTACGATCATTACCAACATGAAGGCATAGATCAAAAAACAATAGCCTTCGCCCACTATCGGAATCAAAATGCCCGCCACCGAAGGTCCCAAGATTCTTGCCGTGTTGAAGAGGGTAGAGTTGAGCGCAATCGCATTGCTTAAATTCTCTTTATGCTCTACCAGATCATTAATAAAAACTTGTCGTGTAGGGATTTCTACGCCACTAATACAGCCAAAAATGAGTTGCACCCCAATCATCCAAAATACATTAATATGTTCGTAGACGGTAAGCAAGCCGAGTAAGGTGGCATTGGCCATGAGCAAGCAATTCGCTAAAATCAATAAGCGGTACTTGTTCAGCCGATCTGCAATCACTCCGGCAAAAGGAGAGATCACAAAGGCGGCTAGCTCTCTCGAGAACATGACCACTCCTAATATAATAGCCGAATCCGTCAAGCGGTACACTAACCAGCCGATGGCTACCTGTTTCATCAGGTTCCCGATATTGGAAAGTCCTTGTCCGAGAAAAAAGAGACGAAAATTTCTGTTATTTAATGTAGCGGAGAATGTAGACAAAGAGCATTTGTTTAATGGTGAAATTAGATTATATTTACGTGAACAATCAGCGAGATATTCACTTCTTTCTCAGAAAGATAGATAGGATTGCAAGAAATAACACGAAATTGAAATTTGCCCGCTCTATTACTACTTTTGGCATAATTTTTTATTAATATTTAGGGATGTAGGTATTTGATTATTCTAAATAGAACATTCTCATTACACAACCGTTTTGGATACCATTGAGTAGCTTCCCCAATAGAAACTTTATACTATGCGACTTGTATTAAAGAAAATCTGGTCCAAATTCAAAATCAATAAATTAAGATCTAAACTACAATCTTATTTCTTGGTTTTGATTCTCTTGGCCGCCGCCATGGGGGCAGTGTCTTACACTTACATACAACGGATTACCCTATATCATTCCCTGCGAAATCAAATTGATGAGTTACTCGTTTCCAATAATCGTCTCTCCAAGTACGAGCAAAAGTTTATAAATGAAGATGTTAAAACTGCTCGCTTTCAAAAATTGGGTGAAAGCATTCACCTAGATCGCTACCGTAAAACCAATCGCCACATTCACCATCTCCTCGATGATCTCGAGCAAAATCCTCTTACTTCCAGTCTTAAGGCCAAAGAAAACTTCCAAGCGATTCGCTATCTGAACCGCCAGCATCACAAGGTTTTCATGTCCTTGGTATCTGAGCTTAAGCGTCGCGGTTTTCAAGATTATGGTCTGGAAGGCAAAATGCGGAGTGCGATTCATCAACTCCTGCAAGTTGATTCTCTAGATCAAGCTTCTTTGTTGATGCTACGCCGACACGAGAAAGATTTCTTACTCCGCAAAGATGAAGAATATGCCGATAAGCTAAAAGCAGAAGCCAACCAACTCCTCCGCTCTACCCGAAATGGCTTGGTTAATCCACAAGACAGCACGACCTTGGCAAATATGGCGGTAATTCAAGGGACGGTTCAGAAATACTTGAGTCATTTTGACCAGATTGTCAAAATTGAAATGAAGATCGGCGTCGATGAAGATTCTGGCATCAAAGGAGAATTAAATAAGACTATTCAATTGATTGATCAGGAATTAGAAGGCATGGACGAGTATATCGACCAAAACGTGGATATTCTCGTAGCTAATTCTCAGTCTTTGATCGTTACTTTTTTCGTGGTTTTCTTAATTATCGCGGCCGTTTTTGGACTGATTCTTTCTATTTGGATTTCCAATCCGATCATTACCCTCAACCGTGTGGCTAAATCGGTCACCTTGGGACTGAGAAATCAAGAGCAATTCTTGGATCGGATTCGTCGTAATGATGAAATTGGCAGTCTGGCGCGTAATTTTAAATTGATGCTGATTCGCTTGCGAGAAACCATCCAACAAGCCGATGATAAAAACCGCAAACTAGAGGAGCTCGCCCAAGAGGAGGCACGTCGCAACTGGCACAGTGAAGGACTTTCTATTTTTAATGAAATTTTCCGTAAGAATCATGATCGTCTCGAGCAGCAAGCCTTTGAACTGATCTCTGAGCTGGTCAAATATACCAAAAGCAATCAGGGAGGTCTTTTTGTAATCAATCGTGAAGACGAAAAAGATGTTTTCCTAGAGCTCAAAGGCTGCTACGCTTATGAGCGCAAAAAATACCAAAAGAAGCGCATCGACTGGGGAGAAGGCCTGGTCGGAACGGCCTGGAAAGAAGGCCATTCTATTTCAATTGAAGATGTGCCTCAGGATTATGTAGCAATCACTTCGGGTTTGGGCAAGGCCACGCCGAATTGCTTACTCATCGTCCCTATCAAATCTGCCGACGGAATTCAGGGCGTGATCGAGTTGATTTCTTTTGGTAAGTACCAACCCTACGAGATAGAATTCATCGAGGCCGTGGCTCAGCGGATGGCACACGCTATTATCTCGCTGAAGGCCAATGAGAAAACGCGCACACTCCTCGAGACCAAAGAAGAGATTGCCCAGCAAGCCCGCGAAAAAGAGGCTACCCTCCAAAAGCAGCTTGACCATTACAAAGATTGGGTAGAACAATTTGAAACCCGTCTGAATGACGTTTCCGAAGAAGCACTCATTTATCAATCCATCGTGGGTAAGGTTTACGATGGCCTGATTATCACCGATGAGTATTTCCGTATCAACAAAGTAAACCGCTACGTGGCCGATCATTTTCATTATCAAGAAAAGGATTTGGCAGGTGAATCTATTGATGTACTAATCGAGAGAGAATACGATAATGTCTTGGATTTGAAAGACAAGCAGTTTAAGCTCAATTTTAAACTCTTTGACCAAAACGTAAGAGGAACCATCGTGGATAGTCAAGGCAACAACCACGAGGTAGAAATCATCTGCGGTAAGCTCGAGATTGAAGCCAAGTTGGTTTATATCTTCCTCTTCAACGAAACCAAAGAAGCCTCCAAAAACAACACCCAGAATACTAAGCTGAAAGTAGCGAGCTAGTCTCGTGGTTAGTTCTTCGTGGTTAGTTATGATCTTTATTTCCTGAAGACTAGGATCTAGATTAAACCTACTAGGCTATCTTCTGTACAAGCCATAGCTTATCGCTTAAAAGCCCTTTCTAATCACTAGACGAATCCATCCTTTGGGTACTTGCAGCCTAGTCCACAGTCCATAGACAACCGTCCACAGCATAAGGCTATCTTGCGTTTGCATCTCTATACGCATGAAGATCTGGATTAGAATCAGGAATTGAGCAAGATCCTCTTCTTTGAAAAGAGAGGTCGGGAGTGATTAAGAGGTTATGGCTTGATGATGAGTCAAGGTTAATATCCAACCATTCGCAGTTCTATCACTTTCCAAAGCGAACCCCCACGTGAAAGCCCGCCCAGATTTTGACACGGGTATTTCGGATTTGGGTTTCTAAGAAAGTCCAGGGAGCAATCCTTGAACCAATGCTATTGTCGCTGTTGCGGAAATCTGACCAAAGGACATTCAAAGTAGGCCCAGCATAGAGTCCAAAGTGATTCCCCACTTGTTTACCCAAGCTTACCTTGAACTGCGTGAGTAAATTGAGTTTCTTGGTGAAAGTACGATTCTCATTAATATGATAAGCAATGAGGTCAATATCGGCGAAGGCATCCCTTCTTAAATTTAGATGGGAACCAAATCCATAACCCAAGCCCCAGCGGAAATCATCTGTGGCGTATTGAGAACCCAGAGAAAAGATGTTGTAAAATTTCTTGGTTCCAAACTTGGCCGACACGTTAGAGTGAAAAGTAGCACTTCCCCAAAACTCCAACCGACGATAACCATTCTTTTTGACAATACTCAGTAATCCAATGGGCACTCCTTCTACCGAATCAGCTACATTAATCAAACCTAATTGCACCCCTGTAACTTTACGAGCAATATTGATCAGCCCTCCCAATTGAATTCCTTCTACTTCTCCTGCCACGTTGATTAAGCCAGCTACTTGGGCACCAGATACACGGCTGGCTACATTGGTGAGTCCAGCGAGTTGCAAATCTGTATTTTTATCCAGACTGAAATTTACCAGCCCCCCTACTTGTCCCTGAAAAGGAGGAGGTTCTTCTTCCAAGGAGGCATTAGGGAGAGAGGGCATCATTTCTGGCGGTCGGAAACCAGACACATTGATAAGACCTGCCCATTGCGTACCAGCCACTTGCTCTCCACTTACATTAAAAAGCCCAGCGACTTGTGTTCCCTTTTGTTTTTTCCAGGTGACATTCGTCAAGCCTGCTACCTGAAAGCCTTTATTATCTTCTTTATTGATATGGGCTAGCCCCGCCAAGGCGAGATCGTGGGTAGCATCATCTACTCCTATCAGGGCGTGTATAGAAAAATCCGAGGGAGTAAGGCGACCTAAATTCGTACTTAGTGGATAAATAAAGCCCAAATGCCAGCGTTTACAAGGATGAAAAGAAGTATCCTGATGATGTGCATCCAATAGATTCGGTACTGGGTAAGTAATGATTTGAGTCAAGGCTTGATCTTCGCGCAAGGAAGTTTGGATATCCTCTAACACTATCGGAGATGACTCTAAACTTTCTAGTTGACCAGAGCTAGTTGAGAGTGTTTGTCCTACTTCGGAAGGAAGCGTCTCACGATTTTTAGGCTCGACAAATGTAATTTCAGGAGTATTTTCACGGGGTAATACTTCCGTAGTGGTTTTGTTGAATTGATGGCTTGATACTCCATTTTGTTTTTCAGGCACCGGCTGAGCGTTTTCCTTAGAGATCAGACCTTCTATCGGAGTAGTAGGTTCTTCGGGCTGGCGAGAGGCCATGTTTTGTGGAGAATAAGGTTTTTCTTCGGTGTTGGGAATATTTCGCTGGCCATCCGCATCTTCTTGATTTGGGGTAGATTGCGTATCGTTTATTGCCGTGCTTTGTGTTGTTTTTTCTCTGGCTTCAGATTGGGGTGGTTCTTCATTTAGATTCAATCGCCCGAAAGGAATTAAAATGAGAGCAATCAGTGCCGCCATGAGATAGGTTTTACGGAAATAATTCAGAATTCGAGAAACACCGCTTGGTGCCTCATTTCCCATTTCTCGTAGTAATACTTTTTGAAAGTCTTCCCAGTCTTGAGGACGATAAGGCTGCTCATTTTTCTGGGCAACTTCTTTGAAAATCCGATCTATATCTAGTCGCTTAGGCATATCGTGAACAAGTTTTATCGTTCATAAGTCTGTCAATCTGTTTTTGTAGCTTCCCTCGGGCTTTGGCTAAATTTGACTTGGAAGTACCTTCACTGATACCTAACATATCAGCAATTTCACGATGGCTATAACCTTCAATGGCATATAAGTTGAAAACGGTCTGATAAGCAGGAGGCAAGGCACGCACGAGAGTAAGCAGGTCTTCATAAGACATTCTTTCAATAATCTGCTCTTCACTTGCGAAGAAAGGAGAAGAGTCCTGATGCTCATCATCTAGTGAACTGTTCAGATCATATTTTTTATTTTTGTGATAAAAATTGATCGCCGTGTTGACCATGATCCGACGTATCCAGCCTTCAAGGGAGCCATCTCCTTTGAAATCTTTGATACTCTTAAATACTTTTATATAACCTTCTTGTAGGATGTCTCTGGCTTCCTCGTAATTTTTAGAATACCTTAGGCATACACTTAGCATCTTTCCGTAGTACGATTCATAGAGTAATTGCTGGTATTTGGGTTTACCAGCGCGACAGCCTTTGATAATCCTTTTCTCATCAGGTTTTATCTTCATGATTAAGGTGTTCTGATGGGATAGACCTGTAAATCTTTAAAAGGGTTGCCCCTTTTGGGTAAATAATATAAATAACCACGAAAGATATACCAAATTGGAAGGCTTACCCAGAAAATTTTATGGTAAAAAATAATTTTATTGAGAATCCTCTCGCTGTGAAGCATATAGACAAGAAAAAAGTCTGATCCTGAATAGGAATCAGACTTCTGAAATTTAATACAACTGATACTAAACCTAAAACTACAAAATCTTGATTGGGGGTTTTTAGCGGTTGGTGAT